>NZ_JAVLSO020000029.1:0-1245 GCF_032080575.2 Aequorivita sediminis | reverse complement strand
AATAACAAATTACCGATTCAATCTTTTAGGAGATTGCTCTTCTTCGTTTTGTTCGAAAGTTGATTTTCTAAATTTATAATTTAAGCAACCTACACTCCACAATGTGGGTGGTGATTGCAGTGTTACCCAAGTAACCCTGCAAGAACCGTTTTTACTCCTTAAGCCGCCTTTCTTTTTTTATAAGCCTTATCATTACTGGAGGTGATTAGAATTTATTTTTGTCCTAAACTGAAATACCCTACACCCCCACAGCGTGGGTGGTAATTGCAGTGTTACCCAAGTAACCCTGCAAGAACCATTTTTTACTACTCAAGCCGCCTTTCTTTTTTGTAAACCTTATTAGTATTGGAGGTGATTAGAACTTATTTTTACCCTAAACTGAAATATAATTACTGTCGCCAACGCATAGGTGAGTATTTAATCTCATCAAGTTCAAAATCTAGTTGCCCAAAACTTTTCAGCGGGAATCCTATATTAAATTACTTATTAAATTGTCTAGATATGGGTATTGTGCTAATTAAAAAAAATTATTCATCAACTAAATTGAATTTTTAGCTTTCCAGCATATAATTTTCATTCCATTACCAGGAGCATTTGGACTCAAAGTATTTTTGAAATTAAATAGGTTGTATAACTTGCTTTAGTTTTATAGATAAGTAATAGCTTTTAGAAATAAATTAAGGGGCTATATAAATGACATCCTTTTATTTTTATGTAAATAATATTTACGCCCTAATTTTGTTTCTCAATTATTCCGGAATAAATATGATATTTTTGGTTTAGCTATTCTTTTTAAGAACGCTGGGCAATTATTTCTATTTTTTAAATAGCCATATTTAATTCGATGTAAAGGATGTCATAGATAATTAGAAAACTATATTCAGTGAAATAATAAATTATGTTGATTAACTTTTTTTCGTTATCTAGATTTTTTGACGCGGATTGCTAGATTTTCTTAGCTTAAAAATAAGTTTGAAAATCATTGAAATTTAAATCTGAATTGAAATCTTCTGATTTATTCTGTTGAAATAATTCAATTATTAGTATTGTTATGCTCTAATTAGCTTGATTGGATCTAAGGAAATTGGATTATCTTGCGTTAATATATTAGTGTAAGTGCTACGCTGTAGTGTGAACTCGTTTTATCGCGTATTTTATTTCCTCTTTTAAGTTCTGAGTTTTCAGTGTGTTATGTTTTATTGTTGAGTTGGTATTAAAAAAAGTTTAAATTAATGTTGTGGGGTT
>NZ_JAVLSO020000028.1:0-1266 GCF_032080575.2 Aequorivita sediminis | reverse complement strand
TATAATAACCTTATTCCTCTCTTTTGTTCTTTCTGATTTATATCTAAATTTAATGAATTGTAAACTTAAGCCGTATATAATTTATTGCTAGTTCTAGCCTACTTACGAAAATCCTCGCGGATTTTCTATTCGGTTTTTATTTGCTAAATTACGTGCTAAACCACGCAACAAACCATATACAAACACGTTGCCAGTAATTTGAATGAACAAACTAACCACCATATTTTTAATTCTTATTTCAAATTTTGTATTTGCAACAAGTCCTCAATTACCTGATTTACTAAAAATTGGGAATGATACAATTTACATTTATGAATTACCAATAAAAGGACTGACTGAAAAGGAATTTCAAAATCTAACGGACAATATTTCAAAGTTTGAAAACGGATTATATATTTCAACCAATTTGTGGAGAGGATTTCAAGCAATATGGGAATTGAAAGAAAACCAACTTTATTTAACTGACATTAAAGATTCTAAATACAGTAAAGAAATTTTAAAAGCTTCATTTCCGAAAAAATTCAATAACGGAAAAATCAAAGCAGATTGGTTTTCTGAATATCTCATAATACCAAAAGGTAAAATGCTAAAATGGGACGGAATTTTTAGCAGAACTTATGAAAAAGAAGAAATTCTATATTTCAAAAAAGGCAATCTAAAAAAAAGTGATCTTGTTGAAAATTATGTTGACTTGAAAAATGGAATCTCAAGATTAGAAAAAGATACGGTAACAAAAAAAATTTTCGAATCAATTAAAGAGTTGAATTGGGAAAAGCTGACCGACTGTGAATGTGATGACGAATACTATGTTACAATCGGAAAAAAAGGAATAATTGAAAAGGTTAAGTTTGTTCCTTATTTAGAGAATAATTGGGAAAATTTTTGGTACGCATTTAGTCACCGAAAGTGTACTCGACTGATAAGAAAAAAATTAAGAGAGCTACAATTTGACATTGTAAAATGGAATGGAAAACCATACGAGGAAGAATATAGAATTGAACTTTTTTATGACCCAGAAACAAAGGAATTAGAAAATTGGACGGAATAAAAAAACTACTGGCAACAATGTATAACCGCAATTACGGCGGATTCGACTGCGTCCGAATCCACTCGGAATTGCTAACGTCTGTGCTTAACCGAAAATTAGTAACTTTAAATCCGTAACTGACGGTTATACGAGACCGTCAGACTGTCTCAAAACTTAATAAGTTTGTTGAAAACTCATTGCACTCTCTTTAGATGCTGCCTTGGTTATTTGTATCTTAA
>NZ_JAVLSO020000027.1:0-1269 GCF_032080575.2 Aequorivita sediminis | reverse complement strand
ATAACCTTATTCCTCTCTTTTGTTCTTTCTGATTTATATCTAAATTTAATGAATTGTAAACTTAAGACGTGTATAATTAATGGCTGGTTCTCGCCTACTTACGAAAATCCTCGCGGATTTTCTATTTGGTTTGTATTTGCTAAATTAGGTACTTAAACACGCCACTAATCATACACAATCACGTTGCCAGTAATTAAAAACGACACCCGAAATAAAATGATTAAGTATTTTAAAAGTTTAAACTCTGGAATTAGAAGGTCATTAATAATTGGAACTTTTATTGGTGCTTCAATAATTGGAGCATTATTTGAATTAGGCTCTTCAAGTCACTTTGATGAATTTCATTTTGTAATTGAATCCATTTTTATTGGAATTCCAGTTTATTGGATTATTGTTTTTGCTGGCTTATGGATTTATCAAGGTTTTGAAAAAAAACCAATTATCAAAGAAAGTAAATCCAAGCAAGAAATATTAGAACAATTAGAAAACCTACAAATTGACTTAAATAACTATTTGCAAAATTGGAAAAAAACTGGAGGAGGAACAAGAGGACACGCAATTGGTAGTATGATTGAATCTGTAAAAAAGAAAACTGATTTCTTTAAACAAAGTTGTTAGATGAAAAAGAATCTAATTGAATTTTTATGTCCTATTTGTGAAAAAAATAAATCTCACACGAAATCAATGTTTATAGCTCATATAGATATTCAACACTCTGATATTGAGAGAAAAAACAAAGAGGACATAATTTGTGATTATGACATTAATTATTTAACAAATAAAATTACAAACACAGAGACTGAATTAATAAATCTTAAAAAGGAGCTAAACAAACTCAAATTAGATAAAAAGAAAACGGAACTGAATGAATTGAGAAATAAAGTTCTTGCGATTTTAGAACCACTTGGAATAGACGATAAAAGTTTAAAGGTAATAAATACGAGAAAATCAATTCAAAAATTGAAAGTCTATCTTTCAAGAGGTATAAATAAAAAGTACAGAATTTATCTTGATGAGCATAAAATTGATTATCAAATACCATTAATAAAGAAAAAGAAGAACTTTAAGAAAAAAACCAAACTGAAAAAGGAAAAAGATTATTTCGATAGAACATCGAATTCAGTAAGAGCTATTTACACACCAATGGGAAATAGACGATGAAAATAACTACTGGCAACAAAGTACTGTGGTAAAAAACAAGTAAAAATGTATTAATTTTTCACCATGGTACTTCTGTAACTATCCTCATATATTAGTCCAGATTTAGCA
>NZ_JAVLSO020000026.1:0-1274 GCF_032080575.2 Aequorivita sediminis | reverse complement strand
AAATTTCATAAAATTCATGAAATACGGAAATCTTAACCCTGCAACTGAATTTAAAAGAAAATTAGTGTAGTTTTGAGACAGACTGCCGTTGTGTGTCATTAAAAAAAAACTTATGCCAAAGATTGAAATTGAAATAACTCAAGAGCAAAAAAATAAACTCTTGAACGAAATAAAAAAAGGAACAGAATTAAATTTAAACGAAGAAACTTTTTCTGGCTATTCAATTACTTTAAATGTAATTGAAGGTGGAATTTCTTGGCTAAATTTTAAAATGTATAATGAAACAGAGCTTGGTGATGTTTCTTGGAAAATGAATTAAAACTTAATTATGAAATTCTTACAGCAAAAATTCTATGACGATAAAAAAGTCGTTTCATCTTTTTTGAATTATAATAATACTTTGAAGAAGTTAGAAAATGATGATATAGACTATAACGTAAAAAGAAAATACGTTAAAAATTTTACGGATGGTCTATTAGCAAATAATTTAATTACAGAAGATATTTTAAATAGTGTTACTGACATCAATGCTTGGTCGATTGATTTTCCAAGTTGGCACGGGGAATTTGACGAAGAAAAGGGTAAAGATGTATTTGTTATAGGTGCAGAGCCTCATATCCATTTTAAATATTTACAAACAGTCTATGGTTTTAATAACGAAAAAAGCATAGAGAATTATATTACTGATGACCATCCCATTTTTAAATATTTATCGGAAATAGTATCAAGTAAATTTAATGTTTCAAAAAAAGATGCATTGGAAAAATGTTATTTGACTGATTTATTTCCTCTTAGCCCTTTTAGAGGGAATGGATTAGCAGTTGGAAGTGCTGACAAAATTGACCAAATCCTTGGTGGAAATAGAGATTGGTATCAGATTAGACAAACATACGCCAAATCGCATTTATCCGATGAGATTAAAGGTGTAAACCCGAAATTAATTATCACTCAAGGAAAAGCAGTTTTCGAAAATTTAATGAATGCCTTAGAAATCAATGATAAAATCAATTTAATTCCTGTAATTCCAAAAACTGGCAAAAAACAATATATTCGAAAGGTTAACTGGTCAGATATACCAATTATTTCTGTTCCTCACATTGGAACCAAGAGAATGAGAGGTTTCTGGAATAATAATATTGAGCAAGTTAAAACTATTATACAACAGATAGAATAACGACACACAACAAAGTACTGTGGTAAAAAACAAGTAAAAATGTATTAATTTTTCACCATGGTACTTCTGTAACTATCCTCATATATTAGTCCAGATTTAG
>NZ_JAVLSO020000025.1:0-1410 GCF_032080575.2 Aequorivita sediminis | reverse complement strand
ACCGTCAGACTGTCTCAAAACTTAATAAGTTTGTTGAAAACTCATTGCACTCTCTTTAGATGCTGCCTTGGTTATTTGTATCTTAAGGTATGGAATATCAACAAGGAGAAAACCGTCAACAACTCGCTTTATATACTAGCTGTTTGGACGACATGGTACCGCAAGACAACTCGGTACGCTTTATCGATCAGTTTGTAGAAAGCATCGACCTACAGGAGATGGGGTTTGAGTCTTTACCCTCTCAAGGAAGACCGCCGTATAACCCTGCAGATTTATTGAAATTGTATATCTATGGCTATATGAACCGTATGCGTTCCTCTAGACAATTAGAAAAAGAATGTCATCGTAATTTAGAAGTAATTTGGCTTTTGAAAAATTTAAAACCAGATCACAATACCATTGCGAGATTTAGAAAAGAAAACCCTAAGGCCATCAAACGTGTTTTTCGTTACAGTGTTGAGATTGCCAAAAACTTTAACCTTATTGGAGGATTGTTAATTGCTGGAGATTCTACAAAACTTCGGGCACAAAACAGCAAGAAAAACAATTACAACAAAAAGAAAATTGAACGGCATCTGGCCTATATCGAGGATAAACTCAAAGAACACAGCCTCGCATTAAAACAAGCAGACGGAGATAAGGCAGAAGCGCTCAGCACAGAGATAGCCAAGCATAAAAAACACCACAAGAAATACACCCGTATCAAACAGGAGCTCGAGGCGGACAAAAGTTCGGAAAATCCGCAATTATCCACATCAGATCCTGATAGTAGACACCAAATTGTACGGGGAATGATCACTGAGGTTTGCTACACACTTCAAACTACTGTGGATGATCAAAACAAAATACTTATCGATTACAAACTAACCAATCAAAACGATAAGAAAGCCATGGGCATGATGTTGCGCCGGGCCAAATCCATTTTACGAACCAACAAATTTACCGCCCTTTACGACAAAGGCTATCATACCGGAAGCGAGTTTTGTACGGCCCATCAGCTAGACATTAAAACGCTTGTGGCCATACCCGCCATTGGGCGTGCTAGCCAGGCACCGCATCCGAAGTACAATGCCGAGAATTTTATATACAATCAAAAAACCGACACCTACACCTGCCCCGAAGGACATAAACTAACCAGTAACCAAAGCCACTATAAAACAAGAAACTACACTTTTAAACAGTACAAAACCAAGGCGTGCAAAGGTTGTTCAGTTCGCAGTTTATGCACCAAGGCAAAAAACGGAAAAATTGTTCAACGCAGTGAATACGCCCCATATATAGAAGCTAATGCCCTTCGAGTGACCCAGAACAAACAACGCTATAAACAACGTCAAGCGCTGGTCGAACACCCTTACGGCACCTTAAAACGCCAGTGGGGCTTTGATTACATAATTACCAAAAGAAAGATAG
>NZ_JAVLSO020000024.1:0-1656 GCF_032080575.2 Aequorivita sediminis | reverse complement strand
TATACTAAACGTCAGACTGCGCAATAACCTCCCTTTCTTAATAACTTTGTTGATTACCTTTTATCCATTGGCCAAATTGCATTAAAATATTGGCTATCTTGATGTTATGGATTTTATAACAGGATTTAATCGGGATCAATTGGTAATGATGGATTTTGAGTCTTGCGTAGGGCAGGATTCCTGGGCACGTACCGTTGATATGTTCGTGGATATCCTTCCAATGGAAGAGCTTGGTTTCCAGGACGTGCTCAACTCCGAGGGAAGGCCTCCTTACCATTCTAAAGATATGCTCAAGCTCTATCTCTACGGGTACAAGAACAAACTTCGCTCCTCACGCCAAATGGAACATGCCTGCAAGGTTAACCTTGAGGTTATCTGGCTCTTAAAAGGATTGCACCCATCGGCAAGAAAAATCGCTTACTTCAGAAAGAACAATGCAGCGGCATTCAAGCTAGCCTTTAGACATTTTGTAGGACTGCTCAAGGAATGGGAACTTATAGAAGGTGCGACCATTGCGATAGACTCATTTAAGATTAGGGCACAGAATGCCCAAAAGAACAATTTCAACCAAAAGAAGATCGACCGCCATATCGCCTACATTGACGATAAGATCAAGAAGTACCAAGATCAGCTCGACCAAGGCGATGGGAACATCGATGAACAGGAAATCGAGACAAAGGTTGCTTACCAGGAATCAAAAAAAGAAAGATTCCGCAGCATAGAAAAAAGGTTGGAGGAAAGTGGCGAGAGCCAGATTAGCCTTACCGATCCCGACGCAAGATCCGTCATCCTACACCGTAACATCATCAATGTAGGTTACAACGTGCAGGCGGGCTGCGACGCGAAGTACAAGCTCTTGGTAAACAACGATACGGGTAGCGTGAACGACACCCATGCGCTCTCGCCCATGGCACTGGACGCCAAGCAGCTCCTTGGAGTGGAAAGTATGGATATCCTCACTGACAAGGGATACACCACGGCTAAACATCTTGCAATATGCACCAAGAACGGGATAACTCCTTACTCCTCACCGAAGGACCATTCTTCGCATCACAACGGACGCTATCCAATGGTCGATTTCAAGTATGATAAAATAAAGGATACCTACACTTGTCCGGAGAATAAAGTATTGGCCACCAATGGAAGTATATACAATAAAGCTGGTCACAAGGTCAAACATTACAAGAACAAAAAGGCCTGCGGGCTATGTCCCAAAAGAGCGATGTGCACCACAAATAAAAACGGACGCTTTATAGAACGCTCCATTTACCAGGAGGCACTGGACGAAAACCAAAAAAGAGTAAGAGAAAAACCTGAATACTATAGACTCAGACAACAAGTAACCGAGCACCAGTTTGGGACACTGAAAAGACAATGGGGATTTACCTATACATTGATGAAGGGGAAGCAAAACGTACTCTCTGAGGTAAACCTGATGATGATCTGTTATAACCTTACCAGACTCTCGTCTATTCTGGGACCAGAAGTGTTGAAAAAAAGGCTCAAAGGGCTTATGACTGAATTTTCGACCCTATTTGAAGTGATTTTGGCTTATATGGAAGGCTTTCTTTTACCTGATAAAAAATATCCATATTTAAGAATCGAAAATAATATCGTTTTAAAGCCGCTCTAGATAACAATGGATTCATTATTTTT
>NZ_JAVLSO020000023.1:0-1723 GCF_032080575.2 Aequorivita sediminis | reverse complement strand
CGAGATCTAAGTCTCTGCGTATATAATAACCTTATTCCTCTCTTTTGTTCTTTCTGATTTATATCTAAATTTAATGAATTGTAAACTTAAGCCGTGTATAATTCATTGCTAGTTATAGCTTACTTACGAAAGTCCTCGCGGACTTTCTATCTGTGATTTATTTGCTAACTTTAATTCTTAAACCACGCAACGAAATCATACACAAACACGTTAGCGGTCAGGCAATAAAACGACCCGAGAAACAAATCGGGTTATTTTTAAAATATTGTATTTTAGCATTTGCTTAAATAAACAAGTTGACTATCTTTGTGTTTATGGAAAACAATTCTTGCATAAGACAACAAGCGGACATTAAACAAATCAACCGTTGTAAAGACCGAGTTGCAGAACTCAACGGCTCGTTTGACTACTTATCGAACGGACTTGAATTGGCGGGT
Source organism: Aequorivita sediminis (assembly GCF_032080575.2). Lineage (NCBI taxonomy): Bacteria > Pseudomonadati > Bacteroidota > Flavobacteriia > Flavobacteriales > Flavobacteriaceae > Aequorivita > Aequorivita sediminis. The sequence continues at coordinate 1,286 of NZ_JAVLSO020000023.1, read as the reverse complement.
AACAACGTCAGACTGAAAATCCTGTTCCTGCTTTATGAAGAGAAACAACTTTGCGTTTGCGACCTGAGTGATGTTCTTGGAATGACCATTTCGGCAGTTTCTCAACACCTGCGAAAACTCAAAGACCGAAAACTCATTGAAACAGAAAGGCAAGCACAGACCATTTTCTATTCGCTGACAAACGAATACAAAAACTTGCTTGAACCGTTTTTCATAATACTTGACGAAAACAAAATTTTGGAGACAATATGAAAAAGGACAATAAACTAATCGGAGCAGGAATTTTAACGGCATTCGCTGCTTCTCTATGCTGTATTACACCAGTTTTGGCACTAATTGCAGGAACAAGCGGACTTGCTGCCTCTTTTTCGTGGCTTGAACCTTTCCGACCGTATTTAATTGGTTTGACAATTTTGGTTCTTGGTTTTGCTTGGTATCAAAAACTAAAACCGAAAAAGGAAATAGACTGTGATTGTGAAACTGATGAAAAGCCAAAATTCATTCAGAGTAAAAAGTTTTTAGGAATTGTTACAGCATTCGCAATTGTAATGCTTGCCTTTCCTTACTATGCACATATTTTCTACCCTAAGACAGAAAAACAAGTAATAGTAGTTGACAAATCAAATTTACAGACCGTTGAGTTTACTATCAGCGGAATGACTTGTGCAGGATGCGAAGAACACGTAAACCACGAAGTGAACAAACTTTCAGGAATAATCAAATCAACTGCTTCATACGAGAATGGAAACGCAATCGTTGAATTTGACAACTCAAAAACTAACATAGCCGAAATCGAAACAGCAATTAACGGAACAGGATATTCAGTAAGAGACAAAAAGGAAAAATAAAATGGAAATAAAATTGCAATCAACAATCACTTGCCCCAACTGCGGACACAAAAAAGAAGAAACAATGCCGACAGATGCTTGCCAATACTTTTACGAGTGCGAAAACTGCAAAACTGTATTGAAACCACAACAAGGAGACTGCTGTGTTTATTGCAGTTATGGGAGCGAGAAATGTCCACCAATTCAACAAGACGAGAAATGTTGCTGACCGAAGAAAAAAAAGCCCGAACCGCTAACAATGTATATACAAAATAGGCGAAATAGCAGTAAATTCAACGGTTGTAGCTCGCTTCAACTTCATCTCGGTTTGATAAGTTTGAAGCCCGCAATCGCCTACTTTGCATATACTAAACGTCAGACTGCGCAATAACCTCCCTTTCTTAATAACTTTGTTGATTACCTTTTATCCATTGGCCAAATTGCATTAAAATATTGGCT
>NZ_JAVLSO020000022.1:0-1745 GCF_032080575.2 Aequorivita sediminis | reverse complement strand
CTAAATCTGGACTAATATATGAGGATAGTTACAGAAGTACCATGGTGAAAAATTAATACATTTTTACTTGTTTTTTACCACAGTACTTTGTTGTGGTGCGTTTTTTTACGCTGACATTGGCTTTACATTTATTTGTCCGCCAATAGCTTTTAGCACTTTCATTATTGTTCCAAATTGTGGTTTTGCTCCGTCAGATAATGCTTTATATAAACTTGGTCTGCTCATTCCAGTTTTTTCCGCAATTTTAGTCATTCCGATTGCCTTTGCAATATGTCCAATTGCCACAATCAAATCAGAACTTTCTCCATCTTCGAGAACTGTGTTAAGATATTCAGCAATCATTTCTTCGCTGTCCAAATAGTCCGCAATATCAAATTTTGTAGTTGCCATATCAATCATTTTTTATTCTGTTCCAAATTTTCTTCGCTTTCTCGATGTCCTTTTGTTGACTTGATTTATCTCCGCCAATTAAAAGAATAACGATTTTGTTGTCTTTTTCCTTAAAATACACTCGATAACCTTTTGCATAATTGATTCGCATTTCGCTAATTCCATCTCCAACAGGTTTACAATCTCCAAAATGCTCATCGGTTTCGAGTTTCTGAATTCGGAATAGTATTTTAGATTTCGCTCGAATGTCTTTGAGCTTTCTAATCCACTTATCAAATTCAGTTGTCTTTTCGGTAATAATCATTTAGAGTGTATCCATTTAGATACAAATATAATCTAAATTTTGGATTTAAAACAGAAATTTTCGGTTTTCCAGAAAGTTGCTCTTAAATGCACCACAACGTTTAGTATAACCGCAGTTACGGCTAAATATACGGGGTTTTTCGGTTTAGCACTGACTTTAGCAATTACGCGTGGATCCGGACGCAGTCGAATCCGCCGTAATTGCGGTTATGCAGTGTTGTGTGCAGTTTTTTTTATATTCCATTTCTACTTTTCCAATTACTCATTGTTGTCGGATGTTCATTGTCAATTGGATAATTCCGATTTACAAAGTCCAACTGTTTTGGCGTTAGTAAGACGAACATTCCATCATTTCCGCAATTTATTGGATAAAACTGCTCGTCCGATTTTTGTCGTCTTAATTCTGCGTTTAACATTTCTATGAAATTGATATATGCAATTCCCCAATCCAAGTCGGAAAATTGTCCGTCAAATGCTGTGTATTCAATTCCGTTAAGTTCAATTGTGTGTTTCCAACTGTTTTGGTCTTGTTCGCTTTTTTCGTTTGCGTATTCTAATTCCAGCCCTAATTTTTCAAAAGTCGGTTTAACTTGAGCTAAATATTCTGTTAATCCTCCAATCTCAAAAAGTTCCTCACAATCTACCCAATGATAGCGATTGTCCATAAAATTCAGCGTTTCCCCTCGCATTGGTCCTTGAAAGAAATTTAAGTCCGTGTAAGCTTTTTGAAAGTCGGCTTTAACAGTATCTAATTCAGATTCGTTGGTCAGATTGAAATAACTTAATTTTTCCAATTCCGCAACGACTTCTTTTCCGCTTAATTTTTCTTGAATTACTTTCTCTGGATTTGGGTTCTTGATTTTAGAAACTGCATTATCCTTTTTGGAATTACAAGCCAAAAAAGTGATAAGAAATATGATTAGAAAAGGATGTTTCATTGGTTTTGTCAAATTGCACACAACGTGAGTCTGTGCATCAACTCACTTCGGACTAAAAATAATGAATCCATTGTTATCTAGAGCGGCTTTAAAACGATATTATTTTCGATTCTT
>NZ_JAVLSO020000021.1:0-1826 GCF_032080575.2 Aequorivita sediminis | reverse complement strand
AAGTATGGTCGCAATATTATTGAAGATTATACGATGAAGAGTTTGATCCTGGCTCAGGATGAACGCTAGCGGCAGGCCTAACACATGCAAGTCGAGGGGTATATAATGCTTGCATTATAGAGACCGGCGCACGGGTGAGTAACGCGTATGGAATCTGCCTTGTACAGGGGAATAGCCCAGGGAAACTTGGATTAATGCCCCATAGTATTATGAGACGGCATTGTTTTATAATTAAAGATTTATCGGTACAAGATGATCATGCGTCCCATTAGCTTGTTGGTGTGGTAACGGCACACCAAGGCTACGATGGGTAGGGGCCCTGAGAGGGGGATCCCCCACACTGGTACTGAGACACGGACCAGACTCCTACGGGAGGCAGCAGTGAGGAATATTGGACAATGGGCGAGAGCCTGATCCAGCCATGCCGCGTGCAGGAAGACTGCCCTATGGGTTGTAAACTGCTTTTTTACGGGAAGAAACACCCCCTCGTGAGGGGGCTTGACGGTACCGTAAGAATAAGGACCGGCTAACTCCGTGCCAGCAGCCGCGGTAATACGGAGGGTCCGAGCGTTATCCGGAATCATTGGGTTTAAAGGGTCCGTAGGCGGGCAATTAAGTCAGTGGTGAAAGTCTGCAGCTCAACTGTAGAATTGCCATTGATACTGGTTGTCTTGAATCGTTGTGAAGTGGCTAGAATATGTGGTGTAGCGGTGAAATGCTTAGATATCACATAGAATACCGATTGCGAAGGCAGGTCACTAACAACGTATTGACGCTGATGGACGAAAGCGTGGGGAGCGAACAGGATTAGATACCCTGGTAGTCCACGCCGTAAACGATGGATACTAGCTGTCCGGCCTACATTGGTAGGCTGGGTGGCCAAGCGAAAGTGATAAGTATCCCACCTGGGGAGTACGTTCGCAAGAATGAAACTCAAAGGAATTGACGGGGGCCCGCACAAGCGGTGGAGCATGTGGTTTAATTCGATGATACGCGAGGAACCTTACCAGGGCTTAAATGTAGTCTGACAGGGGTGGAAACACCCTTTTCTTCGGACAGATTACAAGGTGCTGCATGGTTGTCGTCAGCTCGTGCCGTGAGGTGTCAGGTTAAGTCCTATAACGAGCGCAACCCCTGTTGTTAGTTGCCAGCGAGTCATGTCGGGAACTCTAACAAGACTGCCGGTGCAAACCGTGAGGAAGGTGGGGATGACGTCAAATCATCACGGCCCTTACGTCCTGGGCCACACACGTGCTACAATGGCAGGTACAATGGGCAGCCACTGCGCAAGCAGGCGCGAATCCACAAAACCTGTCTCAGTTCGGATCGGGGTCTGCAACTCGACCCCGTGAAGCTGGAATCGCTAGTAATCGGATATCAGCCATGATCCGGTGAATACGTTCCCGGGCCTTGTACACACCGCCCGTCAAGCCATGGAAGCTGGAAGCACCTGAAGTCCGTCACCGCAAGGAGCGGCCTAGGGTGAAGCTGGTAACTGGGGCTAAGTCGTAACAAGGTAGCCGTACCGGAAGGTGCGGCTGGAACACCTCCTTTCTAGAGAAAGACGACCGAATATTCAACAAAGAGACACTCTTTATATAAAAAGAAGGAGTTTCGCTTGGTTTAGCTGTCAATTTTATAATATAGATAGATATGAGATATCAGATATGAGATGTGAGACGAAAAGCACCTAATATAATGGTCGCTGGAGTCTAAAATCTCAAGTCTAAAATCTAATATCTATGAGACAGTCTCATAGCTCAGCTGGTTAGAGCGCTACACTGATAATGTAGAGGTCGGCAGTTCGAGTCTGCCTGAGACTACAA
>NZ_JAVLSO020000020.1:0-1910 GCF_032080575.2 Aequorivita sediminis | reverse complement strand
AATGCATATAATTTACGGCTGAAATTCGTGAAAGTGAGAAAAAGTAGTATTTTTAAAACGCATTTGGTAAAGCGGAAAAAATCGCGCAGCAAAAATCGCCGCAAATCATATGCAAAACAGTTGCACCACATTATGAAAAAAATTCTGCTTATAATAATATTATTTTCGATTAATCAGTCATTTGGACAAGACTCAAATATTGATATACTGATGATTGCGGGAAATGAAGCCTATCAAAAATCGGATTTTGAAACTGCTAAACTTAACTACGAATCGATTATTAAAATTGACTCGATAAATAAAGATGCTATCTTCAACTTAGCTGGAGTCGAACTGAATTTAGGAAATACACAACAAGCCTGTCAACTACTCCAAAAATCATATTCGTTAGGTGATTTTGAATCATATGAATTAATCGAGCAATACTGTGGCGGACTGGAATATTCGGAAAAAATGTTCCTATTTCACGTAGACGAACTTCCGAAATTCAAATACAATAATAATTTTGAGCCATTAATTGTAAATAAAAAACAAATTAATCCCGACTATATCAAACTTTTAAAATCTGAAATCAAAAACTCCAAAAAACTTAAACGAATTCGGGGCAAAATTTATCTAATGATTAATGTCGGTATCAAGGGTGAATTAATCACCAATATTAAAGGCAACATAAATGAATCGGAAATAAATGAATTGACAAACTCTCTAATGAAAATGACCGAATATCAACCCGCGATTTTTAAAGGAAAGAACGTTGGTCTTTTTGGTGGAGGATTTGCACTGCCATTAAGTCTCTGAGAAAATAACGTGGTGCAACAATGTATAAAAAAAATAGGGCAAGTAAGTGCTAAGCCCAATGGTTCAGGCTTATTTGCGAGGTCGCCAAATCTTTTGATTTGGCCTTAGAATAAAAATATAAAACAAAATGCAAAAGATTTGGCTTGTTGATAATCCGAAAAGTAATCGCTTATTTACAGCCCTACTTCTTTTATACTAAACGTTGTAGCACATTTAAGAAAAACTATGAACATAATTGAAAAGGAAGCAAAAAAATTCAACGATAGAATATTTTACCGTGGTAATTGTAGTATTTCTGACTTGAATTCTCGCTTGTCAGATAAGATATATGATTTTAATCGTGATAGCGATAAATTAGAATTCCTAAGAATTGTTCGTGAGAATACAGTTAAGGAAAAAATTGAACACGCTAAAACTTGTACTGGATGTAACTTTGATGATACGAGAGAGACTGGACTATTTGTAATTGACCAACAAATTGATGAAATAAAGGAATATTACGAATATGAACCAAAACCCAAAGAATCATTTACAATAGAAGAAGAAACAGCTCTTCACGTAAAATTGAATGAAATTGCGGATAAACTAACCGAATTGGGTTACGGACAAGAAATTATTTTCAATGAATTAGATGAATTAAAAGCTCATTTCAATTTAGGTAAAAAGAATTGGTTCCAATTAGTTAAAGGAAAATTGGTTGACTTAACAGTAAATAAAGTTTTAAAAGAAACCATAATAAAAGATATATATGATGGACTATCAGATGGTTTTGAAACGACAACACAGTTTTTAGATAAAATGTAACTACTATGAATACAAAATTTTCAATAGTCTATAAAGGCTCAAATTTTGATTGTGAATTGGATAAAGATGGACTTGTTTGGATAATTCAAGATGATGAATTAAAATCAAAAACAAACAACGGACAAGTTAAGCCAGCAAGGAATTTAAACGAAGCAAAAGAAATAGCTGAATTAATGCTTTATTCAATGGGATATTAATGTATAAAAAACGTGCTACAACAAAGTACTGTGGTAAAAAACAAGTAAAAATGTATTAATTTTTCACCATGGTACTTCTGTAACTATCCTCATATATTAGTCCAGATTTAG
>NZ_JAVLSO020000001.1:0-769916 GCF_032080575.2 Aequorivita sediminis | reverse complement strand
TGCCATTTAAAACCAAAACTTCATTAACAGGGTTTGGATATATAGAAAATAGTTTTTCATTAATATCATTTGTTCCTAAAGAGCAGTCTTCAGAATAGATAAAATTTGCAGCAACATACCAGCGAGAATATGGTAATTCATTATTATTAGCAGCCACCTCATCATCCACATTAACACACTGTAATTCTGTTAGCTCACAAGGTTCACCTTCAAATTGGCAGGGCAGGCTTATTGTTAAAATTGAATTAACTCCATTTTTTAAATTCAAATTTTCTAAAAAAATTAAATTCGCCGCTTCAACAATTTCAAGATTTACGTTACTGGAAAAATCCAATGAAGTCATTAGCATTGAAAAGCCAGGACTTTGACTGTTAAAATAAAGCTCTTTTAATAGAATGTTTTCACTCACATCCAGTAAATAAAGAATATTACCACTTACATCCAACAATTCTAAAGCTGAAAAATCTTCTAGGCCTGTTAAATCTTCTATAAATCGATGATTCACATCGAGCGTTACTACATTTTCAATATCACTTGTTAACACTTGTCCATTTATCACACCATCGCTATCAATGCCTAAGTCAATAAGTGCTTGTTCAAAATTAGGATCGGGTATGTTTGTTACTTGTGCGTAAAGCCCTAATGGCAATAAAAATATCCATATACATTGCTTATATAGTGTAGCTGTTTTTCTGTGTATTTTGAAAAATAATTTCATTATTTGAGGATTTAAGTTAGTTATTTGCTTATAAATATGCGAAAATTCTCGAATATGAAATTTTTGTTTGCCTGTATTATGATAGGAAATTCCCTGTTTTTTAGCCAAGCGTTACAATAAAAAATAAAAAAACCCTTTTGGAAAATTGCTAGCCAAAAGGGTTTTAGTGTTTATTGAATATTAATAGTTTAGGCTATCCGCTCGTAATTATTAGCTTCTTTAGCTCTTTGCTTTTTTAACTCCTTTAATCGCTTTTTCTTTCTCAGTCTAATTTTAGCGCGATTCACCAAATAAAACATCACCGGAACCACAATTAAGGTTAAGAAAGTTGCGAAAATTAGTCCGAAAATTACTGTCCAAGCCAATGGTCCCCAGAAAATTACGTTGTCCCCACCAATATAAATATTAGGGCTGTAATCTGTAAATAACCCGAAGAAATCGATGTTAAATCCGATAGCAAGCGGGATAAGCCCTAAAACGGTTGTAATCGCTGTTAAAAGCACTGGACGCAAACGGGATTTTCCACCCGCAACAATAATCTCAAAATACTGTTTTTTGGTAAGCATTTGCTCCTCGTCCATTTGCAACTCATACTTTTTACGATCTATAAGAATCTGGGTGTAATCGATAAGTACAATGGCGTTATTTACAACAATACCTGCAAGCGAGATAATTCCCATCATCGTCATAATAATTACGAAATCCATTTGGAAAACTACCAATCCGAGGAATACACCTGCTAAGCTTAATACTACCGAAGTAAGAATTATAATAGGTTTTGAAAGTGAGTTAAACTGAGCAACCAATATTAATAATATTCCTCCTAAAGCATAAAATAGCGCCATCATTAGGAAGCCCATATTGTCTTCTTGTTCTTCTTGCTCTCCTGTAAAGGTTAAATTAACGCCATTAGGTAAATCGTAATTTTGAAGTTCGGTTTTTAAATCGTTTACGATTTCGGTTCCGTTATAACCTCCAATTACGTTTGAATAAACGGTAATGGTTCTTTTTAAATCTTTTCTTTTTATTGCACTAAAGGAAGCCGTATTGTTTTTGGTAACCATAGCTGAAATGGGTACTTGAACAATTTGTCCTTGATTATTTCTAAAAGTAATTGGTTGATTAAAAAGTGCACTTTCGTCATACCTCGATGCCTCTGAAAGGCGTACGTTTATTTCGTAATCGTCATTTCCATCTTTGTAAGTGGAAGCTTCTTCTCCAAAAATAGCACGACGTAACGTTTGCCCAATTTGTCCTGTGCTAATTCCTAACTGTCCCGCTTTTTCACGATCTACAGTTACATTCATCTCAGGTTTACTCTTGTTTACGTCTATTTTTAGCTCTTCAATCCCGCTAATACCTAACCCTTCAATATACGAACGAAGATTTTCGGCCTCGTGAAGCATTTCCTCATAATCATCCCCACTTAATTCGATATTAATTGGGTATCCAACAGGAGGTCCAGCAGCATCTTTTTCAACAATAATAGAAGCTCCTGGGAAACCTTTTACAGATTCTCGAACTTCTTCTAAAACATCACTACTTTTTACACCACGTCGCAACTGATAATCTCGCATAGATAAAGTGATTTTACCTTTCTGCGGCATATCGTTACTTTGGCCCCCATCGGTTTGTGGGTTTCCAGCACCTTGACCTACTTGGGAAACTGCAGATTCAACCATATAGTTGTAGCCATTGTCTTCGTATTTTGAAATGGTTTTGTATATACGCTCCTCAACTTGTTTAGTGAGCTCGTTTGTTTTCTCAATATCAGTTCCTTGCGGATACTCTATATAAGTAATAATTTGATTCGGTTCATTTTCTGGAAAGAATAGTACTTTGGGTTGTACTAAGCCTACTAAAACGAACGAAAGAAATAACAATACCACTGTACCAAAGAAAAACACATAGGCTTTTGGTCCTTTTAGTGCGTATTTTAAAGTGCCTTCGTAGAAGTTTTCAAGTTTTTTCAAAGATTTATACTGAAAATACTCAACTGCACCTGCCAATACGTATTTGTATAACCAAAGCATTATAGCCGTTAGGATTGCTAAATTTCCAAACCCTCTAAAGGCAGCAATATCCATAATAAACCCAGCAACCAGAAGCAACGCCCCAACTCCGAACAATATTAAACTCCAGCGAATAAGCTTTTGTTTTGTAAGCGGTTCTTCTTCAATCTTCATAAATTTTGAAGTAAGCATGGAGTTAATTACAAGCGCTACAAAAAGCGAAGAACTCAATACTACAGATAGTGTAATTGGGAAATAAATCATAAACTTACCTATCATCCCTGGCCAAAGTCCGAGCGGGAAAAAGGCTGCAAGTGTAGTAGCCGTAGAAGCAATAATAGGCCAAGCAATTTCACCCATACCTTGTTTTGCTGCTTTTTTAGGCGACATACCCTCACTCATCAAGGTATATACGTTTTCTACCACCACAATTCCATTATCTACCAACATTCCGAGACCCATAACTAGTCCGAAAAGCACCATTGTATTAAGCGTAAAACCTAATGACGATAGTATAAATAACGACATAAGCATAGAAAGCGGGATAGCAAAACCAACAAAAAGCGCATTTCTAAACCCTAAAAAGAACATAAGTACCACAACAACCAAGATAACCCCAAAAATGATGTTGTTTACCAAGTCGTTTACCTGGTTTTCAGTTTTGATTGATTGGTCATTAGAAAGACTTATATGCAGCGTTTCTGGCAGGTAATTATCTTGCTCGTCTTTGATAAGTTCTTTAATTAGCTCAACCGCCTCAATCATATTTTTTCCTGCTCGTTTCTTAACATCGAGCATGACAACAGGTTCTCCGTATTCACGAGCAAAAGTTGTAGCATCTTTCTCGTGAAATTTAATGTCGGCAATGTCTTTTAGGAAAACAATCCCATCATCTTTTTTAACTACAAGCCTTTCTAGCTCTTTGGGATTTTGAATTTCACCCGTAATCCGAATGTTTTTTTGAACGCCATTGGTTATAATATTACCACCAGAAATTGTAGTATTTTCACCTTTAATGGCATTTATAATATTGTCGAAGCTAACCTGAGAAGCGGTCATTTTATAAATATCGACAGCTACTTCAATTTCTTTTTCTTCAGCCCCTCGAATGGTAGCTTCCTTTATTTGAGGCAGCATTTCAATTTTATCCTGAAGGTATTCGGCGTAATCCTTTAATGTCTGAACGGTATAATCTCCTGTAAGGTTAATATTTAAAATAGGAAATTCTTCCGAAAAATTTAAATCGAAAGCATTTGGTTCAACTTTAGCTCCATTGGTAAGTACTGGCCAAGTAGCTTCCGCTTTTACAAGGTCTATTTTATCTTTAACAGATTGTTTTGCTACAGGAATTTCTACGCTCTCTTCAAATTCCACAATAATTATGGAGTAATCTTGAAGGGTAGTAGAAGTAATTTCTTTTACTCCTGCAATATCCTTAAACTCTTCTTCTAGGGGCTCGGTTATAAACTTTTCTACATCTTCGGCAGAGTTACCTGGGTTAACCGAACTTACATAAATCTTAGTTTCGATAATTTCTGGAAATGCCTCACGAGGCATACTATAATAGGCAAAGGCACCTAAAAATAGGATAATAGCCATTACCACATAGACCGTCATTTTGTTGTCGATAGCCCAAGATGAAATACTAAATTCTTTATACGGGTTTTTGCTCATTTTGCAAGAGTTTCTTATTGTTTGATAGTTACTTTTTGACCGTCGCGAAGTGTTTTCGCACCTTCCATTATAATTGTATCACCTTTTTTGAGTCCCGACTTTACTTCGGTTTGATTACCGTATGAAAGCCCTGTTTCAATAATAATGCGTTTAGCTACACCGGTACTATCATCTACAGGTTTGTATATATAAGCAATAGTTTCACCAGCAGCATTCTCTTGCAAAATATTTTCAGGTATGGTAACTGCATTCTCTGCGGTGTAGTCGTTTACTTTTACTGTTGCAATTAAATTTGGTTTTACATTACCATCCTTGTTTGGAATCTCAACTTGAATCTCAAAACTTCTATTATTCGGATTTATATAGTTGCTTACTTGACGAACAGTTCCTGTAAAATTTTCGTTAATTGACGCTAAGTTTACTTCAACACGTGTCCCTTTCTTAATGTTTGTTAAATAGGTTTCAGGTATTGACGCTTTAACATACATATCACTTAAGTTTACTAGTCGAATAATTGGGGTTTGTCCCGGTACAACTACTTGACCTGGGTCCGAAATAATATCGTCTATCACTCCGCTGAATGGGGCAGTGATAATAGTTTTTCCTAATTGAGAACGCAACTGATTGGTGGTGTTTTTTGCGGCTTCGTAATTGGTTTTTGCTTGGAGATATTGAATTTCTGAACCAATTTTTTGTTCCCAAAGTCTTTCTTGACGTTCGAAAGTTGTTTTTGCTAAAGCTAGTTGTGCTTCTTGTTGTGCTACTTGGCTGGATAAACCACCATCGTCAATTTTGGCAAGACGTTGACCTCTTGACACCCGCTGACCTTCTTTTACGTATATATTGGTAAGTACACCTGAGTATTCGGCATTTAAAACGACATTTTGATTTGTTTCAACATTTCCTTGCACTTCAACATAGTGTTTGAAAATGGTGTCTTTAATCTCTTGAGCCGTAATTAATGCTGGACGTTCCTTTTTTTCGTGAGAATCGATATACTCATTCAACTTGTCGATATCGGCTTTAAGGTCTCTTTGCTGTTGATTAAGTTCAGTTCTTTTAGTCTTAATTGCAGAAAGATCTCCAGATTCTATGAGAGAATCCACAGATTTTTGGTCCCCGCCGCAAGAAACCAAAGTGGCTGTAAAAATTATAAGTAGAAATATTTTTTTCATTTTTTGATTTATTTAAGTCGGTAGGGTTAATATTTTCCTTTTATTTCATCCGAAACTATTCGTAATTGCGGGATGTTTAATACTGTTTCCAGATTTGTTTTTTCATTTATTACGTTCAACATCGATTGAAAATACTGTTGTTGCGCTGTATATAATTGTGTTTGTGCTTGGCGTAAATCAAAACTTGTTGATAGGCCTTCAGTAAATTTCACCTGATTTTTGTTTTCAATTCGCTCCGCTAATTTTAAGTTCTTTTTAGAATTTTCATAATTCTCGATTGCGAATTGATAATTGCTTTGTGCTGTTGTTAAATCGAGTTTAATTTTCTGCTTGGTGTTTTCTAAATCTGTTTTGGCTTGGTCTAAAGCAATTCTTGTTCGCTGTGTCGCAGCGCTTCGCATACCACTACTAAAGATAGGTATGTTTAAATTTACACCCAGGACTGAGGATTGATACCACCTCTGATCGCCGTTGAAAAAGGTAAAATCTTCACTATTTGCAGAGGTGCCATAGTTTATAAAGGCCGAAAGAGTAGGTAGTGCTTTACTCTTCTCTAATCTATTTTCAAAAAAACGTTGTTGCACGAGATTGTTTGCAATTTTGAAATCTACATTCTCTTCAAAATTTATCGAATTGTCTAAAAGCGCAAGGCTAATATTTGCATCTGCTAATTTGTCTAAATCGTCTGTTAACGTAATTGGAGTGTCAACATCTATCCCCAAAGAAAGGTTGAACATTTGCTTTGCTATTTTCCTACTTCTTTTGGCATTGCTTAATTGAGTTTCGATGTCTAAAAGTGTGATTTCTAGCTGTTCGACACTTTCTTCTTCAGCCAATCCATTTTCAAATATTTTTCGGGTTTCAAAAAGATTGTTTTCTAGATTGGTTTTGTTTTTTTCAAAAATGGCTACTAATTCCTCCGAAAGTAGAACACTTCCATAGGCATTAATAACACCTTTGCGAACTTCTAAACGCACTTTTTCGTTGTAATTCTCGGAGTATTTTAAAAATGTTTTCGCTGCTTTTAATCCCACAAGATAACTGCCATCAAAAATAAGTTGGTTTAATGTAGCTACAGCATTGGCATTTTGCTTTGTTCCAAAAGTAACTGGAAGATATGTGCCTGGCTCTCCACCTGCAAGCTCCCCAGGAAGCAAGGTTACCGGCTGTTTTAAGTTGTTTTGGTAACTTGCGCTTCCACTAATTTGCGGTAGCCCTTGAGCTGTAGTTTCCCATTTTTGCTTTATAGCCTTAGCAATGTCACGTCTAGCATTAATAGAAGTGTAATTGCTGTCTAAAGCAAATAGAATTGCTTCCTCAAGACTAAAACTATATTCTTTTTGCTCTTGAGAAAATCCTGCAAAACTGAACAGTATAATACTGAATACTAAAATTCTTTTAATCATTAGTGTGATGTTCTTTAAGGTATTTATTTAGTGTCATTAATCCTTCAGGTGTTACAATTCCTCTTAAATGATATTCTAAGTATTCTTCAGCTCTATATTTTGATGAGAACTTTTCAATAGGGAATAATTCTTGATCGTGAATGTTAGTTATCCCCATAAAATAAAGCCGACTTATAAAATCTGAATCAATATTTTTACGGTATAAGCCTTGTTCTATGCCCTTTTCGATATTCTTTTGAGTACTCTCCAACATTTTTTCAAGCTGGTTCTTATGAATACTCGAACTTATTTCAGGGTAATACTTATTTAGTTGATACTGTGCAGATGAATGTTCGTCTTTTAATTTCTGCATAATAAATTTCTTAATCTGGAATAATTCTTCAATCGGATTTATATCTAAAGCACATATTTCGTCTATCCCCGTTGTAATATTGCTTAACATACTCCACGCACATTCTTTAATAAGTTCTGTCTTATTCTTAAAATGTGTGTAAATTGTTTTTTTCGATATAGCCAACTCTTGAGCTATATCATCCATGGTAACACTCTTAACGCCAAGCTTTAAGAAGAGGTTTGTAGCTTTATGAATTATTCGGTCTCTCATAAGGGGGTGCAAAGATAGGTTGCGGAAACTTTTAAAACAATAGTAGTTTCCAAAGTTTTATTTTATTTAACATTTTAGATATTAGAGTGTAATAGAGCGCTTAATTATTATATACCTAATGTAATTCACATATGGAGAAACCTACTTATTAAGTTTGAGTTCTTTTTCGACTATAATTTGTGTGCATTTGCAATGCTTATTTTACCTTAGCCAAAATTTTTAATTCAATGGAAATTTTATCGAAATACAACACCCTTCTAAATCAAAATCTTGAACAGGCAGTTTCTCAAAACGAGCCAGCTCAACTTTACGATCCTATTAAGTATATTCTTTCGTTAGGGGGCAAAAGAATTAGACCAGCACTAACGCTGATGGTTTGTGATTTTTTTGGAAAAGATTACAAAGAGGCTTTATCTGCAGCAATGGCAGTAGAGTTATTTCATAACTTCTCGCTTATTCACGATGATATTATGGATAACGCACCTTTACGTAGAGGGAAAGCAACCGTTCATGAAAAGTGGGATATAAACACAGGTATTCTTTCCGGTGATGCTATGTTGATTTTAGCATATAGATTTTTTGAAAATTACAATCCGAAAACATTTCAGGATTTAGCTAAACTTTTTAGTGAAACCGCTTTACAAGTTTGTGAAGGGCAACAACACGATATGGATTTTGAAACTCGTGATGATGTTTCTCTAGATGAATACATTAATATGATAGATCATAAAACCGCAGTATTAGTTGGTGCGGCAATGAAAATGGGAGCAATTGTTGCGGATGCCTCTGAAAATGATAAGGATAAAATTTATCAATTTGGAAGGAATCTTGGAATTGCATTTCAGTTGCAAGACGATTATTTAGATGTTTTTGGCGACCCAGAAACATTTGGGAAGCAAGTTGGTGGCGATATAATTGCAAACAAAAAGACCTTCCTTTACCTAATAGCAATAGAACAAAGCACTAAAGTTCAAGCTGAAGAATTAGAGCATCTTTACAGTATTAATCCAAAAGATCCAGCTGATAAAATCTCAACAGTTAAGGATGTTTTTGTTAACTCTGGAGCGGCAAAAGCTACTCAGGTAGAGATTGAAAAATATAGTAATTTGGCTTATTCTGTGTTAAACGAAATAAACATTACTGATGAGAAAAGAGAAATGTTTCGTCAGTTTGGAAATAGCTTGATGGAGCGAAACGTTTAAAAATACACTCTTACAAATGGAGCAAAGGCACTCCCGTAAATACTTTCATCTTTATCAAAAAGTACATCGTATCGAACTCCCATAGTAAAATTATTACTTCGGAATCCAGCCCCGAGATATAAGGCAGGATACCAGTAATTTCTCGTTACATCTGGGCTGCCTATAAATTTATAAGTTCGGTTTACATTTAATTCTTCAAACTCTGCTGATAGTTGAATTTCAGGAATAACGTTATATAGTGCAAGTACACTTCCACCTAAAATAGTTGCAGAATTATTATTTTTTAAACTTGCGTAAGTTCCTGTAAGTGCCACTCCTGCAGAAAATTGATTGTTAAATTCATAAATAGCACTTGGGGCTAGGGTACCGCTAAAGTAACCATTTCCAAAATTTAAACCCACGCCACCACCAAATCGCACATGGTCCCAAAAGTTGTAATGTTTCTCCTGAGCATTCGCATTATTTGAGTAAAACATTACTGAAATTAGTAATATTTTAGCAATTAGTCTATATACCGTCTTTTCCATTATGAATACTTTATGAGTTTCAAACAATAAATATATGAATTCGAGCCGCCTATTGTGCTTAATTATTGTAAATTTGTACCGTTTTATTTAAAAGACCATTTGTATATTTATCATGGATAAATTTTCATTCTTAAACGCGGTTCACCCATCTGTAATCGCTAAACAATACGAAAAATATTTACAATACCCAGATAGCATTGAACCAAGTTGGAGAGCATTCTTCCAAGGGTTTGATTTTGGCTCAGAGCCAGGAAGTCAAGAATTCTTTGCGGATTCGGGAGTTGCTTCAACAGATCCTCAGGATTATGATCTAGGTGCAATTTGTGCTGATGTAATTAAGGAATTCCAAGTAATAAAATTAATTGATGCCTATCGTACAAGAGGGCATTTCTTCACAAAAACAAACCCAGTTAGGGAGCGTAGAACTTATACCCCAACCTTGGATATTGAGAATTTTGGACTTTCACAAGACGATTTGAAAGCGAAATTTAGAGCGGGAGAAATTATTGGTATAGGTGAAAATACTCTTGAAGAGATAATCACGCACCTTAAAAGAATTTATTGCGAATCTATCGGTATGGAATATATGTTTCTTCGTAAACCCGAAGAAATTGATTGGATTCAGCAAAGACTAAATGCTAATGACAATCAGCCAAACTTTACTGTAGACCAAAAGAAGCATATTCTTAAAAAGCTTAACGAGGCGGTATCTTTTGAGAACTTCCTTCACACAAAATACGTAGGGCAAAAAAGATTCTCTTTGGAAGGAGGTGAAAGCTTAATTCCAGCTTTAGATACTCTTATCGAAAATGCAGCAGAAAGAGGGGTTGAAGAATTTGTAATGGGAATGGCTCACCGTGGTCGTTTAAGTACTCTTACAAATATATTCGGAAAAAGTGCAAAGAATATTTTCAGTGAATTTGACGGAAAAGATTATGCACTCGATATTTTTGATGGAGATGTTAAGTACCACTTAGGTTGGACTTCAAAACGCAAAACAGATTCAGGAAAAGAAATTAACTTGAATATTGCACCTAACCCTTCACATTTGGAGACTGTTGGAGCAGTAGTTCAGGGTATTGCACGTTCTAAGCAAGACGACCATCACAAAGATAACCCAAGCAAAGTATTGCCAATAGTTGTTCACGGTGATGCTGCAATTGCTGGTCAAGGTCTAGTTTATGAAATTGTGCAAATGGCACAACTTGATGGATATAAAACAGGCGGAACAATACATATTGTAGTAAACAACCAAATAGGTTTTACTACAAATTACCTAGATGCACGTTCATCTATATACTGTACAGATGTTGCTAAAGTAACACTATCTCCGATACTTCACGTAAACGCAGATGACGTAGAAGCTGTAGTTCACGCAATGAATTTTGCACTGGATTTCAGGATGGAATACGGTCGTGATGTGTTTATAGATTTATTAGGATATAGAAAATACGGCCATAACGAAGGTGATGAGCCACGATTTACGCAGCCTAAACTTTACAAAGCAATTGCTAAGCACAAGAATCCAAGAGATATTTATGCTGCTAAATTGATTAGTGAAGGGGTAATCGATAGCGAATACGTTGCTAAACTAGAAAAAGAATACAAGGATAAACTAGAGGAAAACCTAGAAGATTCAAGAAAAGAGGATAAAACAACCGTTACTCCATTTATGCAAGATGAATGGAAGGGTTACGAATATTCTGAAGAAGGTCAGATGTTAGAGTCTGTGGACACTACATTTGATTTAAAGAAGCTTGATGAAATTGCTGAGGTTATTACAGCGCTTCCTAAGGATAAAAAATTCCTTAAAAAAATAGCTAAGCTTATTGAGTCTAGAAAAGAAATGTACTTTGAGAAGAACAAACTGGACTGGGCAATGGGTGAGCTGTTGGCTTATGGAAGTTTGCTAAAAGAAGGTCACGATGTAAGAATGAGCGGGCAGGATGTAGAGCGTGGAACTTTCTCTCACCGTCACGCAGTAATAAAAGTTGAAGAGAGCGAAGAAGAAGTAGTTCTTTTAAACAACTTAAAAGGCGATCAAGCTAATTTCTATATTTACAACTCATTGCTTTCAGAGTATGGAGTTGTAGGCTTTGATTATGGCTATGCTATGGCTAGCCCTAATACGTTAACCATTTGGGAAGCACAATTTGGAGATTTTAGTAATGGAGCACAAATTATGATCGACCAGTATATTTCAGCTGCTGAAGATAAATGGAAGCTTCAAAATGGTTTGGTAATGTTATTACCACATGGTTATGAAGGCCAAGGTGCAGAACACTCTTCGGCAAGAATGGAGCGTTACCTACAGTTGTGTGCTGTAGATAATATGTTTGTTGCAGATGTTACAACACCGGCAAACTTATTCCACTTATTGAGAAGACAAATTAAAACTAACTACCGCAAACCATTAATTGTATTTACTCCTAAGAGTTTATTACGTCATCCAAAAGTAGTTTCTACTAAGGAGGAATTTGCAAATGGAACATTCCAAATGGTTATTGATGATGCGGAGGTAAAAGCTTCAAAAGTAAAATCATTGGTATTTGTTACAGGTAAATTCTATTACGATTTACTCGAGAAAAGAGAAGAATTAAAAAGAGATGATGTTGCGTTGGTGCGAATTGAGCAATTATTCCCACTCCCAACCGATGAGATTAATAAGATAATTAAGAAGTATAAAAATGCAGATGATATAGTTTGGGCACAAGAAGAACCTAAAAATATGGGGGCTTATTCTTATTTAATGATGCATTTTGAAGAAGCTAAAAACTTTAGAATTTGCAGTAGAAAAATGTATGCTGCTCCAGCTGCAGGAAGTACTGTTCGCTCAAAAGCAAGACACGCTAAAGTAATTGAAAACGTGTTTGATAAAGACATGAAGTAAGATTTATACTTACTTTGTAAATAATAAAATAAAAACATTTAAATTTATTAGATTAATAAATGAGGGTTTATATAAAACAAAAATAATATGGCATTAGAAATGAAAGTCCCGTCTCCGGGAGAATCCATCACAGAAGTTGAAATTGCCGAATGGTTAGTAAGCGATGGTGATTATGTGGAAAAAGATCAAGCAATCGCTGAGGTAGATAGTGACAAGGCAACTCTTGAACTTCCGGCAGAAGCGAGTGGAATCATTACTTTAAAAGCAGAAGAAGGTGATACAGTTGAAGTAGGGCAGGTGGTTTGCATTATTGATACAGACGCTGCAAAGCCAAGTGGCGAAGATGCTCCTAAGGCTGATAAAAAAGAAGAAAAGAAAGAAGAGGCTCCATCTAAACCAGCAGCTCCCAAAGAAGAAGAAAAGAAATCTTACGCTACAGGTACTCCTTCCCCAGCTGCTAAGAAGATTCTTGATGAGAAAGGAATGTCTTCCAAAGATGTAAAAGGAAGTGGACGTGACGGTCGCGTTACAAAAGACGACGCTGTTAAAGCTACTCCATCTATGGGTACTCCAGGAACAGGAAGCCGTGGAAGCGAGCGTAAAAAACTTTCTATGTTACGTAGAAAAGTTGCAGAACGTTTGGTTTCAGCTAAAAATGAAACAGCGATGCTTACTACTTTTAACGAGGTAGATATGTCGCCAATTTTCGAATTAAGAAGTCAGTATAAAGAACAGTTTAAAGCTAAACACGGAGTAGGATTAGGCTTTATGTCTTTCTTTACTTTGGCAGTTGTTCGTGCATTAGAGCTATACCCAGATGTAAACTCTATGATTGACGGAGATTATAAGATTTCTTACGACTTTAAAGATATTTCAATTGCCGTTTCTGGACCTAAAGGTTTAATGGTTCCTGTAATTAGAAATGCTGAAAATTTAAGTTTTAGAGGTGTTGAAGATGAAGTGAAGCGCCTTGCACTTAGAGCTAGAGATGGTCAAATAACTGTTGATGAAATGACAGGTGGTACGTTTACAATTTCTAACGGAGGAGTTTTCGGAAGTATGCTTTCTACTCCAATTATTAACCCACCTCAATCTGCAATTTTAGGAATGCACAACATTGTTGAGCGTCCAATTGTAAGAGATGGAGGAATAGTAGTAGCACCTATTATGTTTGTAGCACTTTCTTACGACCATAGAATTATTGATGGCCGTGAATCGGTTGGATTCCTAGTTGCAATTAAGGAAGCATTAGAAAATCCAGTTGAGTTATTAATGGATAACGATGTGAAAAAAGCGTTAGAATTATAAACTAACTCATAAATATATAGTACAAAAAATCCGGCCAATAGCCGGATTTTTTTATTAGTGATTACTAATATATAAAATTAAAGAGAATTAGCTTATAGTAATTTTTCATGATTTTCTTTGGCCCAAATAAGCAAACTATTGGTTTTAGCTTCTAAATTTAATTTGTTGATAATATTGCTTCTGTGTTTTTCCACCGTTCTGTAAGATATAAAGAGTAAAGAAGCTATCTCTTTATTAGTTTTGTCATTTGCAATAAGCTTCAAAATCTTTTTTTCTGAAGGCGTGAGCTTTTTTAAATCATTGCTTTCAACAGGATTTATGTCAATCAGCTCCATTATTCTATTACTGAAAAAAGGTTCACCTTTAGACACGGTTTTAATGCAATTTTCAATTTCATCTAAAGCAAATTCTTTTAAAATATATCCGAATATATTGAGTTCTTGTGCTTTTTGATAAAGCTCCTTCTCCTTGTGAAGAGTAATAAGTACAATTTTCGTATCAATACCTTCTAGGCCTTTGCATTTCTGTGCGATTTCAATCCCAGACATATATGGCATTTGTATGTCAATTATGGCTATGTCGGGATTTTCCTTCACAATTAAGTTGTAAGCTTCCCTTCCGTCATTCCCACTACCAATTAAATTATAGTTTTTCTCAATCAAAAAATCACTTAGCCCTTTTAAAAGTAAGGGATGATCATCTGCTATAATAATTGAATGTTTGTGCTTTTTCATAATGGTAGTTGAAATTCTATTAATGTTCCAAAGTCTTTTTTAGAAGTTACTTTCATTTGTCCTTTAAGAAATTTAGTGCGTTCCAGTAACGTTTTTAACCCAAGAGATTTTAAATCTTGGTATCTGTCTGTAAAGTCAAAACCCACACCATTGTCGCGAATAGAAATAAGTATATTGTTTGACAATATTTTAATAGAAACTTTCCCTGCTTCAGCATTCGCATGCTTTATAATGTTGCTTAAGCTTTCCTGAACTATTCTATATATGTTGACTTCCTCCTCTTTAGTGAATAGGTTGTCTATATTATCAATTTCTGAAGAAATAAAAAGGGATGTGTTTTCATCAATTTGCCTAATTGTGTTTTCTATGGCTTTGGTAACCCCTAATTCTTGAAGGTGAAATGGGTGCAAATCTCTTGATATGCTTCGTACCTCTTCAATAGTATGATTCACCATTTCTTTAACTTCTGGGGTGCCTTTTTTAATCAGTTTGTTTTTTATGAGTAATAATTGTTGCCCTATTCCATCGTGTAAATCTTTCGAAATTCTACGACGTTCTTTTTCTTGAGAAATAAGTAATTCCTGACTGAATTTTTCTTGGAGATCTTTATTACTTCTTAAGTGTATTTGATTTCGATATAAAATAACCACCCCGAAAGCCAGAATTAAAGCTATTCCTCCAAAAATCATTGCTTTTTTAAAAATTTCATTGTCCTTTTCTAGTAAGCTAATGTTTGTGTTTTTTTCAATTAATTCTTTTTCCTTTTTTTCAGTTTCATATAAAGATAGATAGTAAGCCAGTGCATTTGCGGTACTTCTATTATAAATGGAGTCTTTTATTAATGATGCGGCGCGGTTACTTTCGATACTTTTTCTGTACTCTTTCATATCAAAGTAGATTTCTGATAAGAATTTGAAAGAATTCATTATATCGTCTTCAGAGTTAATACGTTGTGCTATTTCTAAACACTGAGTAGCAATTTCTTCTGCTTCTTCGTAGTAACCTGTGGTTTGTAAAAATTTAGCCTTTGCACTTAAATAATTAATTTTTGTTACTTGGTCATCAAGAATATCGAGTTTTATGTTTTCTAATAGGTTTAAATGAATGTTGGCCTCTTTAATTTGATATCTCTCGCAGTAGTAGTTTACAAGACTTGAGTGAATGTTTATAAATACTGTTTTATTAGACTTTTCGTTATCAAAGTGTTCTACTGCTAAAAGTAAAGATTTAAATTCAGCATTTTTATCGCCCATTTTGTGGTAATCAATTGCTTGATTATAGTACTCTTGAGATAAGAAAGAGTTTAATTTTAAATTTTTAATTTTTTCTATTAAGGCATTTCTTTCGGTTTTTGCTTTTTCGTAAAAACCATTTCTACTAAACATATTAATTATTCCTTGCTGAGCAGTAATCATACAGTCGTACTTTTCTTGACTTTCAAAAATCGAATACGCTTTGTGTAGGTCTTCTCCTGCAAGTATAAATTTTCCTAAACTTGAGTATGCTTGGCCGCGATGATAATGTGTTTCTGCAATACTAAGTGAATCGCAATAAGAAAAATTTAAAAATGCTTTGTTGTAATCAGAAATTGCTTTGTTAGCATCAACTTGGGTGTTTGCTATCCCTCGCTTTAGATACAATCCTCCAAGTAATATGCTGTCATTTATTTTGTACTTACGAGCGAGAACACTGTTTATAACGGTTATAGCATTTAAAGGGTCGTTGCGAAAGTTTGTAAGTGGCCGTTGTAAATCGATTGCTTTTTTAGCAGCAGCTTCTATAAAGTCTAGTTCTTGAGCTAATTTAACGTATTCAATACTGTATTGAATAAAAGCATCGATATTATTCTTCTTGTTTAGAGAAATAAGACTGTCTAAAGTTGCTAACTTTTCAGTTCTAGATTGTTCAATTTGAGTAGTGCTAGAATACTCAGTTTCATGCGCGTTGAATCCCCAAATGGGGGATAAGGCAATAATAGTTAAAAATATAGCTAGGTTCTTAAGCACGTTTATATTATAATCTATTTACTATAAATGTACTTAAAAAATTACAATAATTTTTTATGTTAAAGACTCGGTACTTTTATATAAAAGCAATTTCTTCCATAATCGATAACTGCGCGATTCTTTTTTAAAAAATCAGCTCCAATAATACCGTGAATAGGTCCTTCTTCAACTTGTGCTAATGCTTCGTTTACGTGGGTAAGATCAAAAAGCACAAAATCCATATTAGAAATCTTCCAACTCTTAATTGCAAAAATGTTTTTTCTGGAAAGCATAGTTTCCATGTTTATAGCTCCGGCACCAGCAGCTTTAATCATGCTCTCTTCACTAATAAGTTTAAAGTGAGTGCTGTTTTTAAAACCTACACAACTTGTGGAAGCACCAGTATCTAAAATGAAATCGCCCGAAACACCATTTATTTTAGCCGAGAACAAATAATGCCCGGTGGCTAATTTTTTAAGTGGAATGCGATAAAAACCTTGGGTTTCAAGAAATTCTCGTAAATGCATCAATTTTTTTGCTCAAAGATAGTAAACAAAATAAGTAGCTTTGCAGTTATGATTACAGATACCCATACCCATTTATATAGTGATGCCTTTTCTGATGACCGAGCAGATATGATGCAACGTGCATTTGATGCAGGAGTTACACGTTTTTTCATCCCCGCAATAGACTCGGGTTTTACCGAATCTATGTATGATCTAGAAAAGGAATATCCAGAAAATGTTTTCTTAATGATGGGGCTACACCCAACTTCAGTAAAAGAAAACTATGAAGAAGAGTTAGCTCACGTCGAGAAACAGTTCGAAAAACGCGATTTCTTTGCCGTTGGCGAAATAGGAATTGATCTTTATTGGGATACTTCTACATTAGAAATTCAAAAGATTGCTTTTAAACGCCAAATTCAATTAGCCAAAAAATACCAACTTCCTATAGTAATACATTGTCGTGATGCTTTTGATGAAATTTTCGAAGTTTTAGAAACCGAAAAAAGTGAAGACTTATTCGGTATTTTTCATTGCTTTACAGGAAATTTTGAACAAGCACAAAAAGCTATTTCATATAATATGAAATTGGGGATAGGTGGGGTGGTTACCTTTAAAAACGGTAAAATAGATAATTTTTTAAATCAAATTCCTTTGAAACATATCGTTTTAGAAACCGATTCGCCTTACCTTGCTCCGGTTCCTTATAGAGGGAAACGTAATGAAAGTAGTTATTTGGCCTTAATTTGTAAAAAACTTTCAGAGTTATACAATATTTCTGAAGCCGAAGTAGCTCGTATAACGACTGAAAACTCCAAGGCGGTTTTTAAAATTTGATGCCTAATAGCATAATCGTAATTTTTTTTAATCGCAGCATATTATTTTTCACTTAAAAGCTTAGAGATTAATATGAAAACCCAACCTAACATACTCCTTATATATACAGGTGGAACAATCGGGATGATAAAAGACTTTGAAACTGGTGCTTTGCGCAATTTCAATTTTGATGAATTATTAAATCATATTCCCGAACTTAAACTGTTAGACTGTAATATTACCACAACCTCATTTCCTGAACCCATTGATAGTTCTAATATGAACCCTAAGTATTGGGTAGATATAGCAACTATTATTGAAGAAAATTATGATGAAATAGATGGATTTGTAGTGTTGCATGGTAGCGATACAATGTCATATACTGCATCGGCATTGAGTTTTATGTTGGAAAATTTAGGGAAACCTGTGGTTTTTACTGGTTCCCAACTTCCAATTGGAGATTTGCGTACCGATGCAAAAGAAAATTTAATTACTTCCATTCAAATCGCATCGTTACGAGAAAAGGGTGTTCCGAAAATTGCGGAGGTTTGTCTTTATTTTGAATACAAATTATATAGAGGAAATAGAACGACTAAGATAAATGCAGAACATTTTGAGGCTTTCGAGTCGCCAAAT
This sequence comes from Aequorivita sediminis, assembly GCF_032080575.2. Lineage (NCBI taxonomy): Bacteria > Pseudomonadati > Bacteroidota > Flavobacteriia > Flavobacteriales > Flavobacteriaceae > Aequorivita > Aequorivita sediminis. The sequence goes on along the minus strand of NZ_JAVLSO020000001.1, from coordinate 751,726 downwards.
TATCCAGATTTGGTTCAAAGTGGGTTGCATTTAGTGGTTAATGACGAAGCGCTTTACAAACCGAACCGCAGAAAAAAGCTTAAAGTTCATAAAACCATGGAGAGCAATATACTGTTGGTTAAGATTTTTCCAGGTATAGACGAATCTACTATTAATTATTTATTTAATTATCCTGAGATGAAAGGTTTGATTTTAGAAACTTACGGTGCAGGTAATGTAACTACTGAAGAATGGTTTATCAATTCGCTTAAGAATGTTATAAAAAGAAGGGTTCCGGTAATAAATGTAACCCAATGCACTGGTGGGAGTGTAAATATGGGGCTATACGAAACTAGTACAGCGCTTAAAAAAATGGGAGTAATTAGTGCGAAGGATAGCACTACAGAAGCTGCATTAGCTAAATTAATGTATCTATTAGGTGAAAATGTTTCTCCAAATAGCTTTAAAACCATATTCGAAACCTCATTAAGAGGAGAAATGCAGTAAATTAATCTGTTATTTTTTTTTATGGCGTTGATTTTTTTTTGATATTTGGCACTCGTTAAGCCGAAGCACCTTTTTTGTAACTAATTAGAAGGATTTCGAGTCGAATATTTGAAATAAATTTTTGCTTTAGATTTGTTCTGAGCTATAAAACATTTTTTAGAGAGGTGGCCGAGTGGTCGAAGGCGCACGCCTGGAAAGTGTGTATACGCCAAAAGCGTATCGAGGGTTCGAATCCCTTCCTCTCTGCCAGTATATTTTGCATTATTAAGGTAATAAAAGAGCGTGCTCTAACAACTAAATAAAGTAGAAATAAGCGCAATAGTAGCAACGATAGACTTGTTTAAGGCAATCATCAGATTTCAATAGAGAAAAATTTATACTATATATAAGTATAAATGTTCATTAAAATTTAAAAAAGGAAGCTGATAATAACCCATTTAGGGTGGATTGGAAATTCCTTTTTAGTACATATTAATATTCTTGTAGATTAACTAAATTATTTTATATCTTTAAACCTTTAACTAAAAACAAACTTTAAGTCGATAGCAATGAAAAAATTATTTTCTATTATGGCGCTCGCCGCAATGGTATTTGTAGGCACGTTAAACGCAAACGCTTCAACAGCGCAAACATTACCAACAAGCTCACAAGCTTTGGTAGCAGCAGCAACAGTATCTTTTATTCAGGATGAAACGGCTTCTGCCGATGTTGCTGATAAAGGATTCCATCAAGAATTAAAAGAACGTTTCGTAGAGGGTGGTCCTGGATTTATGGGGGTGGTACTTCTATGTTTAATTCTAGGATTGGCAATTGCTATTGAAAGAATTATCTACCTTAACCTTTCAACAACCAACACACAAAAATTGGCTCAAGATGTTCAAGACGCACTAAATAGTGGTGGTATAGACGCTGCTAAAGAAGTGTGCAGAAATACAAAAGGTCCTGTGGCATCAATTTACTATCAAGGTCTTGATAGAGCCGACGAAGGTATTGACTTAGCTGAAAAAGCTGTAGTTGCTTACGGAGGTGTTCAAATGGGACAACTTGAGAAAAACGTATCATGGATTTCTCTATTTATCGCTATTGCACCGATGCTTGGTTTCATGGGTACTGTAATAGGTATGATTACTGCGTTTGATAAAATTCAGGCAGCTGGTGATATGAACCCTTCTCTTGTAGCTGGTGGTATTAAAGTTGCACTTTTAACAACTGTATTTGGTTTGATCGTTGCGATTATCCTTCAGATTTTTTACAACTACATTATCGCTAAAATCGATAGTATTGTAAACAGCATGGAAGATGCTTCTATCACTTTAATCGATATGTTGTTCGATTACAACTCTAAAAAATAAATTTAAACAAACCACAAGATGGCATTACATAAAATATTAAAAATTGTAGCATTGCTTTTAAGCGTTGCGGGAATTATTTTTCTTGCAATGATCATCTCAAAAGGTGATACTGCAGTCGCTGAAACTGGCGCAGGAGTAGATGGCTTCTTGTATGTGGCCTATATCACTTTCGCTTTAATCTTAGTATTTGTTCTCTTCTTCGTTCTTAAAGGAATTTTTGCCGGAGATGTAAAGAAAACATTACTATCAGTAGGAGCATTCTTACTCATTGTAGTAATCTCTTACGTTTTAGCTGAAGGCAACCCTATGGCAATGCGTGAAGGCGATATGCTTTCTGCAAGTGGCTCAAAATGGGTGGGTACAGGTTTATATACCTTTTACATCTTAGCAGTTTTAGCTATTGCAGCAATGGTATTTAGCGGAATCAAAAAACTAGCAAAATAATGGCAAGAAGAGCAACACCGGAAGTAAATGCTGGGTCGATGGCAGACATCGCTTTCCTATTGCTTATCTTTTTCTTGGTAACTACTACCATCGAGAAGGATAGTGGGATTGGAAGACAGTTGCCGCCTAAAGAGCCGCCAACGGATGAACAGGTAAAGATTAAAGAGAAGAACCTCTTTATCGTTAACGTTAACCGTGAAGATCAATTGCTAGTTGAAGAGAATCTAATGGATCTTAAAGACTTGCGTCAAGCAGCAATTGATTTCCTAGATAATGGTGGAGCACCTGCAGGAAGTCCAGAATACTGTGACTATTGTAAAGGAAGTCGTAATCCTGAATCTTCAGATAACCCTGATAAAGCAGTAATATCTGTTCAGAACGATAGGCTTACTTCTTATAAAATGTATATAGCTGTTCAAAATGAATTGGTGGCAGCATACAACTATTTAAGAGATCGGGAATCACAAAGGCTTTATGGCTGGAAGTTTACCGAAATGACCAAAGATCTAGACGAAGGAAAGATTAAAGGTGAAGTAGCAAAAGAACAGTTGCAAGAAAAATTGCAAACAATTCAAAAGCTATTCCCTCAAAAGCTGTCAGAAGCTGAACCTAAAAAATCTGGATCATAATATTACAACTATGTCAAAGTTTAGAAAGAAAAAAAGTAATGAATTACCGCCTGTAAGTACAGCGTCTTTACCGGATATTGTATTTATGCTTCTATTCTTCTTTATGGTAGTAACTGTGCTGCGTGATGATAATTTATTGGTTCAAAATAAATTACCTAAAGCAGACCAAGTTGAGAAATTAAAGAAAGATAGATCGGTGTATATTTATGCTGGAAAACCTTCGGCTCGTTACCAAGAGAGTTTTGGTACTGAAGCGAAAATTCAAATAGGCGATAAGTATACTGATATATCTAACATTAAATTCGCACTTACTGAAGCACGCCAAAAACTACGTCCTGAACTTCAGGATAAAGTAATGGTTGCTCTTAAAGTAGATGAGGAAACTAATACAGGTATGGTAACAGACATTAAGCAGGAATTGCGTGATCTTAATATGCTTAAAATTATCTATATCACTACCCCAGGTAATGAGTTAGACTAAGCATAACAACTTTTATAAATTAAAACGTCTCATGATAATGAGGCGTTTTTTTGTTTCCAAGATTCTGAAAATACGTTTATCTTTATCGATATGTATAAAGTACTCACATTCCTTTTTATTCTTATTGGATTTGCTGCCTTAGCGCAAGATACATTACCACGGCCTGCGGTAGATTCACTTTATAGAGAGGATCAATTCTACTTGGGGGTTACTTATAATGTGCCATTAAATCTTCCTTCAGGGATATCTACAAGAGGATTGACAGGTGGAATCCATTTTGGGTTTTTAAGAGATATGCCTATCAATAAACAACGCAATATTGCAATTGCCATTGGACTTGGTATCGCATTAGACCAATACGGTCAAAATTTATTTATCGGTGAAACCCTTCAAGATGAAACCATTTTTCAGGTTTTAGATAAGGATGTAGATTATTCGCGAAATCGTTTTAATACTAGTATTATTGAGGTGCCTATTGAATTTCGATGGCGAACATCTACACCAGAAAAATATGCTTTTTGGCGAGTTTATCCCGGTTTTAGAGTAGGATATGCCTTTTGGTATAAATCTACGTTTAAACAGCCTGGAAATAACGTTAACCAAACTAAGATACCCGAATTTAACCCGTTGAGATTAACGGCTACCCTGAGTGCTGGTTTTAGTAATTTCAATCTCTTTGCAGCTTACGGTCTAAATCCATTTTTCGATAATGCTAAGACTGTTGAAGGTGATCCTTTTGAATTTCGCTCTCTTAAATTGGGTATTATATTTTTTATATTATAACCAAAAGTTGAAAAGTATAAGTTGAGGCAAGGCTCCAATAAATAGTCCAAGTATTAATTCGCGATAATCGTGAGCATTAGCATTTATGCGTGAGGATGCCACCCAGCCATTTGCAAATAGAAAAAAACTGATTGAGACCAATAAGTTGACTTTAAAATGTGCGCTAATTCCTACTAGAAACATAAGGATACCGGCTACCCCCATTTGGTGCAAGCTTATTTTTACTCTAAAAAACACCATTATCAGAGCACTAAAAGTAGAAAATAGGATACCCACTATAAAATAATACAATTCCGGATCGTCGTAAATGTCAAAAACCATTTTAATGATTAGTAACAAGAGAATGCACTGAATCATCAAGGGGAACTTTCGCTCTTTTACGTTTTTTAAATATATAGTTTCAACTGCTCCTAGGTTTTTCAATAAGAAAAATACTACTAAGGGAATCAAAACAGTAATAATGGTTAAAGCTAAAAGCTCGGCTCGAACAATTTCTGCATCTACATACCTAGGGGTGACGTTGTAATACAATATAACCCCCAATAACGGCATTAAAAGAGGGTGGAAGATATACGAGGCGCTTTTAAGAAATAAATTCATCAGATTTCTTTTCGAAGTCTAGCTACTGGCAGGTCCAGTTGCTCGCGATATTTAGCAATAGTACGACGTGCAATTGGATAGCCTTTTTCCAATAAAATTTTGGCAAGCTTGTCGTCTGTAAGTGGTTTGCGCTTATCTTCTTCGGAAATAGTTATTTCAAGTATTTTTTTAATCTCTCTTGTAGAAACATCTTCACCTTGATCATTCTTCATCGATTCGCTAAAAAATTCCTTAATCAACTTCGTTCCGTAAGGAGTGTCAACATACTTGCTATTAGCAACTCGCGACACAGTAGATACGTCCATATTAATTTTATCGGCAATATCTTTTAAGATCATCGGCTTTAGTTTTCGTTCGTCGCCGCTTAAAAAATACTCTTCTTGATGATGCATAATTGTATTCATAGTGATGTAAAGAGTTTGCTGACGTTGTTTAATAGCGTCAATAAACCATTTTGCGGCATCTAGCTTTTGCTTAATGAACATGACAGCATCTTTCTGTGCCTTCGATTTTTCTGTAGACTCCTTGTAGCCCTTGAGCATATTTTTATAATCGTGACTAACGTGAAGCTCGGGTGCGTTTCTGCCGTTTAAGGTTAAATCTAATTCTCCATCCACAATTCTTATAGTAAAATCGGGAACTACGTGTTCAACTATTCGATTGTTACCAGAATAAGTTCCTCCTGGTTTTGGGTTTAACGCCTCAATTTCGTGAATTGCTTCACGGAGTTGGTCTTCAGTAATATTTAATTTCTGAATTAATTTCTTATAATGCTTTTTACTGAATTGATCGAATGAGTCGTCAATAATATCAATTGCCAAGGCAATAGGAGGGGTTTGCTCTTTTCGCTCTAACTGAATCAACAAGCACTCCTGTAAGTCACGAGCGGCAACTCCTGCTGGATCTAATTCTTGAACTACTTTTAGTACTTTTTCTACTTTATCTTCGGTAGTATATATATTCTGAGTAAAAGCAAGGTCGTCTACAATGTCCTGTAATTCACGACGGATGTAACCACTCTCATCAACGCTACCTACTAAGAAAATTGCTATTTGCTTTTCTTCTTCATTCAATCTGTAGGTGTTTAACTGCGTCATTAGGTGCTGCGTAAATGAGGTTCCTGCCGCATAAGGCATTTGTTTCTCCTCATCGTCTGCGCTATAATTGTTTGCAGAAAGCTTATAGCTTGGTACTTCGTCATCACTAAGATAATCGTCAACATTTATATCTGTTTCGATTACTTCGTTACCTTCATCGTATTCGTCGTTGCTGAATTCGTCATCAAACTCATCGCTTTCCTCTTTGCCACCTTCAAGAGCTGGGTTTTCTTCCAATTCCTGTGCAATTCGTTGTTCGAATGCTTGCGTAGGTAATTGAATCATCTTCATCAACTGTATTTGTTGAGGAGATAATTTTTGGGATAGTTTAAAATTTAATTGTTGCTTTAACATGGTTATAAATACTACATCATAAAGTTAAAAAAAACTAGCTACTAAAATAATTAAGTAGCTAGTTTTAATACAATCTTATGTTATTATCATTAGAATTCTGCGTTACCAGGAGTTCGTGGGTAAGGAATTACATCGCGTATGTTTCCCATTCCTGTTGTAAACTGCACCAAACGTTCAAATCCAAGCCCGAAACCACTGTGAACAGCAGTTCCAAATTTACGTAGATCTAAGTACCAAAACAGTTCTTTTTCGTCTATGTCCATTGCGGCCATTTTTTCTTTCAGAACGTCATAGCGTTCTTCTCGCTGAGACCCGCCGACAATCTCTCCAATTCCTGGGAAAAGTACATCCATCGCGCGAACCGTTTTTCCATCGTCGTTCAAACGCATATAGAAAGCTTTAATTTTTGCAGGATAATCAAAAAGAATTACTGGGCATTTAAAGTGTTTTTCAACTAAGAAACGCTCGTGCTCACTCTGTAAATCTGCACCCCACTCTTCAATTTGATATTTGAATTTCTTTTTCTTGTTTGGTTTAGAGTTTTTGAGAATATCTATCGCTTCGGTATAACTTACACGTTTAAAATTGTTGTCTAAAATAAAGTGAAGTTTTTCGCGAAGTTTCATTTCGCTGCGTTCGTTTTGCGGTTTGCTCTTTTCCTCTTCTAGCAATCTATTTTCTAAAAATTCAAGATCGTCAGCACAATTATCTAAGGCGTATTTTACTACATATTTAATAAAATCTTCAGCTAAATCCATGTTCGCATCCAAATCGTTGAATGCAACCTCTGGCTCTATCATCCAAAACTCGGCTAAGTGGCGGCTAGTATTTGAATTTTCTGCACGGAATGTCGGTCCAAAAGTATAAACTTTACCTAGTGCCATGGCGTAAGTTTCAGCTTCTAACTGGCCACTAACAGTAAGGTTTGTTTCTTTTTCGAAGAAATCCTGCTTATAATCTATATTTCCATTTTCATCAAGCGGTGGGTTTTTAGGGTCTAAAGCCGATACGCGGAACATCTCACCTGCACCTTCAGCATCACTACCTGTAATAATAGGTGAGTGCATATAGTTAAATCCGTTTTTCTGAAAATATTCGTGCACTGCAAATGCAAGTTTTGAACGTGTACGCATTACAGCACCGAAAGTATTGGTTCTAATACGTAAATGTGCTTGCTCGCGTAAAGTTTCTAATGAATGTCTTTTTGGTGAAAGAATGGTAAGTTTTACATCTTCAGGTTTTGCTTCACCTAAAACAGTAAGTTTTGATACTTGAACTTCTACTTTCTGGCCTTTCCCTTGACTTTCTACAAGTGTTCCAACAACTTTAATTGCTGCACCAACAGTCACCTTTTTTAGTACTTCATCTTCAAAATTTTCAAAATCCACTACACATTGTAGCGTATTGATTGTCGATCCGTCATTTAGCGCTATAAATCTGTTACTTCTAAATGAGCGAACCCAACCTTTTACGGTTACCTCTATGTGGGTTTTTTCGCTATTCAGCAATTCATCAATAGTTTTGTATCGCATGGTCATATTTTAAGTGGAACAAAGATACTTTTAAATAAAATTCCATAAAAGTAAAAGCACCAAATTCCAAAATTGATAAGGTTTTGTTTAATGTGTAATTGAGTTTGCTATTTTAATTTTACATCACTTTCTTCCTCCTCTCCATCAGGTAAAATTTCAATAGCAGGCTTTTTCATTGTTTGCTTATTTGCAATGCTCTTTTCAAGTGAAAGCAATAGCGTAGGTAGTAATAATAAGTTGGATAACATAGCAAAAAGAAGCGTAATTGAAACTAATGCTCCTAATGCCACTGTGCCTCCAAAACTAGATATTGTAAACACTGAGAACCCAAAAAACAGTACTATAGATGTGTAAAACATACTTACAGTAGTTTCGCGAAGTGCGCCATATACCGATTTCTTGATTTTCCAATTATTTGCAATTAGCTCTTGCCTATACTTTGCTAAGAAGTGAATAGTGTCGTCTACCGAAATTCCGAAGGCAATACTAAACACCAATATAGTAGATGGTTTTATAGGAACTCCAACAAACCCCATGACACCTGCGGTAATAATTAGCGGGAGTAGGTTAGGGATTAACGAAACAATAATCATTTTAAAGCTTCGGAACATCCAGGCCATAAATAATGCAATTAAGAAAATTGCCAGTGAAAGGGAAAGGATCAGGTTGTTTACCAAAAAGTGAGTTCCCTTTTGAAATACCAACGCTTTTCCAGTAACGGTAACGTTATATCTTTCTTCAGGGAAAATTTTAGCAATTTCAGTATTTAAATCTTCTTCTATACGGTCGAATCTATCGGGTTCCGTATCTTTCATAAAGGTAGTGATACGTGCAAACTGCCCTGTGCTATCTACATAGCTGCTAAGCATGTTTGTATCGGTATTACTGCTTTTTGCGTGCGAAAGAATAAAGCTTCTCTCCTGACTATTAGGAAGTTGATAGTAGTCAGGATTTCCGTTGTAGTAGGCTTGCTTTGAGTATTTCACTAGTTCTACTACCGAAATTGGTTTAGCAAATTCTGGAATCTCCTTTATGTGTTCTTGCAACCTGTCAATTCGTTTTAAGGTAGCAAGGTTCATTACCCCCTTCTTCTTTTTGGTGTCTACCATTATTTCTAATGGCATAATACCTTCGTATTCTTTTTCGAAGAAGCGGATATCGTCAAAGAAGCCAGTGTTTTTAGGCATATCTTCAATTAAACTACCAGAAATCTTGATGTTATAAATTCCAATAATACTTGCGCAAAGAAGTAGCAGTGCCGTAATGGAAATGGTAATGCGTTGTTCTTTTACCATGCGCTCAATCCAATTCACAAAACTGTTTATCCACGTTTTGTTCAAGTGTTTTAGGTGCTTGTATTTAGGCACCGCCATATAACTGTAAATAATTGGAATAATGAATAAACTCAATAAAAAAATTGCCACTATATTGATAGAAGCTACAATACCAAATTCTCTAAGCAATTCACTATTTACCAAAATAAAAGTAGCGAAACCTGAAGCAGTTGTAAGGTTTGTCATTAAAGTTGCATTCCCCACCTTAGCAATAACGCGTTGTAACGATTTTGCTTGATTACCGTGAAGTTTTATTTCCTGCTGATATTTATTGATTAGGAAAATACAGTTTGGAATTCCAATTACGATAATTAATGGAGGTATTAGCGCTGTAAGAACGGTAATTTCATACTGCAGTAACCCTAAAAATCCAAAGGCCCACATTACCCCAATAATTACAGTAAACATTGAAATAAACGTAGCGCGCCAAGATCGGAAAAAGAAGAAGAAAATCAGGGAAGTTATAAATAGGGCGGCTCCAATAAATAGCCCGATTTCGTCAATAATACTTTGTGAGTTGAGGGTACGAATGTAGGGCATACCAGAAGTATAAACCTTTACACCAGTATCTTCTTCAAACTTTTTAATAAGTGGAATTAAATCGTCAACCACAAAATCTTTTCTCGCTGCGGTATTTACGATGTCCTTTTTCATATAGATAGCCGAGCGGATAGACTGTTTGTCAGGGCTATAAATTAAACCGTCATAAAAAGGAAGCTTGTTGAACAGCTCGTCTTCGTACCCTGTTAAACTTTCATTGGTAAAGATTGAGTCTTTTATAAAGGGTACGAGTTCAAAACCTGTGGTGTCGGTTCTCTTTTGAAGTTTTTGAAGGTTACCTACTGAAAGTGTAAGTTCTACCTCATTAAACTTCCCGATGTCCTCAGAAAGTTTATTCCATGCTTTAAATTTTTCAGGTGTGAAAATAGACGAATCTTTTACGCCCATTACGATAAGGTTTCCTTCTTCGCCAAAATGCGAAAGGAATTCATTGTACTCAAGATTTATTGGGTGGTCATCTGGTAGTAAATTGGCTTCGGTGTAGGTAAAGCGCATGTTTTTCCACTGAAGCGCAAGAAGTACTGTAATTGCAGCAATTACAATTAAAATCCAAGTGCGGTTGCGCAGTATAAAACGGGCTACCCAACTCCAAAATCCGATGCTAAAAAGTTTGTTCAAAGCAATTTTTTAAAGATTTCGCAAAGGTAAGGATTCCCTATAAGTAGGCGATTGATTTTTAAGGGTATTTTGGAGTAATAAAATGCGTTAGAAGAATTGTTTTAGAATTTGTCTAAATTTAAGGTTTTAAGGGAATATAGTAGTAGACTATATGTATTTTTCTAATAACCATTGATTTAAAATGCAAAAAGAAGTTTTAATATTTGACAAGAGCGGGTTTCCATCGATTAAAATATTTGATAAGCATTTTGAAATCAAGGCGATTGACAATTGGACATACAGATCTTTTAAGTATTCTGAAATAAAAGAGATTTTTCACTATGACCCAAATAAAATATGGTGGAGAAAACTATACATGCAACTGTCTTATACAGCTCGAATGTTTTCTAATAACGAACCCAAAATATTAAAAGTGTTATTGAAGAATGGTGGAGAATGGACTTATAAAACCTCTTCTACTTACGACCCTCAATTTAGGAAAGCTCTCCACGTGATAGGTAGAAAACTATGTTAAAGATCTGTTTTCAGCTAGCGATATTTATAACTAAACTTTCAAATTGAAAGTAAATTTAAAAGACACGTTATCTTCAAAATTTGGCAAGCTATAATAGCCATATCTATAGGCAAAGCTAAGTCCGAATCCAAGTACAATTTTATTTAGTTCTAATCCTGCTTCGTTATACGGATGGTCTAAAGTATTAAAAGGAATACCGAAATGACGGTCTGTATCCTTCATATCTCCAATAGCATGGCGAGAGATTAACACTAGTTCTGGATTCCATTTTTCAGCTAATCTAAACCTCCTAAAGGTATGCTTCATTTGAAGCATTGCTAATTTATCGGAGTAAAACTCACCAAAATACATTGTTTCAAAACTCTGTACACCTGCTACAGAAAAACGCTTCATAAGTGTTTCTTTAATAGGTTGATTTGGAAAAGCGTGAAATAAATGGGTTAAAGGCAAATCTCCCGTTGCAATTTCACTTTGTAGTATAAAACTGGTGGAAGAGAGGTTTTTTCGTTTTATTTCGTAATCGAGCTTAAGTCCAAATTTGGCATAATTAAAATCACTGCCAGCCACATCTTTAAATCCTTTTGTAATCTGTGTGCTTATCTTAGGAAGTTTATCGGTTGGCACTCTATTTCCGTCGTCGTTTACTATAGTATCGGTCTTTAATTTAATTCGGAAAGATAGAATTGCTTCTGCCAATTTATATTGGTTATATGTCTTCCCTTCATCTATAAAATGGTAGTCTTCAAAATTATTAACGTCTGAGTGTGCTACGCGGAATTCGGTCAAAATACTTGGAGAGATTTCACTTTGTATATTGGCTTGCCATTCTTTATAGTCGTAGAACTCAATTACATTTAAAAGTCTTGGTTCAAATAGTGAGTAGAACCTTGCATCGGTTAAGAAATCATAAGTACCGATTTCTTTAATGTCATCGGTATAGTAAAGGCTTATCCAGGTTTTTTTCTCTTTGTTTACTCTAGCACTTCCACCAAGGCTATATTTAAACTGCTTGTCTTTAAATCCATAAGCAACATAACCACCAAATCTATACTTTTCAAAAAGCTTGTCGTTGGTAAGTCCTCCTACACCTAGGCGTAATCCTTCGTGATTATTGTACTTTACGAGTGTTTTTAAATCGATATCAAAAAAACCAATAGGAAAATATCCAGTAGTAAGCGGATAACCTTTTTCTTTAGAAAATTCTAAAAGAGTTTTCTTTATTCCCGTAATAGAATCGTTAGTATTTTCATTATTTATTTGCGCAATTGCAGTGGCTCCTATTACAAAGGAGAATAAAAATAAAATCTTACGCATATGTGTAATAAACTGTTGATTAGTGTCGTAAAAATAAAAAAAAGCGGCACAGGTGCCGCTTTATTGTATATAGTTTAACGAAAGGAAATTAAACTGTCATGATTTCTTTTTCCTTTTTCGCTAGAATTTCATCGATTTTTTTGATGTGAGTATCTGTCATTTCTTGAATATCTTCTTCCAAACTCTTTTTAAGATCCTCAGAGATATCTAAGTTTTTTAAATCGTTGTTAGCATTTTTTCTGTCGTTACGCACGCCGATTTTAGCTTCTTCGGCAACTGCTTTTGCTTGCTTTGCTAGGTCTCGTCTGCGTTCTTCAGTTAATGGTGGTACATTTATAATAACACTCTCCCCGTTGTTCATTGGGTTAAAGCCTAAATTTGCTAAATGAATACCACGTTCAATTTCTGGAATTAAGCCTTTTTCCCAGGGTTGAATAGAAATTGTCATTCCATCTGGGGTGCTAACATTTGCAACTTGGCTTAATGGAGTAGGACTACCGTAGTAATCTACCATTACACTTCCCACCATAGAAGGAGAAGCTTTTCCAGCGCGTATGTTAACGAGTTGTTTTTCAAGATGCTTTAGCGCATTCGCCATTGCTTCCTTAGTACCATCAATTATAAAGTCTATTTCGTCTTCCATATCTCGACTTGGTTCGATACACGAACGTATTTTTTATTTATAGTTTCTGTTTTTGAAAATTGAATAGTTCAAAATTAAGAATTTTAAACTCAATACTCAATATTATTTTATAACCCAAAAAATGCTTAAAGTGGTGTTTGCGTTATAAATTTACTTTTGTTCCAATATTTTCACCAGAAATTACTTTCAATAAGTTGCCTTTGGTATTCATATCGAAAACAATAATTGGCAATTCGTTTTCTTGACTTAAGGTAAATGCAGTAGTGTCCATTACTTTTAATCCTTTTTGAAGCACGTCTTCAAAACTGATAAATTCAAATTTCTCTGCCAGTTTATCTTTTTCTGGATCGCTAGTATATATACCATCTACGCGAGTTCCTTTTAAGATTACGTCAGCTTGAATTTCTATTGCTCTTAAAACAGCAGCCGAATCGGTAGTGAAATACGGATTTCCAGTACCTCCTCCAAAGATTACAACACGACCTTTTTCCAAATGTCTAATTGCTTTACGACGAATAAAAGGCTCTGCAACCTCATTGATGTTAATAGCACTTTGTAATCGGGTTGGGATATCTTCATTTTCAAGTGCACTCTGTAAGGCTAAGCCGTTAATTACGGTGGCTAACATTCCCATATGATCACCTTGAACTCGATCCATTCCGCTGCTAGCGCCTGCCAAGCCTCTAAAGATGTTTCCGCCGCCAATAACTATAGCTACTTGTACGCCTCTATCGGTTATTTGTTTAATTTCTTGAGCGTATTCTTTAAGACGAACTGGGTCTATCCCGTATTGTTGTTCGCCCATCAAGGCTTCCCCTGAAAGTTTTAATAATATTCTCTTGTAGTCCATAGTGTGGGTTTACTGCGGCAAAAATAAAGAAAAATATTGATGCACGATAACTAATTATTAAAAGTAGTTTTTGAAAAAAAATATAATCCCTTTTACAAGTTAACTGCTTTTAAATGATGACTTCCTGGTTTTTTTTCGATAGGTAGGTAAACTAGTATACTAATCTTAAAAATATCGCATTATGAAAACATCAGTATTTTATTTTCTATTGAGCGTGTCGTCTATTGTATTTGCTCAAAACACCACCCCGTCTCAGGCTTATTTTAATCCCATTACTATTTCAGAAATAGAGTGTATTCCCGATAGTCATAGACAAAATATTTTGCAGGAAATTGAGGCTAATAAACAAGCAATTCTTGCAGTTAATCCAGAATTATTTCAGAATAGAACTACTACTCATCCGCTTTTTGAACTTCCATTTAAGGCAAAGTCAGGATTTAGTGATTATGGGTACTATTCATTATTCAATCAGGTAGATCACAATATTGCCCCTGGAGGTCAATTATTAGATTATAACTGCGGAGAAAGAACTTACGATTGGGCAACCGGAAATCACGCCGGAACAGACTATGTAGTGTGGCCATATCCATGGAAAAAAATGGAGGAAGATGTTATGGAAATAGTAGCCGCTGCACCTGGAATTATCATTCAGAAGAAGGATGGATATTTTGATAAGAACTGTGTAAACAATGGGAATCCAAATTGGAACGGCGTTATTTTAGAACACGCTGATGGATCGCAGTCTTGGTATTGGCATTTTAAAGATGGAAGTACAACAACTAAGAATGTGGGTGATGCCGTGGCAAGTGGTGAATATTTAGGATTGGCCGGAAGCTCGGGAAGCAGCACAATTCCACATTTGCATTTTGAAGTTCACGATGCTGCAGGAGAGCTTATAGACCCATACGCTGGACCATGTAATGACTTAAATTCTGATAGTTGGTGGATTGAGCAGCCTGCTTATATGGTTCCCGAGATACTTACGCTTTCTACTCATTATTCGGAAATAGTAGATGATGAATGTGGAGAAATTGAAGATACGTATGAAGAACTCGATTTCTTACCCGGTGAAACGATTTATTTTAAGCTATTCTATCGAGATATTCAAACCGGAGATGTAACAAATATTCAAGTAAAAAAACCTAACGGAAATATACTATGGGATTACGAATTTGTCTCGGACTGGCCTAATTATTTTGCGGCTTACACCTATTGGATTTGGCCTACGGATAGTACTTGGGAAGATGGCGTTTATACTGTGACAGTTACTTTTGGAGGAAATACATATGAAACTATTTTTGGAATAAACACCAATCTTTCTGTGAATGAACCTAAAGTGAACGAAATTGTCATATTTCCTAATCCTACAGCAGATTATATTAACCTTGAAAGTGTAGAGATAATTAATAGTATCTCTGTTTACGATTTAGCAGGAAGAGAAATTTCTAACTATTTTCCAAAGTCAGTTACTGCCACCTTAGATTTTTCAGGATATAGCACAGGAATTTATTTGGTAAAAATCGACTCATTTAATAAAACGGAAACTTTTAAAGTAAGTAAGTTGTAGTATTGATATATTCCTTAAAATTCATACAAAATAGAAAAAGTCGCTCCTCCTCAAAAGCGACTTTTCTTTAATACCGAAATATGAAAACACGGTTAGTTAGTTTTCTAATTATAAATTAATTATCCCCACAATTACTTTTAATTTACTTCAGTATTATTTTTTATAAAAATAGCCACGCCCCACCGTGGCTATCTTCAATATCAATTGAATAACTCAATTGAAGCTATGATTTAAAATACCATTAACTAAACCAATATATTTATGATTTTAACCATAGCTAAATATTATTCCTTTTTAGTTTAATTCATTACACGCAACAAATTCTTTATTTAAAAGTGCGTTTAAGAATAATTACAAATCGAATATAAACGGTAAAAAACAATTAATTTAGATTCTTTAGTGAGTGGGGTGTAATTTTTAGTGAATGTAAATTCAACTTTGAATTAGTTGTTTTAGCTCAGATTTTCGAGAGTTGCTGATAGGAATTTCTATGTTGTTTATTATTACAACATTTTTACACAAGGCATCAACTTTTAATAAATTGATTATATAGGAACGATGTGTTTTAATAAATTTTTCTTGGTTGAGTTGAGAGGATAAATACTTGAGCGTTTTAGGGACTAAATACTTACGTGAAGTAGTTATAACATAGCAGTAATTGTCATATGCTTTTAGGTAGAGAATTTGTGATTGTTTTATTTTATAAAGTTCATTATTTGCTGAAAAAGAAAGAAATTCTTCATCATATATGTAATTATTCCAAGCAATTTCAATATTACTTCGCAATCCATTTTCAGTAAATGGTTTTACAATATAACCCAATGGGCGCGTTTGCTTAACTCTTTTAATGGTATGCGGATCTGTTTGTGACGTTAAGTACAAATACGGTTTATTAAGCATGTCTAGGTTTTCTGCTAAATCAACACCGTCTTTTTCCCCATCAAGCTGAATATCTACTAAAACAAGATCTGGTTTATTACTTTTAATTTCAGTTAGTGCTTCTTCAACATTGTCGGCTTGCCCGCATACGCTATATCCATTTTTTTGCAAAATTGACTCTAAGGTTATGGCGATTATTGGATCGTCTTCAACTATGTATATATTTAATTTTCTCAAAATATTCAGCTTATTTTAATCAAAGTATGTCAAACTTTTTAATTTTTAAAATTACTTCTGTGCCTTTATTTAAAGTTGAATTATAATTTAATGTAGCTTTTAATTTTTTTGATAATGCTTTCATCAACTTAATTCCGAAGGAGGTTTCTTTAATTTCGCCTTCAAAACCCTGACCATTATCAATAACTTTTAGCACAAGCTCGTCATCAACTTTTCTGAAATCGATAATTAGGATGCTCTCGGGTTTAATGATTTTATAAGCGTGTTTTAAAACATTAATAATTAATTCGTTCAAAATTAAACCTATGGGAGTTATAGTTTCAATACTCAATACTATAGGTTCTATATTTAATTTGTAAGGTAAAACTTCACTTTTAAATTGATGTGTTTCAAAGATATCCTTGGTTAAAGCTTCTAAATATTCTTTACTGTTAATCCCTACTAATTGGTCTTTGTTATAAAGTCTTTGATGTATTAGAACCATCGACTTCACTCTGTTTTGAGCTTCACGAAGAGCAACTTGTGCTTTTTTATCTACCATACTTTCAGACTGAAGATATAGGAGCGATGAAACTATTTGGAAACTATTTTTTACACGGTGATGCGTCTCTTTTAACAGCACATTTTTCTCGTCAATAGTAGCTTCTAGTAGTTTTTTCTGTTTGGCTAAAGAGCGATTTTTCTTTCGGTTTTTATAAAAGAAAAACCCTAAAAACCCTGCAAATAGAAAACCTATGCCTGAAAGAACACCGTACAATTGACTTTCTTTTTTACGTGCCGATATTTCAGCATTTTTAAGGGCAGAAGTTTTATTGAATTCAAATTGCATTTCCTGTTGCGTTTGTTTTCTAATGTTTTTTTCATTGAAAATAGTTTCTCTAGCATTTACAAATAATTCAAAGTTTTCAAGCGATTTGTTTAGGTTGGTTGTGTTTTTATAGGCTGTGTATAAGCAATTGCAGGCTTCTGAAAATACTTGAATTCCATCAGACATAGAGGTCATTGCTTTGGCTTTTTCGCAATCGGCAATGGCTTGCGAATATTCTCCCTGCTTTAAAAACAAGTCGCCTCTATAAGCTAGTGTTTCTGCTAATCGGCCAGACATATTATTGCTTTCATAAAAAGCAATGGAAGCATTTAAATAGGGCAAGGCATCTTCAAAATTGTTTAAGTTTGTGTGCGCAATTCCTATGTTTAAATCTGAGTTTATCAACATTACAGGAGGTGCGTCACCTTTTTCTTTTAATTTTTTTCCTTTGAGAAAAGCTTCTAATGCTTGTTCGTTTTTGTTAGTTTTTAAAAATAAATCACCCTTATTTGTAATAAAAACTCCAGCAGCTATGTACGATTTGTTGTTTAAGGCATCTTTATAACCCTTGTCGTAATAAAAGGAAGCCTTGTCGTACTCTTCCATTTGATTATAGAAATTAGCAATACTATTGTCTAAGGATAATCGCTCTTTTTTTAATTTTCCAAGTTCTAAATCATTTAGTTGGTTGGTATCTACTTTATCTAAAAACTCCTGTGCTTTTAAGGTTAGTGCTAGTGCCTGTGGCATATCTCCTTTTATTCTGTAAACACCACCCTCAGTATTGTACAATGAAGATTTTAAGAATGGTAAATCCTCTTCCTCAATTAAGGCTTTTGATTTTTTAATATAGTAAAGTGATGAATCTAACTTCGAATTGTAGTAATAGTAGTTTCCGTAAAAATAATATGTGGTAGCGAGAAGCTTGGGAGTATTGCTTAACATAGAAACTTCTTCCGCTTTTTTTATGAGCTTTTCACTTCCCGCTCCGTAACGTAAATTGCTAATAAAAGTATTTAATGCTGTTATTTTTTCATCTGCTGAGGGTATGCTTTCAGTAACCTTTATTAGAGAATCTATATCCGCAGCATTAGTTTCTGGGTTTTTTTGTGAAAATCCAGAAAAGCCGATAATAAAAACTAAAAGAAGTGAGGTTCTCAATATTTAGTATTCTGATTCTAAAATACTAAAATAATATTTAACAGCTTTACAGCGATGAGATTATATAGGAGAATTGGATACCAGACAATTTTATTGCTTATAATATTATATGGTTTAATAAACATGTTGTTCTTGATAATCGTTAAAATAAAGTGAAGTTTGCGATAAAGGTTTTTCAATCTTGTTACTTTTAAAAATTCTATCTACACTATGCGTTGGTTTATATTTATTTCAGTTTATATTCTTGTTGATATTTATGCCTTTCAGGCTGTGAAAACACTTACTAGAAATCCCTTTATTTACGGTATTTATGTTTTGGTTTCACTAGCAGTTTTAGCAGCTTTAATTTATGAGCTTTCTGCAATGGGAGCTGGAAAAAACATGGCGGTAAGCACTATGTATGTATTTGGAGCTTTCTTAGCATTATTTATTCCTAAATTACTGCTCGTTATTTTTATGTTTGCTGAGGATATAGGGAGGTTTTTTGTGGGCACTTACATGAAAGTGGCAGGAAGCAGCGAAACACCATTTATGGCTTCGCGAAGAAAATTTGTAAGTACTCTTGCCTTGGGGATTGCTGCTATACCATTTGCCTCTTTAATTTATGGAATGATTCAAGGAAGGTACAATTATAAAGTTTTAAAATACGCATTAGAATTTGAAGACTTACCTAATGAGTTTGATGGGTTTACACTTACACAAATTAGCGATGTTCACATTGGTAGTTTTAGCAATAGAAACAAGGTTGAATACGCCGTTAATCTTATCAATGAACAGCAAAGTGATATAATTGTTTTTACAGGGGATTTGGTAAACAATCTCGCTGAAGAAATGGACGCTTGGAAAGGGTTGTTTAGCACATTAAAAGCCCCACACGGTGTGTTCTCCGTTTTAGGAAATCACGATTATGGCGATTATGTAAAGTGGAGTAGTGCTTCAGCAAAAGTAGAAAACCTTAACAAACTAAAAGCAACCCAACGTGAAATGGGCTGGGATTTGCTTTTGAATGAAAACCGATTTATTACAAAAAACGGTCAGAAATTAGCTTTAGTGGGAGTTGAAAATTGGGGAGAAAACGGGTTTAAAAAGGCAGGGGATCTCGACAAAGCTTGTGAAGGGATTACTAAGGAAGATTTTAAAATTCTTTTAAGTCACGATCCCTCACATTGGCAATCTGAAGTAAAAAAAGACCCACGAAACTTTCACCTTACTCTCAGCGGTCATACCCACGGGATGCAGTTTGGTATTGATATTCCAGGACTGTTTAAATGGAGCCCAATAAAGTACAGGTATGAAAATTGGGCAGGAATTTATCAAGAGTTCGGAAGATATATAAACGTAAATCGAGGTTTTGGATTTCTAGGTTATCCAGGAAGAGTAGGGATGTGGCCGGAAATAACTGTGATTAAACTTAAAAAAAGTCAAACTCAAACTAAAAGCAGTGAAAATTTAAGAGAAGCCTAACCAATTAATTTTTACCTTGTAATTTGGTTACATAAAATTACGTTAGATTATTCCTTTACATAGATTGCTGGTGGTTTACAGCATTAGGAAGTTATTTTATTATATTTGTAATACATTGTTCAACTAATACATTAGATGAATGTCGAAATTCGGAGAATTAATTGAAAGCCGCACTCCAGTGCTATTAAACTTTTATGCAGAATGGGATGAAACTTCTAAGAAGATGCATCCAGTTTTGCGTGAAGTAGCCACTGCTCTAGGAAATAATGCACGCGTTATAAAAATAGATGTGGAAAAAAACAAGGAGCTTTCTGATGCATTACGCGTTAAAAACCTTCCTACATTTATGATTTATAAAGATGCAGAGATGAAATGGCGACAAGGAGGGGAACAAGATGCCGATACTCTTATCGGTCTTATTAAAGAATATATTTAGGTGCCAAAGATTCGTTTTTAGTAACTATATATTTCCAAGTGAGGCACACTGCCAGCCTTTTTCAGAGATATAACGCAAAGTTTTAGGTAGTGTATACTTGAGGTTTTTCTCTGCTTTTAAACTGTCGTGAAACACAACAATACTTCCAGGTTTAATGTTTTGTAGCACATTCTGAAGACACTTTTCTTTTAGAATAGAAGCGTCATAATCAAAACTTATAATATCCCACATTACAATTTTATAGCCTTTTTTCTGAAGTATATTAGCTTGTTTTGAAGTTATTCTTCCATAAGGCGGTCTAAACAACTCTGAACCAAATGACTTCTGATCTTTAGTGTTAATTTGCTTAATGGTTTCGAGCATTTGCTTAGAAGCTTTCTCGGTATTTTCAATATAATTGGAAGTTTTTGTCTTCCATCCGTTTAAATGGTTATAGGTGTGATTCCCTACTGTATGACCTTCAGAAATTACACTTTTAAAAATCTCAGGATGCTTTTGAATGTTGTTGCCAATACAAAAGAAGGTTGCTTTGGCTTGGTGTTTTTTTAATTCGTTTAACACCCAAGGTGTAACTTCAGGAATAGGGCCGTCGTCAAAAGTGAGATAAACTGAATTTTTAGCACGCGAAAATGCCCAAATCCGTTCAGGGTATAACCGCTGAATAAATCTGGGCATTTTTACGATTTTAAATTTCAATTTTTAAAGTTGAATAAGCTTAAACAATGTTATAAATGCTATTCTTAATTTTAAAATCTGTGATTGATGCTGGTTTCTTCTCAACAAATCAAGTCTTTAAAATTAATTTATTGGTAACTCTTCTTCAATAGCTTTGGTAGGCTGCAGCTGCATATTTTCTAGTAAGCTAGAATCTAATTCCATTTCAAGAGTTTCTTTAGCTTCCATTTCTCTATCTAAGTCAATTGCTTCATCTGGCGTATAGAAATGGCGGAACATCTTTAAGTAATCGTTAAATTTCTTTGCTTCAGACCTAGCAAACTCTTCATCGTCGTAAAGAATCACAAACTGAATTAAACTCCTATATCGCTCCATATCACTTATGATATCGGAAGCAATATTGCGTTGTCTATTAAACTTAAGGCCGTTGTAGTAAATAAGATGTTCTTGGTAAATCTTTGTAACATCATTGTATACTTGTCGCGCTTTTTCTTTCTTCCCTAATTCGTAATATCCTATTACAAAAGGTTCAAGTAGCGAGTAGTATTCAAAGTACTTCACCGGCATTTTTTCCATCCCAAGGTCTAATACTTTTTCGGCTTTTTCTTCTTTCCCTTCATTAATTAAGGTTTCGGCAAGACGCGCTAGATTACTTCGGTAGGTAATACCATTTCTACGAGTTTCCGTGTCGTGATAGATATCCGGGCTACCGCTATTACCCCAATCCCAAGACATAACGATATCGTACATCTTATCGCTGTCTATACGACCCATTTCGTAAGGGTTGCGGTTGTTCATTGGTGTTTTAATTGGTACCAATTTATACACTACACCTTCCAGTTGCAGGTATTCTTTCATCCAGATATAATCGTCGTCACCAAAGCTTCCACCACTAAAATAGATTGGACGCTCCCAATTGTTGTTTGCGATTATGTCCAACATCATCATGCGGTTTTTGTAAATAACATCACTTTTTACATCAATATCGATATAAGGAACAATTTTATCGGCGTCTTTAGCGTCAACAATTCCATTTTTAAGTACTGCTTCCTTATCTACAGGTATGCGAATAACTTTTGAAGGAAAAGTATGCACCTCTTGACCATTTTGTAATTGCATTTGTGTAGCAGGGTTGTCGCTAGCAACAAAATTCATCCAAGTTTTGATATCGATAGTATCTTGGCTTGTTCTTTGGTGAATAAGGAAATCGCGAGTACCAAAGCGATATTTATCGTGCGTTAGTTGAGACGGAATAGGATCGCTTGTAAACGCTTTTTTCTTCATATCGTCTATATACCAATCTGTTTGGAATAGACTAGTGTTTACAACGCGCACATCTTGGCGATAACCCTCCACATTTTGAATATACCACAAGGCAAAAGTGTCGTTATCTCCAATAGTAAATACAATTCCATTCTCATCGCAGGAATCTAAGTACATTTTCCCCATTGCTTGGGCAGTGTAGCGATTGCTGCGATCGTGATCGTCCCAGTTTTGTGATGCCAATAATATAGGCGCTGCCAAAGCAGTAGCAGTCATTACTACCGGAAGTGCAATTTTAGGTTTTATATATTCTTTTGCAAGATCGAAAAGGGCATAGGCACCATAACCAATCCACATTGCAAACACATAAAAACTACCTACTAATGCATAATCTCTTTCGCGAGGTTCAAACGGTCGCTCGTTGAGATAAACTTTTAAGGCAAGTCCGGTAAACAGGAAGAAAACTAATAATACCCAAAAGCTCTTTTGGTCGTTTTTAAAATGAAAAACTAAGCCTATAATTCCCAAAATAAGGGGAAGGAAAAAGTAGGTATTTCGTGCTTTATTGTTTTTTATATCGCTTGGCAAATTGTCTTGACTTCCTAATCGAAGTTCGTCTATAAACTTAATGCCACTAAGCCAATTCCCGTGTAGGTCGGTGTACTGACCTTGAATATCGTCTTGTCTTCCTGTGAAATTCCACATAAAGTAACGCCAATACATATATCCAAATTGATATTCGAACATAAACCTCATATTTTGAAGAAAGGTAGGTCTCTTAATGTCTAGGTACTGTCCAAAATTCTTTAGGAATTTGTCGAAGTCCTTGGTGTCCACCAAACCTTGAGCATGGGCTTGTTTAAACTTATTTACTTCTTCAATTAATCTAGGCTCGTTAAGGTATTCTGCTTTAACCGAAAAATCTAATCCGCCAGTAAACTCCATATAGTTGGCGCTGTGTTCGGTGCTCCACATACGTGGTAAAAACCCTTTTTGAGCGTCATCTGTGTTTTGACTTGCGTTCTTGTAGTTGTTTACAATAACGTATTTTCCGGTAGCTTCATCTTTTTCGTAATTTGGCTTATCGTCTTTATACGGATTGTTTTCATCTAGACCTACATAACTTTCGGTGAAATGTGGTCCATAAAACAAATGTGTTTCTGGGTACTGCTCTCTATTGTAATACGCTAAGAGCTCACGAGCGTTATTGGGGTTGTTCTCGTTAATTACTGTTCCTGCATTAGCACGGATAGGAAGCATTAACCAGCTGCTAAATCCAATAAAGATAAAAAGCACACAAAGCAGAATTGTATTAAGTTGTACAAAACCTTTTTTACGTGTTAATCGCAAAGTGTAGATAAATACTACTACGAAAAGTAAAGCAGCTATAATGGTTCCCGAGTTAAAAGGAAGGCCTACGGTGTTTACAAAAAACACTTCGGAAGCACTAAAGAACTTCATCGACATTGGTAATAATAACTTGAAGATAAAGAGTAGGATAGCAACGCTAACTATATTTGCAATTATAAAATTCTTGATTGTAACCGTTTTATAATGCTTAAAGAAGTATAAGAAGCCTATAGCTGGAATGGTAAGTAGCGCCATAAAGTGTACCCCAAATGAAAGTCCGATAATAAAGGCAATAAGAATTACCCAACGGTTCCCTCTTGGTTCAAGCATTTCGCGTTCCCAACGCAGGGCGGTGTAAAATAAAACCGACATTAGAAAAGCCGCACTTGCATATACTTCGGCTTCTACTGCGCTAAACCAGAAACTATCTGTAAATGTAAAGGCTAATGCCCCAACAGCAGCACTTCCTAAGATTGCTAAGGCGCTAGTTTTTCCAATTTTTTGTTTTTTAGAAATTAGGTTGGTTAACAAAATGGTAAGCGACCAAAACATAAATAGTATTGCAAAGGCACTTGAAAACACCGACATTAGGTTTATAGTTAGTGCTATATAGGATGCGTCTGGTGCAAATATTGAGAAGAATGCTCCCAATAATTGATACAGAGGCGCTCCTGGAGGGTGGCCTACCTCAAGGTTACTTGAAGTGGTGATGTATTCGCCGGCATCCCAAAAGCTTGCTGTAGGTTCTACCGTTAGCCAATAAGTAGTAAGCGCTATAGCAAAAACAATCCAACCTGTGATATTGTTCCATTTTTTAAAGTTGAAAGAACCCATAAGTACATTTAAAGTTTTGATGGCACGAATTTACTAATAATATATATAGCTTACATAGGTAAAAGGTGTAACGTTCAAGTTGCTATGTTATTTTTTTAGGGGTAAAAATTGAAATTAAAAAAAGAAGGTGAAATTTTTTTCAAAAAAGTTTGTACAAGCCAAAATATGTATTAAATTTGCATCCTCATTATGGAAATGGCCCATGGTGTAACTGGCAACACGTCTGGTTTTGGTCCAGAAGAGTCTAGGTTCGAGCCCTAGTGGGCCAACAAAAGTCCCGATCTTTTTAAGATTGGGATTTTTTTATTTTAGGCTATTTATTGAATATTTCAATTCACACACAACTTTTGAGAATGATCCCTTTTGTTCCTTTAACCATAGCTACTAAAGCTCCTTTCTTTCCTTTTGCTTTTTTGTCGGTCAACATGGTGTATAGGTCACCGTTGGAGAAAGTGGTTTTATCAGGAAGTTGATGGGGTGTTGTATATTTTGAATGCACATGATGAGGTTGGGATTGTGGTTTTGGAGTGTTTTTAGGTTTTATTCTTCTCTTTTTATGATTTATATTGCAAATAAAACATTTCACATAAAACTTCATAAGGCTACATCACCAAATTTGTAGAAGTAGGTTTAATTCACAGAGAAAAGCACAATAACTATCTTGTAATTGAAACCAAATAAAAATTTAGTAAATTCGCATATCGCGAATCGCGAATTACAAATGTACAAGTAATGAAAAAACATAGCGGAATGCGCCCTCACGACATAGTTATATTATTGAAAATTATAGCCAAAGGAAAGGAACAATGGTATATGAAAGATATAGCTAATGAACTTTATATAAGTCAAAGTGAAGTAAGCGAGTCATTAAACAGAAGTGTGATGGCAGGTTTAATCGCAAGTAATAAGAAAAGAGTACTAATGTCAGCAGTTCAAGAATTTGTGTTTTTTGGCCTCAAGTATGTGTATCCTCAAAAGCCTGGAGCAATGGTAAGAGGTATCGTTACGGCTCATAGTGCTATGCCTTTGATAAATAAGATTCAAAGTAACCAAAATTTTGTTTGGCCATATAGCGAAGGGAGTCAAAGAGGTTTTTCTGTTGAACCATTACATCCAAATGTTCCAAAGGCTTGTTTAAAGGATGTAAAACTTTATGAATTATTAGCTTTATTAGACGCTATACGTTTAGGTAATGTAAGAGAACAGAAAATGGCTATGGATGAATTAAAAGAGAGACTTAATTAGTATGAAAAATACTATCATAAATAGAAAAGTTATCCAAAAGGTTGCTAAAGCTCTAGGAGACCTAAATAGTCAAGTAATTTATGTAGGAGGAGCAACAGTAAGTCTATACATTAATGACCCAGCAGCAGATGATGTACGTCCTACAAAGGATATTGATATTAGTATAAAAGTAGCTTCCGTAGCTCATTTAGAAGAAATAAGGGGAGAACTATCTAAAAGAGGTTTTAAACAAACTGCCGATTTAGATGTTATATGTCGCTTTAAATTTGATGATGTTTTGGTTGATGTTATGGCAACAAAACCTGTAGGTTGGGCACCAGCTAATCCTTGGTTTGAAGGTGGCTTTGATAATTTACAACAAGTAGATATTGATGGTTTAACCATTCAAATAATGCCATTGAGTTATTTTTTAGCAAGTAAATTTACAGCACATTTAGATCGTGGTGGTTCCGATCCTCGATTTAGTCACGATTTTGAAGATATAACCTATATTTTAGACAATCGTACAGATTGGCACGAGATAGTGTGTGACGAAAAAGGAGAAGTAAAAACATTTCTTTTGGAACAGTTAAAATCTATAAAAAATAGTCCAAAGCATCAAGAGGCTATGCTTGCAAATCTTTTTTATGAGACCCAAGAAGAAAGGTTTCAAATGATAATGGAAAAAATCGATTTTTGCTTGAAACCTTAATTCATTTACATAAGAATTTTAGGTTTTCAAGAATAAACTTGAAATTAAAATTTACTTACGGAAAACCGTATCAATATTAAAGTGTTAAAAACTACTTTTATTTTTCCATTTGCCTTTACAGAGCAAGGTGTAGTCATGCTATCAAACGTGCTTAACAGTAAAAAAGCAATCGATAGATATAGCCATTATTAAAGCTTTTGTCAAGTCAGATTAAAATCATATTTTTAGTTTTTTTTCAAAAAAGTAGCTACCTAATGTCTGAAGATCATAAAAAACAACTCGAACAACAACTTTGGAATATTGCCAACACCCTTAGAGGTAAAATGAATGCCGATGAATTTAGAGACTATATTTTAGGGTTTATTTTCTACAAGTATTTATCCGAACGCATGGAGATTTATGCGAACAATATTTTAAAACCAGACGGTTTAGCGTTCACTGATATAGACGAAGATTCTGAAAATGGCAAGGAATATATTGCAGCCATTCGAGAAGAAGCTTTGGAAAAACTAGGCTACTTTTTAAAACCTTCAGAATTGTTTAGCGCAGTGGCCAAACGTGGAAACCACAATGAGGAAGTTGCACTAGATTTAGCAGCCGAAGAAGTTCATAGCTACAACACCAAGCATAACTTTATACTTGAGGATTTGCAGAAAATCCTAAACAACGTACAAAATAGTACGATGGGTACTGAGAGTGAAGAAGATTTCGACAACCTCTTTGAGGATATGGATCTTAACTCTACCAAGCTAGGAAAAACGCCCGAAGCCAGAAACGAGATTATTGCAAAAGTACTCGCGCATTTAGATAAAATAGATTTTAAGCTAGAGCAAACCGAACTTGATGTTCTTGGCGATGCGTACGAGTATCTTATTGGCAAATTTGCCAGTGGTGCAGGAAAAAAAGCAGGCGAATTTTACACGCCCCAAGAAGTGAGTATGGTTTTAGCAAAGTTGGTTACAACAGGAAAAACCAAGCTTAGATCTGTCTATGACCCAACCTGTGGTAGTGGTTCGTTACTCTTGCGGGTTGCGAAAGAAGTGGAAGAAGTAACCAATTTTTACGGACAAGAACTAAACCGTACTACTTACAACTTGGCGCGAATGAATATGATCTTGCACCGTGTGCATTACCGTGATTTTGATATTAAACAAGAAGACACCTTAGAGCATCCACAGCATCTAGATCACCGCTTTGAAGCCATTGTAGCTAATCCTCCTTTTTCTGCTAAGTGGAGTGCCAACCAGCTTTTTATGAGTGACGACAGGTTTAGCCAATACGGCAAACTTGCGCCAAAAAGCAAGGCCGATTTCGCCTTTGTACAGCATATGATATATCAGCTTGCCGAAAACGGACAAATGGCAGTAGTGTTGCCGCACGGCGCATTATTTAGGGGTGGAGCCGAAGGACTTATTCGGGAATACCTGATAAAAGAGAAAAACTATTTGGATGCGGTAATTGGCTTGCCAGCAAACATATTCTACGGCACCAGTATTCCTACTTGTATTCTGGTATTTAAAAAGTGTAAGGAAAATCCAGACGATATACTGTTTATCGATGCCAGCGAACATTACGAGAAGGTGAAAACCCAAAATATGTTGCGTGACAGCGATATAGAAAAAATAGTCAACACCTATCGCAATCGTACGACCGAAGACAAATACAGCTATGTAGCCACTTTAGAGGAAGTAGCCGAAAACGACTACAACCTAAATATTCCGCGCTATGTAGATACCTTTGAAGAAGAAGAACCTGTGGATATTAAAGCTGTAGCCGAAGAAATACAGACTTTGGATGCTGATTTAAAAGAAACTGACGCCTTGATCGCTTCATTCTGTGCCGAATTGAACATTAAAACCCCTTTTTAAGATGCAGAACGAAAATAAATTAGGCTCCATTGAGCGAAGCCGAAATGTGCCACAATTACGATTTTCAGAGTTTGAAGGGGATTGGGAAAAGAAAAAACTTAAGAATGTTGCTGAAATTATTACAGGTAGCACGCCAAGCACTACTGTAACTGAATTTTATAATGGAGATAAGTTATTTGTTTCGCCAGCAGACATTCAATTAAACAGATATGTGGAAACAACAAAAACAACTTTAACGCATTTAGGATTTTCAAAAGGAAGAAAAGTAAAAAAGGGTAGTGTTTTATTCGTTTCAATAGGCTCAACAATAGGTAAAGTTGGGCAGGTTAAAGAAGATGTAATAACAAACCAACAAATTAATTCATTGGTTTCAAAATCTGATTTTTCTGATGATTTTATTTATTCATTATTAGAGAAGAATGGTAAAAGGATTAAGCATTTATCAGGTGTTCAGGCTGTTCCCTTGATTAATAAAACGGATTTTTCAGAATTAAAGTTTAATTTCCCCTCCTTCCCCGAACAACAAAAAATAGCCACGTTCCTAACCGCAATAGACAGCCGCCTGCAAAGTTTAGAAAAAAAGAAAAGCCTGTTGGAGGAGTATAAAAAAGGCCTGATGCAGCAGATTTTTAAGCAGGAGATTAGGTTTAAGGATGATGAGGGAAATGCATTCCCAGAATGGGAATTTAAAAAAGGAAATTTGTTGTTTAAAAGTGTTTCTGATAAAGACCACAATTCAGATTTACCAATATTAGCCATAACCCAAGATCAAGGTGCCATTCCTAGAGACCAGATAAATTATAATATTGGTGTTACTGAAAAGAGCGTTAGTTCATATAAAGTCGTTCAAATTGGTGATTTCATTATTAGTTTAAGATCCTTTCAAGGAGGTATCGAATATTCAAACTATCGCGGTATTTGTAGTCCTGCGTATATAATTCTTCGCCCTATTAAAGAAATGGAGAGAGATTTCTATAAGTACTATCTTAAAACTCCATCCTACATAGGTCAATTAGTGAGTAAGCTCGAAGGCATTAGAGATGGTAAAATGGTTAGTTATAAATATTTTTCAGAAATAAAATTACCTTATCCATCATTAGAAGAACAAACCAAAATCGCCGATTTCCTTTCCGCCATTGATGATAAAATAAATTTGGTTGGTCAGCAGATAGAACAAACCAAAACCTATAAAAAGGGGTTGTTGCAAAAAATGTTTGTGTGATATGGAAATACCAATAACTGCATATAAAATATTATTAAGCGACACAGCGCGTATCATTAAGCACCAAGAAGAAATTGCAATTTTAAAAGGAGAAACATTTAATGTGTTTTCTATCTTAAATATGGAATATCGTGAAAATGAGACGCATTCTGCATTTCTTGGAGAGTTGCTTAATCCCAAAGGTTCACATTGTATGGGGCCTGTGTTTTTAAAGTGTTTTTTAAAACAACTAGATGTTGAAGAACATATAAATCTAGATACGGCAAAAGTTGTTTTGGAGAAGTCCTTAGGTGCCCGTAATGATAAAACTGTATTGGGTGGTCGTGTAGATATATATATTGAAGATAAAGAAGGCAAGTCAGTTTGTATAGAAAATAAAATTCACGCCGCAGATCAAGATGTGCAAATTGCTCGGTATTGCAATCATAATGCCGAATACAACAAGGTTTATTATCTAAACTTAGAGGGAGATTCGCCTAGTAAGAAGAGTTACAGGAAAAAAATAGTAGACCAAGATTTCTTTATTATAAGTTATAAGGTTGATGTTTTAGAGTGGCTTGAACAATGTGAAAAAGAAGCGACACAATTTCCAATTCTACGAGAAACCATTAAACAGTATTCCATTCTTATAAAAAAATTGACCAATCAACTATCAGATCATTCTATGGAGCAAGAAGTGAAAAATACAATTATCGCCAATTATAAAGCTGCAGGAGTAATTGCAAGTACTATTCCTACTATTGAGCTTGAATATACTGAGAAATTTATTTCTGAAGTAGTTGAAAAGTTACGTAAAATACTTTCAGAAGATTTTTCAGTCACTATGAGTGAAGATTTAAATAAAGCTTGGTCTGGTATTACAATTAGAAATAAGAATTGGCCTAAAGATGTAATTATTAAATTGGAGGGAGCTTCAAAAATACCGTGGGGTAATTCTATTTATGGTGTTCATTGTCATAAAAGAAATTTTGATAGATTAAAAATAAAGAATTCTTTAAAAGAAGTTCAGTTAGTTCAAAGTGGTTATAATGAGACAGAGTATTGGCCTTATTACAAAGTTGTATTACGTCTTAGAACTCCAGATCAAAGATCTAGACTGTTCAATGAATTTGAGAGAGCAGCTTTAATAAATGAAATTACAGATAAACTGTCCGAATTAGCTACGTTATGCGAAATTCCTTTTTCTAACTTAGATGTAAATTAATGGGCACCCAACCAGAACAAATATTAGAAAATCAATTAGTAGCACAGCTATCAACTATTGGGTACACGAAAGTTAGTATTCCTGATGAAGCTGCATTATTGGCCAATCTAAAAACCCAATTAGAAAAACATAACAAAACTACTTTTACAAATAAAGAGTTTGATCGTGTACTCAATATTCTAAGCAAAGGTTCGGTATTTGAAAAGGCAAAAACCCTTCGCGAAAAGCAACATATTATCCGCGATAATGGCGATAACCTTTATTTCGAGTTTCTAAACACCGAGCATTGGTGCCAAAACGAATACCAAGTAACCCAACAGGTTACTATGGAAGGCGATTACAAGAATAGATACGACGTTACGCTATTAATAAATGGTTTGCCTTTAGTTCAGATAGAACTAAAGCGTAGAGGCCTTGAAATGAAGGAGGCTCATAATCAAATTCATAGGTATATCAGACATTCTTATGCAAGCAATAGAGGATTGTTTCAATACATTCAGATATTTGTAATTAGCAACGGCGTAAACACTAAGTATTTTAGTAATAATAGGTTGCAAGCACTTACTTATAAACAGACCTTTTATTGGGCCGATAAGGAAAACAACAGATTAACCAATATTCTTAACGGTTTTACCAGTGAGTTTTTAGAGCCCTGCCACGTTTCTAAGATGATCTGTAAGTACATCGTGCTAAACGAAACCCATAAAATACTTATGGTACTAAGGCCATATCAGTATTACGCGGTGGAAAGTATTATTGATAAAGTTCAGAATAGTAATCATAATGGCTATATCTGGCATACTACAGGCTCGGGAAAAACATTGACTTCTTTTAAGGCAAGTCAGATAATTATGAAACTACCACAGGTGAAAAAAGTGGTGTTTGTGGTAGATAGAAAAGACCTAGATTATCAAACTATTAAAGAGTTTAATAGCTTCTCTAAAGGTAGTGTAGATGGCACCGATGATACCAAAGCTTTAGTAAAACAATTTAGTGACGATACGCGATTGATTGTCACCACTATTCAGAAACTAAATACAGCCATTAGTAAAAAGAAGTATTTAGCTAAAATGGACAAGCTGAAGGATGAACGTATTGTGTTTATTTTTGATGAATGCCATCGCAGTCAGTTTGGCGAAACTCATAACCGCATAAAAGCTTTCTTTAACGATCATCAAATGTTTGGTTTTACAGGCACGCCAATATTTGCAGATAATGCGG
Organism: Aequorivita sediminis; assembly: GCF_032080575.2. Lineage (NCBI taxonomy): Bacteria > Pseudomonadati > Bacteroidota > Flavobacteriia > Flavobacteriales > Flavobacteriaceae > Aequorivita > Aequorivita sediminis. The sequence continues at coordinate 720,009 of NZ_JAVLSO020000001.1, read as the reverse complement.
TTAAAAACGAATTAGGAAAGCGTACTACTAAAGAGTTATTTGGCGAGTGCTTACATAAATACGTTATTACAGATGCGATTAAAGATGAAAACGTACTTAAATTTTCAGTAGAATATGTAGGTCGCTACAAACAAAAAGAATCTGCAACCGAAATTGATATTGAGGTAGAAGATATTGACCGTAAAGAGTTAATGGAATCTCCAAAACGCCTAGAGAAGATAGTAGATTACATTATTGCAAATCACGATCGCAAAACGCACGCGCGAGAATTTACAGCGCTGTTTTGTGTTAGTAGTACAGATATGCTGGTAAACTACTACGATATTTTTCAGCGAAAGAAAGAAGAAGAAAAGCATAATTTAAAGATTGCAACCATCTTTAGTTATGTAGCCAACGAGGAAGATGCCGACGCCAATGGCTATATTCCAGACGAAATGGCAATGGCTGCAGAACCTGAAGGAATGTATGGTTTAAACCTGCATAAAAGAGATAAGCTCGAAAGTTATATTGGGCATTATAACCAAATGTTTGGTTCCAATTTCACAACTAAAAACAGCCAGTCTTTTTACAATTATTACAACGATATTTCAAAAAAAGTAAAAGAGCGTAAAATTGATATTCTACTGGTAGTAAATATGTTCCTTACTGGATTTGACAGCCCAACATTAAATACTTTATACGTAGATAAAAACCTAAGGTATCACGGGTTAATACAAGCTTACTCTCGTACCAATAGAATTATTAACGAGTTAAAATCTCAAGGTAACATCGTTGTTTTCCGAAACTTAAAGCAAGTTACCGACCAAGCCATCACACTCTTTAGCAATAAAGAAGCTATTGAGGTGATTATAATGGAACCCTATGAGGATTATGCCGAGAAGTTTAATGAAGCTTATAAAAAGCTACTTGAAATCACTCCAACAGTTAATAGTGTAAACGATCTTGTAAGTGAAGAAGATGAATTGGAGTTTATTAAAGCGTTTAGGGAGTTAATGCGCTTAAAGAACACCATGACGACATTTGCGAATTTCGATTGGGAAGACTTAGAAATGGAGGAGCAGCTGTTTAATGACTTCCGAAGTAAGTATTTAGATTTATGGCAAAAAGTGAAACAAGATCACAGCATAGAAAAAGTTTCTATTCTTGAAGATGTAGATTTTGAATTGGAATTAATACACCGCGACGACATTAACGTTTCTTACATATTGAAGTTGTTGGCAGATATGAAAGGCGCCAATAAAGAAGAACAAGAAGCAAAGAAAAAAGAAGTCGTGGATCTTTTAACAGGTGAAGCAAATCTAAGAAGTAAGCGCGAATTGATTGAAAAGTTTATCCAAGAGAATTTACCAGTAATTGAAGATTCAGACACGATTCCACAAGAGTTTGATAAGTTCTGGACAGAAGAGCAACAAAAAGCCTTTGAAGCATTTGTAAAAGAAGAGCATCTATCTTCCGAAAAAACCCAAAAACTTATTGAAGACTACCTTTATGCGGAACGCGAGCCATTGCGGGATGAACTATTAGATTTAATTGAAGGAGATAAGCCTTCAGTTCTAAAAAGGAAATCTATTGGCGATAGGCTTTTAAACAAGGTAGTGGAGTTTGTGGAGACATTCATTAATGGGATGGATGGTTAAAACAAAAACCACCTTACCTTCTTACCAAGTCCTTTATTAATAAGGGGTTAAGCGATTTTATTTGCTAATTCAAGCTACTGTTATTGGCCTTAAATTGTCAATATTAAAACTGTCTTTTGGTGTCAATTTAAATATTTAATCTGTGTTAATTTTTATAAATATTCTACAAATAAAGTCTTAAGTGCGCCAATGACCTCACTAGAATTCCTTTAAAACTTTCACAATTACCATTCATTCAAGTTCCAATAAACACTCTAAATAATTAAACATCATTAAAATCATCCTGTTTTGTATGTTTTTAGTCTTATTCAACTCCTCTATAAAACCTTTTCCGAATAAAACTTGCTTTAGACTATTTAACGGTTTGTCAAAGGTTAAAATATCAGGTATTTAAGAAATAAATAAATGAATTATACTTATTTATGTTAAATAATTAACAATGTAATATGTGTGTATTTATTATTATAAAATAATGAAAATTAATTTGTTGTTTTTAGGTAGAAAAACATTATTAAATCGGATGCTATTGACTACCAGTGAGTTACCGAAAACACCTGTTTTTACTGGGCCTGAGAGCAATTAGTTAAGTGTATTTTATTTTTTAAAAAAGATTTTAAAAGAATTGGTTTTTATTATAATTTATTCCTAAGTTTGAAAGGAATTAACATTAATTAACCTGGAATTATGAAAGTAAATTACGTATTCACTGCTATTCTTACATCCCCTGCTCTTTCTTCAAAGCAAAAAATTTTAGCTATTATTAATTCCTTAAAACCTTAATATAATTGCGCATTATTTCAATTTTGTGCTGATGCATTAAGGGAGTTTTACTAGTCAATTGTTAAGGTTGTAGTTCACAGAATAAATAAATCTGAAAAACGTGCAACGGCAGTAGATAAAATTTCCAAAAGTTTCCAAACAAAAAGTATCGAATACTATTTAGTTATAAAGTGTAATAACTATGTTAGTTGAGTTTTGATTGCTTTAATGTGTTATAGCGATAAAAAATGGTAAGCCTTGCTTACTTCTGATAATAACTTAATTTTTAACCCCAAATCTTTTTAATTATGATGAAAAAAATACCAAAGTATTTATGCGGATCTTGGCTTATGTCCACGATGTTGTTTTTCGGCGCGGTTCCGACTAGCGAAGCCCAAACAGATTTGAGTAGCTCTAAAGCTAATTCAAGTTGGACTAATTTTAACGAACGTACTAATGGTGTAGGTGAAATAACCGTAAATGGAGTCGATCCAAATACGTTTAATTTCCCAAACACTTCAACAGCTTTTTATCCACGTACTCAAGCGACGGTTGTTTACGATAACGGACCTCATATTAACGTAGCTGGAACTCCAGATTTAAGTGTTCTTGAGTCTGTTACTCTTGCAATGAACACTTTAGGAGGGAATGCTTCAAATACAGCTGGTTTTGGTTTTGCAGATGATTTTGAACTTCTTGCGGAAACTGAAATCACAGAAATTACGGGATACGCCTATCAAACAGGTGCTACGTCCACTTCTATCAATGCAATGTATGTGACAATTTGGGATGGAGATCCTAGCGATGCAGCTTCTTCTATTGTTTGGGGTGACCAAACGACCAATGTATTCTCTTCAGTAGAAGATATAAATGCATATAGAGTTGCAGAGGATGACCAAGGTGGTAGAGATAGAATGATACAAAAAGTAAATGCTGCAATTACAGGACTTACTTTAAGTGCAGGGACATATTGGTTAGAATATTCATTCGATGGTACTGGAGGGTCTGGACCTTGGCAGCCACCTATTGTTATTTTAGGTGAAGATTCAACAGGAGACGCTTTACAAAAAGGTTCAGCAGGATGGGGTCCTTGGTTAGACTCTGGTACTAACACTCCACAAGGAGTACCTTTCCAAATTCACGGTGAAGAAGCTGGCGGCGGCGGCGGTTGTGAATGGACTGTTATCGTTCAAGGCACTAGTTTCGGTGATGAAGTTGAATGGGAACTAAGAGAGGCAGGTGGTGCTGTATTGTTGTCTGGTGGTGGCTACGGTCAAGGTTACTACGACGAGCAAACAACTACTGCTGAAGGTCCTCTAGAATTCTATATTAATTCTATTGGTACATTTGGAGATAATACTCCAGCATACACCATCTTAACAGACGGAAATGAAATTTTAGACGGAGTTCTTCCAGGTGGTGAAGAAGCTACATTTAGCGACTTAAATTGTGATACTGGAGGAGGAACAATTACTTACTGTATTCCTGAAGGTACTAACTCTAGCCGTTTTATAGAAAACTTTAGTACTACTGGAGGTTCTGAAAATGTATCTAACATGGCATCTGGTTTCTCAGCAGATGGATATGGAGATTTCTATGATACACATACTGTAGCTCAGGAGCAAGGTGGTGATGTTGAATTTACTGTTGACGTTGAAGGTGGAACTGCTGGCTTTAGAGTTTGGGTAGACTGGAACCAAGATGGTGTTTTTGACACTACTACTGAAGTAGTTTATAACTCTACTAGCTATGAGAATAGCCATGTTGGGTCGTTTACTGTTCCTGCTGACGCTTTAGAAGGTGATACTAGAATGAGAATTGTAAGTCACTGGTTAAGTACAACTGGAGATGTTGATCCTTGTGAAACTGGATTCAGCTATGGAGAATTTGAAGATTATAAATTCACTGTAGGAGCTGGAACTGGTGGTGGAGGTTACTGTATCCCTGTTTTAGATTGTACAGATAACGATATGATTACTAATGTAACTTTCCAAGAAATAGACAATACTACTACTTGTAGCCCTGATGGATATGGCGATTATACTGCTATGTCTGGAACTGTTGCAGCTGGTGGAACTTATCCAATCTCTGTAAGCGTAGGAGATGGATGGTCAAGTGAGTCTGTATCTGTTTGGATTGATTTTGACAATAGCGAAACTTTTGAAGAGTCTGAGTTTTTCTATATCGGAACAGGAAGTGATGAAGCTTTAACAGGTGAATTAGCAATACCAGCCGATCTTGCTGATGGAGACTACAGAATGAGAGTTCGTGTAGCAGCAGTAGGGCAAACGACAGCTACTTGGGATATGTCTTGTGATGAGTCTCAAGGATACGGAGAAACTGAAGATTATACCCTAACAGTTGACGGTACTGCAGGTGTGAATGATTTTTCAGCAGTTAACTTCTCGTATTTCCCTAACCCAATGCAAAATGAACTTAACATTGCTTCAAACTTAAGCATTGAGTCAATTTCAGTTTACAACTTATTGGGTCAAGAAGTAATGAGCAACGTAAACGTATCTAACGGTAAGGTTGATGTTTCTGCATTATCAACTGGAACTTTCATATTCCGTGTTACTTTTGAAGACGGAATAACAGAAAACTTCAAAGTAATAAAGCAGTAATTAATTTTTAGTTAAATTCAATTAAAGCTGCCTCCTTATGGGAGGCAGCTTTTTTATTTGAAGTAGATATATAGCAAACTAAAATTTGCTCAGCCTATACTGTGAATACGTCTCGATATTATTTCAACGATTTAAATAATTTATTTACAGATGTTGATTATTTTTAAAGGATATATCTAACTAACGCATATTAATTATGAAAAAATTAGTTTTAATCCTTTCAATCTTACTGAGTACTATAGTTATGTTTTCACAGAAAGTAAAGGTGATAGAAGGGAATTTCAAGAACCTTAAGGGTATTGCAGTGTATAATTTAGAGTTTGATTACACAGGAGTTCAGATTCCAAAATACGATTCAGAGGAAGCGTTTTTAAAGGACAAAATGGAAAAACGTGAAAATAAGGAGGCTGGAGCTGGAGAGGAATTTAAAAAATCTTGGTTCGCAGATAGGAAAGAAAGATATGAGCCAAAGTTTATCGAATCTTTTAATAAGCGTTTTGATGGTGAGATAAGCGTAGCCAAAGATGTAGATGCCGAATATACCATGAAAATTCATTCCACAATGATTTGGGCAGGATACAACGTTGGGATAGTTAGAAAAAACGCTAAGCTGCAAGCTACAGTTTCGGTTTATAAAACCAGTAACCTCTCAGAAGTACTATGGTCTGCCAATTACACTAAAGTAGAAGGGGGAGGCGCTATGGGTTACGACTTCGATTCTGGATTTAGAATTTCTGAAGCTTATGCCAAACTAGCTAAGGAAGTAGCTTACAATTTAAAAAAGAAAGCAAAATAATCTTGCTTACTCGCTTACTCGCTCATTTTCCATGTCGATAACCTTAGCAACCGTTTTAACCAAGCGGTTGTGGTTTTTTACAAAAGGATTGGTTTCATCCCATACGTAACCTGCAAGTACAGCACAAATTTGTTCTTTAATAACAGGGTTTTCTGGTCGATGAAAGAATATTTTCTGAAGATTCCCTGTGTACCATTCTTTTACATAGGTTCTAAATACATCTACACCTCTCATTATATATCCTGTGTATTCTTTTTCCCAATCTACTTGTTCCCCTTTTAATTCTTTGGTTATTAGTTTGGCCGATTTCAATCCAGATTCAGTAGCGAATGTTACTCCCGAGGAGAACACAGGGTCTAAAAATTCGGCGCTATTACCTGTAAGAGCATAGCCTTTTCCGTATAGTTGTTTTACAGCCTTCGAGTAATTTTTAATAGTATAAGGTTCAAATAAAAATTCCTCGTCTTTTAATCTATCGTAGTAGTAGTCTGAAATTTTCAGCATCTCCTTCATTTTTTCAGAATTTGTGCCTTTGTAGGATTCTATAAACGAGGTTGGTCCTACAAAGCCAATACTAGTAACGCCGTTCGAAAAAGGAATCACCCAAAGCCAAACATCATCTCTTACAACATCAAAGGTTATAATAGTTCCTTCTACGCCTTTAGGTCGTTTAGATTCTTTAACGTGAGTGAATATGGCTGAATTAGCATCGAGAGAAGAAGGTTGGTCTAAATCTAGTAATCGCGGTAAAACTCTACCGTAGCCACTACTATCAATTATAAACTTGGCATTTATTTTATACTCTTTACCATTTTCATCTTTTACAGTTGTGGTAGATCTGCCAACTCCTTGAGACGGATTAGCATCATCCGGAGTATTAAATTGCACATCGACAACTTCATGCCCAAACGAAACATCTACGCCTTTCTTCACTATTTCTTTAGCGAGTGTGTTATCAAAATCAGCGCGAGGGACTTGCCAAGTGTAATCCCAACCAGGAGTGTGTTTTTTGCTAAAATCGAAATTACAAACTATGTTATTTTTTAAAAATCGAGCTCCAGATTTTATTTCAAATCCCTGTGCCATCAAACAATCTAATAGCCCAGTCTCTTCAAAATGATCCATACAACGCGGCAATAGACTTTCGCCTATTACAAAACGTGGAAAGATATTTTTTTCAACTACTTTGCAGCTTATTCCATGGTTGTTTAAATAGGCAGCAGCCACGCACCCTGAAGGACCAGCTCCAATAATTAACACATCAACATCAATATCATTCATATAATTAAGAAATAGATTGTTAAAAAAATATAAATTTGCAGTGGAAAGTTACCAATTTATTTTCGCAGTACACATTTTTACACACTTTGATTCAATAATAAATGCCAATACTACAAGGAAAACTGGAAATAGCAGATTTTGAAAAAACGATCTTCAAAAGCGAAGCTGTCCAACTTCACAAAGATATAATAGAAAGAGTTCAAGGAAGTTTTAATTTTCTGAAAGAATTTTCTGAAAATAAAATTATTTATGGTGTCAATACTGGCTTTGGTCCGATGGCACAATACAAGATTAAAGACGACGAACGAATTCAATTGCAATACAATCTTATTCGTAGCCACGCTTCTGGAACAGGAAATCCTATTCCTGCTCAACACGTACGCGCTGCAATGTTGGCTAGACTAAATACTTTAAGCCTTGGTAATAGTGGGGTTCATCCGTCTGTAGTTAATTTGATGAGCGAATTGCTTAACAAAAATATTATTCCGCTAATATACGAACACGGAGGTGTAGGGGCGAGTGGTGACTTGGTACAGTTGGCGCATTTGGCATTGGTGCTAATTGGTGAAGGTGAAGTTTTTTATAAAGGCGAACGAAGAAATACCGCAGAAGTTTTCAAACTAGAAAACCTCGAACCTATAAAAGTTGAGTTACGTGAAGGTTTAGCGTTAATGAATGGAACTTCCGTTATGACGGGTATTGGTGTTGTTAATGTGCTTTATACTAGAAAAATAATGGATTGGATGATTGTAGCATCTTCTGCCATCAACGAAATTGTAAAAGCCTATGACGATCACCTTTCTTTAGAGTTAAATGAAACAAAAAGACATAGCGGCCAACGTAAAGTTGCCGAAATGATGCGAACGCATTTAAAGGATAGTTCACTTACCAGAAAACGTGAACACCATTTATATAACGGCACTAAAGAAGAAGATGTTTTTGTTGAAAAAGTACAAGAATATTACTCCTTGCGATGTGTTCCGCAGATATTAGGTCCAGTTCTAGACACACTTGATTCTGTTGAAAATATTTTAATTGAAGAAGTAAACTCGGCAAACGACAATCCTATTGTAGATGTTAAAAATAGAAATGTATACCACGGCGGAAATTTCCACGGCGATTATATTTCATTAGAAATGGATAAACTGAAAATTGTTGTGGCTAAAATGACAATGCTTTCGGAACGCCAACTTAATTATTTATTAAACTCTAAACTTAATGATATTCTTCCTCCATTTGTTAATTTGGGGAAATTAGGTTTAAACTTCGGAATGCAAGGGGTACAGTTTACTGCAACTTCTACAACAGCAGAAAGTCAAATGCTTAGTAATCCAATGTATGTGCATAGTATTCCAAATAATAACGACAATCAAGATATTGTAAGTATGGGTACAAATGCTGCGCTTATCACTAAAAAAGTGATAGAAAATGCATTCGAAGTAGTTGCAATAGAGTTAATTACTATTGTTCAAGCTATCGAATATCTAGAAGTGCAGGATCAGGTGTCTTCTGAAACCAAAAAAATGTATCAGCAAATTCGGTCGATGGTACCTGTATTTAAAGAGGATGTGGTAATGTATCCTTATGTAAATAAGGTGAAAGACTACTTGATGAATACTTCCAAATAAAATTATTCAGTTTCCTCAAAATTGTTTATTTTAACTTTAACTAACTTAAAATAAAAATATTATGAAATCGATATTTACAATTCTGAGCATATTTTTTATGACGATTAGTGCTATAAATGCACAAGAACTCGCATTAGTTCGAGACGGCGGAAACTTTGGGTATATCAATAAATCTGGTGAGTTTGTAATTCAACCACAATATGACAAAGCGGGTAGCTTTTCGGGCAAGTACGCTGCAGTAATGAAAGATAAAAAATGGGGAGTTATAAACGCCTCAGGAGAATGGGTAATTCAACCTACTTTCGACCGTATTAAGCCTTATAATTCTGGGTACTTTTTAGTAGAAGAAGACAAAGAGTGGAAGTATATAAATACTAAAGGCGAAACCCTTAACACACCAGCTACCGAAAAGTATTACGACTTCGATCAGGGCGTAGCAATTATTAGAAGTGGTGATAAAGTAGGTATGATAGATACCAGTGGGAAAATGATAGTTGAAACAAAATACGATGAAATTAAAAGTTTTAACGATGGCTACGCAAAGTTTAAAGAAGGAGAAAAATGGGGGTTGATAAGCAATAAAGGAAAGGTGTTTATAGCTGCCGAATACGATGAAATTGGCGATTATAGTAAAAACGGAATTTGGGCTAAAAAAGGCGATAGTTTTGGCGTAATCAACGACGGAACCTTTACACCGATTAATGGCGTTGAAAAAATGTGGGATTTCACAGATGATTCATCTCTAACTTATGCCAGAAGCGGAGGTAAAATGGGATTCGTAAACGCTAAAGGAGAATGGGTTATTCAGCCAACTTACGATAAGGTTCGTGCGTTTAATGCAGGCCTTGCTCCAGTTAATATGGGTAAGGAATGGGGATACGTTAATGAAAAAGGTGAACAAGTAATAGATATAAAATACAGAGACGCCGAGATATTTTCAGATGATGGTTTAGCACCCGTAAAAGAGAAAAAATTATGGGGTTTTATAGATAAATCAGGAAAACTCGTAATTCCTATGGAATATGATATTTCAATGGGTATGTTTGGATTTTTACAAAAAGGGGCTAAAAAAGGTTTCCAAAGCGGACTTGCACGTGTGAAGTATAAAAAAGAATGGGGGTTCATAAATAAAGATGGCCAAGTAGTCGGCAAATGGTTCCAAAATGCAGAAAATTTTGTAGATGTTTCTAAATAAAATTTCTGCTGAAGAAAATTTGGCGATAACAGAGGCTAAGATTTAAATATATTATAAAAAGCTCTTCTTATTTTCAAGAAATACGTGGGGCTGATAACATAGAATAATTTAAGTGTCTTTGCTAATTCATTATTAGTTGTAATTTTTTAGTAAAAGGCTAAGAATTAAACATATTAAAAAGTTCCTCCCCTTTTTTTCAAGGAATAGTTGGGGTTGATTAAATAGAATAATTTAAGTGTCTTTGCTAATTCATTATCAGTCGTAATTTTTTAGTAAAAGGCTAAGAATTAAACATATTAAAAAGTTCCTCCCCTTTTTTCAAGGAATAGTTGGGGTTGATTAAATAGAATAATTTAAGTGTCTTTACTAATTCATTATCAGTCGTAATTTTTTAGTAAAAGGCTAAGAATTAAACATATTATAAAATTCCTCCCCTTTTTTCAAGGAATAGTTGGGGTTGATTAAATAAAATAATTTAAGTGTCTTTGCTAATTCATTATTAGTTGTAATTTTTTAGTAAAAGGCTAAGAATTAAACATATTAAAAAGTTCCTCCCCTTTTTCAAGGGGAGGTGCCGAAGGCGGAGGGGTTATTCCGTATGATAGATTTATATGAAAGAGAAAATAAACAAACCGAAATACGCATTAATAACTGGAGGGTCACGTGGGATAGGTCGTGCCATCTGTATACAATTAGCAAAAGATTTAAACTACGGTCTTCTAATAAACTATAACGGCAATAAAGAAGCAGCCCAAAAAACTTTGAGTGATGTTGAAGCTATAGGAGGAAAGGGTGAAATTATGCAATTCGACGTAACCAATGCCGAAGCTGTAAATAATGCACTAGAAGCATGGCACTCAGAAAATAAAGAGGCTGTTATTGAGGTAATTGTAAACAATGCAGGTATTACTAAAGACGGCTTGTTTATGTGGATGAACCAAGACGATTGGAATAGTGTGATAAACACTAGTTTAAATGGTTTTTACAATGTTACCAATGCTCTTATTCAGAAACTTTTGGTTAATAAATACGGAAGAGTAATAAATATGGTTTCTGTTTCTGGATTAAAGGGAACACCGGGCCAAGTAAATTATTCTGCTGCAAAAGGGGCGGTTATTGGAGCAACAAAAGCCTTAGCACAAGAAGTTGCTAAACGCAATATTACTGTAAATGCAGTAGCACCAGGATTTATAAATAGTGATATGACTGCTGAACTTGACCAGAAAGAACTTAAAAAAATGGTTCCGGCAAATCGTTTTGGAGAGGCAGAAGAGGTAGCACATTTAGTAAGTTTTTTGGCATCCAATAAAGCTTCATATATTACCGGGGAAGTTATTAATATAAATGGAGGTATTTATTCCTAAATTGAACGAAAAGTGAGAAGAGTAGTTATAACCGGTATGGGTATTTATTCCTGTATAGGGAAGAATCTAGAGGAAGTAAAAGAATCGTTATACAACGGAAAATCTGGCATTATCTGCGACGGCAAACGCAAAGATTTTGGCTATCGCTCTTGTTTAACAGGATGGGTAGAAGAGCCAGATTTAAAGAAACAACTTTCTCGCCGCGAACGTGTTAGTTTAGGTGAAGAAGGAGCATATGCGTATGCAGCTACGTTAGAAGCCCTAAAAAACGCAAAAATAGACGAGCAATTTCTAGAAAAAAATGAAGTAGGAATTCTTTATGGAAATGATAGTACAGCAAAATCGGTAATTGAATCGGTAGACAAAATTCGAGAAAAGAAAGATACTACTCTTGTAGGGTCAGGTGCTATTTTTAAAGCAATGAACTCTTCTGTAACGATGAATCTTTCAACAATTTTTAAATTGAGAGGGATTAATTTTACAATTAGTGCAGCTTGTGCAAGTGGGTCGCATTCTGTAGGGATGGCATATTTTTTAATTAAAAACGGATTACAAGACTGCATAATTTCAGGAGGAGCTCAAGAAATAAACGAATTTGCTATGGGTAGTTTTGATGGCTTAGGAGTTTTTTCTACTCAATTGGACCCATCTAAAGCTAGTCGTCCTTTCGATAAAGACCGCGATGGCTTGGTGCCTAGTGGTGGAGCCGCTACCTTAGTAATAGAAAGTTACGAAAGTGCGGTAAAGCGTGGCGCACCAATCTTAGGTGAAATTATTGGGTACGGGTTTTCATCCAATGGCGATCATATTTCTACTCCTAACGTCGATGGACCTTCTCGAGCAATGAAAATGGCCTTACAGCAAGCGAATATTAAAGCAACAGAAGTAGATTATGTAAATGCCCATGCAACTTCAACTCCTGTGGGAGATACTAATGAAGCTCTTGCAATCACCGATGTATTTGGTGAAAATGGCCCTTGCGTTAGTTCAACAAAATCAATGACAGGACACGAATGTTGGATGGCGGGAGCTAGCGAAATAATATATTCTATGCTGATGATGGAGCACTCTTTTGTTGCACCAAACATCAATTTAGAAAGTGTAGATGAGGCTGCTTCAAAATTAAACCTTGTTAACAAAACGTTAAACAAAAAAATTGATGTATTTTTGTCGAATTCATTTGGCTTTGGTGGTACCAATTCCGCATTAATTATTAAAAAATGCAAACTTTAGAAATGAACAAAGAAGTTATAGTAGAAAAGATCAACTACTTTTTGGTAGATGAATTTGAGGTGGATAAAGACGATATAGAACCAAATGCGAACCTAAAGGAAACGCTTGAGTTGGATAGCTTAGATTTCGTGGATTTAGTGGTTGCTATCGAAGCTAACTTTGGAGTTAAATTAACTGGTGAAGATTTTCAAAACATTATGACTCTTCAGGATTTTTACGATTTAATCGAAACAAAAATCCGATAAAACACCCTATTTTAGTATGGCGGGCGAGTGGGAAGGCAAAAGCAAAGGCACCGTTTTAGGGTATAAAATTTTCATTTTTTTTATAAGAAAACTTGGTGTTAAAGCTGCTTATGGTTTGCTTAACTTTGTAGCGCTTTACTATGTTTTCTTCGCGGGAAAAAGCACGCGATCTATTTATTATTATTTTCGAAAAAGACTCAAATATTCAAGATTTAAAAGCTTGTTGAGTATTTATAAAAGTTATTACGTTTTCGGAAAAACTATTATCGATAAAGCCGCAATCTCTTCAGGCTTAAAAAATAAATTTACTCATGAATGTGATGGTGTCAAAAACATAACCGACTTGCTCGACAAGCAACAAGGAGGAATACTTATTAGTGCACACGTTGGGAATTTCGAAATTGCTGAATTCTTTTTCGAAGAAATTGATACTAGATCTCAAATTAGTCTTGTAACCACAGATGCTGAACATCGAAATATCAAGGAGTATATGGAGAAAGTTACTGTGCGTTCTAAGATTAAATTTATTTTGGTGAAGGACGATATGTCACATATATTTGAGATTAATAACGCATTGAGTAATGGAGAATTAGTCTGCTTTACTGGCGATAGATATATGAAAGATCAAAAGGTGTTATCAGAATCGTTATTAGGGAAAGAAGCTAATTTTCCCGCAGGACCATTTCTTTTAGCAAGTAGATTAAAAGTACCTGTATTGTTTGTTTATGTTATGAAAGAAACTAACAAGCATTACCACCTATACGCTCGAAAAGCCGAAGTGAAAAGCCGAGATGCTCAAGGATTGTTAAAAAAATATACAGAAAGTGTAGAGTGGATGTTGGGAGTGTATCCTTTGCAGTGGTTTAATTATTTTGATTTTTGGGAAACAGAAGACTAGCTTTTATATTTCCCGCATGGCAAAATAATAAGGCTAGGTGAACCTTTGCTTAAAAAAATGTTTGACTGTAGGAAGGGTTAAAGTTTTCAAGGTAACCTGCAAGGTGTTCAAGATCTTGTAGGTATAAATAAACAGCTTATGAAAGAAGTATTAATAGTATATTATTCTCAAACTGGACAGTTAACCAATATCTTAAAAAATATTGCAACAACGCTTTCTGGTGAAGAAGTAAATATTTCTTATCACGAAATAGTTCCGAAGAAAAAGTTCCCATTCCCTTGGACTCAAGAAGAATTTTATGGTGCTTTTCCTGAAACTTTTCTTCAAATTCCAACAGCCTTAGAAGCAGTTTCACCTAATGTGCTTCTAAAGAAATACGACTTAGTGATTTTAGGATATACAACTTGGTATTTAACGCCCTCAATTCCTATAAATTCATTTTTAAAATCGGAAGAAGCTAAATCCTTACTTAATAAAACTCCAGTAGTTACAGTTTCCGCAAGTAGAAATATGTGGATTATGGCTCAGGAAAAAGTTAAGAAGTTGCTACTAGAAAACAATGCTAAACTAGTTGGAAATATAGCTTTGGTAGATAAAAGCATAAATCACATAAGTGTTATAACAATCGTACATTGGTTAATGGGTGGGAAAAAAACGAGAATGTTTGGTATCTTTCCGAAACCTGGAGTTTCTGATAGAGATATTGAAACTTCCTCCCGATTTGGAGACCCAATTAAAGCTGCTTTATTAAAAAATGATTATTCAGATTTACAGAAAAACCTATTGAGTATAGGAGCTGTAAAGATTGAAGCATCGCTTATAGCCACAGATATTAGAGGAAATATGGTTTTTACAAAATGGGCTAATCAATTAATTAAGAAAGAAGGCGAAGAAAGAAAGAAATGGCTCGTTTATTTTAAATATTATTTGTTATTTGCAATTTGGCTTATAGCTCCAATAGTATTTATTGTATTTTTACTTACCTATCTCCCCATGTATCGTAAAATACAAAAAGATATAGCTTATTATTCATCAGTTGAATTAAAGAAGGATTAATGAAGAACGTTTACATTACTAGAATTTCGAAGTTTTTACCTAATGACCCCATAGAAAATGAGGAAATGGAAGAGAAACTTGGTGTTATTAACGGCAAAACCTCAAAAGCACGCCGAATTATTCTTAGAAACAACCAAATTAAAACGCGTTACTACGCCATCGATAAAGATGGAAATGTAACTCATAACAATGCACAGTTAGTAGCAGAAGCAGTCGAGGCGTTATGCGACGATACTTTTAGCAAAAACGATATCGAACTTCTTTCTTGCGGTACTTCAAGTCCAGATCAAATCCTACCAGGCCACGCAGCTATGGTACACGGATTTTTAAAAAACGGAAACCTTGAAGTAAACTCTCCTTCGGGTGCTTGTTGCGCGGGAATGAATGCCTTAAAGTACGGCTATATGGCCGTAAAGTCTAATCAAGTAAAAAACGCAGTTTGTACAGGGTCCGAGAGAACTTCTTCTTGGATGAAATCTGATATTTTTGAAGATGAGGTAGCTCATTTAGAATCTATAGAAGAACAGCCTATTCTTGCTTTCAACAAAGAATTTTTGCGTTGGATGCTTTCTGATGGTGCTGGAGCTGTGCTTTTAGAAAGTGAACCAAACGGAAAAACACCCCTAAAAATTGAATGGATGGAAGGCTATAGCTATGCCTTCGAGCTTGAAACATGTATGTATGCAGGTGGAGATAAGTTAGAAAACGGACACCTAAAGCCGTGGAGCGAATATCCTTCAGACGAATGGGGGAAAAGATCACTTTTTGCTATGAAGCAAGATGTAAAATTGCTCGGTGAAAACATCCTTCAAAAAGGTGTGGCAAGCATGAAGTTGGCTATGGAAAAGCACAACATCACAGAAGATGATATCGACTATTACCTACCGCATATTTCTTCATATTACTTTAAAGAAAACTTATATAAAGAAATTGAAAATCAAGGCCTTCATATGCCTTGGGAAAAATGGTTTTTAAATCTGCAAAAGGTAGGGAATGTAGGAGCAGGTTCAATTTACCTAATGTTGGAGGAGTTAATTAATTCTGGAAAACTTAAAAAAGGAGATAGAATTTTCCTTCAGGTTCCTGAAAGTGCGCGTTTTGCATATTCTTACGCATACCTAACCGTAGTATAAATGATTAATTTTACGGAAGAAATAACGGACAAAAATTTCATCGGAAAATTGATTCCGCAGAAAGCGCCGTTTGTAATGGTAGACAAATTACTTCACTTTAAAGAGAATAAAGTAGTGTCTGGCTTTACCATTTCCGAAGAAAATATTTTCACTCAAAACAAAATGTTTACGGCGCCTGGTTTAATAGAGCATATGGCTCAATCGGTTGCACTTTATACGGGTTATCAATATCATTTAAAAAATGAGCAAGCCCCAATAGGTTATATTGGAGCCATAAAAAAAGCTGAAATTTTTAAACTTCCAGAAGTGGGAGCAGAATTAAAAACAACCGTAAATATACTCCACGATATTATGGGGGTTACACTTGTTAATGTTGAAACTGAATGCGATGGAAAAGTAATTGCATGTAGTGAAATGAAAACTGTATTAGCTAACTAATGAAGTCTACCGATATTTTAGATATTGATATTTCAAATTTTCTACCACATCGTAAACCGATGCTAATGGTAGATTCCGTTGTGGAGATAAACAGTGATTCTGTGGCAACGGAATTTTATATAGCTGAAGATTGTGTTTTTATAAAAAACGGAAGTCTATCGGAAACTGGACTTATTGAAAATGCTGCACAAGCAGCCTCTGGAGTTGTTGGACAAACATTTTTTGATAAAGACGACTTGAAAGGAACGGGCAACAAGCTAGTTGGTTATATAAGTGCTGTAAGAAAAGTGGAAATACTTCAGTTGCCGAAAGTAGGTGAAACTATAAAAACAAAGGCAAAACTCCTTTCACGGTATGACACAGGCGAAATGACAATGTGCAGTTTAGACACTGAAACCTATATCGATGAAAAATTAATTGTATCTTCTACTATGAATTTTTTAATACATGAGGTCTGATAATGAAAAAGGAAGAAGTACCACAAGATAAGAGTAATTTAGAATCTGCAAATTTTCGCGAACTCTGTTATGCGGTTGACGAAAATGGTGAATATACCACAGCAAATAGCACCGGATGGGAGCCTAAGACAGTGGCATTAAATAATGCAATTGATGAAATTAACGAAAGAATTGAGGATGCCAAGAAACGTGTTTTGGCAGGAAAAACTAGTCCGATTGAATATTATATGGAACTCCATAAAATGGATGTTGGGATTTTAGCAAGCTATGTTGGTTTATGGCAATGGAGGGTGAAAAGACATTTTAAACCTTCGGTTTTTAAAAAATTAAAAACAAATACTTTGCAGAAATACGCTGAGGTTTTTGAAGTTTCAATGGAAGAGTTAAAAAATGTAAAGTAAACCATTTAACTCTTTAAATGAGCATTTTTAAATTTCATTATTCATCAAATTAAACTAAAATTTAATCGAATACAAATTGCCGCAACTCTATAACTACGATAGTTGTTACTTATTTAGATTTGTGTTTAAAAATATTAATATTGAAAGAAGAAACCATAATAAACTTTACCCACCATCAAGCTGCTCATTGTGAGAACGGAGTAGTTTCAAATTTGATGAAGCACAATGGCTTTAGTGTTAGCGAGCCTATGGTTTTTGGTATCGGCAGTGGATTACTATTCTGTTATATACCATTTCTCAAAGTAAATCATGCGCCTGTAATTACATATCGCGCTATGCCCGGTCATATTTTTAAAAAATTCGCCAAGCGCACAGGTATAAAAATGAAGCGTGAAAAGTTCAGAAACCCTAAGGAAGCGCAAACTAGGTTAGATGAAAATTTAGAACGCAACAATCCTGTTGGTTTACAAGTGGGCGTTTACAATCTTTTATATTTTCCCGATGAATACCGTTTTCATTTCAACGCTCACAATATGGTTGTGTATGGAAAACAAGATGACCGTTATTTAATTAGCGATCCAGTAATGGAAGAAGTCACTTCGCTTTCTGAAAAAGAATTGGAAAAAGTGCGTTTTGCTAAAGGGGCCTTTGCACCTAAAGGGCATATGTATTACCCTATTTCTTTTCCTGAAAAACTAGAACTTGAAAAAGCTATTGTGGCAGGTATTAAAGATACTTGTAAAACCATGCTTGCGCCAGTTCCATTCGTTGGAGTAAAAGGGGTTAAAACTATTGCAAATTTAATTCGTAAATGGCCTAAGAAAAAAGGAATTAAAACTGCGAATCATTATTTAGGGCAAGTAGTGCGAATGCAGGAAGAAATAGGAACTGGGGGCGGTGGATTTCGATATATTTATGCAGCATTTCTTCAAGAATCAGGTAAGTTGTTAGGAAATGAAAAACTAATAGAACTTGCAAAAGAAATGACTGAAATAGGTGATTTATGGCGTGATTTTGCCGTCGAAGCTTCGAGGATTTATAAAAATAGATCGCGAAATGAAGCAGGCCAATCCGAAAATTATAACCAAGTAGCAAATCAGTTAGACCATATAGCCGACTTAGAAAAAGTGTTTTTTAAGAAATTGAAAAAGGCAATCTAATTAAGTTTTAAGATCCCTTAGAGGGATTTAGTACAGCCAATGATACGAATTAATCAACTTTCAAAAAAATACAAGGGCGCCGAATTCTTTTCAGTTAAGGACCTTGATTTGAAAGTTGAGGAGGGTGAAATTTACGGTTTACTCGGCCCAAACGGAGCAGGTAAAACCACGCTAATTTCAATGCTAACTTCACTGTTAAAACCAACTTCAGGTACGTTTACTATTGATGGTTTGAATTTTAAAAAGCATAAAAATCAACTAAAACAACTAATAGGAATAGTTCCGCAGGAATATGCACTGTACCCAACACTTACGGCATATGAAAACTTGGAGTATTTCGGGAGTATGTACAGTATAAAAGGAGAAGCCTTAAAAAAATCTATCAAGCAACATTTGGAGATAATGGGGCTTTCAAAATTTGCTAATAAAAAAACAGCAACTTTTTCTGGAGGAATGAAACGCCGTGTAAACTTAATAGCGGGAATTCTTCATCAACCAAAAGTATTATTTCTCGATGAACCTACGGTTGGGGTAGATGTACAATCAAAAAACGTAATTATAGATCATCTAAAATATTTAAACGAGCAGGGAACAACTATTGTTTACACCTCGCATCATTTAAACGAAGCTGAGGTTTTTTGTACGCGTGTTGCTATAATCGATAATGGAAAAATTATTGTTGAAGGTATCCCTTCCGAATTAATAAATAACCAAGCCACTGCCAATAACCTCGAAGATGTGTTTTTGGCAAGAACGGGTAATGCCCTTCGCGATTATGCATAAACTCTGGGCCTCAACATATAAAGAAACATTATTGCTTTTTCGCGATTTAGGCGGAATAGCAATTCTTTTCGTGATGCCAATGTTATTGCTGATTGTTATTACTTTGGTTCAGGATAGTACGTTTAAAACTATTAGCGACATTAAAATCCCTGTGCTGTTAGTGGATAATGATAAAGGGGAAGTTTCTAAGAGTATTATTGAGAACCTTTCCGAATCTAATTCTTTTGAAATTCTTCAAAAAAAATCGGAAGACGAAGCGAAAGAAGCTGTTTTCGCAGGAAAATATCAGCTAGCTATCGTAATTCCTGAAAGTCTCTCTACGTCTCTTCAGAAGAAAGTAAATCAAAATGTTGAAGGGATTTTATCCAAATTTGGGTTGGAGGAAGATAGTTTGCTTTTTGAAAAAGAAACTATTCCCGTTAAGGAAGTTCGACTTTACTTTGATCCAGCTACACAAGTAAGTTTTAAATCTTCAGTTAAAAATGGAATCGATAAAATGATTTCAAAAATTGAAACCCAAAGTATTTACAAAGCTTTTCAATCTGAATTAGCGGTAGACCAAGACGAGTCGATATTTGATACAGATAATTTTATTGCTTTTAAGGAAATTTTACCTACCAAAAACAATGAAGAGATTATTCCAAACTCGGCCCAACACAACGTTCCAGCTTGGACATTGTTTGCAATCTTTTTTATTATTGTTCCGCTTTCAATAAATCTAGTTAAAGAAAAGAATCAAGGAACTTTTGTTCGATTACGAACTCAACCTGTGAACTATGCCACGGTTTTAGGAGGAAAAACGATAGTTTATCTAGGGGTTTGCCTTATTCAATTTACATTAATGTTATTGGTGGGAATATATCTTTTTCCGGCTATCGGACTTCCTGGAGTGGATGTATCGGGTAAACTACCCTTGCTTTATGTTGTAGCTTTATTTTCAGGATTGGCTGCCATTGGCTTAGGGTTGCTTTTAGGGACGATAGCAAAAACGCAGGAGCAAGCAGCGCCATTTGGAGCAACAATGGTAGTAATACTAGCAGCACTAGGAGGTGTTTGGGTTCCAGTATTTGTGATGCCAAAATTTATGCAGTTGATTTCAAAAATATCTCCTATGAATTGGGGCTTGGAAGCATTTTATGATGTATTTTTAAGAAATGTGAGTTTTGTTAAAATTCTGCCTGAAATTTCATTATTATTGCTGTTTTTCCTGCTAACAATTTTAATAGCAATAATTTATAATCGTAGTAAAAATGCCGTCTGATAAAAAAAATGAAATAAGTTTTACTTCTGAAATACGAGTGCGTTTCACCGAAACCGATCCATTAGGAATTGTTTGGCACGGGAATTATATACAATACTTTGAAGATGGTAGAGAAGCCTTTGGCCGCGAACACGGTATTTCGTATTTAGAGCAAAAGGCCAATGGATATACCTCGCCAATTGTTAAATCTACTTGTGAGCATAAATTACCATTGCGATATGGAGATGTGGCAACTATCAAAACCACATTTATACCCTCACGTGCAGCAAAAATGATCTTTAAATACAAAATTTATAACCCTGAAGGGAAAGAAGTATGTGTGGGTGAAACTATTCAAGTTTTTTTAAATGAAGACGGAAAGCTCTCACTTACAATGCCAGAGTTTTTTGCTAAGTGGAGAGAGAAAATGGGAGTTTAAAAATGAATAAAACATATCTTTCATATAATAATATATTTTCAAGTCTTGGATTTGATTCTGAAACTGTTATTGAAAAAATGTCTAATGACGTTTCAGGATTAGATAGATATAACAACAATTCTCTCTTACCTCAACCATTTTGCGCTTCCTTACTTTCTTCGGAAGTAGTAAGGGAAGAATTCAACAAAATATCAGACGCTTCAAAATATACAAAGCTTGAACAGATGTTAATTCTGTCGTTAAAAAAAGTTATAGATGCATCTTCAATAACTTTAAATGATAGGGTTGGGCTTATAATTTCAACCACTAAAGGAAATATTGACGTACTTGAAAGTGAAAGTAATTTCGACGAAAGTCGCTCATATTTAAGTGAGTTAGGAAAAACGCTGAAGGATTTCTTCGGGTTTAAAAATGAGGCAATAATCGTTTCTAATGCTTGTGTTTCTGGAATTTTAGCAATTTCGGCAGCAAAGCGTTTTATTGCTGAAAAAAAATACGACCACGTTTTTATTACAAGTGGAGATCTAGTTACTAAATTTATATTATCTGGATTTAATTCTTTTCAAGCCCTTTCATCCGAACCTTGTAAGCCTTACGATAAAAACAGAATAGGAATTAACCTGGGCGAAGTGGCAGCAAGTATTCTAGTTACCTCTTCAAAAGATCACTTAAATAGTGAGACTGTTGAAATCTTAGGCGACGCTACTTGTAATGATGCAAATCATATTTCAGGTCCGTCACGAACTGGTGAAGGTTTATATAGAAGTGTTAAAGCAGCAATGTTAGAGGCAAGGGTAAAGGCAGCAGATATCGATTATGTGTCGGCTCACGGAACTGCTACCGCATTTAACGATGAAATGGAAGCAATTGCATTCAATAGATTAGGATTAGAAAACGTACCTTTAAATAGTTTAAAAGGATATTTCGGACACACTTTAGGTGCTTCTGGATTATTAGAAACTATCGTGGGGATGCATTCTGTAAAGAAAAATTTACTTTTTTCTTCTAAAGGATTTACCGAACTTGGAGTGTCACAAAATATAAACATAATAACGTCCAATACACCGAAAACCTTGAATGTTTTCCTAAAAACTGCATCAGGTTTTGGAGGTTGTAATACAGCAATAGTTTTTCAAAAAACAACCAATTAACCAACCATAATGCAAGCAAATAAAAAGAATATTAACGCATTTGAAGCTTTGGAAGAAGCGCATCGCATAGCCTTTGCTCCCTTTGTATTTCAGGCTTCAGTTTCGCTTCGGAAATTAGGAATCCTAGATTATATCTTTGAGAATAGAAAAGGTGGAGGACCAACTGCCGAAGAAATTTCTGATAAACTTTCGCTAAGTCCTTATGGTGTCGGGGTACTTCTGGAAATTGCAGAAACATCAAATATCGTTAATAGATGTAAAGCAGGAAAGTATGAGTTGTCTAAGGTTGGTTACTTTTTAAACTACGACACTACAACAAGCGTAAACCTCAATTTTACTAATGAAGTTTGCTACAAAGGTCTTTTTCATTTAAACGATGCTATAAAAACAGGAAAACCTGAAGGGCTTAAGGAATTAGGTGAATGGCCAACTATCTACGAAGGGCTTTCAAAATTACAACCAGAAGAACAAAAAGCTTGGTTTGATTTCGATCATCATTATTCAGATAATATTTTTGATGAAGCGCTTCAAAAGATATTTCAGAAAAACATAAAAACGCTATTTGATGTTGGAGGTAATACCGGAAAGTTTTCAATGAAATGTGCCGAATTTAATAAAGACGTAAATATTACTATTGTAGATTTACCTGGACAATTAGAGATGGCTTTAGTCAATGCTGAAAAACGAGGCTTTAAGGACAGGATTACAGGTCACCCCATAAATTGGCTTTCCGAAAACCCACAGATACCAACAGGTGCAGATCTTATTTGGATGTGTCAGTTTTTGGATTGTTTTTCAGAAGATGAAATTTTGAAAATCTTGAAAACTTGCGCAGATTCGATGAGTGACAATGCCGAGTTGATAATTGTAGAAACCTTTACAGATAGACAAGCATTTAAAGCTTCGCAGTTTATATTAGAGGCAACTTCACTTTATTTTACAGTACTTGCAAATGGAAATAGTAAAATGTACCCTGCGAGTGTATTTATTAAATTAATTGAAAAAGCCGGCTTGCAATTACACGAAGATTGTAAAATCGGGGAGTATCATACTATGCTTATTTGTAAAAAGAAATTATTATAAAACAGTGAATTTGAGCATATACAAGAACTTGAGATTTTAAAGAATTATAAAATTGACGAATAAACTTTACATAAAAAGCTATTCACATATTAAAAACCAAACTGTTTTAGTAAACGGTAATGTGATTTTTAAAGAAGATAATGCTGATTTTCCAAACTTTATAAGAAGTGCATATAAAAATTTAAAGACAAGTTATTCTAAGTTTTTCAAAATGGATAACCTCAGTAAGCTGGCATTTCTAGCGGCTGATGTATTGTTAAAGCAAGAAAACTTAAGTGAAGAGGAAAACAATATTGCCCTGATATTCTCAAACAATGCATCGAGTTTAGATACAGATAGAAAACACCAAAAATCAATTGAAAATATAGAGGAATACTTCCCTAGTCCGGCAGTTTTTGTTTACACTTTACCGAATATATGTCTTGGGGAGATAAGTATAAAATACAAGCTTTATTCTGAGAATAGTTTTTTTATCTTTGACCGCTTCAATGCCGAGCATTTATATCTGTATGCCAATAATTTATTGAAAAATAACAAAGCAGAAAAGGTATTATGCGGCTGGATAGATTTTGATGAAAATAGCTATGAAGCTTTTTTATATTTAGTTGATAGCAAAGGCGAAATAGAACATAACACTGAAGAAATAAACAGATTATATAATTTATTATGAGCGAATTAAAAGAAGAATTAAAGGCAAAAATAATTGAGCAACTAAACCTTGAAGATGTTTCAGTTGAAGAAATTGCAGACGATGACGCACTTTTTGGCGATGGTCTTGGCTTAGATTCTATTGATGCTTTGGAGCTTATCGTAATGTTGGACAAAGATTACGGTATCCGTTTGAGTGACCCGAAAGAAGGACGCAAGATATTTGAATCTGTACAAGTAATGGCAGATTATATAGAAGCAAACCGCACAAAGTAATTTTTAAATTTATAGACTGAGGGTAGTCAAAACCATTTTCAAATTATTATAAAGTCTCTTGTTTAAATGAGTAAAGGCGTAGCGATAACCGGAATGGGGATAATTTCGGCCATTGGAAACAATGTAGCGGAAAACTTTGATGCGCTTATAAATCAAAAAAAAGGGATTACACGTGTTGATAATATTAAAACCATACAACGCGAAGAAATTATGGTTGGTGAAATTAAATTCACAAACGATGCATTAATCGCTCAACTCGGTCTTCCACCTGAAAATAACTACTCGCGTACTGCGATGTTAGGTGCTATTGCAGCAAAAGAAGCCATTGCTCGAGCAGGAATAACCGAAATTAAAAAATATAAAACAGGCATTGTTTCGGGTACCAGTGTAGGCGGGATGGATATGACCGAAAAATACTATTACGAATATCTCACCGAAAAAGAACCTCAGAAATATATTGAAAGTCATCACGCTGGTGACTCTACTCAAAAAATTGCAGAGCAATTAGGGATTGAAGAAAGTTTTGTAACAACCATAAGTACCGCTTGTTCTTCTGCTGCTAATGCAATTATGTTGGGAGCCCGACTTATAAAATCTGGAAAATTAGATAGAGTAATAGTAGGCGGAGCTGATTGTCTTTCAAAATTTACCATCAACGGATTTAAAACCTTAATGATTTTAAGCGATACCTTTAACACTCCTTTCGACGAAAATAGAAAAGGATTAAACCTTGGGGAAGCAGCTGCTTATCTAGTTTTAGAAAGTGATAAAGTAGTAAAAGCAGAAAATAAAAAGGTGCTCGCTTATGTTAAAGGATATGGAAATGCCAATGATGCATTTCACCAAACAGCATCTTCTGATAATGGTGATGGGGCAACACTAGCGATGGAAAAAGCATTAAAAGTCGCCAATTTAAATCCGTCTGATATAGATTATATAAACGCTCACGGAACTGCAACAGGAAATAACGATCTTTCGGAAGGGAGGGCTATACTTCGCGTTTTTAAGGATGAAATGCCAGAATTTAGTTCAACAAAGTCATATACCGGTCATACTTTGGCCGCAGCTGGAGCGATTGAAGCTGTATATTCAGTTTTAGCCTTACAAGAAAAGGTAATTTTTCCCAACCTGAATTTTAAAACTCCGATGAAAGAATTCAATTTAATTCCACAAACCGAATTAAAGAAGAAAGAATTAAATGCCGTACTTTCAAATTCTTTGGGGTTTGGCGGTAATTGTTCAACTGTTATCTTTTCTAAAGAAGCTTAATGAAAAAGGTATATATTAATAGTATTGCTTCTATTTCACCTCAAAAAACCTTTGAGAGTGCATCTTTTTTAGATGATATTATTGAGTATAACGAAACTGTAATCCCAGCTTTCGACCCGAACTATAAAGAACACATACCTCCTGCAGCTGCTAGACGAATGGCAAAAGGAATTAAAATGGGTGTGGTAGCTTCCAAACTTGCAATGAAAGAAGCAGGGATTGAAACTGTAGATGCTATAATTACAGGGACAGGAATGGGGTGTATGATCGATTCTGAAAAATTTGTCAGTGCTATTATTGATAACAACGAGCAATATTTAACTCCAACTTCCTTTATACAAAGCACACATAATACAGTTGCCGGGCAAATAGCATTAGGAATGGAATGTAAAGCTTATAATTTCACTTATGTTCATTCTGCTATTTCGTTTGAATCGGCTTTGATAGATGCCAAAATGCAACTAGAAAATGACGAAGTAAATAATATATTAGTAGGTGGAGTAGAAGAATTAGGTGCACACACTACCAATGTTCATCGAGTTATCAATCACATTAAACCTGAGCCAGTAACAACTTCAGAAGTTTTAAAATCGGATACTGAAGGTGCTGTGTTTAGTGAAGGTGCTAATTTTTTCGTGGTTTCTAACGATAAGAAAGAAAGCAGTTATGCTGAGTTACTTGCTGTTGAAACATACAATACTCTTAAAAATGACAAAGTTTCTGAAACAATAAAAAACTTTTTAGAAGAAAATAACCTAAAAATAGAAGACTTAGACCTTGTGGTGCTCGGTAATAATGGTGATGTAGATTTTGATGGATATTACAATCAACTATCAAAAAAAATCTTTAAAAACACTAAACAGGTTTACTATAAACACCTAGTTGGAGAAAATAATACGGTGTCGGCATTTGGAGTTTGGTTGGCTTCAAAAATTGTTAAAACACAACAAATTCCAGCTATAGTGAATTTGAACAATATTGAATCAACAGAAACTAATATTGTTTTGTGTTACAATCAATATCGCGGTGAAAACCACAGTCTTGTACTCCTGAAAAAATGTTGAAATTCTACACCATAAACGCCTTAGCTTTAGTGATCTTTTTTGGATTGCTGCTAACAGGTTTTTTTGGTGATGTTCCGGTTTGGCTTTACGTATTATTTGTAATTATTTGGATAGTAATTACCGCTATTGGGTCTTTTCAAATAAAATGGAATTATCATTTAGAGTCATTAAACCACAATTATAAAACTACAAAAAACTATATTTCCATCACTTTCGACGATGGACCAAACCCAGAATATACACCAAAAGTTCTTTCGCTTTTAAAGGCACATAACGCAAAAGCTACTTTTTTCATAATTGGAAAAAACGCTGAAAAGCATCCAGCCTTAGTCCGTGAAATAATAGCAGATGGACATACTATAGGAAATCATTCATTTTCGCACTCCAATTCATTTGGCTTTTTTTCTTCTGAAAAAATTATAGCCGATTTAAAAAAATCTGATTCCGTTCTGAAAGAAATCACAGGAAAGAAAATTAAATTATTTCGTCCTCCATTTGGTGTAACAAATCCGAATATCAAGAAAGCACTGAAAAAAACTGGTCATCACTCTATTGGTTGGAGTAAACGCAGTTTGGATACTACGAATCTTTCGGAAGAAAAGATATTAAACCGAATTATTCCTAACCTTAGAAAAGGTGATATTGTATTACTTCACGATAGCAGTTCAAAATCCGTTGCCGTATTGGAACAGTTATTGTTAACTTTGACTCCGCACGAATTGCAGTCGGTTTCGGTAGACCGTTTGCTAGAAATAGAACCATATGCGTAATTATCTTTTTTTACTAGTTTTTGTTTTAATCGGTAGTGGCGTGGCAGCACAAGAAATTGGGATGAGTGCCTCTGAAATTTCTGCTTTCAAACAAAAAGTTATCACTACTGCAAAAAGCACCAATTCAATTAAAGCTGATTTTGTGCAATTCAAGCACCTAGACTTTTTAGCGAACGATGTAAAAACTTCAGGGAAAATGGTGTTTAAAGCTCCAAATTTGGTAAAATGGGAGTATACAAATCCTTATCAATACAGCGTAATTTTTAAAGAAGATAAGCTGCTTATTAATGATGGAGGTACTAAAAGTAAAGTTGATATTGGAAATAGCAATCTCTTTAAGAAGTTAAATGAACTTATCGTAAATAGCGTAAAAGGCAATATGTTTGACGACGCCGATTTTACAGTTTCATTTTATAAAACGTCAAAATATTTCAAAGCAGTTTTTGTACCTAAGGACGAAAAAATAGCTAATTATATAGCTTCTTTCGAATTGCTTTTCAATAAAGACGACACACAGGTTCACGAGGTAAAAATGATTGAGCCTTCAAAAGACTTTACAAGAATTATATTTAGCAATCGAGTTTTAAACAGTAAGATTAATGATTCGGTTTTTAGTAATTAGTCTATCCCTTGTTTTCTCTTTAACTTCCTGCTCGTTAAAAACCACAGAAGGATTGCGACCAATAGATTTGAATGAGGTTGCCAAGTTAAATAAAGTGGTCGAAAATCAATATTTTTCCAATCCAGAAATAGACTATGTTTATAAAGCGAAAATCAAGGTTTACAATAAAAATTTCGGCGGAATATTAATTGTAAAAAAAATCGGCCCAATAAATCACAGAGTAGTTTTTACAACTGAATTTGGAAGTAAATTATTAGACTTTCAGTTTGATGGAGATAAGTTTACCAAGAATTTTATTGTTGAAGATTTAGATAAAGAATTTATAATTAATATTTTGAGAGACGATTTCAAATTATTGATAACCGAAAAATCTGGTGTTTTGGAAGCTTTTAGTTCTGAATCGCATTATGTTTATAAAGCACAGTCCGAGGAACGTTTCAATTATTACTTTTTTGAAAAAGAAACTGGAAAGCTTCAAAAAATTATAAATACAACTAAAAGAAAAGAAAAGGTTGAGGTTAATTTTTCTTCAACTGAACAAGAAATTGCAGATATTATAAGCATTAAACACAACAACTTCAAGTTAACGATAGACTTGGAAAAATTCAAAAAAGAATAATATGCTCATAGAAGGTTTATACAAAGTAATTGCTGTCGAGGAGACCGAAAAAGGCATCTTAGCAAAAGTTCACTTAAACAAAAATCACGATATTTTTAAAGGACACTTTCCTGGCAATCCAGTTATGCCAGGAGTTTGTATGATTCAGATTATAAAGGAGCTCACTGAAAAAACAGTAGACAAGGAATTGTTTTTGGCGGTTTCTTCCAATATAAAGTTTATGGCAATTATCAATCCCGAAAAGAATTCAGAATTGAAGCTTGCTATAGATATTACTGAAGAAAATGGAGAGGTAAAGGTTAAAAATACTACGTCTTTCGAAGACACTATAGCTCTTAAGTTAAGTGCTACGTTTAAAATTATTTAATATTTATCGAAGCCTAACAAGGGATTAAAACCTGTTAGATTTAAAACTTACAACTATGAAAAGTATTTTTATATTATTTTTTTTCATTTCCTTTATTGGAAACGCCCAAGATTTAGGAGAAATTCGTGCGCAATACCCAAAAGCAGTTGAGAGCACTGAAATAACTGAGAAATTGTATGGCGAACTTGCAAAAACAGGTACATCCAGCAATTCTGTATTGCTTGCCTACAAAGGAGCAATATTGACATTAAAAGCCAAATTTTCTAAAAATAAGCGCGATAAGAAAGACTTTTTTAAAGAAGGGGTTTCTTTGCTTGAATCTGCTATAGAGTTAGATTCACAGAATACCGAAATTAGATATATCCGTTTATCAGTTCAGGAAAATTCGCCAAAATTCTTAGGGTATCACAAAAATATTGAGACGGATAAAGATTTTATTTTAAAAAATTTCGGAACTCTATCCTCTAATACTTTAAAAACCATTGTAAAAGATTTTGTTTTAAACTCTAATAGTTATAATGAAACTGAAAAGGTAGGGTTGAAATAGCTTAAGCAAAACCGTTACTTAAACTGCAATAACTTATATTTGTTGCGTGCTCTATTCCTCAGTGGTATTTATACACCGCAAAGACACAGAGGACACTTAGAATAAAACTTCATAATGAGCCAAAAACTACATTCAGAAAAACTTAATTCCCTGAAATGTTGTGTGATTATTCCTACTTATAATAATCACAAGACTTTGCGACAGGTAATTGAAGGTGTTTTGGTTTACACTGAAAATGTAATTGTGGTGAATGATGGATCCACAGATTCAACTTCAGAAATATTGCTACAGTTTCCGCAATTGGAATTAATTAGCCTTGCAGAAAATAAAGGAAAGGGGAATGCACTGCGACAGGGTTTTAAACACGCTGAAAGTTTGGGTTATCATTACGCTATTACCATTGATAGTGATGGGCAACATTTTCCAGAAGATATTCCAGTTTTTACAGAAGCTTTAGAAACGTCAGAAAACAAAAAGTTACTCCTTATCGGCGCACGAAATATGGGGCAAACGGGAGTACCAAAGAAAAGTAGTTTTGGAAACAAGTTTTCAAATTTTTGGTTTTGGGTAGAAACGGGAATTCGCTTAAAAGATACCCAGTCTGGCTTTAGATTATATCCGATTCACGCGATGAAAGATTTAAACTTTTACACCAATAAGTTTGAATTTGAAATTGAAGCTATAGTCAAATCTGCCTGGAGTGGGATAGAAGTGAAAAACATTCCAATTCAAATTCACTATGAGTTGGAAAACAGAGTTACGCATTTTCGTCCGTTTAAAGATTTCACACGAATAAGTATCTTAAACACTTGGCTTGTACTTGTTACCTTCCTATATATTAAACCACGAGATCTCTTTAGGAAATTAAAAAAAAAAGGACTTAAAAGGTTCTTGATGGAAGACTTACTTCAAAGCGATGATTCTGCTGAAAAGAAAGCTTTTTCAATCGCTTTAGGAGTGTTTATAGGCTTGTCTCCAATTTGGGGTTTTCATACTGTATCGGTTATATTTTTGGCCATTCTTTTAAAGCTAAATAAGGTTATTGCATTTGCTTTTTCTAATGTGAGTTTGCCTCCATTTATACCGTTTATCCTATATTTCAGTTTAAAACTTGGGAGTTGGCTTCTAGGTGAAAACTTTGTTCTTTCATTTAATGAAATAGATCCTAGTTTAGAGCTAGTGAAATATTTAAAATCTTATATTGTTGGCAGTTTGGCTCTTTCAATTTCTGCAGCAATTTTCTGCGGACTTGCAGGATATTTAGTCTTAACGTTATTTGAGCGTAAAAAGATATTTAAGAATGGGTAAATGGTTTTTTAAGGCATATCAATTTCTCCAAAATAATAAGTCCCAAAGCGCAATTATCTTCTTATTGTTGCTCTCAGGGTTGGTATTCCTTGTTACCAAAATTCAATTTGAAGAAGATATTTCTAAATTAATACCTGTAGAAGGAGAGTCTAAAAATCTTGAGAAAGTATTAAAGTCAGTAAATTTTACTGATAAAATTATTGTCACCCTTCAGAAAAATGATGATGTAGCCGTAGAAGAACTTACCGATTACGCTTCAGAATTTATCGATAGCTTACAAACTCACTCATCTCAATACATCAAAAACATTAGAGGAAAAGTAAACGATGATGATTTACTTCGTACTGTAAATTTTGTGTACGATAATTTGCCATTATTTCTTGATAAAGATGACTACATAACCATTGCCAACAAACTTGAAAAAGACAGTGTTTCGGCTATAACAGCAACAAATTACAAAACACTTATTTCCCCATCTGGAATAGTAACCAAAGATATTATTCTCAAAGACCCTTTAGGGCTTTCACTAATCGCCTTAAAAAAACTTAGACAGCTTGGTGTCACCGACGAATTTGTATTAAAAGATGGGTTTTTAGTAAGTAAGGATGAAAAAAATCTTCTTCTTTTTATTACTCCGCAATATGCTAGTAGTGAGACATCAGAGAACAGCAAGTTTGCCAAACAACTATATGCGCTACAAAAATCTTTAAATCTCAAGTATTCAGAAAAAGTAAAAAGTGAGTATTTTGGAGCTGCGTTAATTGCAGTGGCTAATGCCCAGCAAATTAAAAGTGATATACAATTTACCGTAGGTATCGCGTTTTCGTTACTGATTCTGGTTTTCATATTCTTTTACCGAAAGATATATGTTCCCATAATTTTGTTTGTGCCGACGCTTTTCGGTGGACTTTTAGCTGTTGCACTATTATATTTAGTTCGAGACAATATCTCTGCTATTTCATTAGGGATAGGCTCAGTTTTGCTGGGGGTAACATTGGATTATTCACTTCATATACTCACTCATATTCGCAATAATGAAACGGTAGAAAGTTTATATAAAGATGTAGCAGAACCAATATTGATGAGCAGTTTAACAACTGCGTTAGCATTTTTATGCTTGTTATTTTTAGATTCTCAAGCCTTACAGGATTTAGGAATGTTTGCGGCAGTTAGTGTTTTAGGTGCTTCGGTTTTTGCACTTTTATTTATTCCATTAGTTTACAAAAATCCACTTTCGCAAAAGCAACAAGTTAATGTGTTGGATAAAATCGCCGATTATCCTTACCATAGAAATAAATGGTTGTTAATAGGTTTAGGAGCGGTTTTAGCGGTATGTCTATTTACCTTTAATAAGGTTGAGTTTAATAAAGATATTTCAAAACTGAATTATGAGCCTGAGGCGTTAAAAACGGCAATGCAACATTTGGATGAGTTGACAGATATCTCCTCAAAATCGGTCTACTTAGCGACTTATGGGAAATCTGTGGAAAGTACGCTTCAGCTAAACGACTCTATACACGCTACTTTAGAGTTGCTTAAAGAAGATGATAAAATAAGCAGTTTTAGTTCTATTGGAGCCTTAGTACATTCACAGCGTGACCAAAGAAATAAAATAGCTGTTTGGCAACAGTTTTGGAGTAAATCTCGAAAGGATAGTACGGCAAACAATCTTATTGACAGCGGCGAAGAACTTGGTTTTAAACCTTCGACTTTTAGTAAATTTTACGATTTTCTGAATAAAGACTTCAACACTTTAAAACCTGAGGATTATCAGCAAATTCCATCTATTATTCTTGAAGATTATATCACTACAGAAGCTGGGTTTACAACAATTACTACGCTAGTTAAATTGGAGAATGTAGATGTTTCTGACATTAAAAATAAGTTTAAGAAAATCCCGAATACCTATGTTATTGATAGACAGGAAATGAATGAAACCTTCTTAGGAAACCTTAAAAACGATTTCAATAGTTTAATTGGGTATTGCTTACTAGCGGTTTTGTTAATATTATTTTTGTTCTTCCGAAGTTTCTCCCTCACTTTAGTTACCGCTACCCCAATTTTTCTAACCTGGTTTCTAACCTTAGGGGTAATGGGATTGCTAAATATTCAATTCAATATTTTTAATATTATAATTTCCACTTTTATTTTTGGATTGGGAATCGATTACAGCATTTTTATGACTAAAGGCCTGTTAAAAGAACTTGCCACAGGTGAAAAAGTAATGGTTACCAATAAAACATCAATAGTACTGTCGGTTTTAACCACGATTCTTGGGGTTGGCGTTCTTATTTTTGCTAAACATCCGGCATTGTACTCCATATCTATAGTTTCGATTATCGGAATATTTTCAGCAATGTTTACAGCCTTTACAGTGCAACCGTTATTATTTAAGCTTTTTATAGGCAGTTCAAAAAAACGCCCTATAACTCCTAGAATGTTTGTGCATTCGGTATTATCGTTTAGTTATTTCGGATTAGGAGGAATATTGCTTTCAATCTACAGTGTGACCTTAATGCCAATTTTACCAATTAGTAAGAAAACTTCCATGGGATGGTTTCATAAAGTAATATCGAAATTCTTTAGATCGGTATTATACACCAATCCCTTTGTGAGGAAAACTATAATTAATAAATCGGGTGAGGATTTTTCAAAACCTGCTATTATTATAGCCAATCACACTTCCTTCCTAGATATTTTGGCGGTGGGGATGTTGAATCCTAAGATTTGTTTTTTGGTCAACGATTGGGTTTATAATTCGCCAATATTTGGGAAAGCAGTGCAAAAAGCAGATTTTTACCCGGTATCAAGTGGAATTGAAAATAGCTTAGAACCTTTAAAAAAGAAAATTGAAGAAGGGTATTCGTTGATGGCTTTTCCAGAAGGTACTAGAAGTGATTCCAATAAGATTAAACGTTTTCACAAAGGTGCTTTTTATTTGGCGAACCAATTCAATTTGGATATTCTACCGGTTTTAATTCACGGAAATAGCGAAGTAAACCCTAAGGGAAGCTTTATTATAAAAGACGGTAGCATTACTGTTAAGATCTTACCACGTATAAAAGCAGAAGAAACTTTGTACGGAGAAAGTCATAGGCAACAAGCAAAACAAATAGGCGCGTATTTTAGAGATGAGTTTTTAAAAATTAGAAATGAAATTGAAGGTGTAAAATACTTTCACAATATTGTTTTAGAAGAATACCGATATAAGGGAGATTCAATTTATAAGGCTGTAAAGAAGGATTTAAAAGAAAATGCTACACCGTATTTCGAAACCCTAAGACACCTTGAAAAGCGTGGGAATATTGCACATATTTCGGATGATATTGGGCAACTCGACTTTCTTTTAAATCTCGATGGGCCTGATAGAAAAATTTTCAGCTATATCGAAGATTCCGATAAGAGAGTAATACTTCAAAATAGTTATATAACTAATAAATACGGTAAGGTTTATTTTAAATCGTCTATCTCAGCTGTGTTGAACGCAGATATAGAAATGCTAATAATCTCTTCAGAAAAACACCTTGCTGAGGTAAGAGACATTTTACCGCAAATTTCGGTGAAAACCATTGTCTTTCTGAAAGATGCATCCCTTGTTGAGAAAGAAAATATTATTACATTAGACTATCAAAATATACATCAAAATACGAATATTAAAATTTTTAAGCTATCGAGAACCACAGCATAACGACTGAAAAATACGATGTAGTAATTATTGGTAGCGGTCTTGGAGGGCTGGTATCGGCAATTATACTAGCCAAAGAAGGCTATAGTGTTTGTGTGCTCGAAAAGAACCAACAATTTGGCGGGAATCTACAAACCTTTTCACGTAATAAAACCATATTTGATACAGGGGTTCACTATATAGGAGGACTTTCGGAAGGTCAAAATCTGAATAGGTACTTTAAGTATTTAGGTATTCTTGATGACATTTTACTAAAAAAAATGGATGAGGATGGCTTTGATAGAATTTCTTTTGACAATGACCCGAAGGAATACAAGTACGCACAAGGTTACGAAAGATTTAAAAAAACGCTGCTCGAAGAATTTCCTGAAGAAGAACAGGCAATTGATGCCTATTGTAAGAAAATGAAGGAAACCTGTGATTTCTTTCCGCTATATAGGCTTAAACTCGGAAAACCATATTATGAAAACACTTCACTTTTTGAAGTGAAAATTAAAGATTTTATAGATTCTATTACAGATAATAAAAAACTTCGAGCTGTTTTAGGAGGTAGTAATTTGCTATATGCTGGGGAGGGGGATCGCACTCCATTGTATATGCACGCTTTGTCAGTAAACTCTTATATAGAAAGCTCTTATCGATGTTTGAATGGCGGAAGCCAAATAACCAAAGCATTACTCGCTAGGCTACGTGAAAATGGAGGAAAGGCATATAAACGCCATGAAGTAACAAAATTTGTAACTGAGGATGGACAGGTTTCAGCGGTCGAAATTGCAAATGGGAAAACAATAAAAGGCGATATATTTATTTCTAATATAGACCCTAAGATGACCCTGCAGATGATTGATGAAAATCATTTTAGGAAATCCTACACCAAGCGTATTGAAAATATTGAAAGTACAATTGCTGCTTTTAGTCTTTATTTAGTATTAAAACCTAATAGTTTTAAATATTTAAACCATAATTACTATCATTTTAAAGACTATAACGCTATTTGGGATGCGCATAAGTATACTGAAGAAAGTTGGCCTGAAGTGTATATGGTTTCTATGGGAATTAAGAAAGACGAAGATGAGTATGGGGATAATTTAACGGTCATGACTTATATGCGTTTTGAAGAAATGGAACCTTGGATAAATACCTTTAACACAGCCGCCGATAAAAATGAGAGAGGACAAACTTATGAAGCGTTTAAGGAGCAAAAGGCTGAGGTAGTTATTCAAGAGTTAGAGAAAAAATTTCCCAATATAAGAGATTGTATAGAAGCAGTTTACGCTTCAACCCCTTTATCCTACCGTGATTATATTGGGTGTAGTAAAGGGTCGATGTATGGCTATGTTAAAGATGCTAATAGTCCATTAAAATCTTTTGTGTCGCCACGTACTAAAATCAACAATCTTTATTTTACTGGGCAAAGTTTAAATATGCACGGGATTTTAGGCGTTACAATTAGTGGAGTAGTAACTTGTTCAGAAATTTTAGGAGGGGAATATCTTTTAAATAAAATTTTAGAAGCTTCGGATACGGAAAGGATAACTTAAAGAGTTTAGAGATGTCACAAATCAAATCAAAACCTATTGAAAGGGTTCGGAATATTTCTAAGGAAGAGTTTATTGAGAAATATTACAAACCTCAAAAGCCTGTTTTAATCGAAGGGCTCACAAAAGATTGGAAGGCATTTAAAATGTGGAACTTAGACTATATTCAAAAACACGCTGGAGATCAGGTGGTTCCACTTTATAACAACGAGCCTACAAAAGGGAAGCAGAACTCGGCCGAGCCTGCTACTGAAATGAAAATGTCTGACTATATCGATCTTATACAATCCAAGCCTACCGATTTACGAATTTTCTTCTACGATCTTAAGGTGAAGTTGCCAGAACTTCTAAAAGATTTTGAATACCCCAATATTGGTTTAAAATTTTTTAAACGTCTTCCAGTACTATTCTTTGGAGGTGAAGGGTCTAAGGTTTTACCACATTACGACATGGACTTAGCAGATTTAGTGCATTTCCATTTTCAGGGGACTAAGAGTGTTTTGCTTTTCTCTCCCCAGCAAACGAAATATTTATATAAAATTCCATTTGCAGTACACAACTTAGAAACCATCGATTTAGATAATCCCGATTTTGAAGAATATCCTGCGTTAAAATATGTTGAAGGAATTCACGCGACAATGGAACACGGTGATGCGCTGTATATGCCAAGCGGATACTGGCACTATATAAAATATCTAAATGGAGGTTTTTCTATGACACTTCGAGCTTTTCCAAGGCATTTAGGGCGTTTTGGGAATATGCTTTACAACGTATTCTTTATGCGACATTTCGAAAATATAATGCGTAAATCATTTGGGCAGAAGTGGATTGATTATAAAGAAAACCGTACCTATAAGAAAACAAATAATAGGGTAGCCAAGCTGAATAATCAAAATTTATAAGGATGAAGACTTCCGAAAAGTTACTTGCATTTGCGCTATTAATATTTCTTTTTAATTCGTGTGGAGTGTCAAAATCTATTAACAATAGACCTGATGTGAGTGGCTACAATTCTTCAATTCCTAAAAAAATTAAAATCAACGATTCTACTTTTATCGCTGGAAATAACTTCTTCTTAAAAAACAAACAAGGTTTGTGGGAACTATATGTAGAAGGTAATCCCCTACAAATTGGAGAAATAACTGGAAGCCTTACACAGCAACAACTTCAAAGTCAGGAGGCTTATATCTTTAATATGGTGGAGGATATAATCCCTTCAAAGTTTCAACAATTCTTACTTCGTAAATTTTTGGCTTGGTACAATCGCAAAATGTATCAACATATTCCTGAGGAATATAAAACCGAAATTTATGGTCTTTCACAATATTCATCATCGAATTTCAGTGAAATTGGCGAGCCTTATTTGCGAATATTATACTTGCACGGGGCTCACGATATAGGCCATGCAATGCAAGACTTAATGCTGGTTGGTTGTTCATCGTTCGCTGTTTGGGGAGATAAAACAGTCGATAATGACCTGCTAATTGGAAGAAATTTCGATTTTTATGCTGGAGATGACTTTGCAAAGGAAAAAATAATCTCTTTTGTAAATCCTTCAAAAGGGCACAATTTTATGTCGGTAACTTGGGGTGGAATGATTGGCGTAGTGTCTGGAATGAACGACCAAGGTCTAACGGTTACTATAAATGCTGGAAAATCGAAAATTCCATTACTTGCTAAAACACCAATATCTATAGTAACACGCGAAATTCTTCAATATGCATCTACTATAGACGAGGCAGTTGCCATTGCAAAAAAGCGTGAAGTATTTGTATCTGAAGCCATTTTTATCGGCAGTGCTAAGGATAAAAAAGCGGTTATTATTGAAGTTTCACCGGATAATTTTGGTGTTTATGAAGTAGAAAACACCAATAAACTTATATGTAGTAATCACTTTCAAAGTGAAGAATATCATAGTGACGAACGCAATATAAAATGGATAGAAGAGAGTCATTCTATGTACCGTTTTGAAAGGATGCAAGAACTGATTTCAGAAAATGAACAAATTGATATTAAAGATGCGGTTTCCATTCTTCGAAATAAAAAGGGATTAGAGAACAAAGAAATAGGTTATGGAAATGAAAAAGCATTGAACCAACTTTTAGCCCATCATGGGATAGTTTTTAAACCTGAAAGTAAAAAAGTATGGGTTTCATCAAACCCCTATCAATTGGGTGAATTTGTGGAATACGATTTAGATGAGATTTTTATGAATAGGGAGGACAACCCTGTAATTACTTCAGTTTCAAACGGGAATGGGAATATTCCTGAAGATAAATTTATACATTCAAAAGAATTTAAAGACTACCAAGACTACCGAGTTTTAGAGCGGAAAGTTGAAAAAGCTATTTCGGAAAAAGAAACACTTTCGCTGGAAATCATTTCAGCCTTACAACAAAAAAACCCAGAGTATTGGAAAGCCTATTATTTAACAGGAAAGTATTACTTTGGAAAAAAATATGACGCCGCCGCAAAAATTGCTTTTGAAAAAGCGTTGACTAAAGAAATAACAACAGTTACCGATAGACAAACAATTGAAAAATATCTTCGGAAATTAAACTAACAGAATTAAAAAGGCGTGGTGTTTAGTAAGCCTTAAAGTCTTGCTTCAAAAAAGAACAGTAAATGATTCCAGTAATAGAAAAAGCATCCAAAGAAGAAATAAAAGTTTTTCAAGAGGAGAAACTTAAAGACACACTAGAATATCTAAATGAGAAATCTCCATTTTACAAGCGCTTTTTTAGAGAAAACCATATTGACATTTCGGAAATAACGAAGCTAGAAGACCTTTATAAAATTCCTGTAACTACTAAAGATCATCTTCAGCAGAATAATGAAGATTTTATCTGTGTTTCAAGATCTGAAATCATCGATTACGTGACAACTTCAGGTACATTGGGTGACCCTGTAACTTTTGCTTTAACAGATAAAGATTTGGAAAGACTGGCGTATAATGAAGCTATATCTTTTGCTTGTTGCGGAGTTGGAAAGGAAGATACTTTACAATTAATGACCACGATGGACCGCCGTTTTATGGCAGGATTAGCGTATTTTTTGGGAGCTAGAAAGTTGGGCTCTGGCATCATTCGGGTGGGTTCTGGGATTCCTGAACTACAATGGGATTCAATTTTAAAATTTAATCCTACTTACTTAATTACAGTGCCTTCGTTTCTTTTAAAACTTATAGAATACGCCAAACAGCAAAATATAGATTTAAAAAATACAGGTGTTAAAGCAGCTATATGCATTGGTGAACCTATTCGCAATCAAGATTTTTCTTTGAATATATTGTCAAAAAAAATTAAAAAGGATTGGGATATTGAGTTGTTTTCTACATACGCTTCTACCGAAATGAGCACAGCTTTTAATGAATGTGAATACCACGTTGGCGGTCATCACCATCCAGAATTAATTATTGCTGAAATTTTAGATAAAAATAATACCCCCGTAAAAAATGGTGAAGTGGGCGAACTTACAATTACCACCTTGGGAGTTGAAGCGATGCCATTATTGCGTTTTAAAACTGGTGATATGGTTCAAGCAAATGAGGAAAAGTGCAAGTGTGGACGTAATACTATGCGCTTAGGGCCAGTTGTTGGGCGTAAAAAACAAATGATTAAATACAAGGGAACTACTTTGTATCCGCCGGCGATGTATAATATTTTAAATAACTTTTCAGAAGTTGATGGCTACGTAATTGAAGTGTTCCACAATGAATTAGGTACCGATGAAATCTTAATAAAGATTTCTTCCGATAAAATTTCCGAAGAACTTCTTTTAGATATCAAGGATCATTTTAGAGCAAAATTACGAGTAGCCCCTAAATTAGAATTTGCCTCATCACAAGAGATTCAAGCACTTAGGTTTCCACCATTAAGTAGAAAGCCTGTGGACTTGATAGATCACAGGCTTCAGAAAAATAAGTAGAATTTTTTTTATTTCTTAAATGTGATTACTGGCATATTAGCATGGTTTACCATATCCTCACTAATACTTCCATTAAAAAAGTGTGAAATACCTTTGCGTCCATGAGTGGCCATACCGATTAATTCACCATTTATAAATTTTGCGAAGTTTAGTATTCCTTTTTCTACAGAAGTGTCGTTATAGATATTTAGAGAATAATTTTCAATCGCAATACCATCTACAAATTCCTCCATTAATTTCTGGGCTTGCCCAGAAGTTTTAAAACCTGCAGGCGTGTTCACGAATAGTAAATGTAATTTTGCGTCAATTTTTTTAGCGAAATCATAAGCTTTAATTAGTGTGCCGCGAGAATTTTCAGAAAAATCAGTTGCGAAAACAAAATCTTCCACATTAAATTCCGAATGATTATTTTTAATCACTAAAACAGGAACCTCGGAAGTACGAACTACTTTTTCGGTATTACTTCCTACAAACATTTCTTTAAATCCACTTGCGCCATTAGACCCCATAACGATAAGGTCTATGTCGTAATTCTTACAAGCTTCATTGATATCCTCAAAAATTTCGTTGTGACCAATGGTCTCGTTTATTGTAATTCCCTCAAGAAAGTTGCTGTTTCTTAAGTCGTTAAAGCGTTTTTCAGTAAGTTTTATAAAGTACAACGATTCAGGAAGGCTGCCAGAATCCTTAGCAGTTGCGTATTGCATTGGAATTTCTAAAGAGTGCAACACATAAACTTCACTATTGTGTTTTTTAGCTAATTTTATAGCTACTTTAAGCGCGTTTTCAGCTTGTTCGGAAAAATCTGTGGGAACTAAAATACGTTTCATAAATAGATTTGAGATTAAATTTTTTAGCGATGATAATTTACAAAAATAAATCGGTTGGCCTTGATTTTTATAATATTAAAAAATTATAGTATATTTGCACCGATTTTGATACGAAAATATCTGAGGGGACTAAAAGTCCCCTCTTTTTATAGCTAAAAAAACGATGCGAGAAAAAGTAGCACAACTACTAGAAACTGCTTTAGCAGAAAACCAATCTCTGTTTTTGATCGACCTAAATATTACTGAAGATAACCAGATACGGGTCATTCTTGACGGCGATAAAGGCGTTACGGTTGAAGATTGTATAGCTGTTAGCCGACAAATTGAACATAATTTGGACCGTGAGGAATATGATTTTTCATTAGAAGTAATGTCATCGGGTGTTTCAGAACCTTTAACATTACCTAGGCAGTATAAAAAGAACTTAGGTAGAATGCTTAAAGTTAAAACTAAAAACGAAGAAAAAATTGAAGGCGAATTAATCGCTGCGAACGAAGAAAATTGTACCTTGAAGTGGTCTGTGCGAGAGCCTAAACCAGTTGGGAAGGGGAAAGTTACCGTTCAAAAAGAGGCAACACTGCCTTATGAAGATATTATGGAAGCAAAAGTGATGATAACATTTTAATAGAATTGATATGGAAAACTTAGCACTAATCGATTCTTTTTCAGAGTTTAAAGATGATAAGCAAATAGATAGAGTAACGCTTATGGCGATACTTGAAGACGTTTTCAGAAATGCACTGAAAAAGAAATATGGAAGTGACGATAACTTTGATATAATTGTAAACCCTGATAAAGGGGATTTGGAGATTTGGAGAAACCGTGTTGTGGTTGCAGATGGAGAGGTAGAGGATCCAAACGAGGAGATTTCTTTAAGCGAAGCACAAAAAATTGAGCCGGATTTTGAGATTGGAGAGGATGTTTCGGAAGAAGTAAAGTTAATCGACCTAGGGCGCCGTTCTATTTTAGCATTGCGTCAAAACCTTATTTCAAAAATTCACGAGCACGATAATACTATCATCTATAAGCAATTTAAAGATCTTGAAGGAGAAATTTACACTGCTGAGGTTCATCACATTCGTCACCGTGCCGTTATATTGTTGGACGATGAAGGGAATGAAGTTATTCTTCCAAAGGATAAACAAATTCCTTCAGACTTTTTTAGAAAAGGGGATAACGTACGTGGAATTATTGAAAGTGTTGATTTAAAAGGAAATAAACCGACAATTATTATGTCGCGTGCAAACCCTATTTTCCTTGAAAAATTATTCGAACAAGAAATTCCGGAAGTATTTGACGGATTAATTACTGTTAAAAAAGTAGTTCGTATTCCTGGTGAAAAAGCAAAAGTTGCTGTAGATTCATACGATGATCGTATTGACCCTGTAGGAGCTTGTGTTGGTATGAAAGGTTCAAGGATTCACGGTATTGTTCGTGAACTTGGAAACGAAAATATCGATGTTATAAATTATACAAGTAATATTAACCTTTATATTACTCGTGCATTAAGCCCAGCAAAAGTAACTTCAATTAAAATAAATGAAGATACTAAGCGAGCTGAAGTAATTCTTCGTCCTGAAGAAGTGAGTAAAGCAATTGGTCGTGGAGGGCATAATATTCGCCTTGCAGGTCAATTAACAGGTTACGAAATAGATGTACTTCGTGAAGGTGCAGAAGAAGACGTAGAGTTGCGTGAATTCTCAGATGAAATAGAAGGCTGGATCATCGAAGAATTCCATAAAATAGGTCTAGACACAGCTAAGAGTGTACTAGAGCACGATATCAAGGATTTGGTTAAACGAACCGATTTGGAAGAAGAAACTATTCTTGATGTAATTAATATATTAAAAGAAGAATTTGAAGAGTAGTTGAAACTTTGACTACTTTTATACAAATTTTTTAAAAAGAAAAACAGGAAAAAGCATTTATGGCTGGAGTAAAGAAAAAAAGACTAAGTCAGGTATTACGTGAATTTAATATCTCGTTGGATCGTGCCGTGGAATTTTTGAGCACAAAAGGTTTCGATGTGGTCGCAAGTCCAAACACTAAAATAACGGGCGATGAATACGAAGTTCTTTTTGAAGAGTTTGAAACCGACAAAAGTAAAAAAGTAGAATCCAAGGAAATTGGTGAGGAAAAGCGCAAGGAGAAAGAAGAGCTTCGATTAGCGCGTGAGCGTGAGCTTGAAGAAAAGCAAAAGAAAGAAGAAGCTTCTCGAGTAATCAAAGCTGGTGCTAAACTTGAGGGTCCTAAGCAAATAGGTAAGATTGATCTTTCTACGGGGAAACCTAAAAAAGAAGAGCCTAAAGCTGCGGAAAAGCCAGTTGAGGTGGAGCCTGCTAAAGAAGAAAAGAAGGTTGAAAAACAAGAAAAGCCTGAAGTTGAAGTTGTTGCAGAAAAACCTAAAGCCGAAAAACCAAAAGTTGAGGAAAAACCTGAGGTAGAAGAAAAGGCTGAGAAAGAAAATGTTGTAGAAGAAAAGCCAAAAACGAAACCAACTCCTCCTGCTAAGAAAGAAGAAGTAGAAAAGCCTGCTGAATCTCCTGTTTCTAAAAAAGAAACTAAAGAAGAACCGAAAGTTGAGCCTCAGGTCGAATCTAAAGAAGAAGCCAAAGAGGAGTCTTCAAAAAAAGATTCGGATACGGTAACTACAAAATACCGCAAACTAGAAGGTCCAAACTTTACAGGTCAAAAAATTGATCTTTCTCAGTTTAAAAAACCTGAAAAGAAAAAAGATTCTAAGACAGACGCTAACAAAGACAAAAAAGGTAAGCGTCGTCGTATAAGTAAGGAAGCTCCTAAAACTTCTGGAGGTGGAAACTTTAGAGATAATCGTGGAAAAGGCAGAAAGCCACGTCCTAATACTCCTAAAGAAGAGCCTAGCGAAGAAGAAGTACAAAAACAAGTGCGCGAAACTTTAGAAAAACTTCAAGGGAAGTCTTCTAAAGGGAAGGGTGCTAAGTACCGTCGTGAAAAACGAGATTTCCACCGTCAGAAAACTGAGGATGAAATGGCGCAACAAGAAGCTGAAAGTAAGCTTCTTAAGGTTACTGAGTTTGTAACTGCTAGTGAAATGGCAACTATGATGGATGTTCCTGTTACCAAAATTATCTCAGCTTGTATGAGTTTGGGTATGATGGTTACGATGAACCAACGTCTAGATGCAGAAACATTAAGTATTGTTGCCGATGAATTTGGATACGACGTTGAATTTGTAACTGCAGATATTGAAGAGTCTATAGAGCGCAACATAGATGCTCCTGAAGATTTATCTCCAAGAGCTCCAATTGTAACAGTAATGGGTCACGTTGATCACGGGAAGACGTCACTGCTAGATAACATACGTAAGGAAAATGTAATTGCAGGTGAGTCTGGAGGTATTACGCAGCATATTGGTGCGTACGCCGTAGAGCTTGATGGAGGTCAAAAACTGGCTTTCCTTGATACCCCTGGTCACGAAGCGTTTACAGCGATGCGTGCCCGTGGTGCTCAAGTAACTGATATTGCAATTATTGTTGTAGCGGCAGATGATGATATTATGCCACAAACTAAGGAGGCAATAAGCCACGCACAAGCTGCGGGTGTGCCAATAGTTTTCGCGATAAAC
The DNA here is from genome assembly GCF_032080575.2 of Aequorivita sediminis. NCBI lineage: Bacteria > Pseudomonadati > Bacteroidota > Flavobacteriia > Flavobacteriales > Flavobacteriaceae > Aequorivita > Aequorivita sediminis. The sequence goes on along the minus strand of NZ_JAVLSO020000001.1, from coordinate 675,930 downwards.
AAAATAGATAAGCCTACTGCTAATCCAGAAAGGATTAAAGAACGACTAGCTCAAATGAACCTATTGGTTGAAGATTGGGGTGGAAAAATACAATCACACGATATTTCTGCTAAAACAGGAGTTGGTGTTAAAGAATTACTAGAAAAAGTACTGCTTGAAGCTGAGTTATTAGAGCTTAAGGCAAACCCGAACCGCCAAGCAGATGGTACTGTAGTAGAGGCATTCCTTGACAAAGGTCGTGGTTATGTTTCAACGGTTCTAGTGCAAGGAGGTACATTAAAGGTAGGAGACTACTTACTAGCTGGTCAGCATAGTGGTAAAGTTAAGGCTATGCAAGATGAACGTGGTAAAAATGTTCAGGAAGCAGGTCCGTCAACTCCAGTATCCGTACTAGGTTTAGATGGAGCGCCTCAAGCGGGTGATAAGTTTAATGTGTTTGAAGATGAACGTGAAGCAAAATCTATCGCCACTAAACGTACCCAATTACAACGTGAGCAGTCGGTAAGAACACAACGTCATATTACACTTGATGAAATTGGTAGACGTATTGCTCTTGGAGACTTTAAAGAACTTAATATTATTCTTAAGGGTGATGTTGATGGTTCTGTGGAAGCATTGACAGATTCATTCCAAAAACTATCTACTGAAGAAATTCAGGTTAATATAATCCATAAAGCTGTTGGGCCAATTACCGAAAGCGATGTGTTGTTAGCTTCTGCTTCCGATGCAATTATAATTGGATTTAACGTGCGTCCAATGGGTAATGCGCGTCAGATAGCTGATAAGGAGGAAATAGATATCCGTACATACTCTATCATTTACGATGCAATTGGCGACGTAAAGGATGCGATGGAAGGAATGCTATCTCCAGAGATGAAAGAAGAGATTACTGGTACAGCCGAAATTCGTGAAACATTCAAAATATCGAAAGTTGGAACCATTGCAGGTTGTATGGTGCTTACAGGTAAAATCTTTAGAAACTCGGGTATTCGATTGATTCGTGAAGGTGTTGTGGTTTTCACAGGTGAATTAGCTTCTTTAAAGCGTTTCAAAGACGATGTGAAAGAAGTATCTAAAGGGTACGACTGTGGTATTCAAATTAAAAACTACAACGATATTAGAGAAAACGATATTATTGAAGCTTTCCAAGAAGTAGCAGTGAAAAAGAAGTTGAAGTAACAACTAGTTTCTATAAATATTTAAAACGCTCCGAAAATTAACTTTCCGGAGCGTTTTTTTGTTTAAACTATTTCAAATCCTAAATATCCTGCAAGGTGTAATTGCGAGGCACTAAGCAATCTCCTTGTAGGTATAAGTAACAGTTTATCTTTTAAAGAACTTTTTTGTTTCAGTATTCCCTTCTTCATCTTCAATATTTAAAAAATAGATACCGCTGGAAAGGTTTGAGACGTTTATTGATGATTGACCATTAAAATGTAAATTTTGTGATTTTAGAAGTTTTCCTTCCGTTGAATAAATTTGGATTTTAAATTTGCCTATTCCATTTGAAGCCTTTATCACTAACAATTCATTAGTGGGATTCGGATATATCGTTAACCCTGCGGTTTTAAACTTAGAAACTCCTAGAGGTACACTGCCATAATATGCTTTGTATCCTTCTTGGTTAGTGAGGGTTAGTGCAAATCCACTACCGTCTGTGTCAATGGCATACTCAAAAATTCTATTTTCAAATTCAACGTTGAAGAATTGGAAGAAATATAAATCAATATAATCAATGTTTTCTTGAATTTCACAAGTAATTAAGCCGGTAATAATAAAATTTGGTATTATTATCTCGTTGTTGGAAATAGTTATCTCGTCTCCTTGAATAAGAAAATCACAAAACTCTGTTGTAAATAATAGTTCCATAACGTTCAACTCTACATCACCTACTTCGTTATTTTGCGGAACGGGGTGATTTACTCCCTCAATCTCTAGAGAATATAAGAACCATTGATTTTCAAACAATCTTATATCTTGAGCAAAGTTGGTTGAACATATAGCACACATAATAATTAATAAAAATGTCTTTTTCATGATCTATTGTTATAAAAGGTTTTTGGAATCTTGTATTTGGCCATCGCAAACCAATGCTATATTGTAAGTGCAAGTTGATTGCCAACTACAATTTATAATTTTAACACCTGGGATTTGTGGTAAAGCATATACTGCTTGATCTCCTAATCTCGGAGCTGAAACAATTGATGCGTTATGAGCCAAACTTGCTATGCCTAAACCATTGTTTGTTTTAGCCGCAATCATCCCAACAACTCCAGTACCATGTTTATCTGTGTTGGTGATAGGTTGATTTATTTCTTGAATAACAGGTATGTCAAAATGGTTCAAATCTACTTTTGTATCAGCGACACCAATCAATACATTTTCTCCTGTTGAAATAGTCCAAGCCAAAGGAGCCTTTATTAAATCTAGAGAGGTGTTTTTACCACCAAAAAGAGTGTCTGTATAATCATTTGGCACTATGGCAAAGGGCATAGGTTCATCAGCTAATTGAATATCATCTTCAATTAATTCAAGATAATCAACTTCAGTCCTATTCAATATGTCATTAATTGAGACATTATCATTAATAGTCATTAGATATACCAAATCTAAGAAAGGACTATTTAAGTTGAGAAATGGTTTTTCGAATTTATATGAGGGTTTCTGATTTATTAGATTAGCAAAGCTGCTATTATTAATGGAAAGCGTTAATGTAGAATCATTATTAAGTGTTTTCTGAATTACTCCTAAATCATGACCTTGTTTGATTTTTAAAAAATAATCTTTGGTGTTTTGTCCAATTATATAAGTATTTGAAAACATTAATACAACAACAATAAAATATAATAATTTAAGGTTGTGCGATTGTGCGGTTGTACGGTTTTAATTTCATAATTTGAGGATTATAATTAATTTCTTAAAATTATGCAAAAATCTTCAAAATTAAAATAGGTTATTCCCTGTATTATGTTGGGGGATTTTCCCTTTTTTCAGATTTGTATACTTTAACTATTTCTTAAATAATAGTTTGGCAATTGCATTATTTAAAAGTCTATTAGTAAACCAACCATCCGAATGAAACTGTCGCTCAAAAAGGTCTATATATTTCGATTTTTGTTATTGGCGTCTTGACTAGATTACAAACTACCGAGACTATTCCGCGGGAAGATATTGGTGTCCTATAAACTACTGATGCAAAAACAATTAATTTATTTACTTACCTAGAAGGAAGTTGTGCAATGGAGGCAATGACTAAATTTAAGGAGGAAGATACTGTTGGTTGGGGTAAAATAAATTGCGAGCATAGATATAATGACCAAGTATGTTTCCTAACAAAAGATTATGATATAAATGGCCTGGGTTTTTCTTGGTAGTTTATTCCAGGTAACCAACTTATATTGTTTTATCCAAATGCTATGAAAGGTTGTGTAAACGATGCTAGGATTAGCTTTCACCGTAACTTCAAAAACCTATTTAACGAACCCCAACTTAATAATATTTCATTATGAGTAAGCTAGTATTTTCGGCTATTACTGCATGATAAATTGGTTTAAAAATAAATCGATGGAAATTGAGAAGTCTAGAAAAATGGAAAAAATTTCGTTTTCTAGACTGGAGTAATTGGAAATGTAAAGTTACTTTCTTCTTTCTGGCTTTAAGATAAAAGCAGAACTAAAGCTTTGTTGTATTTTAAGCAAAGCTCTTTCCGCTTCTATACGGGTATCAAAACTTCCAGCCCATACTTTGTAGTTCGGGGTTTCGTATTCAATAGAAGCAGGCCAATTGCTAAAACTACCCTTGTATTTTCGTAGTATTTGGTTGGCTTTATCCAATTCACCGTAATAAAGCTGTATGGTGTAGCCATCTGTTAGCTTATTGTCTTTTTCAAGACTCTTTTTCAAATCTAACAATTGTGTGATTTTTGGATCCTGATTTACCTGAAGCGTTGCGCTCTGTGAATAGCTACTAGCTGATATTAAAATCAGTAAAATGCTGGCTATAAAAATCTTGTGATAAGTTGATGATTTCATATAATTATATCTTTAATGCAAATGTAAAACTTAATAACTGAGTGAAGCGCAAATTTATTATTTAGAACTAATATAAATTAATGGTTAACACTTTGTTTGCATTTCCAAAATCGACTTAATAATGTATTTTTGCTCCTTTATTTGCGGTACGGAAAGAGTAATTCTGTTAAAACTTAACCTAACTAATTCTGTGCCAAACTATCGTCAATAATTTAACCATTAGTATGAAAAAGGTGAATTTTATACATCTACGATCAAAATTGCCACTTCTATTGTTAGTGCTTACACTAACTTTTTCAACTACCTCGTATTCTCAAGATGAAGCGGAAGCTGCTTCTGAGGAAGCGCCGGCTGATGCTGGAGGTGATGTTGCTGCGGGTGAATCATTATTTAAGGCAAACTGTGCTGCCTGTCACAAGATGGACAAAAAAGCAGTTGGTCCTGCCTTAAGAGGTGTGGCCGATAAGTTTGACCGTGATTGGTTGTACAGCTGGATTCGAAATAGTTCGGCTCTTATTGCTTCAGGTGATGCAACAGCAGTGAGATTATTTGAAGAAAATAACAAAGCTGTCATGACGGCTTTCCCAGGACTTTCTGATGAGGATATCGATAACATCCTTGCGTATACAAGTCAGCCAAAAGCTGCGCCTGTCGTTGCAGAAGTTCCTGCTGGGGGTGCTGCTTCTACAGGAGGGGGTGATGGTGTTTCTAATGCTTTAGTGTTAGGTGCACTAGTTCTTGTGTTCTTGTTGTTGGTTATTCTTCTTTATATGGTATCTACTACCTTAAAGAGAATTGCTGAAGCTAATGGGGTGGTTTATGAAGAAAAAGAAAAGCGTACTCCAATCTGGAAGGCTTTTGCTGAGAATCAATTCTTGGTATTGGTTACTTCAATCTTTTTTCTACTATTTGGAAGCTACTTCGCTTATGGATACTTAATGCAAGTAGGAGTTGATCAAGGGTATGCTCCGGTTCAGCCAATTCACTATTCGCATAAAATTCACGCAGGAGACAATCAGATAGATTGTAATTTCTGTCATAGTTCAGCAAGAAAGAGTAAAACTGCAGGGATACCTTCGTTAAACGTTTGTATGAACTGTCATAAAAATATTTCTGAAGTTGCAGAAGATACTGCTACTGAAGAGTACTCAAAAGAATTTTACGATGGTGAAATCGCTAAGTTATATGACGCTGTTGGATGGGATCCAGAGCAACAAGCATATACTGGCGAAACAAAGCCTGTAAAATGGGTTCGTATTCACAATCTGCCTGATTTCGCATATTTCAACCACTCACAACACGTAACAGTAGCTGGAGTTGATTGTCAGAAGTGTCACGGTGAAGTTGAGAATATGGAGATTATGGAGCAGTTTGCACCACTTACTATGGGATGGTGTATTGATTGTCACAGAGAGACCAATGTTAACTTAGAGTCTAATGAGTACTACGCTAAGATACACGAAGAGCTTTCTAAGAAGTACGGTGTAGAAAAATTGACAATCGCCGAAATGGGTGGATTGGAGTGTGGCAAGTGTCACTATTAATAAATAAAAAAGGATAATTACAAATAGCAATATGGCATCAAACAAGAAATACTGGAAAAGTGTTGAAGAGCTGAATGAAGACAGCACTATTGTGAAGGCGCTACAAGACAATGAGTTTGTAACTGAAATACCTACGGACGAATTTCTTGGAAACAAAGAAGCTTTATCTGCTTCTTCTACCACGCGTCGTGATTTCTTAAAATATGTAGGTTTTTCTACAGCAGCTGCAACTTTAGCGGCTTGTGAAGGACCTGTAGTGAAATCTATCCCTTATGTTGTTCAGCCAGATGAAATTGTTCCGGGTGTAGCAAATTATTATGCTTCTACAATGGCGGATGGTTTCGATTTTGCCAATATATTGGTAAAAACACGCGAAGGTCGTCCTATCAAAATTGAGAAGAACGATTTAGCTAAAAATGGAGGAAGCGTAAATGCTCGTGTTCACGCATCGGTTTTATCATTATACGATAAAAACAGATTAACTGGTCCTATGGTTGGTGGATCTGAAGTGTCGTGGCCGGAGTTTGATACTGCTATTGCGCAGAAGATGAACGAAATGTCTGGGAAAGATATAGTTCTTCTTACTCAAACATTCGCGAGTCCATCTACATCTAAGTTGATTTCTGAATTTACTTCTAAGTATCCTAATGTTCGTCACGTTGTTTATGACACCGTGTCTAGTTCAGCTGCATTAGATGCTTTCCAAAATAAATACGGAACTCGCGCATTACCAGATTACGATTTTTCAAAAGCTGAAGTTATTGTTTCTGTTGGTGCAGATTTCTTAGGAGATTGGCAAGGTGGAAGCTATAGCAAAGGATATGCTCAAGGAAGAGTCCCTAAAAATGGAAAAATGTCTCGACATATCCAGTTTGAGGCTAACTTTACATTGACTGGTGCTAAAGCTGATAAACGTGTTGCTGCAACTCCATCTCAACAATTACAAATACTTAAGGCTTTAACTGGCGGAAGTACTTCTGGCCTACCAGAAAATATTGCTGATGCAGTAAATAAAGCAAAAGCGCAACTTCAGAAAGCTGGAGGAAAAGCATTATTAGTTACAGGTTTACCAGATGTAGCTTCACAAACCTTAGCTTTAGATTTTAATGCTAATAGTGAGGCGGCGGATGTTAATAAACCATTGCTTGTTAGACAAGGAAGTACTAGCGAAGTGATGAGTGTTGTTAACGGCGTTATTTCTGGAAGTATAAAAGGATTAATTACAGTAGGTGTAAACCCAGTTTATTCACTACCTAATAACAAAGAATTTGCTGAAGCTTATCAAAAGCTTGAAATGAGTCTTGCATTTAGTATGAAACTAGATGAAACGGCGTCATTGGCACAATTAGTTGCTGCAACTCCTCACTACCTAGAGTCTTGGGGTGATGCTCAAATTAAGAAAGGTACTTATAGCCTTACGCAGCCAACTATCCGTCCATTATTTAATACGCGTCAATTCCAAGATAGCCTATTGCAGTGGACAGGTAATTCTAAAAAATATTACGATTACGTTAAAGAAGTTTGGACAAGTTCTATTTTGTCTGGAGGTTCTTGGAATGAAGCGCTTCACGATGGTTTTGTTTCTAGTAATGTAGAAATGAAAATGGAAGAAGTTAAACCAGCTACTGAAGGTTCAGGTTTAATGCAGGAAAGCACATCTCATGGTGCGCTTGCAGCTTTGTCTCAAGAAGGGGGTTACGAGTTGACATTGTACACATCAACAGGTATTGGTGATGGTCAACAGGCAAACAACCCTTGGTTACAAGAGTTCCCAGATCCAATTACAAGAGCATCTTGGGATAACTACCTTACGGTTTCAGCTGCAGACGCTAAAGATTTAGGGCTTGTTAATAAGAACGTTGCAAATGGTGCCTTAAACGGTAGTTATGTAAACGTATCGGTAGGTGGTGTTGTTCTTGAAAACGTTCCTGTTATTATTCAACCTGGACAAGCTAAAGGATCTGTTGGTCTAGCTTTAGGTTATGGTAAAACGGCTGCTATCCAAGAAGAAATGCAGACAGGTATTAATGCCTACCCACTTTACCAGAACTTTTCTGATGTCCAGAAGGTGAATATTGAAAAAGCTAGCGGAATGCACGAGTTTGCTTGCGTACAGTTGCAAAGCACAATGGCTGGACGTAGTAACGATATTATAAAAGATACTACTTTAGAAATTTTTAATACTAAAGATGTAAGCGAGTGGAATGCTGTTCCAGTTGTAGATTACGATCACGCTCCGATTTCAATTCGCGATGAAAAAGCGGATATCTGGAGTCCATTCGATACTACTATCGGTACTCATTTTAACTTATCTATAGATTTAAATGCTTGTACGGGATGTGGGGCTTGTGTTATCGCTTGTCACGCTGAAAATAACGTTCCAGTAGTTGGTAAAACTGAAGTTAGAAAATTCCGTGATATGCACTGGTTGCGTATCGATAGATATTACTCTGCAGGGGAAACCTTTAAGGAAGAAGCTGAGATGTATGAAAACCTTCCTGCTTTTGATAGTTATGAAGCCGTAGAGGTGCCAAACTATGAAAACCTTGAAGTAGCATTCCAGCCTGTAATGTGTCAGCACTGTAACCACGCACCTTGTGAAACTGTTTGTCCGGTTGCGGCAACATCTCACGGGCGTCAGGGGCAAAACCATATGGCCTATAACCGTTGTGTAGGTACTCGTTACTGCGCTAACAACTGTCCTTATAAAGTTCGTCGTTTCAACTGGTTCTTATACAGTGAAAATGATGAGTTTGATTACAACATGAATAACGACCTTGGTAGAATGGTACTTAACCCAGATGTGGTAGTTCGTTCTCGTGGAGTAATGGAAAAATGTTCTTTATGTATCCAAATGACTCAGAAAACTATACTAGACGCTAAGCGTGAGGGTAGGCCAGTAAGAGATGGTGAATTTGCAACAGCATGTTCAAATGCTTGTGAAACTGGAGCTATGGTATTTGGAGATGTAAATGATGAAGAATCAGAAATACTTAAGAAGAAAAAAGATGACAGAATGTACTATCTACTTGAAAATGTTGGTACTAAACCAAACGTTTTCTATCAAATGATAGTTAAAAACACTTCTGAAGCATAATAATTTAATCAAGAACCAATTATTTAATAATTAAATATGTCGTCACACTACGAAGCACCTATAAGAGAACCACTGGTTCTGGGCGAAAAGTCCTATCAAGACATCAGTGCAGATGTAGCAGCTCCTGTACTAGGAGAAGCAAATAAATCTTGGTGGATTGTTTTTACCATAGCCCTTATTGCATTTTTATGGGGATTAGGTTGTATTATTTATACAGTTTCTACTGGAATTGGAGTTTGGGGTTTGAACAAGACCGTTGGATGGGCTTGGGATATTACTAACTTCGTTTGGTGGGTAGGTATTGGTCACGCAGGAACACTTATTTCGGCAGTACTTTTACTTTTCCGTCAAAAATGGAGAATGGCTGTAAACCGTTCTGCGGAAGCAATGACAATTTTCGCCGTTGTTCAAGCAGGTTTGTTCCCAATTATTCACATGGGTCGTCCATGGTTAGCCTATTGGGTACTTCCAATACCTAACCAATTTGGATCACTATGGGTTAACTTTAACTCACCTCTTCTTTGGGACGTATTCGCGATTTCTACCTATTTATCTATATCACTAGTGTTCTGGTGGACAGGATTACTTCCTGACTTCGCAATGATTCGTGATAAGACTAAAAGCCCTTTCCAGAAAAAGATTTACGGAATCCTGAGTTTTGGATGGAGTGGGCGTGTAAAGGACTGGCAACGTTTTGAGGAAGTTTCACTTGTGTTAGCAGGTTTAGCGACTCCACTTGTACTTTCTGTACACACCATTGTATCTTTTGACTTCGCAACTTCTGTAGTTCCTGGATGGCATAGTACTATTTACCCTCCATATTTCGTGGCAGGTGCGATTTTCTCAGGATTCGCAATGGTACAAACGCTTCTTATAATAATGAGAAAAGTTTCTAACCTAGAAAACTATATTACAATAGTTCATATTGAATATATGAACAAAGTAATTCTACTAACGGGAGGTATTGTAACAGTTGCTTATGCTACTGAGTATTTTGTGATGTGGTATTCTGGTGTTCCTTATGAGGATTACACTTACCTTTCATACGGTGCTGCAACAGGACCTTACTGGTGGGCATTCTGGGCATTGATTATCTGTAACTTTGTTGTTCCAATGACCTTATGGGTTAAGAAATTGAGAAGAAATATTATTTGGACATTTATTGTTGCATTAGTGATTAACATCGGAATGTGGTTTGAGCGTTTCAACATTATCGTTGTAAACATTACAAAAGATAGGTTGACCTCTTCATGGACAATGTTTCAACCAACATTTGTTGATATAGGAACGTTCGTAGGAACTATTGGTTTCTTCTTTGTTTTATTCCTTCTATATGCTCGTACCTTCCCTGTAATTGCACAAGCAGAGGTGAAAACAATATTGAAATCTTCAGGTGAAAAATTCAAGAATTTACGTGCGAAACACGGGAATGATGTTAGTCACGTAAGGGCACTTGATGGTGGACCGGTAGTTGAAAAGCCTGTAGCTTCACAAAATGTTGTGTCTGATAAAGCAAAAGTAGACTCATTACTTTCAACAATAGGAACTTTTAATCCTGATGTAGAAGAACAAGATGACTTGAAGCTGATAAATGGTGTAGGACCGGTAATGGAGCAAAAGCTGCATCAGATTGGTATCTTTACTTTTGATCAGGTAAGTAGAATGACTGACCGTGAATACGACTTATTAGATGAGATTGTTAGTGAATTCCCTGGAAGAGCCAAACGTGATGATTGGGCTGGACAGGCGCTAATCCTAAAAAACAACAAATAATTATGGCTGCGAAGAAAATACACGCTATTTACACGGATGACGACCTGTTATTGCAGGCTGTAAATCAAACCCGTGCGGCAAAATACCATATTTCTGAAATATTTACTCCTTTTCCAGTACACGGATTAGACCATGCATTAGGTCTAGCTCCAACGCGACTTGCAATCACCTCTTTCCTTTATGGATTATTTGGTTTAACAGTTGCTGTGCTGATGATGAATTATATGATGATTCAAGATTGGCCTCAAAATATTGGTGGAAAACCAAGTTTTACTTTCTACCAAAACATGCCTACTTTCATTCCAATTATGTTTGAGTTGACTGTATTTTTCGCTGGTCACTTAATGGTAATTACATTTTATATGAGAAGTAAGCTTTGGCCTTTTAGAAAAGCAGAAAATCCAGATCCACGTACTACTGATGCCCATTTCTTAATGGAAGTAGATGTAGACAATCACGATGTTGAAACGCTTTCTAAATTCTTGTATGACACAGGTGCATCAGAGATTAGTTTAATTGAAAATGAGCAGGACCACTAGTATGAAAACATTAAAAAACATAGCAATCGCAATTTGTGCCTCTGTAGTTTTGACTTCTTGTTTTAATGACAAAAAGCCAAATTATCAGTACTTCCCGAATATGTATGAGTCGGTAGGTTACGAAACCTATGGAGAGTATGAAATTTTCCCAGGGCAACAATCAGCAATGATGCCAGTAGAAAATACTGTTCCTCGTGGTTTTGTTCCTTATGAATATGAAAACAGTACAGAAGGTTTAAATTTAGCTAAAGCTGAACTTGATAATCCTTATAAGGTTACTGAAGAAAACTTAAAAGTTGGAGCAGACTTATTCAATATATATTGTGCAGTTTGCCATGGTGATAAAGGAGATGGAAAAGGAATCTTAGCAACTCGTGAAAAGTTTTTAGGTATTCCAAGTTTTGCTGATGCAGGACGTACAATTGTACCAGGAGGAATTTATCACGTACAGACTTATGGATTGAATGCAATGGGTTCATATGCTTCGCAAACAACTGAAAAAGAACGTTGGCAAATAGCAATGCATGTAATGGACTTAAAAGCATCCTTAAAAGGTGAACCTGGTGTTCTTGAAACAGTGCAAGCTGAAAAAGAATTAACGGAGTCTCTTACCTCAGTTACAGATGACAACTCTACTCAAAAGTAGAACGTAATTAATGATTTATTAAAGAGAATGGCTAAAGATATGTATACGCTACCAAGTAAATTAAAACTGTTTTCTATTGTTCTAATGGTCCTAGGGCTTGCAGGAATAATCTTTGGGTTTATGACTACTCCCAAGACCATTGATGATGTTAAAAAGATTTTAGCAGAACAAGAGGCTCACCATGGCGAAAACCATGCAGTAGATCATAAAGAAGATACTGCTAACTTCATTGATATTGCAAGAGGTGAAGAAGGGTACTCAGGAGCTGCAATGGAGCACGCAACCGATTTAAGTGCTGAAGGTCACGGAGCTTCATCACATGAAGAACACGTACTACACCAATTACAAACAAGACCTTGGTCTGCTACATTCGTAGCTGCATTCTTCTTTATGATGATTGCTTTAGGTGTACTTGTGTTTTACGCAATTCAATTTGCATCTCAAGCAGGATGGTCTCCAGTACTATATAGAGTAATGGAAGGAATAACATCTTATTTATTACCAGGGTCAATTATTGTTTTTGTTCTTGTAATTTTTGCAGGAGAACATTTCTATCCTTGGCAAAATGCTGATTTAGTAGCAGAGGATAAAATTTTACAAGGAAAGTCGGGATACCTTAACTTCCCATTCTTTGTTATCCGTGCTGCAATCTATCTTTTAGGATGGAATATTTACCGTTACTACTCAAGAAAAAACTCTTTAGCACAAGCTGAAGCAAATAACTTCGATCACTATAGAAAGAACTTTAAGGCATCAGTATTCTTCCTTATCTTCTTCTTATTAACTGAAGCTACAATGGCTTGGGATTGGTTTATGTCGATGACTCCACACTGGTATAGTACATTGTTTGCATGGTATGTATTCGCAACTATGTTTGTTTCTTCAATCACTGTGATTGCTTTAGTAACAATTCACTTAAAGAGCAAAGGGCTATTGTCTTTTGTAAGTGATAGACACTTACACGACTTAGCTAAGTATATGTTTGCTTTTAGTATTTTCTGGACTTACCTATGGTTTAGCCAGTTTATGCTAATCTGGTACTCAAATATTCCAGAAGAGGTAACTTACTTTATTATACGAATTCAGGAATATCAAGGATTGTTTTTTGGAATGCTAATACTTAATTTTGTATTCCCAATGCTTGTGTTAATGAATAGCGATTTCAAAAAAGTTCCATGGTTTGTTGTTATAGCAGCAGTATTCATCTTGGTAGGTCACTATATAGATGTCTTCCTATTAGTTATGCCATCAACAGTTGGACACAACTGGGGCTTTGGAATACCTGAAATAGCTGCATTGTTATTCTTTGCAGGGCTTTTCATTTTGGTTGTTGGAAATGGACTTGGAAAAGTATCTCTTAGACCTAAGAACGACCCATTTATTAAAGAAAGTGAAAACTACCATTTTTAATCATTTAGTTTAAAAGAAGAAATTTAAAGATGACCGCATTTTTAGTAATTTTAGTAATTCTCCTTTTTGGAATCTCTGTTTGGCAAATAAGCAGGATATTTCGATTGGCTCAGATTAAATCGACAACTCATTCTGATATTGCCTCGGATGAAGACAATAACCACCAAGGTTATTTAATGTTAGCATTTTTAGCCTTTATCTATATCTTAACTATTGTTTCATTTTGGTTATGGTATGATACCTTGTTACCAAAGTCTGCATCAGAACACGGTGAGCAAATTGACAACTTAATGTTGATTTCAATGATTGTTATTTTTGCGGCTGGTATTCTAACTCAATGGTTGTTACACTACTTTGCATTTGTTTACAGAGGTAACAAAACGAAAAGAGCAACTTTCTATGCCGATAACGATAAATTAGAATTTATCTGGACTATTATTCCTGTAATTGTTCTTGCCGGTCTTATTATTTATGGTCTTTTCACTTGGACAGATATCATGAATGTTGATAAGGATGATGATCCACTGGTTATAGAACTATATGCTCAACAGTTTAACTGGAAAGCGCGTTACGGTGGTAATGATAACACCCTAGGTGAGGCTAACGTTCGTTTAATAGAAGGTGTAAACCTTTTAGGTGTGGATCCTGCTGACCCTAACGGTCAAGACGATAAAGTTGTAACTGAAGTTCACTTACCAGTCGGTAGAAAAGTATTATTCAAGATACGTTCTCAGGATGTATTACACTCTGCTTACATGCCACACTTTAGAGCGCAAATGAACTGTGTTCCTGGTATGATTACTCAATTTGCATTTACCCCTACAGTTACAACTGAGGAAATGCGTCAAGAAGATCATATTATAAACAAGGTTCAAAACATTAATGAAATTAGAGCCGAGAAGAGTAAAGAGCTTCAAGCTGCTGGTGAAGAACCTCTAGACCCTTATGAATTTGATTATATGATTCTTTGTAATAAGATTTGTGGTATTAGCCACTATAATATGCAAATGAAGATTGTAGTTGAATCTGAAGAAGAATATAATGCTTGGTTGGCAGAACAGCCTACCTTGGCAGAACAACTTAGCAAATAATATTAATAGAAAATTTAGCTTAAAAAGATATGTCAGCACACGCACAGGCTCACGCAATAGAAGATCATCACGAAGATCATGGGCATCATCATAAAGAAACATTTGTAACTAAATATATCTTTAGCCAAGATCATAAAATGATCTCTAAGCAATACCTAATTACAGGTTTGTTTATGGGGACTATTGGTATTCTAATGTCATTATTGTTTAGAATACAACTAGCATGGCCAGACCAAAGTTTTACGATTTTTGAAATGTTACTAGGGAAATGGGCTCCAGATGGAGTTATGGATCCTAGTGTTTACCTTGCATTAGTTACGATTCACGGTACTATCATGGTATTCTTCGTACTTACGGCTGGATTGAGTGGTACTTTTAGTAACCTATTAATTCCTTTACAAATTGGTGCAAGAGATATGGCCTCAGGATTCCTAAACATGGTTTCTTATTGGTTGTTCTTTATTTCTAGTGCTATAATGGTTTTCTCATTATTTGTTGAAGCAGGGCCGGCATCAGCAGGTTGGACAATTTATCCTCCACTTAGTGCTTTGCCTCAATCTATTCCAGGTTCTGGAGCAGGTATGACATTATGGTTGATTTCTATTGCAATATTTATTGCATCGTCATTGTTAGGTTCGCTTAACTATATCGTTACAACATTAAATATGCGTACTAAAGGAATGTCCATGACGCGTCTTCCTTTAACAATTTGGGCATTCTTTGTAACTGCTATTATTGGTATAGTTGCCTTCCCAGTATTATTTTCAGCTGCTTTAATGCTTATCATGGATAGAAGCTTTGGTACTTCTTTCTTCTTATCAGATATTTATATTGCGGGTGAAGTATTGCATCACCAAGGAGGTTCACCAGTGTTGTTTGAACACTTATTCTGGTTCCTTGGACACCCTGAAGTATATATTGTAATTCTACCTGCAATGGGTATTGTATCTGAAATTATGGCTACAAATGCTCGTAAGCCAATTTTCGGTTACCGTGCCATGGTTGCGTCTATCCTTGCAATTGCATTCCTTTCAACAATTGTATGGGGTCACCATATGTTCGTTTCAGGGATGAATCCATTCTTAGGTTCTGTGTTTACTTTTACCACATTACTTATTGCAATTCCATCTGCTGTAAAAGCATTTAACTGGATTACAACTTTATGGAAAGGTAACTTACAGATGAACGTAGCTATGCTATGGAGTATCGGTTTTGTTTCTACTTTCATTACAGGTGGTCTTACTGGTATTATCGTTGGAGATAGTGCATTAGATATTAACGTTCACGATACTTATTTCGTTGTAGCTCACTTCCACTTAGTGATGGGTATTTCAGCGCTTTATGGACTTCTTGCTGGGGTTTACCACTGGTTCCCTAAAATGTTTGAAGGACGTATGATGAATAAAAAATTAGGATACATCCACTTCTGGGTAACAGCAATTGGAGCTTACGGGATTTTCTTCCCAATGCACTTTGTTGGTTTAGCAGGTCTACCCCGTAGATACTACAACAACACAAGTTTCCCATATTTTGATGACTTACATGATATTAATGTTGTTATGACGCTATTTGCAATTATGACGATTGCAGTACAAGTAGTATTCCTTTACAACTTCTTCCACTCTATGTTCTACGGAAAGATAGGTCCAAAAAACCCTTGGAATTCTACAACATTAGAATGGACAGCCGAACAAAAACACATCCATGGAAACTGGGCTGGTCCAATACCACATGTGTACCGTTGGGCTTACGATTATAGTAAACTTAATAAAGACGAAACAGATTACGTAATTGCTGGTCAAGATTATGTTCCTCAAAACGTACCATTACAGGACAATGAGGATGAATTAGAACACTAATTAATCTCTGTTTAACGCAAAATATTAGTAGTAACACGTATTTCCTAGTAGTTTAAACCATGTTATCTTTGAATAGATAATAATGAGTAGGAAGTGAGGAGACTACAAGTTATTTGACAAGCCGTGCTTTTTAGCACGGCTTGTTGTTTTTTCTGCTTTTTCTTATTTCTACAGTTATTACAATTACACTTCCTATCTGCCGATTCCTTATATTTGTTTTATGAATGAAAACCTTGATCCCACCGGCGAAAATTTATCCCCACAGGAATTGGATATTGAGAAACAACTACGTCCATTAAGCTTTGAAGACTTTACAGGACAAGATCAAGCACTGGAAAATCTTCAAATCTTTGTGCAAGCTGCAAATCAAAGAGGTGAAGCTTTAGATCATACGCTATTTCACGGGCCTCCAGGATTAGGTAAAACAACATTAGCACACATTCTTGCAAATGAGCTCGACGTTAATATTAGAGTAACTTCTGGTCCTGTATTAGACAAACCGGGTGACCTTGCTGGATTACTCACCAATTTGGATGAACGGGATGTACTTTTTATTGACGAGATACATCGTTTAAGCCCCATTGTTGAAGAATATCTTTATTCAGCAATGGAGGACTATAAGATTGATATAATGATTGAATCTGGGCCTAATGCGCGCTCGGTTCAAATTAATTTAAATCCCTTTACGCTAGTAGGTGCAACAACCCGTTCAGGTTTACTTACAGCGCCTATGCGTGCACGTTTTGGAATTTCTTCAAGGCTCCAATACTATTCTACCGAATTGTTAACTACAATAATACAGCGTAGTGCAAGTATTTTAAATGTGCCTATCGCTATGGAAGCTGCTATAGAAATAGCAGGACGCAGCCGTGGTACACCTCGTATTGCAAATGCTCTTTTACGTAGAATTAGAGATTTTGCTCAGATAAAAGGAAATGGAAAAATTGATATTGAAATAGCAAGGTTTGGGTTAAACGCCTTGAATGTAGATGCCTTTGGTTTAGATGAAATGGACAATAAAATTCTTTCTACAATAATCGAAAAGTTTAAAGGCGGACCTGTTGGAATTACTACTATTGCAACCGCTGTTTCCGAAAGTCCTGAAACTATAGAAGAAGTATACGAACCTTTCTTAATTCAACAAGGGTTTATTATGAGAACTCCAAGGGGAAGGGAAGTTACTGAGGCGGCTTATAAGCATCTTGGCAAGAATAGAGGTTCAACTCAAAGTGAATTGTTTTAATTTGTGCTATGGAAGTAACGAAAATCCCATCGGTTTCTGCCTTCCGATTTCTGATTCACTCCACTCAGATTTTAAAAAACCCTCTGCCATTTCATCATAGTAATTTTGAAAATAAGGGGGACACATTTCGGTTGAAGCTCGGGTTTGGTAATTCAGTAATTTTTTCTCGTGATGCTGGCTTGGCGCAATATGCGCTTCAGAAAAATCATAAGAATTTTAAAAAATCCCCTATACAAACTCGGGACCTTGTTAAGTATGTGGGTAATGGATTGCTTACTTCAGAAGGAGAACTTTGGCAAAAACAACGTAAGTTAATCCAACCTGCCTTTCATAAAAAACAGTTAGTTAATTTACTCGGAGCCATACAAAGTGCAATTGAGATTGAACTTTCTAAGATTGAAACAGCTAAAGCCAAAGATATCTTTCCTATTTTTAACGACCTTGCATTTCAAACGGTAGTAAAATCTCTTTTTAGTAGTGCGGTTGACAGTCGAGAAATAAAAAGACTTCAACATATTACCGAATCTGCTCAACAAATGCTAGTAAAGGAATTGCGTCAGCCGTATTTGGGCTGGTGGTTTAAGATAAGCGGTGAACTTTCTAAACACCTTGCGGAAACTAAAGAAGCGAGAAACATTTTAAAAAAACTTGTTAATGAAAGGAGACAATCGGGAATTCGTGAAGATGACTTACTAGACATGCTTTTAGACGCTAGGTACGATGATGGAAGTGGAATGGACGATAAACAGTTGATAGATGAAATTTTAATATTGTTTACTGCAGGTCACGAAACAACTTCTAATGCACTTACATTTACTTGTGAATTACTAGCTCGAAACCCTCGAGTTCAGGATAAGCTATATTCCGAAATAACTGTGGCATCCGAAAATTCGACAGGCTTGATGGAGTTCATAAAAAATTGCTCATATACTAAAAATGTAATTGAAGAATCACTTCGTCTTTACCCTCCGGCATATTTTATAGATAGAGTGAATATTGAAGACGATACTTTTGAAGGGATGTTTATTCCGAAAAATTCAAGTTTATTATTTTCATTGTTAGAGATTCATACCGACCCTAAAAACTGGGATGAGCCAAAGAAATTTAAACCAGAACGGTTTTCCGATGTGAACGCTAAAGAGTATTCGGGTCACTATTTTCCTTTTGGTGCTGGTCCAAGAATGTGTATTGGTAATAACTTTGCAATGTATGAAATGATACTAGCGATTGCAGAAATTGTAAAAACCTATAAGATTTCTGAAAAGAATTCACCTATAGAAATTAAACCACTAATAACCTTAAAACCCAAAAATGCAATTTTGGAGTTTAATCTCAGATAAGATTTGATGGGGAATGCAGCAAAATATTCACAGTTAATAAAATCCGAAGCAAAACGCTTGGGGTTCCTTTCATGTGGTATAAGCAAAGCAGCTTTTCTTGAAAAAGAAGCGCCTCGGTTAGAGAAATGGCTTAAAAATAATATGAATGGCGAAATGGGATATATGGAAAACCATTTCGATAAAAGACTAGACCCTACTGTTTTAGTGCCTGGTTCTAAAAGTGTGATTTCTTTATTGCTGAATTACTACCCATCTCAAACTCAAAACCCTGACTCATATAAGATTTCAAAATATGCCTACGGCACAGACTATCATTTTGTGATAAAAGATAAACTCAAAGAATTGATGCACTTTATATCGGCAGAAATTGGTGAAGTGAATGGAAGAGCTTTCGTCGATTCTGCTCCAGTATTAGATAAAGCTTGGGCTGCAAAAAGTGGATTAGGGTGGATAGGAAAACACAGTAATTTGCTTACGAAACAATCTGGTTCATTTTATTTTATAGCCGAATTAATCGTCGATCTCGATTTGGAATACGATAATCCTGTTACAGACCATTGTGGCAGTTGTACCGCTTGTATTGATGCTTGTCCTACAAATGCTATAGTAGCAGATAGAGTTGTAGATGGCAGCAAGTGTATTTCTTATTTTACTATCGAATTGAAAAATGAAATTCCTATTTCAGAAAAAGGAAAATTTGAAGATTGGATGTTTGGCTGTGACATTTGTCAAGATGTTTGCCCTTGGAATCGTTTTAGTAAACCACATAACGAACCACTTTTTAATCCCCATCCGGAATTACTTTCTATGACGAAAAAAGATTGGGAGGAAATCACTGAAGACGTTTTTCGTAAAATATTTAAAAAGAGTGCAGTAAAACGAACAAAGTACACTGGACTCACAAGAAACATTCAATTTTTAAAAGATTGATTTCTTCTTCAGGAGAAAGAAGTTGAGTTGTAGGCTAATTGTAGATAACAGTTCTAGGTTTCCCAATTTGGAAGTTTTGGAAGCCAAAGTCTTCACTTTCAAAAGCATTAGATTTAAAGATGTTGTTTCCTTGTCCAGGTATTTGAGGATAATAAGCAAATGATAATTGAAAAGAACTAAAAACTAAATAGTCATTTCTAATTATAAACCCTAGTCCAAAGGATGAGTAGATAGGGTTGCGTTTCCAACTTCTATTACTTTCTGCAAGCATTCCTAGGGTAACATTCACGAATGGATTAAATCTAAAACCTAAGAGCTCCCAGGGTGAGTAAAATTGTGTTTGCGAGGCAAGAACATATTTTTGAGTTCCTACAATTGAGGCATCGAAGCCGTGAATGGCTCCATTTCTATAATTGGAATAAAGGTTACCGTATGCACCGTTAAAATTACCTCGCTCGTTAAGGCTTAGCCTATCCACTTCCGATTCTAGACGATTCATTCCTATTACAAATTGAGGTTTCACAAACTGTCTCATTTTCCATTTGTCACCAAGTTGTAGTAGGGGCGAAAAATAGGTGGCCTCAAAATTGAATACAGTTTGCTGAGTATGTGCATCATTAAAGAATGTTCCAAGTTCAAAATTGGTGCCTAAAAAACCAAACTTAAAATAATTGCCATAGGCTATTTTCGCTCCAAGATAAGGTCTGTTTTTATTGTTTTTATTCTGAATTCCCCCAGTAATAGAATAGACTAAGCCTACCGGAACATCTTCGGTAATTCCATCTTTAAAGATATAATTGTCTTTTACGAATTGTCTAGAGGCTACTCCAATACTTGCTAGATAAAATTTTTCATCGGAAAAGAAGCGGATGCTATCGTATTCAATAGGAGGGATATCTTTATAATCTACTAGTAGGGCACGCATACTTAAAATAAGGTTTGTTGTTCGCTCTCTTTCGGAGTTACCTTCAAACAACCGAAATGAATGTCCACCCCAGTAATCTTGGGCAATAAATTTCAAGTTTTTTACTGCGTAGCCTGCGGTGTCGTTTTTTAATTCTCTACCTAAAAATCGTTCTTGTAAAAATACTCCACCAGCCCAACGGGTTAATGGTGAGTAAAATATGCGGTCGAGTGCTAGAGTTTTTTCAAAATAACCTTCGTAATCAATAGAATACCTTCCATCTGCACTTATAAAAGTGTTCAAGAAGTTTGGAACGCTATAACTTGCTTTGTAGGCGTCGCTTCCATCATCCAATCTCTTTAAAAATTCTAATCTTAACTGATGCCCTGTACCCAGAATGTTCCGCTCTTTTAGTTTGAATTTTGTTTGTGACCCAGAAAGCTGAACCTTAGGTGTTAAACTCCATGAATCAAGGGCAGTAACAATTACATCAATCGAGTCTTTGGAATTAGAGATTTCTTGGGTTTCAATCTTAACCTCACGAATGTAATTTTGTGAACGAAGCAAACGTTCACTTTCTAAAAGCATTAAAGTGTCTAAAGGTTTGTTTTCTTTTAGAAGCAAGAAATTATGAATAGCTAAAGGTTTAGATTTAATATGAAGATTGTTTCCAGTTTTCTCTAGCCAACTGTTTGCAGTTTCAGTGCTATCAGTCATAGAATACCCAAAGGGATCCTTGGTGTTAATTATTATTTTTCGAATTATTTTCCCTTCGTGCTTTTTATATTTAGGGTTCTTTTTATAAGTGGGTTTAACTTTAGATTTGTTAGCAGTAGATCTAAACAGCCAGCGATGAACCATTTTTGTAAACTTGCTCTTTTTAGAATACGACTCTATTTCTTGATAAATCCCAGTGCTATCCTTTTCCGTCTGTTTGTTTTGAGCAAAAAGTTGGGAGGATGTATAAAATAATGCTATTAGCAATAAAAGCTTTTTCAATTTCACCTTTGGGATTAAAATTTTTCAAAAATATTGAAAGCTAAGCATTTTCTATGCTTTAAAATTTTAAACATTTCTAAATATTACTAATAACAACCAAAAAGCTATTCATACTGCGGATTATTTCAAAACTCGTACCTTTGGAGTATTATCGCTAGATTTATTGATTGGTGATTTATATAAATAAATGTTGTAAAGAAATATGAGCAAACAAAGCAAACGTAGAGAAGCATTATTATACCATGCAAAACCAAAACCTGGTAAAATTCAGGTAGTTCCAACTAAAAGTTATTCTACACAACGTGATCTTTCCTTGGCATATTCGCCAGGCGTTGCAGAACCATGTCTTGAAATAGAAAAAGATTTAAAAAACGCATATAAATACACCAATAAAGGAAATTTAGTAGCAGTTATCTCTAATGGAACTGCGGTGTTAGGATTGGGCAATATAGGTCCTGAAGCGTCAAAGCCTGTAATGGAAGGTAAAGGTTTGCTGTTTAAGATTTTTGCGGACATCGATGTATTTGATATTGAGATTGACACAGAAGATATTGAAGCCTTTATCGCTACAGTAAAAAATATAGCGCCAACCTTTGGAGGAATAAATCTTGAAGATATAAAAGCGCCTGAAGCTTTCGAAATTGAAAGAAGATTGAAAGAAGAATTGAACATTCCTGTAATGCATGATGACCAACATGGTACAGCAATAATATCGGCAGCAGCATTACTTAATGCTTTAGAATTAGCCGATAAGAAAATTGAAGATGCTGTTATCGTAATTAGTGGTGCAGGAGCTGCTGCGGTTTCTTGTACGCGACTTTACAAATCATGCGGAGCAAAAGCTGAAAATATCGTAATGTTGGATAGTAAGGGTGTAATTAGGGAAGATCGCGAAAACCTTTCGGACGAAAAAGCAGAATTTGCTTCTCATCGAAAAATAGACACCTTGGAGGAAGCTATGAACGATGCAGATGTGTTTGTGGGGCTTTCGGTAAAGGATATTGTAACCCCAGAAATGCTGTTGAGCATGAAAGCAAATCCTATTGTATTTGCTATGGCTAATCCTGACCCAGAAATTGAATATGATTTAGCTGTAAAAACTAGAAAAGATATAATAATGGCTACTGGCCGTAGTGATCATCCTAATCAGGTAAACAATGTTCTTGGTTTCCCGTTTATTTTTAGAGGTGCGCTAGATGTACGGGCAACCAAAATAAACGAAGCTATGAAAATGGCAGCTGTTAAAGCACTAGCAGATCTTGCAAAAGAACCAGTGCCTGAGCAGGTTAATATTGCTTATGGTGAAACGAGGCTCACATTTGGTAGAGAATATATAATCCCAAAACCATTCGACCCTAGGTTAATAACTGCTGTTCCTCCTGCAGTTGCAAAAGCTGCTATGGAAAGCGGAGTGGCAACACACGAAATTACCGATTGGCAGAAGTATCAAGATGAGCTATACGAGCGTATGGGTAGCGACAATAAAACCATACGTTTATTAATCAATAGAGCTAAGCTAAAACCTAAGCGTATTGTATACACTGAAGCAGATCATCTAGACGTATTAAAAGCGGCTCAAATTGTATATGAAGAAGGTATCGGTATTCCAGTTTTATTAGGAAGAAAAGATGTTATTAAAGACTATATGGAGCAATTGGAGTTTGATGCCGATATAGAAATTATTGATCCTAAGAGTGACATAAAACCTGAAAAATTTAATGAATACGCTGAAAAATTCTGGATGAAAAGAAGGCGAACAGGTGTTACGTTATACGATGCTCAAAAGTTAATGACAGAGCGTAATTACTTTGCAGGTATGATGGTTAGTGAAGGGGATGTAGATGCGATGATTTCAGGGTTTTCTCGTTCTTACCCACTTGTGGTAAAACCTGTTTTTGAAACTATAGGAAAATTTGATGGCGTAAATAAGGTTGCTACAACCAATTTAATGATCACAAAACGCGGTCCAATATTTATATCGGACACCTCTTTAAATATTGACCCTACAGCAAAAGAGCTAGCGCAAATTGCACGTATGACTAATTACACCATCAAAATGTTCGGTATGGAGCCTGTAATAGCCATGATTTCGTATGCAAACTTTGGTTCTTCAAAGGATCCTCACGCAACTAAAGTTAGAGAAGCGGTTGATATCATCCACAAGACTAATCCAGATATGATTTTGGATGGAGAACTACAGACAGATTTTGCCTTGAACGCAGAACTATTAAAGAAAAAGTTTCCATTTTCAAAATTGGCTGGGAAAAAGGTAAATGCACTAATTTTTCCAAACTTAGATTCTGCAAATAGTAATTATAAGCTTTTAAAAGAGCTTAATGGTGTCGAGTCTATCGGGCCAATAATGTTGGGAATGCGTAAACCGGTGCATATTTTACAGATGAAAGCTAGTGTAGACGAAATTGTAAACATGAGTGCCGTTGCCGTTGTAGATGCGCAACAGAAGGAGAAGCGAGGTAAATTATAATTAGATTTCGATATTTTTTTTGTAATTCTGCAGGATAGTTTATACACATTAAAAAGCATTGCCTAGATTTAGAGCAATGCTTTTTTATTTGCAAGTATATAAAAGCTACAAAATAGTTAGATATTGTTGATATTTTATAATTCAAATTACCTTGTTTTTAAGCTTGATATGTTATTTATATTTCCAAAAATCCCCAATGGCAGTTGCAAATAATTATACTATATTTGAACCCTTTAGTTTTTATTAACATATGATAACCCATATACAGGGCAGATTAGTTGAAAAAAACCCTACTGACGTAGTGATAGACTGCAATGGTGTAGGGTATTTCATCAATATATCTTTGCATACATTCTCCGAAATTCCCGCAAGTGAAAATATAAAGCTTTTCACTCACTTGCAGGTACGTGAAGATGCCCATATTCTTTATGGCTTTACTAGTGTTGCAGAACGAGAAATATTTAGATTGTTAATTAGCGTTTCAGGAGTAGGAGCAAGTACTGCTAGATCTATGCTTTCGTCATTATCCCCAGATCAAGTAATTGATGCTATTGCGCAGAATGATATTGCAGTTATACAGTCGGTTAAAGGAATTGGAGCCAAGACAGCTCAGCGAGTAGTGTTGGATTTAAAAGATAAAATTTTAAAAGTGTACGGTTTGTCAGGAAATTCTGCCGGTACAAGCAATACGAATAAAAATGAAGCGTTATCTGCTTTGGAGACACTAGGTTTTATTCGCAAAAAGGCTGAAAAGATTGTGGATGCTATTATTAAGGAAACACCACAAGCTTCGGTAGAATTGATTATTAAACAAGCTTTAAAAAATTTATAAAATTTGAAGGCAAAAAATTACGTTTACAAGGGTAGCTTTTTCAAGCTTTTAGCAGTATTAAGTATCATTTTGGTTAGCAACTCTTCGCTAGCACAAGATTCAACCGCAGTTGGTAATGAAATGGGGAATATGATACTTCCCAACCCAACCAGCATCCAGGATTTATACACATACGACCCAATTACCGATAGGTATATTTATTCGCAAACTCTAGGTGGTTTTAATATAAATTATCCAACTATTCTTACGCCTAAAGAATATCAAGATTTAATTCAAAAGGAGCAAATGAAATCGTACTTCAAGCAGAAAATCGACGCTGCTGATGGACGAAAAGAAGGTTCTGAAGAAGAGCAGAAAAACTTGCTTCCAACGTTTTATGTGAATTCAAACTTCTTTGAAACTGTATTTGGAGGTACCTCAATTGAAGTAATTCCTCAAGGTTCTGTTGAAATGGATCTTGGAGTTTTGTATACAAAGCAAGATAACCCATCTTTTTCACCGAGAAATCGCACAAATTTTTCTTTCGATTTTGACCAGCGAATCAGCTTAAGCCTTTTAGCGAAAGTTGGAACAAGACTTCAGGTAAATGCGAACTACGATACGCAAAGTACTTTCGACTTCCAAAACCAAATAAAACTTGAATATACTCCAACGGAAGACGATATTATTCAAAAAATTGAAGTTGGTAATGTTAGTATGCCGCTGAATAGTTCTTTAATTCAAGGAGCACAGAGTCTTTTTGGTGTAAAGACACAACTACAATTTGGTAAAACAACTATAACCGGAGTGTTTTCCGAACAAAAATCTGAATCGCGAACTGTAACTGCAGAAGGTGGAGCTACAGTCACCGATTTTGAATTATACGCACTAGATTACGACGAAAACCGACACTTCTTCTTAGCACATTATTTTAGAGATAACTACGACCGTGCATTGGCACAATATCCATTTGTAAATAGTAATGTACAAGTAACACGTATGGAAGTATGGGTTACAAACCGTACCTCTCGTACTGAAAATGTAAGAAATATTGTTGCAATTCAGGATATTGGGGAATCCGATCCTTTAAATATTGGATTAAACGCTCCTCCAGGAGGATTTATTAATGTAGGACGAAATGCATATCCAGACAATGCGAATAACGATTTTAACCCATTTGGAATAAATGGTGGAGCATCTTCTTTACTAACTCCTGCTATTCGAGATGTTGCTACTGTAGGGCAAGGTTTTTCTGGAGTTCAAGTAAGTGAAGGTATCGATTATGCTACGCTTGAGAATGCGAGAAGACTAGATCAGAGCGAATACAAATTAAACGCTGAATTAGGATATATCTCGTTAAATCAAAGTTTATCAAACGATGAAGTTCTTGCGGTTTCTTATCAATTTACTGCAAATGGAAAGGTTTACCAAGTTGGAGAGTTTTCAAGCGACGGGGTTGAAGCGAATGGAGGACCAAGAGAATTAGGAGGCAGCAATCCTCCGGGAGGTACCAATGAAGTTGGAATGGCGCAAAACTTAGTAGTAAAGCTTCTAAAGAGTAATATTACTAGCGTAACCGAACCGATTTGGGACTTGATGATGAAAAACATCTATCCAATTGGAGCTTACCAACTTGAAAAGGAAGATTTTAAATTGAATATTTTCTATACAGATCCTTCTCCTTTAAACTTTATTACTGAAGCGCAAGCATCGCCAGGTCATCCTTATGCGCAACTTCCTGAAGATGTAAAAGATGAAATTCTTCTTAGAGTATTTAATTTAGATCGACTTAACTTTAACAACGATCCTCAAAATGGTGGGGATGGTTTCTTTGATTTCTTAGATGGAATAACCGTAGATTCACAAAATGGTCGAATTATATTCCCTACTGTAGAGCCTTTCGGTAAGCACTTATTCGATGAATTAAACCAAACGCCAACTACAGGAGTTCCTCCTGCCAGCTACGATATTCCCGAAACGTATAACGCAAACCAGCATAAATACGTTTTTAGATCGCTATATACTTCTACAAAAACGAGAGCCGAACAATTAGAAAGTGAGAAAAATAAATTCCAACTAAAAGGTAGTTATAAATCTACGGGGGCAGATGGTATTCCTATTGGGGCATTTAACATTCCCCAAGGTTCCGTTACTGTTACCGCAGGAGGTCGTACTTTGGTTGAAGGTGTAGATTATACAGTAAACTATCAATTAGGTAGAGTTAAAATTATAGACCCAAGTTTATTAAACAGCAAAACGCCAATTTCTATTAGCACTGAAAACAATTCCCTTTTTGGTCAACAAAGTAAGCGTTTTACAGGTTTAAATGTCGAGCATAAATTCAGTGATAAATTTATGATTGGGGCTACGTATTTAAACTTAAATGAGCGTCCGCTAACTCAAAAATCATCGTATGGTGTAGAACCTATCAACAACACGGTATATGGTATAAATGCAACTTATTCTACCGAAGTACCTTTCTTAACAAGAATGGTTAATCACCTACCAAACATCGATACCGATGTTGAGTCAAACGTTTCGTTACGAGGTGAATTTGCTTACTTGAGCCCAGGAGCTCCAAAAGTTTCTGACTTTGGTGGGAAAACAACTGTTTATGTAGATGATTTTGAGTCTTCACAAACAGCAAACGATATTAGTAGTCCTTCAAGCTGGTTCTTAGCGAGTACTCCGGTAGGATTTGGAGGAGAAGTTATTAATAATGATTTGTCTTATAACTTCAAGCGTGCTAAGTTAGCGTGGTATACCATTGATCCTATTTTTTATAGTACACAACGTCCAAACGGAATTAATGATGAAGACCTTTCTTCTCCATTCTCAAGAAGGGTGTTTAGAGATGAAATATTCCCAAATCAAGATATTATACAGGGACAAACACAAGCGCTTTTCACCTTAGATTTAGCTTACTATCCTTCTCGTCGTGGAGAGTATAATTACAACCCAGCGGCAGACGGAACAAATGAACTTCCTAATCCAGAAGATAATTTTGGAGGTATAATGAGGCCACTTACAACCACAGATTTTGAGCGCTCAAATGTAGAGTATATTCAATTCTGGGTAATGGATCCTTTTATTTATGAGGAAAACAATACCAACCCAGGTGGGATGCTAAACTTTAACCTTGGAAATATTTCGGAAGATATTCTTAAAGATGGAAGAAAACAATATGAAAATGGACTTCCTAAAGATGGTTCAACCGGAAATACTACTTCAACAGCTTGGGGTAAAGTACCTTCAAATCAATCTTTAGTTTACACCTTCAATACCGAGGGACAGGAGCGAATTAATCAAGATATAGGATTAGATGGATTAAACAATGCCGAAGAAGCCGCAGAATTTCCGCAATTTTCCGGCTTAGCAGATCCAGCAAACGATGATTATCAATACTTCCTCCAAGCAGAAGGAAATATCTTAGATAGGTATTTGAGATACAATGGTACTCAGGGTAACTCTCCAGTAGAAGTAACAGATACTAATAGAGGTAGTACAGCGCAGCCTGATGTTGAAGACATCAACAGAGATAATACAATGAACACGGTAAATAGTTATTTCGAATATAACGTTCCTATGTTCCCTGGGATGAATAGAGATAACAACAACTATGTTTCTGATGTAAAAGAATTAGAAGTTACTACTGAAAACAATAGTGTGATTCCAGTGCGTTGGGTTCAATTTAAAATTCCAATCAGTGAGCCGGATCAAGCTATTAACGGAATTACAGATTTCCGTTCTATCCGATTTATGAGAATGTTTATGTCTCAATTCGCAGAAAACACAGTTTTAAGATTTGGTACTTTAGAGTTAGTGCGCGGAGATTACAAGCGATTCGATAAAACGTTGGATGATGTTACTATGGAAGATCCAATTTTGGACAACACGCTTTTTGAAGTAACTACAGTAAGTATTGAAGAAAACGAAAACCGCGAACCAATTCCGTATAGATTACCACCAGGACTAGAGCGTGAGCAATTAAACAATAACAACGATATCATTCGTCAAAACGAACAATCGCTTTCACTACGTGTTGGTGGATTAGAACCGAATGACGGTCGCGCAGTTTACAAGAATTTTGATGTTGATATGCGCCAATATAAAAATCTTGAAATGTTTATTCACGCGGAGTCGCTCCAAAATGAAACCGAACTAACTAATGGCGATTTATTGGCGTTCATTAGATTGGGGAATGATTTAACCGATAACTACTACGAGGTTCAAATACCATTGAATCCAACAAGTTTTGGCGCGAGAAATGCCGAAGACATCTGGCCCTTGGCAAACCGATTAAATTTACCATTGGAATTGCTACAACAAGTAAAAACCCTTACTCCAGCAAACGCCACGGAAGTAGTTTATTATACAGAGTCTGAACTAGGTGGAGATTTATCTGGAGGTGAAAATGAATTGACCATTGGAATTAAAGGAAATCCAAGTTTTGGAAATGTTCGTACTATAATGTTGGGTGTTAAAAACAGTACAACCAATGATATTAGTGGAGAAGTGTGGTTTAATGAATTACGCCTTTCAGAATTAGAAAATCAAGGAGGTTGGGCTGCAGTAGTTGCGCTTGACGCTAATATTGCCGACTTCGCAACAGTAAGTGCTTCAGGTAGACGAAGTACCGTTGGTTTCGGTTCATTAGAACAAGGTCCAAACCAGCGTAGTAAAGAAGATGTGCAACAGTACGATGTTGTTACCAATGTGAATTTAGGTCAGTTATTACCTAAAAAGTGGGGTGTGCAATTGCCATTTAACTATGGAAGATCGGAAGAGCTTATTACACCACAATACGACCCTGAATTCCAAGATATCGAACTTCAAACAAGATTGGATAATGCAGTAAGTGATGCTGAACACGATAGAATTAAGGAGCAAGCAGTAGATTATACAAAACGTCAAAGTGTTAATTTTATAGGTGTTCGTAAAGAACGTACTGGTGAATCTAAGCCTAAAGTTTACGACATAGAAAATTTTACAGGATCATTCTCTTACAATCAAACAGATCACCACGATTTTGAAGTTGAAGACGCTGTTGAACAAAATGTAAGAGTAGGTGCAACGTACAATTACAATTTTGAAGCTAAACCAATAGAGCCATTTAAAAAGAACGACTCAATTTTTAGAGGAAAATATTGGCAGTTCTTAAAGGACTTAAACTTTAACTATTTGCCGACTAATATTTCAGTTGGTTCAAATATTACGCGTCAGTATAACGAGCAAAAATTTAGAGATATTAACTTTATCGAGGGGAATATTGGATTGCCTACATTGTATCAGCGTAACTTCTTATTTGATTGGCAGTACACTATTAATCATAATTTGACTAAGTCATTGCGATTCAACTTCACGTCAACAAACAATATGATTGTAAACAATTATCTTGATGATGAGGGTAACGTCAATAACAATGTAGGAGTGTGGGATGGTTTCTTCGATGTAGGAAATCCTAATCAACACTTCCAGTCACTTCAAGTGAATTACGACTTGCCGTTTAGTAAGTTTCCGTTCTTGAAATTTATAAGAGCGACTTATTCATATACTGGAGATTATCAGTGGCAAGCTAGCAGTAACTTATTTAATAATATACCTGTAATGCTATCTGATGGTTCAACTAATAACTATGATTTAGGGAATTCTATTCAGAATGCAAGCACACATCAAATCAATTCGAGTGTTGATATGACTGGTTTTTACAGATATATTGGTTTAACTAAAATAAAGAAAAGTAAACAGCGAAGAACTGAACCTGGTGAAGGAGATATTAAAACAGGAAGAGCTGGTGAAAGAGAGGGTAGAACTGGGTTAGATGGCAAGAGCAATAAAGATGAAAAGTCTGGCCGACTAGGTTTAGCTGCGACTGAAAATCCTAATGTAATGGGTATAGGTGCAGCAGGAGCTGGTGAAGGAGGTTTAAATACTGGAGATAAAGCTGTAAATACTTTAATTGGACTTGCAACTTCATTAAAGAAAATTCAACTTAGCTATAAAGAAAACAATGGTATTTACTTACCAGGATATACACCTTCAGTTGGATTTATTGGAACTTTAAAACCAACTACAGGATTTGTATTTGGTAGTCAGAATGAAATTCGCGAATTGGCAGCTCGTAAAGGTTGGTTAACACTGTATCCTGAATTTAACGAGCAGTATACTGAAACTACTAGCCGTCAATTAGATATTCAAGCCAACCTAACACCATTCAATGATTTAACGATTGATGTAAATGGTAGTAGAGTGTATTCTGAAAACTATTCTGAAAATTACATTGTTGAAAATGGGCTTTATAACTCTTTAACGCCTAATACATTTGGTAACTTCAATATTTCAACAATGTTGATTAAAACAGCATTTTCTACGAGTGATGAAACCAATTCGGCTGCGTTTGAAGATTTTAGAAACAATCGTTTAATTATTGCCAATAGACTTGCTGAAGACCATTATCAAGGAGCACCAATTCCTAGAACTGAAGATGGTTTCCCAGTAGGTTTCGGAAGAAATAGTCAGGATGTATTATTACCAGCATTCCTTGCAGCTTATAAAGGAAATAAAGCAGATAAAGAAAGTACGGGTATCTTTAGAGATGTCCCACTTCCAAACTGGGATATTAAATATACTGGATTAATGAGGTTGCCTTGGTTCAAGAAAAATTTCAAGCGTTTTTCACTGGCTCATGGATATAGAGCTGGGTATACTGTGAACCAATTCCAATCTAATTTAGATTACAATCAAGCAGATCCTGAAGCCGTAGATCAATCGGGTAATTTTAAAGTGAAAACTTTATTAACTAATGTTAACTTAACCGAACAGTTCTCTCCGTTAATAAGAATGGATTTTGAGATGAAGAATTCGGTTAAAATTTTAGCAGAAGTACGTAAAGACCGAGCGCTTGCACTAAGTTTTGCCAACAATCTGCTTACAGAAATTAGAGGAAATGAATATACCGTAGGACTAGGTTACCGAATTAAAGATTTGCGCATTGCAACTAATTTTGGAGGTAAGAAATCGGTTATGAGTAGTGATCTTAACTTTAAGATAGACCTTACAAGAAGAGATAATGTTACAATAATAAGATATTTAGATATTGAGAATAGTCAAACCACAGCAGGACAAACTATGTATGGCGCTCAGTTGACCATGGATTATGCCTTGAGTAAAAACCTAACGGCTTTATTCTATTACGATCATACTTTCTCGAAGTATGCAATCTCAACTGCATTCCCTCAAACAACTATCCGCAGTGGCTTTACCCTGCGCTATAACTTTGGAAACTAATTTTAAAAAATAATTACTATGAATTTACCATCAGAATTAAAGTACACTAAAGACCACGAATGGGTTAAAATTGAAGGAGATATTGCAACCATAGGCGTTACAGATTTCGCTCAAAGTGAGCTTGGTGATATCGTTTATGTAGACATCGAAACCGTAGGTGAAACACTTGATAAAGATGAAATCTTCGGGTCTGTAGAGGCGGTTAAAACGGTATCAGACTTGTTCTTACCATTATCTGGTGAGATTGTTGAGTTTAATGAAAACCTTGAAAGCGAGCCAGAGATGGTAAATACAGATCCTTATGGCGAAGGATGGATGATTAAAATGAAATTTAGTGACGCTTCAGAGATTGAAAACTTGCTAGGTGCTGATGCTTACAAGGAAGTAATTGGAGCGTAAAATTTTATTGTTTGTAGCTGTAGTTTATAGCTGTACAGTAACAGCACTATTTTTTCTACCTACTTACTTGCTTGTGCCGAATGAAAAAGTATCAGAAATATATATCCCGCATATTGATAAATGGGTTCACGGAATTATATTTTTTATCCTTATTTATCTTTGGCAATGGTATTTTTATAAACATGAAAAACATAATCTAAGTGCCGTAACTATCACAATTTTACTTGTGATTATTATGGTTTATGGCATAATAATTGAGGTGTTTCAAGAACTATCACCTGTTACACGATCTGGCGATGTCTTCGACTTTTTAGCAGATTTACTAGGTGCTTTATTAGGAATTTTAGTGTTTAAGATGTTTAAGGAAAAGTTTCATTCTTAAAATTTATAATAAGTTTTAAATTGAACGATAATTTATATATTTTAGCACCAAGTTAAACCCACTATAATGGAAACAAAAAAAAACCCAAAAGTTGATGTAGGCCGCAGAAGCACACTTTTTTTCCAAATTGGAATGATAGCGATGTTATTTCTTGCGTGGCAAGCAATAGAATGGAAAACCTATGATAAATCAGACTTAGACTACGGTCAGCTTGATGTAGGTGATGAATTGGAAGAGGAAATTCCAATTACCCAACAATTGACACCGCCACCACCACCACCACCGCCGCCGCCAGCTCCAGAAGTTATTGAAGTTATGGAAGACGAAGTGGAAGAGGAAGAAACTGTAATCGAATCGACTGAAGTGAAACAAGATGAAAAAATTGTTGAGGTTAAGGAGATTGTGGAAGAGGTAGTAGAAGAGGAAATTGCTGATGTACCTTTCGCAGTTATCGAAAATGTACCGGTTTATCCTGGGTGTGAAAACGAAAGAGGAAATGACGCTAAGAAAAAGTGTATGTCTTCTAAAATTAGCGCCTTTATCAACAAGAAATTCGATACTAATCTAGCTTCAGATTTAGGTTTGGAAGGAAGACAGCGTATCGCAGTTCAGTTTAAAATTGACAAAAGTGGGAAGATAATTGATGTACGTGCTCGTGCTCCGCATCCAAGATTGGAAAAAGAAGCAGTGAGTGTTGTAAGATCTCTACCTGATATGACTCCGGGTAAACAACGTGGGAAACCAGTTGGGGTATTATACTCACTACCTATTGTTTTCGATATTCAATAATTGAAATTACATAATATAAAAAGCCTCGGTTTGCACTAGCAAATACGAGGCTTTTTCTTTTTGGCATAACAGTTGTATTTCATAATAGTGTAACCTTAAAATACCATTATTATGAAAACAACCGCAAAAAGTACTCAAAACAGAAGAGATGATAAGCGCGCTATAAGCATCAAGTGGAATTCAAGTTTGTTTTTCCAAATAGGTGTAATTGCAAGTTTGCTAATCGTTTTCATAGTGATGCAAACCAATTTTAAAACTACTGCCTCTGTAGTTGAGCCTGATACTTTTGATGGCTTAAATGAACCTCCTATTATTGATTATGTGATTGATGTAGATATTCCAAAGCCTGAAGCTCCAGTTGAAAAAGTTAAAGAAAAGCGAGTTCCAATTAAAAAAGTTGTAAAGACAACATCTTTTGAGGTTAAGCCGGATACTTCAACAGAAGTTGAAACTACAATAGCTGAAACTGATCTCCCAGTTATTGAAAAGCCTAAAACATCAGTAAGCACCTCTTCAGAACCGGTAGCTGAAGGTCCCAAGAATATTTTAAATGTTGAATTTGTACCCGTTTTTCCGGGTTGTGAAGTGTTGAGTTCAAATGCTGAAAAGGTAGATTGTATGTCTTCTAAAATCAATTCTTTCATCAATAAAAATTTTAGAAAAGAGCTTTTAGAAGATTTGAATAAAAATGAAACACATAGAATTTATGTGAACTTCAAAATTGATTCAAAGGGGATTATCACCGACGTAAAAGCCAATTCACATAATGTAAAATTGAAAAACGAAGCGCAACGAGTTATTGCTAATTTGCCAATGATGAAACCTGGTAAGCAGGGCGATAAATTTGTGGATGTTTTGTACACTGTACCTATAGTGTTTAAAATCAATTAATCATTAGTGTAGTATTTATAAGGCTCTCATTTCTATTGAGAGCCTTTTTTTATTCCTCCCATTATAAAAAAAATGTATCTTTCGGTTTAAAATATATGAACTCTTATGAAGCAGGTTATTTTTCTTATTACATTTTGTTTTTCAATAGTGTCCTTTGCTCAAGTTACCTTAGCAAATTATGAGAGATATCCAGTTTTTGAAGAATGTGCACAAACTGAAATTAATGCTTTAGAAAGTTGCTTTAAGACTACACTACAATCCTTTATTTTTAACAATTTTGAAATACCTGATAAAGTAGTGCAGGAAAATTATAAGGGCAATGTAAATGTGCTTTTTGAAGTTACTAAGGAAGGTAAGTTTAAGGTTTTGTATATAGATGGGATTTCTGAAGAGTTAAAGGATGAAGCACGTCGTGTTTTTGAAATGCTTCCTGAAGTTAGTCCAGCAACATATAATGGAGCGCCAACCTATGTGCAATTTACACTACCAATCGCTATACCGCTAATTGCACCTGGAGAAAATATAATTACTGCTAAAGCTATTGAGGAAAAAGATTCAAGAAGTGATTTGGTAAATGAATATGACGATATAAAAAACCTTCCCTATAATAATGAAGAGTATAAAAGCAATATAAATATTCCGCTTTCTCATCATAATTATAGTTTATTCGATGCTGCCATAAATCGTGTTGGATTAAACAGCCATACAGCCCAAAAACCATACATCTACAGTGAAGTAAATAAATATTACGATTTTGAGGCCGCTAATAAACTATTGTCTAAAAACAAAAAGTCTTGGTTTGGTCGTAAGTTTTGGGATGAACACTTAATTACAATTAAAGGTAAAGATTATTGGATTACATTAGATGTGGGAGTTGATTTACAAGCAGGGAAAGATTTTGACGCCGATATTGATACGTATAATAATACTCGTTTGGTTTATACTCAAGGAGCAATTGGTAAAAAGCTGGGATTCTTCGGGGTGATTTATGAAAGTCAAGGTCGTTTTGCAGACTACTTCAATAGATATGCAGAGTCAATACGTCCGGCGGGAGGAAATCCGGCAATTATTCCTGGTCGTGGAATAGCAAAAGGTTTTAAAACAGATTCTTATGATTACCCTATTGCAACTGGACATATTTCTTACACACCCTCCAAGTATTTTAATGTTCAATTAGGCCACGGAAAAACTTTTTTAGGAGATGGATATCGTTCCTTGCTTACAAGTGACAATTCAAGTCCGTATCCGTTCTTTAAGATAAATACTACATTTTGGAAATTGAAATATACCAATACTTGGATGTCGCTTCGCGATGTACGTCCAGAGGTTACCGAAAGTGGGTCTTTTAGAACAAAATATATCGCTAATCACTATTTAAGCTATAATATTACCAAACGTTTAAACATAGGTCTATTCGAATCAGTAGTTTGGCAAAATGATAACGACCGTGGCTTTGATGTGAATTACCTAAACCCAATAATATTTTACCGTGCGATAGAATTCTCTACAGGTTCTCGAGGTGGAAATGCACTTATAGGTTTAAGTGCGAAATACAAAGTGAACGATCGTATAAACGCTTATGGACAGTTTATCATAGATGAGTTTTCGAGTGGTGATGTGTTTGGCGGCAATGGTAGTTATAAGAATAAAACTGGCTATCAACTTGGTTTGAAATATTACGACGCTTTTGGTTTAAAAAACCTTTACTTGCAAACTGAATATAACAGAGTTCGCCCTTATACGTATTCGCATAATTCAGTTATACTTAATTACGGACACAACAACCAATCTTTGGCGCATACTTTAGGAGCAAATTTCTCCGAACTTATTGCAATTGCGAGTTACCAAAAAGGGAGACTATATGGCGATGCTAAATTTATAGTTGCAAAACGAGGATTCGAGTTTAATACTGAGGAGGATTCTTCTTTTTATGGAAGCAATATCTATGGTACAGAAGACGATCGAATTTCAGAAACCGGCAATACATTGGGGCAAGGGAATACAACAGATTTTTTTCACGCTGAATTACAGGCAGGGTATGTTATAAATCCCGCAACCAATTTAAAGATTTACGGTAGTTTTATTTACAGAGACTTTAGTCCGATAGTTAATACTGAAACAGTGTATGAAAATCAAACAAGTTGGGTGAATTTTGGAATCCGTACCGATTTATTTAACTGGTATTACGACTTTTAAGGGGTAATTAGTTTTTGCTTTTCGCAGCTTGCTTTTTCTTCATTTCCTCTATTTTTTCACGAGCTTTAGTGTTTTTTTCATTGTTGCTTTCAGAACCAGCATTTTCTTTAGCAAATTCGGCATATAACATTTTCACAAAACGCTCTCTATTAATAAAGCCATCGCCATAGCCTTTATCGTCATACACTTGAGTTAAACTTGTATCAGCTAATACTTCTGCTTCGGTTTTATCTAGAAGGTATTGTTTAGCTACTTTTCTATAGGATATGCTTAGCATCTCTTGAAAATCTTTAAAATCGGAATAACTCGCAATATCGCCATGCCCTGGGATTATTTTAGTGTCTTCATTTATAATAAGAAGTGCCTTGTTTATTGCAGACATGTATCCGTTAATACTTCCTCCGTTATTGGTGTCTATATAAGGATATTTTTTATTGAAAAAAACATCGCCAGCGTGTAGAACATTGCTTTTGGTGAAATATACCATAGCATCGCCGTCGGTATGTGCATTGTGAACATGAAATACATATATTTTTTCGCCGTTAAAATAAAAAGTAAGGTCGTCTATAAATGTTACTACTGGTAGCGACTCTTTTGGAGTTTTCTTTTTTTCAGCATCCATGATGTTTTGTAGTCGAGTACGCACATTTTCGTGTGAGAAAATTACTGTTCCAGTTTCCGCCATAGCAACATTTCCACCAGTGTGGTCTCCGTGAAAGTGCGTGTTTATTAAAAAACGAACAGGTTTGTCGCTAATTTTTTTAATGTCGTTTTGAATCTCTTCTATACCTTCAGCATATTGGTCGTCTATCATAAATATTCCGTCATCACCAAAACTCAAACCAATATTCCCTCCTTTACCTTGAAGCATATATATTTTGTTGCTCACCTTCAGCATCTTAGTGTTTATTTCTTTGCCAATATCGTTTTGAGAATAGGCTGTAAATACCGAAAATAAAAAGGTTGCGCTTAAGATTATTTTTGAGAACATAAATTTTTAATTTGAAAATTAGTTCAAATTACTAAAAAAGCTGAAATAAAGCATTTCTTATCAAGAATAAATTGTGGAAAAATGACAGGAAGCGTATCTTTGCGCAGCCTTAAAAAAAATGAGTTTGTCTGTTACACATTCCCAATCATCTTTTCAGTCTGTAATCAGGAATTTTACTGAGATTACCAAACTGCGACTTTCTGTAAGTGTGGTTTTTTCATCCGTTGCGGGGTATCTTTTAGGTGCAGATTCTATAGACTTTTTTATTCTATTTCTTTTGTGTTTAGGTGGTTATTGTATGGTTGGCGCTTCAAACGTTTACAACCAGATTATCGAGCGAGATTTAGACAAGTTAATGGATCGTACTAAAAGTAGGCCACTTCCAGCAGGACAGATGAGTGTGCAGTCCGCCTTTATCTTGGCAATCGTGCTTACTATTGCCGGCATAGGCTTATTATATACTATAAATCCGATTACAGCAATGTTCGGGGCGGTGTCAATATTTATGTATGTAAGTTTATACACGCCTTTAAAAACTAAAACACCTTTGTCCGTTTTTGTTGGTGCTTTTCCAGGGGCAATCCCATTTATGCTAGGGTGGGTTGCAGCAAGTGGTGAATTTGGTATAGAGCCGGGAACATTATTTATGATTCAATTCTTTTGGCAGTTTCCACATTTTTGGGCTATTGGTTGGTTTTTATTCGACGACTATAAAAAAGGAGGCTTCTTTATGCTTCCAAACGGAAAACGCGATAAAGGAACAGCAACTCAGGTTGTCTTGTATACTTTATGGACGGTTTTTGCATCGTTAATACCGGCCTTTGGAATCACTGGAAAACTTTATTTAACTACAGTATCTGGTGTAATTATAGGAATTTTAGGAATTGGTCTATTGTATTACGCAATACGACTTTATAAAGAAAAAACAGCAAAAGCTGCAAAACAACTTATGTTAGCTAGTGTTAGTTATATCACTTTGTTACAGATAATATTTGTTGCAGATAAGTTTTTAAGGTAAGTAGAAAAAATAATTTCATTTTATAATAAATGATTGCCATATACTGATTTCAGTATTAATAAAAAATATGATGAGTTTAACAGAGGTTAGTGACGAGATTAAGGTAAACAGAGCAAAAAAAAATATGCTTTGGTTTGGTATCATTAGTTTAACAATGAGTTTTGCTGGTCTTACCAGTGCTTATGTAGTTAGTAAAGAAAGACCAGATTGGATTTCAAATTTTGACATTCCACCAGCATTTTACATAAGTCTTGCGTTGATTCTAGTAAGTAGTATTACTATTCACTTAGCGCTTAAAGCTATTAAAAGCGAGAAACACAGTGTGGGTATGATCCTTTTAGTTTCAACACTAATTTTAGGGGTTTTGTTTATTGTTTTTCAATTTGTAGGCTTTTCTGAGATTATTGAAAGTGGATATAATTTTACAGGACCAACAAGTAATATTACCACCTCTTTTATTTATTTAGTGGTATTGCTTCACGTAGCTCACGTTTTTGCAGGGTTGGTAAGTCTTTTGATTGTAATTTATAATCATTATAAACTAAAATATCAAAACGGGAAAACCCTTGGTGTTGAGCTAGCTGCAACGTTTTGGCACTTTATAGATGTTGTGTGGATTTACCTCTTTTTGTTTTTATATTTCGTTAAATAAAAATTAAACGTATTTTTGAACCCTATTTAAAAACCAAATTCTTTTTATGGAAGCAACTGTTGTAAAAACAGGTACTGAAGGAAAAACCTGGGGAGGCGGAAATAACCCGCTAAAGGCCAGTTATGGCAAAATGATGATGTGGTTTTTTATACTATCAGATTCATTGACATTTGCAGGTTTCTTAGCCTCTTATGGAATGTCCCGTTTCAAATTTATTGATGCATGGCCAATTGCCGATGAGGTATTTACCCACTTTCCTTTTCTTCACGGAGTAGAAGCGCCAATGTACTATGTGGCGTTTATGACTTTTATTCTGATATTCTCTTCTGTAACTATGGTGTTAGCTGTAGATGCAGGTCAGAAAATGCAACAGAAAAAAGTGATTCTGTACATGTTCTTAACCTTACTTGGTGGTTTTGTGTTCTTAGGATCACAGGCTTGGGAATGGAAAACATTCATCAAAGGTGATTATGGAGCTGTTGAAACTAACGGACGTCAAATTCTTCAATTCTTGGATACTGATGGAAAACGTGTAGCGCTAGCCGATTTTGCTGCTGCTCAAAAAGATCCGAGAGTAGAGCATACAAATGAAAGCGGTATATGGTACAAGAGTGAACCTGAATATAAAACTTCAGTTTCATTTGAACAAGTTAAAGAAGGATTTTTAGCTAATGAAAATCTACTTATAAGACTACCAAATAAAGATGAAAATGGACAGCATATTGTTCTGTCTAGAGAAGAATCTATTACAAAATTAGTTAATGATGGTAATCTTGTGGTTGAAGGAGCGAATCTTCGTCACAACGAATATGGGCACCCACTTTTTGCCGATTTCTTTTTCTTTATTACAGGTTTTCACGGATTCCACGTTTCTATTGGAGTACTATTAAATCTAATTGTTTTCTTCAATGTTGTAATCGGTACTTATGAGCGTCGAGGGCATTATGAAATGGTTGAAAAAGTAGGTCTATACTGGCACTTTGTGGATTTAGTATGGGTATTTGTATTTACATTCTTTTATCTTGTATAAAATTATTAAAGTTTAACAATGGCACACGAACACAAATTAGAAATATTTAGAGGAGCATTAAAGTTCAAGTCTAATGTATCCAAAATATGGGGAGTATTTATCTTACTTTCTATAGTTACTATAATTGAAGTTGCACTTGGTATTTTACGCCCTGAGGCTTTAGTTGGGAATAAGTTTTTAGCAATGAATTTGCTTAACTGGATCTTTATAATTCTTACAATAGTTAAAGCTTATTACATTACGTGGGATTTCATGCACATGCGTGATGAAACAGTAGGCTTACGTAGAGCAGTAGTTTGGACAGGAGTATTTTTGATTGCCTATATAATCGTCCTAATCTTAATTGAAGGAGATTATATCTACGAAGTATATAAAAACGGTTTTATTAAATTCAATTTTTAATTCAACCATTTAAGATAAATTAAAGCCCTCGTTTCGAGGGTTTTTTTGTGCTCAAAAATTAACAAATAAAACATTGTTTTACCTCCTTTTACCCTGTATTTTTGTAGTCTCATCTACAGCGACACTTGTAGGAGTGATAAATTGTTCAGAATGAAGAAATATTTGGTCCTCGGCATACTGTTTATATTGCCAATTACGGTTTACATTTTTTTTGCAATGAGTACTAATTACTTCAAGCCATTGCCAATTTTAACCGAATCTGTTCAGGAACTAAATGGATTTAAAACTCTCGAAGGTAAGCCTGTGCAATTAGATGGCAGGATAACAGTTTTAGGCTTTTTTGGAAGTGATTTGGAAGTTCATAGAGCTTATGCATATAACCTAGCCCATAAAATATACACCAAAAATCATAGCTTTAACGAATTTCAATTTGTGATTCTATTGCCGGAAGGAACAGAAGATCAAGCTAAAAATGTTAGTGAGAAATTGGAACAAATAGCACCATTGGATTCCTGGTTTTTTGCTTTCGGTTCGAAAGAAAACATTTATAATGTGTTTAATTCATTACAGTCTAATTTATCATTAGATTCAAATTTGTCTACCCCATTCGTTTTTATAGTTGATAAGGAAAGAAACTTACGTGGCCGTAAAGAAGATGATGAGGCTGGTGTTATGTATGGATTCGACTCTAGTATTATTGCAGAAATTAATAACAAGATGAGTGATGATGTAAAAGTGTTATTAGCAGAATATAGAAGAGCCTTGAAAAAGTACGATTCAAATAGAGAAATATAGATTTGAATAAAGAATAAGGAATAAAAATTAGAAAAAATTCAATAAATAAAAACTTCATTTTGAAAAAGAGTTATTCATACATAGGTATTTCATTTATAATTTTAATTTTTGGAATTTGGGCTGTACCAAAAATTGTAGAGACCTTATCCAAACCAGAACTCGCAACTATAGGACCCGTTCCAAATTTTGAATTCACAGATCAGAATGGAAAAACTATTACCAATAAAGACTATGATGGGAAGGTATATGTTGTAGAGTTTTTCTTTACAACTTGTCCAAGCATTTGCCCGATAATGAATGAGAATATGGTAAAAATTCAAAATGAATTTTTTGGAAACCCAAATGTTGGTATAGCTTCTTTCTCCATAGATCCAGAGTATGATACCCCCGAAGTATTAAAAGAATACGCTAAAAACAAAGGAATAACAAAATTACAATGGCATTTGCTTACAGGTAAGAAAGAAGAGGTGTTTAAGCTAGCTAACGAGGGATTTAACCTTTATGTAGGTAAAGGTTCAGAAGCAGATGGCGGCTTTGAGCACTCTGGCTATTTTGCTTTAA
The DNA here is from genome assembly GCF_032080575.2 of Aequorivita sediminis. Lineage (NCBI taxonomy): Bacteria > Pseudomonadati > Bacteroidota > Flavobacteriia > Flavobacteriales > Flavobacteriaceae > Aequorivita > Aequorivita sediminis. Next base: position 633,835 of record NZ_JAVLSO020000001.1, on the reverse strand, counting down.
TAGATCAGGATGGAAATATACGTTCACGTATAGATGAGTTCGATAATCCTATTATCTATTACGATGGGTTGGAGGATAAACAAATCCAAATGTTGAAAGAAGATATTAAAGCTCTATTGTAAATTATGAATAATACAGTGAAGAATAATAAGTACAACGTTTGGATTTGGATTTTATCTATCGCAATTCCAATCGCAGTTGCCGTTTTGTTTACAGTTAAAATTCCTGGTGTTGAAAGATTAGGCTTTTTGCCTCCTATTTATGCAACTATAAATGCTTTTACAGCTGTACTTTTGGTTGCTGCAGTATATCAGGTAAGAAAAGGTAATAGAAAGGCTCACGAACGCTTGATGAAAACTGCTATAGGGTGTTCAGTACTTTTCTTACTGATGTATGTGGCTTATCACATGACGTCAGATTCTACGGTTTATGGGGGTGAAGGAATTATTAAGTATGTTTATTATTTTATACTTATAACGCATATATTGCTTTCAATCATCGTTATACCTTTTGTGTTGATTACCTTTGTTCGCGCTCTTTCTGGAGAATTTTATAAACATCGAAAAATTGCGCGTATCACTTATCCATTATGGCTTTATGTGGCTGTTAGTGGAGTAATAGTTTATCTAATGATATCTCCATATTATTAAACATTGTGGATTTAATTGAATAAAAAAATGAAACTAAAGGCTTTATTATTATTAATACTTGTTTTTATAGTTGTTCTTCCTGCCGAAGCGCAATGCTCTATGTGTCGTGCAGTGTTAGAAACGGAAGACGGTGGAGGAGCTGCAAAAGGTATAAACAATGGTATCGTTTACCTAATGATTTTTCCTTACCTATTAGTTGGAGGGGTAGGCTATGTTATCTATAGAAGTCGTAAAAAAGCACGGACTCAAGATAAAGCTTAGTTTTTTTTAATTTCTATTGTAACAAGGAGCAGTTTTTAAAGTCTAATTAAAGACTGAAAACCTTAATTGATTTAAGTTTGAACTTGAAATTCATTGTTTTAATGAGGATTTTCATGTTTTGTAATTTAATATAATTTAATAATGATAGAAATTAAAGACCTTCACAAATCATATCACATGGGGAAAAACTCACTCCATGTTTTAAAAGGCATCAACTTTACAGTCTCTGAAGGTGAAATGGTTTCTATAATGGGCTCTTCCGGTTCTGGGAAGTCTACATTGCTCAATATACTAGGTATTTTAGATGAAGCAGATGAAGGGACTTACAAACTTGATGGTACTTTAATAAAAAACCTAAATGAAAAGGTCGCAGCTCGTTACCGAAACAAATTCCTTGGCTTTATTTTTCAATCTTTTAATCTTATCAATTACAAATCTGCATTAGACAATGTAGCAATGCCTCTTTACTATCAAGGTGTAAAACGAAATATTCGAGTTGAAAAAGCGATGCATTACCTTGAGAAAGTAGGATTGGCAGATTGGGCTACACATTTACCAAATGAACTTTCTGGTGGGCAAAAACAACGTGTTGCGATAGCTAGAGCTTTAGCAAGCGATCCAAAGGTACTACTGGCAGATGAACCAACAGGAGCTTTAGATACTAAAACTTCTTATGAAGTAATGGAGCTAATCCAAGGTATCAACGATGAAGGGAAAACTATTTTGATAGTCACTCACGAGGACGACATTGCGCATATGACTAAGCGAATTGTAAATCTAAAAGACGGCTTAATTATAGACGACTCCGTTGTTACCCAAGTACGCGCAAAAGCCAACAATTATGTTTAATCTGGAACGCTGGCAGGAGATATTTGAAGCGATACGCAAAAATAAGTTGCGAACCTTTCTTACGGGTTTATCTGTAGCATCGGGTATTTTTATTTTGGTAATTCTCCTCGGAATTGGTCAAGGAATGCAAAATGGAGTACAGCAGCAATTTGAAAGTGATGCTACCAACAGGATTAGCGTATGGACAAATGTAACATCAGTTGAATACAAAGGTTTAAATCCAGGTCGAAGAATAGAAATGGATAATCGTGACTATGACTTAGCAGTAAATAAAAACGAAGATAAAATTGAATATAAATCTGGTGTTTACAGTAGATGGGGGCAATTAACAACCTTTAAAAAAGAAAGCGGTAGCTATCGTGTGGAAGGTGTTCATGGCGATTATCAATTTTTAGAAAATGAAACTCTTGTTGACGGTAGATATATAAATCAAGGAGATGTAATTAACTACGAAAAACACGCTGTAATAGGAAACCAGGTGTATCTCGATCTTTTTAAAGGAAAAGATGCTTTGGGTGAATACATCGATGTTGCTGGAATAAAATTTAAAGTAGTAGGTGTTTATAGTGACCCAGGAGGGGAACGTGAAGAAACCCGAATATTTATTCCCATTTCTACAGCACAACGTGTATATAATGCAGGAGATAAACTTCGGTCCTTAGCTTTTACTTTGGAAAAACACGATACCTATGAGGATGCCTTAGCTGCTTCAGAAGCTTTTTCTGCGCAATTAGAAGCCGACTTAAAAACTAAGCATACTATTGCTCCGACGGATGACAGAGCTGTAAATGTGAACAATTCCTTAGAAAACGCTAAAAAGTTTTACGACTTGAATAAAATGATACGTTGGTTTTTCTGGGGTGTTGGAATTTGTACCATAATTGCTGGAGTTGTAGGAGTGAGTAACATTATGCTAATTATCGTAAAAGAGCGTACAAAAGAAATAGGCATCCGAAAAGCTATTGGTGCCGAACCTTGGTCGATTATAGGAATGATTTTACATGAATCCATATTTGTGACAGCAATCGCAGGTTTTATAGGACTTATATTTAGTTTGTTTCTCCTTCAGATAGTCGGGCCCTTTATTGAGATGGACTATATTAAAAACCCTTCAGTAGATTTTTCAGTAGCGATAACAACTGTGATAATTCTTGTAATTGCTGGAGCAATTGCAGGCTTTTTCCCAGCATACCGAGCAGCAAATATTAAACCCATAGAAGCTTTGCGAGATGAGTAAGATATTAAGCAAAGATAGTTGGACAGAAATTATTGAGGCTTTAAGCAGCAATTGGTTTAGAACGGTTATGACCGCTTTTGGTGTGCTATGGGGTATCTTCATCTTAGTAATCCTTCTCGCCGCTGGAAATGGCTTAGAAAACGGTATAAGGCAAGGATTTAATGGGATGGCTACAAACTCAATGTTTATGTGGACCCAAACTGCCTCTCAGCCCTATAAAGGTTTGCCTAAAGGACGACGCTATAATTTTAAAACCGATGATGTTCCAGCGATAAAGCAAAGTGTAGAAGGTTTGCAATTTGTTTCTCCTCGAAATCAATTAGGTGGATTTAGAGGGAGTAATAACGTTGTAAGAGGTCTTCAAACAGGAGCATTCAATGTTTATGGTGACTACCCTGAAATTATCCAACAACAGCCTATGGATATTACATCAGGTAGATTTATTAATTATTCAGACATTCAGGAAAAACGAAAAATTGCAATTATAGGAAGTGGGGTGCAAAGTGCTTTATATGATTCAGGTGAAGAAGTTATCGGCTCGTATATTAAGATAAACGGAGTGAACTTTATGGTTGTTGGAACCTATAAAAAGAAGGGTAATAACGGCGACCCGGAAGAGATGCAAAAAGAGATTTATGTGCCATTTACAGCTTTTTCTCAAGCGTTTAATATGGGAGATATTGTAGGTTGGATGGCGATAACCGCAAAAGATGGGTACTCAATTACAAACTTGAAAGAACAGATTTTTGATGTTATTAAAACTCGTCACACCATCAACCCTAACGACGATCGCGCAGTAGGAAACTTCGATCTTTTTCAAGAATACACTAAACTAACAGGCTTGTTTACAGCCCTAAATTTTGTAGCCTATTTTGTAGGTATACTTGTCCTATTATCTGGTATTATTGGTATTAGTAATATTATGCTAATAGTAGTAAAAGAACGCACAAAAGAAATAGGTATTCGTAGGGCTTTAGGAGCAACTCCTTGGAGTATACGTGCTCAAATTTTATTAGAGTCGATATTTTTAACCATTGTTTCAGGAATGGCAGGCATTGTTTTAGCAACTGTAGTACTTTGGTTTGTAAATTATCAACTCGATGGTATGGATACTTCAGAAATGATGTTTATAAACCCATCAGTAAATATAGGTGTAGTGTTTATTGCTTTAACTATTTTAATTGTATCCGGGCTTTTGGCTGGTTTAATCCCTGCTCAAAATGCAATAAAAATAAAACCTGTAGAGGCCTTAAGAACGGAATAGAATTTTAAAAATGGAGTTAATAACAAATTATAAGGTTCAAGAAGTTTTTCAAAATTACCCTGAAAAGGTAAAACAGCAAATGCTTAGCCTTAGAGAATTAGTTATTAATACCGCGTCTGACATTAAAGAAATTGATAAACTTGAAGAAACCTTGAGATGGGGTGAGCCAAGTTATATAACAAAATTTGGAAGTACGTTAAGGATAGATTGGAAATCTAAAAAACCTAATCAATATGCTATTTATTTTAAGTGTACGTCTAAGTTAGTTCCAACTTTTAAAACTTTATATAAAAACGAATTCAATTTTGAGAAAAATAGAGCGATATGCTTCGAATTAGATGCAGAAATTCCCAGAGATGAATTAAAGCAGTGTATTTCAATGGCTTTAATGTATCATAAACTAAAACATTTGCCATTATTAGGAGTATAAAATAAAATATGAAATTAAATCAACATCAATACCAATGAAAAAATCAAAAACCATAATCATCCTTGCCACAATAGCGATATTGTTTCTGGCTTCAATGTATTGGCTGTATAGTAAGAATATTGAAGATCCAGTGGTTTACCAAACTGAAAAACCTGCAATAGGCACTATTTTAAAAAAGACGGTCGCAACAGGAAGCATAGTTCCCAAGGAGGAGGTATTAATAAAACCTAATATTTCGGGAATCATAGATCAAATATTTGTTGAAGCAGGGGAAGTGGTTAAATCTGGCGATTTAATTGCAAAGGTGAAAGTTGTACCGAATGTTTCGTCGCTTAATAGTGCAAAAAGCAATATAAACAATGTACGCACTCAAGTAGAAACGGCTCGCCTTGCTTTTGAAAATCAGAAAAATATCTACAATCGTCAAAAGGAACTGTTTGAAAAAGGAGTGATTTCTGCAAATGAATTCGATAACGCACAATTAGCATACAATCAAGCACAACAAAGATTAAAGCAAGAACAAGTGGGCTTAACGGCTGCAAATCAAAATTATGATATCATTAGAACTGGAACCACTACTGGAATGGGAGCCTTGGCTAACACTGAAATTCGGGCTACTGTATCTGGGATGATCTTAGATGTTCCTGTAAAAACCGGAAATCAAGTAATCGAATCGAATAATTTTAACGATGGGACAACTATTGCAACTATAGCCGATGTTGATAAAATGATTTTTGAAGGTAAAGTAGATGAAAGTGAAGTTGGAAAAATTAAAGAAGGTTTGCCTCTTGAAATTACAGTTGGAGCACTTCCAGATGAACTTTTCAATGCGGAGTTAGATTATATCGCTCCAAAAGGTGTAGATGAAAATGGAGCTATTCAGTTTGAGATTAAAGCTACAATGAAAAACTTAGATACCTCCAAAGTATTTATTCGTGCTGGATTAAGTGCTAATGCTTCAATAATCTTAGCTAAAGCTGAAAATGTTCTAACTATAAAAGAAGCTTTGGTTCAATACGATTCAAAAACACAAAAACCATTTGTAGAAATTATGGTTGGAGATCAAAAGTTTGAAAGAAAAGATGTTGAGTTAGGTATAAGTGATGGTATTGATGTAGAAGTTAAAAGTGGTATTTCCGAAGAAGATGCCATTAAAGTATGGAATCAATTAAAACCTGCGGTTCGATAAAGAAGTTAAGGGTAAATGCATTGTAAAAATATAGGATACCTTTACCTTAAATTATTACATACTAAAACCTTATAAAAATTTAAATTTCATAATTTTTGTAACGCAATAGCAATACAAAAGACTTATTCAGTAATAGAAAATTTTATGAAAAAGACAGTAATCCCATTTCTATTTTTTATGTGTGGTGTTTTCTTAAATGCTCAAACCAAACAATGGACCCTTCAGGAATGTGTAAACCACGCTTTAGAAAATAATATTTCAGTAAAACAAAGTCAGTTAGACTTAGAGTTTACCGAAGCTGATAAATTACAAGCTATTGGTAATTTTTTACCTAGTTTAAACGCCAATGCTTCAGCATCAAAAAACACAGGACTTAGTTTAAACCCAACAACCAATCAATTAGAAAATACAACTCTTGGTTCTGCTTCTGGAGCTATTAATGTAGGATATACACTTTTTGATGGTTTAAGAAACGTACGTCAATTGCAACGAGCGAAACTTTCAGAACTTGCCGCGCAATATCGTTTAGACAAAATGAAAGATGATATTGCTTTGGCTGTAGCAAACTCCTACCTGCAGGTATTACTAAATAAAGCAAATTTGGAAGTCATAAAATCTCAAAATGAGGTTACCCTTCAACAGTTACAAAGAACTAATGACCTTGTAGATGCGGGGGTGCTTCCTCGAGGAGATCTTTTAGAGATAAAAGCAACCGATGCCGGTGAAAAACAAAGAATTGCTATTTCGGAAAACAACGTAAAAATTTCACTTATTAGTCTTGCGCAATTATTATTGATTAAGGATTACTCTAGTTTTGATATAGCCGAAGAGGATTACAATATCATCGATGGTGGAATTGCAGACAAAGATGTTTCAGAAATTATTAAAAGTGCGAAAGAAACACGCTCTGAAGTAAAAATAGCTCAAAAAAATGTAGAGCTTGCCGAAAAGGATTTGCAGATTTCTAGAGGAAGTTACTACCCTACGCTTTCAGCTTTCTTTGGATATAATACACGTTATGCCGATAATGATCCACTAGATCGCGATTTCGTGGAGCAGTTGTATTTGAACGATGGAATAGGTTATGGTTTACAACTAAACATCCCTATATTCAATGGGTTTGCAGCACGTAGTGGTGTAATGAGAAGTAAAGTAAATTTAAAGAATACTGAATATCAATTAGAGCAGGCACAGCTTGATCTTGAGTCTAATGTTTACCAGGCTTATGTAGATGCGAATGGTGCATTAAAAGCTTATGAAGCTGCTACAGTTGCAATGGAATCGCAAGAATTAGCCTATCAATATGCAAAAGATCGCTATGATGTAGGTTTAACCAACGCTTTCGATTTTAGTCAGTCAAAATTGAGATATGACAATGCTAAAATTGAAGAAAACAGAACTAAATTTGAGTATATTTTTAAATTAAAAGTTTTGGAATTGTATTTTGGCGTTCCAGCAAGCGAATTAAAATTTTAAATATGAAGAAAAAAACACTTATTTGGATTGTTGTAGCGGTTGTCTTGCTTATAATTTTATTGATTTTCGGGAAAAAAGCTGGCTGGTTTGGAAAATCAGGCGATTTCAAAGAGGTTGAAATAACTCAAATAGAATTATTGGATATCACTGAAACTGTTGCTGCAACGGGGAAAATTCAACCTGAAGTGGAAGTGGCACTTTCTTCAGAGGTTTCTGGTGAAATTATTGAGCTTCCCATTAAAGAAGGTCAAACTGTTGAAAAAGGAGATCTTTTGGTTAAAATTAACCCAGACCTTATTCAAGCTGCGGTAAGCCAATCACAAGCTGGACTTCAGAATGTAAGAGCGCAATTAGCACAAGCCGAAGCTAGTAAAATGAATGCCCAATTGACCTATGAAAGAAATAAGACACTTTTTGAAAAAGGCGTGATTTCTAAGTCTGAATGGGATAAATCTGTTACAGATTTCGATATGGCTAAAGCAAATGTGAAAGCTGCTTATTACAGTGTACAAAGTGCTGCTGCCAACGTAAAACAATCGGTAGATAATCTTTCAAGAACTACTATTTATGCTCCCATGAGTGGAACAATTTCAAAGCTGTCTGTAGAACTTGGGGAAAGAGTTGTAGGTACAGCTCAAATGGCAGGTACGGAAATCGTTCGTGTTGCAAACCTACAGAAAATGGAAGTTGAGGTTGATGTAAATGAAAACGACATTGTAAAAGTTTCGGTTGGTGACTCAACTATGGTTGAAGTTGATGCGTATTTAAAAAGAGAGTTTAAAGGTGTTGTTACTGCAATTGCAAATAGTGCTGAAAATGCCTTAACAGCAGATCAGGTAACTAATTTTAAGGTTAAAGTTAGTATCCTTCCAGAATCATATAAAGATCTAACCGCAGGAAAGCCAGAAAGCTATTCTCCGTTCCGCCCTGGAATGACTGCTACGGTAGATATTATCACAAATAAGAAGCGAAATGTAATTGGAGTTCCAATTAGTTCGATCGTCGTTAAAACTGATACATCCGATATAAGAAAACCAAAGACTAATGAGGTTAAATTAGATACCGAAAAGTTTGAAGCGGTTTATGTGAAAGAAGGGGATGAGGCAAAATTAAGAGTTGTGAAAACGGGAATTCAGGATGAATCCAATATTGAGATTCTTTCTGGTCTAGAAGTGGATGAAACTGTAATTACTGGTCCATATACTACCGTAACTAAATTACTAAAGCAAGGTGATAAGGTTGAGGTTAGTTCTAATTCAAAGAAATAACACAAATGGCAATAATTCTCTGTATAGAAACGGCTACAACTAATTGTTCTGTTGCGCTATCAATAGATGGTGAAGTGAAAGCTATTAGGGAAGAAAATAATCAAAAATATTCGCATGCCGAAAAACTTCATGTTTTTATTGAAGCGGTTTTAAAGGAGGCTAATATTGAAAAATCCAAATTAGATGCGATTGCCGTTAGTAAAGGTCCTGGGTCTTATACAGGTTTACGAATAGGAGTTTCTGCAGCTAAAGGCTTGTGCTTTGCGTTAGATATACCTTTAATATCTACACTCACCTTAGAGGTGTTAGCGCAACAAGTAACGTGTCAAGACTGCTTTATTATTCCTTTGCTAGATGCCAGAAGAATGGAGGTTTATTCTGCAATTTTTAACGCTGATAAAAAGCAAATACAAGATACTCAAGCCATAATTATCGATGAGAATTCTTTTGCTGAATATTTAAATGAGAAGAAAACAGTTTTCATTGGCGATGGAACAGCAAAATTTGAAGCTATTTGTAATCATAACAATGCTGAGTTTCATAAAATAACTTATCCTTCATCAGCTGAAATGGCTAGTTTGGCAGAGGCTAAATACAAAATAGGCGACACTGAAAGCGTCGCCTATTTTGAACCTTATTATTTAAAAGAATTTCTTTTAAATTAATTTCGATTTATAAAAGAGAATCGAAATGTTCAACAGCTTTTATTAAATCAGCTTCTTTGTCAAGGTCTAAATTGTTTTCCTTGATAAAAGCTTTCATTTCAGTCTTTTTCTTATCCATCATTTTAAGAATTCTAGACTTGCTGCTAGGCATTTCCAAAAAAGTTCCATCTTCTACTAAATAATACTTCACATTTTTTGAAAATGAAGGTTTAGTGTCTGTCTGGTAATTATTACGTGCTTTTTTTGCTTCGTTAAACTTTGATGTCACTTTTTTGTAAAGATCATAGTTTTTTCCGTCGCTTAGCACATTAAAATAACCACCTTTTTCATTACTACCCTGGTAAGGCACGAATAGATAAATGTCTCTACCAATTTTTACAAATACTTCTGGGTCTTTAATTAAGGCTCCATAATTTTTGTCGGTAGCGTGTTTTTTAATTTCTATTTCATCGGCGAAAGCATTATAACGCATAAGAACTTTAGACTTCATTAAATCTTCCCCTTGGAAAATAGAGCCCTCTAAGAAATTAGGATTTGTATAAGCGTCATCTACTATAGACTCAAACTCGGCTTCAGTTAATCCAAAAGCCAAGGCTTTTTGATTTATATCTATAGTGGTAGCATACATATCGAAACTAGTGCTTGCGCGTTGTGCAAATAAAGAGCTAACAGTTAGGGCAATTAGTCCTGTTAATAGTATTTTTTTCATGATTTATTTTATTAAGATTTATTAGAGTTAAGTGTTTCCAAATTAAAATGATGAACATCTCGTTGCGGGAATGGAATTGAAATTCCAGCTGCTTCTAATCTAGACTTTCCTTCTTCTAAAACTAACCATCTTAAATTCCAGAAATCTTCATTTTTAGCCCAATAACGCAGACTTAAATTAACTGAACTATCACCTAATTCGGCAACAACAATCATAGGCGCTTTATCTTCAAGTTGTATTACAGTCTCTTGTTCGTTTACTAAATTAAGCAAAATATCTTTTGCCTCTTTAATATTATCATCATAACCTATACCAAAAGTTAAGTTTTCTCTTCTAATTCCTTCAGAAGTATAATTAACTATATTGTCGTTACTTAACTTTCCGTTAGGGATTATAGCGAGTTGGTTTCCAAAAGTGGTAAGCTTAGTGTTGAATATATTAATGTCTTTTACAGTACCATCAATACCTTGAGCGCTAATAAAGTCTCCAACCTTAAAGGGTTTCATCAACAAAATTAGAATGCCCCCAGCAAAGTTTGCTAATGATCCTTGTAATGCTAAACCAACAGCAAGACCAGCAGCACCAATTATAGCGACTAGGGAAGCAGACTCTACTCCTAACTGGGTAACTACAAGAACAAATAAAACAATTTTAAGCGCCCAGTTAATTAAGCTAGCGATAAAGTTTTCTAAAGTAACATCATAATCTTTTTTGTCAAAAAACTTCCTAACTATTTTATTTATAAGTCTTATAACCCACATTCCTATAAACAGAAGTAAAATAGCCCCGATTAAACTCGGTAGAAAGTCAATTAATTTTTGACCATATTCTTCGATATAAATATTAATGTCCTTAAATTTTTCCATAAATGTTTTACTGTTTTTTAATTTTTAGTTTAATGATTTAATTGCAATTTCAAAATCCTCAACTGGAATCTTGCAGGTATTATTTTCGCAAATATAAATAAGTGTTTCGTCCTTAACGAACCTATTTTTAAATAGATGAGCATTGCTTTCTATATTGCTTGCAGCCAAAATTGTGTTTGGCAGATAATGACTGTAGAATTCCTGAATTTTTTCAGATGCACTGTCTCCAACAACAACTACTTCAAAAAAGTTATTTTGAAAATTAGAAAGCAAATCTAACCAATTGGAAAACCCGCTAGGGTAACTTTCAACTTCTGCTAATACATTTTTTAGCATCTGCTTAGAAATTTCATTAAAACGAGGCTCATCAAAATACTTTGAAAGTTTGTACAAATTCTTTGCCATAACTGAATTCGAAGCCGGAATGACATTGTCGCGATATTCAAAATTTCTACTAACAATGACTGGGTCTTCTTTTGATGTAAAATAAAACATATGTTTTTCCTCGTCAAAAAAGTTTAAGATTGAATAATCTGTCATTTCTTTTGATAAGTTAAGCCACTTTTCATCCAAGGTAACTTGGTATAAACTAATAAAAGCTTCAATTGTAAAGGCGTAATCTTCCAAAAAGCCGTTAATTGTGCTTTTCCCATTTTTATAATTGTGATATAATGAACCGTTTTTCTGAAGTTGATTTTTAACAAGAAACTCAGCATTTCGAAGAGCGATATCTAAATACTCATGATTGTTGAATGTTTTGTAAGCATCTATATATCCCTTTAGCATCATAGCATTCCAAGAAGTAAGTGTTTTGTCATCCATTCTTGGTTTTGGTCTATTGTTTCGATAGTTTAAAAGGGTTTGCTTCCAGCTTTTCTTTTTCTGTTGTAACGTTTCATGAGAAATATTAAACTCTTTTTCAATTTCTGAATTAGTTTTCTTTCTAATTAAAACATAATTATCGTGTTCCCACTTCCCGTAGCTATTTACATTGTAATACTCTCTAAAAATTTTAAAATCGTCTTCTAGCAAATTTTCTAATTCGTCATGAGTGAAAACATAAAAAGCTCCTTCTTCTAACTTTCCATCTTTATTGTTGCTGTCTGCATCTAGGGATGAATAAAATCCTCCTTCTTTATTGGTAAGGTCTAAGGCGATAAAATCTAGCGTTTCTTCAACTACTTCTTTGTAAAGTGGCTTTTTAGTTACTAGATAGGCATTGCTGTATAGGCTTACGAGCTGGGCATTGTCGTACAGCATCTTTTCAAAGTGAGGTACATGCCATTTTTCATCTGTACTATAACGTGAAAATCCACCTCCTAATTGATCGTAAAGCCCACCGTATGCCATTTTATCTAATGATAAAGTAACGTAATTTAATAAGGTTTCATCGTTACTCTCAACAGCTTGACGTAATAGAAATTCAAAATTGTTAGGCATCATAAATTTCGGAGCTCCTCGAAATCCACCATTTTTATTGTCAAATCTCTCTGAAAAATTTTTAATAATATCTGCTGTCGGAAACTGAGTTAAATCTAAATCTTCAGTATTTAACTCAATTAGATCCATGCTTTTAATACCCTGTTCTAACCTGTTAGCATAAGCAATAATTTTTTCGGGTTCTTCTTTGTACACCTCCTGAATTTGCTCTAGAGCATTTATCCAATCACTTTTACGAAAATAAGTACCTCCCCAAATAGGTCGACCATCTGGAAGCGTAACAACATTTAATGGCCAACCCGCACTTCCAGTTATAAGTTGAACTGCATTTATATATGTTTGATCTACATCTGGTCGTTCCTCTCGATCTACTTTAATCGAGATATAATTTTTGTTCATAACCTCTGCAACTTCATTGTCTTCAAAGCTTTCATGCTCCATAACGTGGCACCAATGGCAGGCGGCATAACCAATACTAATTATAATGAGTTTTTTTTCTTTTTTGGCCTGTTGCAATGCTGCGTCATTATACGGTTTCCAATTTACAGGGTTATGAGCGTGTTGAAGCAGGTAAGGGCTAGTTTCGTGAATTAAATCGTTTGTAAAGAGATGTGTGTCCAAAGCGTCTTTTTTAGATGAATTACAGGCAAGTAGAATACCAAAAATTAAAATAGAGGAAAATAGCTTCATTACAGAAGTTTATAAAATAAAAATACGCTTTTGGAAACTCAAAAGCGTATTTTTAATATTTTCTGAAGTATTTAATTAACTTCGAAGGTAATTTTTACGTTTACACGAAATTGGGTTATATCCCCATTTTCTACAACGCAACTGTTTTCTTGAACATAAACAGAACGGATGTTTTTTACGCTTTTTGAAGCTTCTTTTACTGCATTTCTTGAAGCATCTTCCCAGCTTTCTTTAGAGCTAGCAAGAATTTCAATTACTTTTAATACTGCCATAATTACTTAGTTTTTGTTCCCAACTTGTTGAATATAAAGTTGGGATAATTAATAAAACACTAAGATACAGTTATTGAGAATTATTAGTCTGAAAATTAAGTTAAACCTTGAGCTTAAAAGTTGAAAATGAACTAAATAAATTATAAAATTGCTATAAAGTCCTCTAGAAATTAAAGATTAGCCATTAATAGCAACTACACTTTCCACCTGTCCTTTCATTAATTCTTTAAGCATGGTTTCAATTCCATTTTTTAAAGTGATGGTCGATGAAGGACATCCGCTACAAGCTCCTTGAAGTACTACTTTAACGGTTTTAGAACTCTCATTAAAGGAGTCGAACATAATATTTCCCCCGTCTCTTGCTACAGCAGGTTTTACGTATTCGTCTAAGATAGCTATGATTTCTTTTTCTACATCTGAAAAATTTTTGTCGTCTTTTTCTGAAGAAGAATCTACCGAACCAATAGTGTTCGAAATATTTGAAGCCTTGGTGATTTCATCTTTCACTATAAGCTTGTCGTCTTGAACATATTGACGAAGAAACTCTCTAATTTCCATAGAAATTTCTTCCCAATCAATCATATTGTGTTTCGTAACGGATACATAATTGTTGCTAATAAAAACTTCTTTTACAAATGGAAAGTTAAACAGCGCTTGTGCCAATGGTGAAAGAATAGCATCATCAACACTTTTAAATTCAAAAGTGCCTGTCGCTAACGTTTTATTGGCAACAAACTTCATAACTGTTGGATTCGGTGTGCTTTCAGCATAAATACTAACAGGAAGTTTTTTTGGAGCTACAACTTCGGCCTCTGTAACAGCAGGTTTCCCAGACTTGATATATTCTGAAATAGATTCTGCTACCTCTTCTTGAACATCTTCCCACTCTACAATATTGTATTTCTCAATGGCAACAAAGTTTTGAGAAATATAAACTGTTTTCACAAAGGGAAGGTAAAAAAGTTGTTGTGCCAAAGCGCTGTTTTTAGCTTCATCAATATTTTTGAATTCATAACTTGATGCTTTAGTAAGGAAAGAATCAGACACAAATTTTACAATACTAGGATTAGATGTTTTGGCGATTTCCATAATAAAAAGAGGAGAGTTTTAGGAATAATTTGCAAAATTATAAAAAGGAAATCAGAACATTCAATATATTTGGTATCTTAACACCAAATTATGAAAAAATCACTACTCACTTTACTAGTATTAATCCCCTTATTTGTTTTTTCTCAACAAAACCCAATTGGATTATTTCAACAGTTTAATGGGCGTTACGATTTTACAGCTATAGGTAATACTTTAAATGCCTCTGAAAATGGGACTTCTTACTGTGATATGCTTTCAGAAAGCAGCGCAACATTAAATTTATCTCCAACCCAAAGCCTAGTTTCTGCTCATTTATACTGGTCTTCAATTGGACCTGGAGATTTCCAAGTTGATATTAATGGAACAGCGATATCAGCTGAAAGAACTTTTTCGCATTCTTTTAGAAATCTACCTTATTTTGCTGCTTATGCAGATGTTACAAATTTACTGTTGGCTAATGGGAATGGAGTATATACATTTTCTGGTTTAGATGTTATGAATATTCTTTCAGACTACTGTTCGCCTCCAAATGGTTCGGGTAGTGGTACTAACTTTGGAGGGTGGGCCATCTATATAATTTATGAAGACCCAACCGATCCAGATATTTTATTAAATCAGATAAGTCTTTTCGACGGACTTGAAGGTGTTAATGAATTTGAGAATCCAATTGAAATAACGCTTACTGATATTTCTGTAGCTTCAGATGAATTGTCAAAAATTGGATTTCTTGCTTGGGAAGGTGATAGGTTTATCGATAATCAAGAAAGTTTATATATCAATGGACAACTAATATCCGATCCGCCTTTAAACCCTTCAAATAATGCCTTTAACGGAACCAACTCCTATATTGATGCTCCTGGAAATGCCCAGAATTATAATATGGATTTGGATTTTTACGATTTGGTGGGAATCGTTGAGCCAGGTGATAGTACTATTGAAATTAAACTTACATCAGACCAAGATTGGATAATGGTAAACAACATTATTACCAGCGTAAATTCAGAACTTCCAGATGCTACCATAACTATTGATAATCTTGGGGTGCTGTGTGCAGATAGTACTATAGAAGTTGATTATACCGTATATAATATTAATAGTACTGCAGCATTGCCGGCCGGTACTCCTATAGCATTTTATGCCGATGCAGTTTTGTTAGGGCAAACACAAACAAATAATGAACTTCCAATTGATGGTAGCGAAAGTGGAACGATTAACCTCAATATACCTGTAGGTACACCTCAAATATTTACGCTAAAAGCAGTTGTTGATGACAACGGAACAGGGGTGGGAATTGTTCTAGAAACTAATGAAGAAAATAATGAATTTGAGCAAACAGTAGATCTAGCAGCACAGGGTTTGTTTATAACTGGAAATAACGAAAGCTGCGAAGGTCAAACAGAAACCTTAACAGCGAATTTTAATGATTTAGACACTTATAACTGGTTTCTTGATGGAAATCCATATGGTGGTAATACCCCTACAATAAATGTAACACAGTCTGGGATTTACACTGTAAGTGGTAATAAGGCTGCTTGTTTTGTGGAAGAATCACCTGCATTTATTGTAACATTCAATCCTCAAGCAGTCGCCTATGAACCATTAGATCTTTTTAGGTGCGATAATGGAACCCAAACAAATTTTTTCGATCTAAGTCAGAATGATGTAAATGTTTTAGGTGGGCAAAATTCAACTGTTTTTGAGGTTAAGTACTTCGAGTCTCTTTCAGATAGTGAAAATAATATAAATGCAATTACAACACCAGGGGCTTATCCTATGGTGGGGCCATCACCACAAACAATTTACGTGCGTATTCATGACAGAGCACAGGAAATGTGTTACGATCTTGAACAATTTGAAATTTATTATACTCCAATTAGCGTAGGAGTACTTCCAGCCATGGCTTTATGCGATCAAGATGAAAATGGTAGCGAAGAAATAAACCTACCATTAGAATTTGATGCATTTGTTTTGGACGGTCAAAATGCTTCAGAATTTAATATTACATATCACAACACTTTAAATGAAGCTCAAACGAGAGTTAATCCACTTCCAATTGTCTATGTAGTTTCTGTTCCAGGCGAAACGATTTTTGCTAGGATTGAGACAGTTATAAATCCGGACTGTTTTTTAACTACCTCTGTTGAAATTACTGTTGATTCACTTCAGGTAGTAAATGAAAACCCTAATCCATTAGTAGCTTGTGATAGTGATAGTAATGGATTTACAGACTTTTTCCTTCATAACGCAGACGAAGATATTACTGGTGGAGACCCTACCTTAACGGTAACATATCATTATACCTTATCAGATGCTCAAACCAATGAAGGAATATTACCAGAACCCTTTGAAAATGTTATTCCATATAACGATGAGGTATATGCAAGAATAGAAAGTCCGAATTCAACTTGTTATACAACTGTTTTATTAAAGCTTGAAGTACGTGACAGCCCTATGCTAAACGAACCTTCAGTTTATCGTTTATGCGATGATAATAATGATGGTTTTGAAGTTTTCGATTTAACCAGCAAGCAAGATGAAATCCTTAACGGACTTGATCCATTGCAATACGATATTTACTACTACGCATCAGAACAAGATGCTGTAGATGCTGGAATTTCAGCCTTAGAAAATCCAGATTTCTCTCAAGCAATTGCAAACCCCACTACTTATCAAAATATCGTTCCAAATACTCAGATTATTTATGTTCTTGGAGTTGGTTCAGCAGCTAACACTACTCCAAATAATGGAGGACAGGGATGTTATGCGATTGTTGAATTGGAGTTAATTGTAGAGCCAAGTCCCATAGGAAGTGAACCAGTTGATTATCATTTATGTGATGATACTGTAAATGGCAGTACAGCTACTGACCAAATAAGTACTTTCGATTTAACTACAAGAAATGAGGAAATTACGGGTGGCGTTCCTAATTTAGTTGTTACGTGGTTTGAAACGTTTGCAGATGAAACTGCCGAAAATCCAATACCTCATCCAACCGCTTATCAAAATACCACAAACGCACAGACTATTGTGGCAAGAGTTGCAAATACTTTTGAATGTAAAAACCTTGTAACTTTAACATTAGTGGTAGACCCATTGCCAACTCCAGCAGTTCCTGATCCACTTGAACTTTGTGATGAAGGTGATGGATTTGCAGAATTCGACCTTAGTTTGCGTACAAACCAAATAATGAACGGGGAGTTAGATGTAACAGTAAAATATTACCCAACCGAAGCAGAAGCAGAAGTAGGGGGTGCAGGTGAAATTGTAGCTCCATTTTTATATACAAATGTTGTTGCCTTTAATGATTCTGTTTGGGCAAGAGTTGAAAAGAATGAATCTGAATGTTATGCCGTTGTGCAGCTGCAACTTATTGTTATTCCATTGCCAGAAGCGCCAGATGCTAACTTTTTAAATCCGTATATCGTTTGTGATTTAAACGGTGATGGATTTGGAATTTTTGATTTAACAATTCAAAATTCTTCAGTTTATGGAATTCAGAATCCTACCGATTTTGCGCCAATTTCTTATTATGAAAATGAAGCAGATGCCGAAGCCGGTATTAATCAAATTACGCAAGCAAATGAATTTTCTAGCATGGGACAAACTGTATACGTGCGTTTAGAAAATTTAAATACTGGTTGCTACAGAGTTTCATCTTTTGATTTAGAAGTTGGAGAATTCCCTGGTTCGGGAACGGCTGAGGATCTTGAACTTTGCGATGATGAAGTTAATGGAAGTACACCAAATGATGAGGTATCTACATTCGACTTAACAGTGAATACGCCATTGATAACTAATAATGATGCAACATTAACAGTAACGTACTATAAGGATGCAAACGATTTAGCAAATAATATTCCTATTGATGATCCTACAGCATTTCAAAACACAAGCAATCCCCACGAAATATTTGTTTCTATTTCAAATGAGCAGGATTGTGTGGCAGAGCTTTCGTTTAATCTAATAGTAAACCCACTTCCTGTTCCTGTAGAGCCAACACCGTTGGTTGTTTGCGATATGGATAACGATGGAATAGTTTCCGACTTTAATCTAGAAAGTAAGAGTGATGAAATTAGCGGAGGTAATACACTTCTAAATGTTAGCTATCACGAAACACTACAAGATGCAAATACAGGTAGTTTTCCATTACAAAGTCCTTATGAAAATATTATAGCTTACAATCAAACGCTATTTGTAAGAGTTGCCTATGATGATGAACCAGTTGGGACAGGGTGTTTTGATGTTACTACCTTAGAACTCATCGTTAATTCAACGCCAATTGTTCCTCAAGATTTACCAGATTTAATACTTTGTGGCGACGATAATTTTGCTGTTTTTGATCTTACTGTTCAGGAAGATCTAATTTTTGGAAGTCAGTCAACAAGTGATTTTACTTTGACATATCACGAATCGGAAGCTTCAGCAGCCTTAGGGACAGATGTTATAGTTCAACCAGAATCTTATACAAATACGAGCAACCCACAAACAATATGGGTTCGGTTAAGTGATAATATTACGGAATGCTATAAGTTAGACGAATTTGACCTTGTAGTTCAAGATGGAGTGCAAGTAATAGACCCAACACCATTGTCTTTATGTGATGATTTAGGGGAGGCAAACGACGGTATAACAACTTTTGATCTTACAGTTAAAAATAGTGAAATTACGGGGGGAGTGCTTACACATGGAGTTTCTTATTTTATTACAGAAGAAGATGCTCAGGATAATGTTAATCCTATAGATCCAGATACAGCTTATGTAAATGTTGACGCTGCAGGTAATGCTATAAATCCTCAAGTACTTTATGTAAGAGTAGAAGATACTGATAGCGGATGTTTGTCTTTTACAACATTAACCATAAGAGTAAAAAGCAATCCAGAACCCGTTACGCCAGACCCTATAGTGCTTTGCGATAACAACTTGATTATTCCTCCGGGACCATATGATGAAACAGAGCTTTTCGACCTAACTTCTCGCAATAATCAAATTCTGAATGGAAACACCACTTGGACGTTAGATTATTATTTAAGTTATGAAAATGCGGTTTCAGAAACCGATGCTATTCCAGCGGCGGAAACTACAGCTTATCAAAACTTAAGTAATCCACAAACAATTTACGTTCGTACAACCAATCCTACTTCACTATGTTTTGAAATAGTAGAATTGGAACTAATCGTAAATCCAATTCCTGATGATACGGCTGAGGTTTCTCCTTATGTAGTTTGTATTTCGAATGATAGCGGAATTGGTATTTTCAATTTAGATTCTAAGGTTGAGGAAATATTAAATGGTCAGTCTTCATCTATTTTTGAAGTAAGTTTTTATACAGATATACTGGATGCAGAAAATCAAATAAATGCAATTGTAAATACTACTACTTATCAAAATAGAGATGCGAATAACAACGCTATAAACCCACAAATTATTTACACGGGTATTCTCAACACAGAAACAGGATGTTATGCAGGTGGCAGTCAATCTTTCGAACTTCAGGTGAATCGAGAGGCGCTTGCAATTACCCCAGCTCAACCATTTGTAATTTGTGACAACCTTCCTCCAAGTGATGGTTTTACAGAATTTAATTTATACGACTTAACAGATCCACAAGTGCAAGATCTTCACAATGAAATTTTAGATGGTCAAGACCCAAATGATTTTAAATTAACCTTCTATGAAACATTTGAAGGTGCCGAAAGTGGAGAAGGTGCAATTGAATTCCCTTATGTAAACATCATCAATCCACAACGTATTTATGTAAGGGTTACTAATGAGAGCAATACTTTTATTCCGAAATGTTATGCGGTAGTTGAAATGATTTTAAAAGTAAACTATTTACCAACTATTATTTTTGATGATGAATATAGATTATGTGTTGATGAAAATGGCAATCCAATTCCTGAAGATGAGGGAAGTGTGTCGCCTCCTATAATTGATACTGGTTTAGATCCTAACTTGTACTCATTTTTATGGGATTTAAATGGAGTGTTAGTGCCTGGAGAAACGGGGCCTTCTATAACTGCTTTGGAAGAGGGGGTGTATACGGTTACAATTGTTGAAATTGCTACAGGCTGTGAAACCACAGCAAGTACAACAGTTGTTTTATCATCTCCACCGCTTACGTATGAAGCTGTTTTAAGCAATGGAGCTTTTGCAGGAAATCATATAATAGAAGTGCTCGCAACTGGCATTGGAGAGTATCAGTATCAACTTGATAATGGCCCATTTCAAACTAGCAATATATTTGAAAATGTAAGTCCTGGAATTCACTTAGTAACCATTAAGGATGTGAATGGTTGTGGATCTGTTACTTTTAAAGTAAGCGTAATAGATTATCCTCAGTATTTTACTCCAAATGAAGATGGTTATCACGATACTTGGAATATTTATGGCATCGGTGCAAGTGACCCAACGGCAAAAATATATATCTTTGATCGCTTCGGAAAATTATTGAAGCAATTGAGTCCTACAGATCAAGGTTGGGATGGAACATTTAATGGTACCCCATTACCATCTAGTGACTATTGGTTTAGAGTTGAATATAAAGAAGATGATCAATTAAAAGAATTTAAAGGACATTTTACTTTAAAACGTTAATAGAAAATATAAAGTGTTTAACAAAAAATGGTAAATTACCGAAAATTAGAACAG
The DNA here is from genome assembly GCF_032080575.2 of Aequorivita sediminis. Taxonomy (NCBI): domain Bacteria; kingdom Pseudomonadati; phylum Bacteroidota; class Flavobacteriia; order Flavobacteriales; family Flavobacteriaceae; genus Aequorivita; species Aequorivita sediminis. Next base: position 612,832 of record NZ_JAVLSO020000001.1, on the reverse strand, counting down.
GCCATTTGTCTTTCGCTTTATCAAATATTTTATGCACATGAAATTTAAACAATTCCCCATTTTACTGCTATTATTAGTTTCCTTCTACAGTTATTCACAAGATGGAATTCCGGTATACTCAGACTATTTTGCAGATAATTTATATCTTATTCATCCATCCATGGCAGGTGCAGCATATTATAACAAGATTAGACTTACGGCAAGAAAGCAATGGTTTGATCAAAAGGAGGCGCCAAATTTGCAAACATTGAGTGCTAACATTCGCGTGGGCGAAAAATCTGGTCTTGGATTAATTCTGTATAACGATAAAAATGGATATCATTCGCAAACAGGTGGGTATGTAACCTATGCGCATCATATTATGTTTTCAAGAACTGAAGTTGATTTAAATCAGTTATCTTTTGGATTAAGTGCGGGAATTACACAAGGTAGATTGGATGAGACTAGCTTTGATTTATCCGATTTCGATCCAGTAATTGGTGGAATTATTCAGAGTAGCACTTACTTTAATGTTGATGCAGGGTTTTCGTACAATTTTTTAAATTTCTCAAGTCACGTTACTGTTAAGAATATCATTTTTAGAAATAGAAATATTTACAGTGAAGAATTTGAATCGAACAATCAACGTAAATACTTAGCATCTATGGCTTACGCAATTGGAAAATTTGATTCGGATTGGACTTACGAACCTTCATTTCTATTCCAATGGGCTGAACGTACAGGTGAAAAAACCGTTGATGTAAATATGAAGGCCTATCGCACAATGGATTTTGGAAAACTTTGGGGAGGGATATCGTACAGAAGAACTCTAGACGGTGCAGAATATTTAGATGGGACAAAAATTGAAAATCAAAAACTTCAATATTTTACTCCAGTTTTAGGAATAGACTTTAACAACTTTATGTTTGCTTATACTTATTCGTATCAATCTGGGAATGTAAAATATCAAAGTGGAGGGTTTCACCAAATTACTTTAGGTTTCGACTTTTTAGGTGGAAGACCAGCGCCGTATGAATGTAATTGTCCTGCGATTAACTAATTGAAGCAGTTTTTATAATTTACAATTAGGCCTAATACTTAAATTTGTATTAGGCTTTATTGTATTAATAATTCTAAAATTTACTTTCTTAATATATTCTTATGATAATAAAATCAGTAAACGGAAAACATCCTGAAATACCTGAAAATTGTTTTATAGCTGAAAATGCTACCATCGTTGGCGACGTTATTATGGGTGAAGAGTGTAGTGTATGGTTTAATGCAGTTATTCGCGGAGATGTAAATTATATCAAAATGGGAAATAGGGTAAATGTACAAGATGGAGCAGTAATTCACGCTACCTACAAAACTTCACCTACCACAATTGGTAATAATGTTTCCATAGGTCATAATGCTATCGTACATGGCTGTACCGTACACGATAACGTGCTAATTGGGATGGGTAGTATTGTGATGGATGATTGCATTGTGGAGAGTAATACCATCATAGCAGCGGGAGCTGTTGTTTCTAAAAACACTGTAGTAGAAAGCGGAAGTATTTACGCTGGAATCCCAGCAAAAAAAATTAAGGATATTAGTCCAGAACTTACAAAAGGAGAAGTAGAACGAATTGCTGAAAATTACGTGATGTATTCTTCTTGGTTTAAATAACTTTCTAAAAGTCTTTTTTTTCTATCGTAATGATTTCAGAATATTCATTTAAAAGAAATTCTAAAGTACTTGTTTGGGCGTTAGTATAGAATTGATGAGTTGGCGCAGATGCCTCTTCACGGAGTAGTTTTAAGTTTTGTAGTATCGTTTTTGTTTGTCTAGCTACAGCTTCCCCTGAATCAATAATTTTAACGTTGTTTGGTAAAATCATTTTTAATTGAGGGATAATATAAGGGTAGTGGCTACATCCTAAAACCAAATAATCTACATTGGCATCAATCATAGGTTGAATATGCTTTTTTAAAAGAGCCATCATTTCTGGACCGTCTAAATCTCCTTTTTCAATTAACGGAACGAGTCCTTCGCCTATTATTTCAACAACGTTTATATCTTTGGTGAACTCTTTGGTAGTTTTGCTAAAAAGTGCGCTGCTAAGCGTTCCTTTTGTAGCTAGAATGCCAATACTCTTCGAGTTTGTTTGTAATGCTGCTGGTTTTATTGCAGGTTCTATTCCGATAATTGGAATATCGTATTTATTTCTAAGGATTGAAATTGCATTTGTAGTTGCTGTATTGCAAGCTACAATTATAATTTTGCATTGTAGGCTAAGTAGCTTTTCTACATTTTTTATACTGAGTGCGATAATGTCGTCGGCAGCTTTATCACCATAAGGGGCGTTTATGCTATCGGCAAGGTAAATGGTATTCTCGAAAGGAAGTAGCTTTTCTACTTCTTTCCATATAGAAGTGCCACCCACTCCAGAATCAAAAACCCCTATCGGACTATTTTTATCCATATCGTAAAAGTAGCCAATTCCGTTAATAATATTGCATAAAAAAACTGCCCTTTTGAGGGGGCAGTTTTTTAAAAGTATTATCTAAAAAGAATTACATTCCTAATTCTTTTTTCACATCAGCCATAAGGTCTTTACCATCGGCAAGAATTACACCACCTCCCATTGTAGAATCCAACACATATTGGTATCCTAAAGATTTAGCAACTCTTTGGATAGTAGATTGAGCTTTTTCAAGAACTGGCTTAAATGTATCAGCTCTTTTCTTATCTAGATCTTGTAATGCTTGTTGTCTATATGCTTGAATGTTTTCTTGCATTGCCTGAACCTCCTGGAATCTCTTTTGATTTTCTTCGTCGGTTTTTGTTGAAGCTTCAGCATCGTACTGCTTCATTTTAGTTTCCCATTCTTTCACCATTGCTTTAATTTCAGTATCGTAAGTCTTTTGAACTTTGTCTAACTGATTTTGAGCAGCTTTATAGTCTGGCATTGACTCAATAAGTTCTTGTGCATTAATATGAGCAATTTTTACTTGAGCGTTTACGAAACTAGTAGCTCCTATCATTAGTGCAACTGCCATTAATAAGGTTTTCATTTTTTTCATCGTAAGTGTATTAAATTTAAGTGTTATTTTTAATTAAATCGATTTGGTTATTGCGTTAAAGGTTTATTGAGATTTAACAACTCAGTTTTTATATTCTATTCGTCACCACCGTCTCCAGTGTTACGATTATTTCTATTTTGTCGAGCGTTTAAGATAGAGTCTCTTCTACGTTCTCTTTCTTCTATCATCTTTTGTCTGCGAGCTTCCATTTCAGCTCTTTTTGCATTTCTAATAGAATCGCGTTCTCTTTTACGATCTTCCATCATTTGCTCACGCTCAGTTTTCTTAGCCTCGATAATAGTTTCGCGCTCTTCCTGTTTCTTTTGAATTTCTTCTTTTCTTTCTGAAAGTGCTCCTTCCTCTTCTAAAGAAAGTTTTTCTTTGCGTTCTATTTCACGCTTTTCTTTTTTATCTAGAGCTTGTGTTCTTCTACCAGCACGTTCGATGCTTCTAATCACTAAGTCGCTAATATCATTTCTTTTTGCGGCAAACAACATTACTACATCTGCAGACTTGTCAAAAATAAAATCGTACTTCTTACCTTCTGCAATTTCTTGAACAATATTGAAAACTTGATCTTGAATAGGCTGAACTAATTGTCTGCGCTGAATCATTAAGTCACCATTAGGACCAAATCGGTCTTGCTGGTACTGAAGCATTTCATCTTCCTTAATTTTAATTTCTTCTTCTCGCTCTTCAATTAATTCTTGTGTTAGTAACACTCTTTCATTGGCAAGATTCAATTTCATCTGATCGATATCTTTTTGCCTTTTTTCGATGTCTTGCTTCCAACGTTGAACTTTTCCTTCTAATTGAATTGACGCTTCTTTATATTCTGGAACACTCTCTAATATGTATTCCATGTCAATATATCCTATACGAACACCTCGTTGTGCTTCTGCCATGAAGGTAAAGCAAAAAAGGGCAATAGTAAAAACGAGTATTTTTTTTGTCTTCATAGTTGTTTGGTTGTAGGTTAAGAAAATATCGTGCCAGTTTTTTTAAAATTGTTGTCCGATGATAAAATGTGTCTCCCATCCATTCTTTTCGGTACCTCCTAGAGCTGGATCAAATCCATATCCGAAATCGATACCTAATAGTCCGAATGCTGGCATAAATATACGTAATCCTGCTCCAGCTGAACGCTTGAGTTCGAATGGATTGTAATTTCTAAAGCCATCGTATGAAGCTCCACCTTCGGCAAAAGCCAAAACGTAAATTGACGCCATTTGTGCCAAAGTTACAGGATATCTTACCTCTAACGAAAATTTATTATAAATCGTATTTCCATCTGGGTCAGAAAGTCCTTGGTTTGGATATCCTCTCATTTGAATTACCTCACGTCCATCCAAACTATATGCTCCAAGTCCATCACCACCAACAAAGAATCTTTCAAATGGTGGAACACCACGGTCTTGATTGTATGCGCCTAAGAATCCTAATTCAGTGTTTGTACGAAGTACAAGCTTGTCGTATAAACGTGTGTACCAAGTTCCTTTAAATTTAACTTTATAGTATTCTAACCACTTAAATCGTTCTTGGTCAATTTCAGAAATTCTTTCATTAGCATTCACAAAGTTAGGATCGTCTGGTAATGTTTCCAATAATCTAGCTCTTTCATCTTTTAAAGCGCCATAATCCACACTGTTAAATGCTGAATACGGAGGGGTAAGTTTAGCGGTAATGCTAAAGTCCGATCCAGAAGTAGGATATATCGGGTTTGTAGCTGTATTGTTTCTGCTTATCCCTATAGTATAGGCTAGGTTGTTTGAGTACCCATCACCGAATGTAAATAATCCAGTATTGTAATTGTTTAAGTTGTAGTGTTGAAAACTAAGAGCATTAGACCACACAAAATAATCATCTGGCCATTTAACCTTCTTAGCTAATCCAAGAGAACCACCAGTAATTGTAAAACTTCTATCAGTATCGGCTCTTCTATTTCTATAGTCGTAAAAATTTTGAATGGTATGTGAGAACGAAGCAGAAAACTGAACTGGTTTTTTACCACCAAGCCATGGTTCTGTAAGTGAAACGCTATAGGTTTGGTAATAGCTACTTGCTTGCGCCCTTAGTGAAAGCTTTTGACCGTCTCCCATTGGTAGTGGTCTGTAGCTGTCTAGATTAAAAATGTTTCTAAGTGAAAAGTTGTTGAAGGAAAGCCCTAGGGTTCCTACAAAACCTCCACCTCCATAACCACCTTGTAGCTCAACCTGGCTACTTCCTTTTTCAACTACAGAGTATTCAAGGTCTACTAAACCATTGCTTTCGTCTACTTTCTTGAAATTAGGTGAAAGTTGTTCTGGATCAAAGAATCCTAATTGTCCAAGTTCGCGAATTGTACGTACTACATCTCGTTTACTATATTTTTGACCTGGACGAGTTCTAAGCTCTCTGTAAATTACATGGTCATTGGTACGGTCGTTTCCTACCACAGTAACGTGGTCGAAATAGAATAAGTTACGCTCCATAATTCTTATCTCAAAATCGATGGTGTCGTTTCTTACAGCAACTTCTACCGGGTTAATTCTTGCAGCAAGATATCCATTGTTTTGATAAAGGTTAGTCATATCTTCAGCATCAGGAGAGCTGTCGTCTGCAATGCGTTCTTGAAGTAGGATACCATTGTAAACTTCTCCTTTCTTAATACCTAAAACTTGACGTAATTGAGAATCTGTAAAAACGCTATTTCCAATAAAATCGATATCTCCAAAATAGTATTTGTCTCCTTCTTCAAGTTTAATATCTAATGCTACATTTTTATCATTTAGGATTCGCAACGAATCTTTAATAATACGTGCATCGCGATAACCATTAGACTTGTATTTCTTTAAGATAGACTCTTTATCTTCTTCAATACCTTCTTCGGTGTATTTAGATCTTTTCCAAAAACGCAAAAAGTTTTTACGCTTTGTTTTTTTCATCGCTCTGCGCAATTTTCCATTTGAAAACTGCTCATTACCCTCAAAGTTTATTTTGGTTACTTTTACACGGTTTCCTTTATCAACCGCGATTTTCATATTTTTAGAAATCTCTACGCCACTTGAATCCTTAACAGGAGTGGTGGTGATAGTTACATCAGTATTTAAAAAACCTTCTTTTTTATACTTATTGGTAATGTAATTGGTGGTTGTAGAAATAAGGTTTTCGGTAATTTTAGCCCCAGCGCTAAGGTTATTATCCTTAATTATTTCTTTCTTCTTGGCTTTGCGAATTCCGTCGCCTTCAATAGTAACTTCGTTAAGTTTAGGTAGCTCTACAATGTATAGCTCTAAATCTACTTCATCTCCATTAATATTGGTTACATAGAAAGCAATGTCACTAAAAAGGTTTTGTTCCCAAAGTTTCTTAGTAACTTGGCTAAGTTTTTCACCAGGGATATAAATGCGATCTCCTTTTTTTAAGCCTGTAAAAGCTATAACGGTTTGTTCGTTAAAGTTTTGAGCGCCTGTTACTACTATTTCGTTAATAGTGTATTTTATGCCGCTGTCAAGTTCTTTTTGCTGTGCCTGTAGTGTAAAAACGGAAAGTATTGTAAATAAAAATATACAATAAGATTTTCTGTATGTATGCAATAGGGAACTTTTATTTAAGTTGTTCACTGGTTTTTCCAAATCTTCTTTCTCTGTTTTGATAATTTAATATTGCTTCAAAAAGATGGTTTTTAGTATAATCCGGCCAAAGCGTTTCAGTAAAATATAGTTCGGCATAAGCTATTTGCCAAAGCAGAAAATTACTGATACGCTGTTCTCCACTGGTGCGGATCAACAAGTCTACATCTGGTAAATTTTGGGTGTAAAGATGATTATTAATTACCGTTTCGTCAATATCGTCCGGCGAAATTAGGTTATTTTTAACTTTAAGACTAATCTCTTTAATTGTTTTTGTTATTTCTTCTCTTGAACCGTAGCTTAATGCCAGCGTAAGTGTCATCCTTTTATTGTCCTTTGTCTGGTCGATTACATCCAAAAGTTCTCTATGCACTTTTTTTGGTAACGCGTTTAAATTGCCGATAGCATTTAACTTTATGTCGTTACCGTTAAGTGTTTTAATTTCTTTTCTTAAGGATGAGACTAAAAGCTTCATCAAAAGCTCTACTTCAATTTTAGGTCTTTTCCAGTTTTCAGTAGAAAAGGCGTAGAGGGTTAAGTAGTCAATTCCAATTTCGGCACATCCTTCTACAATTTCTCGTACAGCTTTCGATCCGTTTTCATGCCCAATGGTGCGTATTAGGCCTTTTTGTTTAGCCCAACGACCATTCCCATCCATGATAATGGCGAGGTGTTTTGGTAGTCTATTTTTATCTATGCTGTTATTAGAATTCATCGTTCTTTTAAAAATTGCAATAGCAGGGTAATCTTCCAAAAGCAAATGTAAATGTTATACCACTAAACACATACCAATCATCGCTATTGATGTTTCCAAAATCACCTGCTCTTCGAGGTTCTCCTTTCTTCCAATCACCACTTCCATCTATGTCGTCTGTAAAAGTATATCGAGCGCCAACTTCAAAGCCAATCATTGTGCTATGCGATAGTTTTGCCTTGTACCCAATTACCATAGGAATTGCAAAATCTATCCCGGTTTGTAACTTTTCTTCTTTTGTATTGGCTTCTCCTCTATCTAAAGCTCCTGCTGAATCATATAAAAATGAAGTAAATCCTGTATATAAATACGGGGTATGAACTTTTTTACCACTGTGAACATCAAAGTCCCAAAAGTTAAATTCCAAACCAATTGATAATTCTTTGATTGAATTTTCGAAAGAATATCCGCGCTGTTCTCTGTTGCTATATCCGCTATCAACGTCGTCTCCTTTAATTTTCGCATAAAGAAGAGACCCTCTAAATGAATGTCTTGGACCTCTATTCCATTTAAATATCCCACCTGCTGCAATTGCATTTGGGTTTATGTAATTTGTTTTGCCGACATCGCCAATATAGTTGGCGCCGCCCAACATTACACCTACTTCATAGGTTTGAGACTGTGCGCTATACACAGCTAAGAGTAGTAAAAATGCAGTTGCAAAATGCTTCATATAGTTTAAAAGTTTGCAAATATAACAATAAACTTGGCTTGAAATAGACTGAAGCCAAATTGTCTTAAATGATTAACATGTTTTGGTTTATTTTATTGTTTAATTTCTCTTGTCTTCGCCCCATAACAATTTTTTTCGAAGGGTCTTAATAAAACTGTCATCGTTTAATTGAACTAGTTTAATTGTGAAAGCAGCTTTTTTTATAATAATCTTCGTTTCATTTTTTAAAGTAGCAATCCTGGAATCCATAGACATTAAAAAAGTTTCTTCACGTCCGTAAACTTTTAGCGTTACTGTGTTTGAATCTGCAATTACTAAAGGTCTTGCATTTAAATTATGTGGTGCAATGGGAGTTAGAATCATATTTTTTGAATCAGGGTCTATTACGGGACCTCCACAACTCAAAGAGTAGCCAGTAGATCCGGTTGGTGTAGCAACGATTAATCCGTCAGACCAATAGGAGGTAAGGTATCTATCGTTTACCAAGGTCTCAACTTTAATCATAGAGGTTGTGTTGCGTCTATTTACTGCAACTTCATTCAGGGCAAAATTAAGTGTTGGTACTTCTTCGCTCTCAGGAATAGTTTCTACCGTTAGTAGACTGCGTTCAGAAATAATATATTCACCTTCTAATATTTGATTGAGGCTTTCAGTAATGGTTTCTTTTTGGATAGTCGCCAAAAAACCTAGCCGCCCAGTATTAATTCCAACAATAGGAATACCTAAATCCCCAACAAATGTCACCGCTTTCAAAATGGTGCCATCACCTCCAATACTAAAAAATAAGTCGAAACTAGAATCAAGTTTTTTAAAAGTTGAACACTCCGAAAAGTTTTTAGTGATTTCTTGATTTTGATTAATAATTTCAAGAAAATTTTCCTCTATCAGAACTTTTGCAGCCTTTTTTTGAAGTGCATCCAGCAAAATCTGAATGTATATTTCTGAATTTTTGTGATAAAACTGTCCGTAAATTCCTATTTTCATTTAGTTGGTTTAGAAGATTGGAGTGTTGTAATAAAATTAAAATTTGTTTAGGTATGTTTATTGTTTTAAATGTTTAAATACTTGTCTAAGTATTTGGAACGCTCTTTTAAATCTTCCACAAATTTATCTTCTTCGTGTTGACTTATGATATTGTATTTATATCGTCTAAATGTTTGAACGATGCTATTCATTGCGGTATGACCAACCTTTACTGTAAGTTGAACAGTGTTTTCAGTGATTTTTGAAATAAATATCCCAAAAATTCTAGTGCCATTAGACTCTACTATCTGGCAAGCTTCGCTAAAAGAATAATCTTGAATGCCTTTTTCAACTACAATAATGCCGCCTGTTTCATTTAAAAAAGGAGTATTGTTAAAAAGACTCATTATATCACCTAATTCGAAATACCCAAGGTATTTATTGTCTTTGCCTAAAACTGGCATTACATTGCTATTGTGTAATGCAAAAGCCTCTAAAACATCAAGCCAATTAGTGTCTTCTAGCACGTGGAAAGGTTCTAGAGCATATTGATAATTACTAAGGAGTTTGCTATTATCAAAACAATAAGCGTCATTTTCGGATACACAACCTATAAATTCCCCATCTTTTTCAACAGGTACGTGCGAATAAGTTAGCTGGTTAAACAGGGTTTGCACGTCTTTAATATTAGCTGAAATGTCGAATGGTTCAATGTCGTTAATAATATAATTTATGGTCTCCATTAGCTATTTATTTAAAATGCAAATTACTTAAAATATAAGTTCCTTTCCGTCCTTAAGGTTTGTATTTTTGTTAAAAATGCAATTGTTGAATCTGATTGAGTTAATTTTCGGGTTTAATAGGTTTTAATTATTATTACAAAATAACAATTTATTCAATGACAAAGTTAAGCGTTAATATAAATAAAATAGCTACTCTTCGTAATGCACGAGGTGGTAATGTGCCAAACTTATTAAAAATGGCAGAGGATATTCAAAAGTTTGGAGCTCAAGGTATCACTATTCATCCGCGGCCGGATGAACGCCATATTCGGTATCAAGATGCTTACGATTTAAAATCTATAGTTACTACAGAATATAATATTGAAGGAAATCCTATGGATAACTTTACAAAAATGGTGTTAGAAATAAAACCTACCCAAGTTACTCTTGTGCCAGATGCTGTAGACGCTATAACCTCTAATGCTGGATGGGATACAGTTAAACATAAAGATTATTTAAAAGATATTATTTCAGAATTTAAGAATAACGGAATACGCACCTCAATCTTTGTCGATCCCACTTTAAAAATGATTGAAGGGGCAGCCGAAACTGGAACAGACAGAATTGAATTGTACACCGAAGAATTTGCAGATCAGTACGCACTAGGAAACAAAGATGCTATTAAGCCTTATACCGAATGTGCGGTTCTTGCAAACCAATTAGGTTTGGGAATTAATGCGGGGCACGATCTTTCATTGGATAACATCCAGTTTTTTAAAGAAAATATCCCTAACCTTTTAGAGGTAAGTATTGGTCATGCCCTAATCAGCGAGGCGCTATACGATGGGATAGAAAAGGTTATTGCAGGGTATTTACAAAGACTTAAATAATAAATAAGATTGCACATGATTTTACATTCTCAAATTCTCGGTTCCGGCCAAGCTTTCGTGATACTCCACGGCTTTCTTGGTATGAGTGATAACTGGAAAACACTTGGTTCTAGATGGGCCGAAGATGGATATGAAGTTCATTTGGTTGATCAACGAAATCACGGTAGAAGTTTTCATCACGATAAGTTCTCTTATGAATTAATGGTAGATGATTTAAAGAATTACTGCGATGAACACCATTTAAAACAAATTATATTATTAGGTCATTCAATGGGTGGAAAAGTTGCTATGCAATTCGCAGTTAGTTATCCCGAAATGGTTTTAAACCTTATTGTTGCAGATATAGGTCCTAAATTTTACCCTTCTCATCATCAAGATATTTTAAAGGCTCTTTCACAATTAGATTTCTCAAAAATTAAATCTCGTAATGATGCCGAAGATATATTGGCAGCATACATTAAAGATAAAGGCATAAGGCTGTTTCTTCTTAAGAACCTGTATCGAAAAGATAAAAAAGAATATGGCCTTCGTATAAATCTTCCTGTATTAACCGATAAAATTGAAGCTATTGGTGTTGCACTTGCTGAAGATTCCATTTTCGAAGGTGAAACTTTGTTTTTAAGTGGGGAAAAGAGCGGTTACATTGAGCCTATGGATGAAATTTTGATTAAAAAACACTTCCCAAAAGCCAGAATCCAGACCATTTCGAACGCAGGTCATTGGCTTCATGCAGAAAATCCTAAAGAATTTTATGATAATGTTATGAATTTTTTATAATATTGTAAGTACGGTTGTTATGCATGCATAATAAAAGCCATTTTGAACTTACCAATAACCTCACAAATTAACTCTAAAGAATTAAAAAATTATGAAGAAAGTATTAGTACTTGCTGTATTTGCACTCGCAACTGCGGTAACTTATGCGGGCGGGTACCGTGTAAGTCTACAGGGTAATAAGTCCCTTGCAATGGGCCATACGGGTGTTGCAGTTATAAATAGCAGTGAATCTGTGTTTTTTAACCCTTCTGCATTAGTGTATTTAGAAAATAAACTCAGTATTTCTGCTGGTGCACACGGTGTATTAGCAAACATATCCTATCAAAATGAAACTACAGGTGCAAGTGATCAAACTAAAAGTCTGTTAGGAACGCCATTTTATTTTTATGCATCATATCAAGCAACAGATTGGTTGGCTTTTGGTCTTGGGGTATATACACCTTATGGAAGTTCTGTAGAATATGATAAAGATTGGGTTGGTTCACATTTAGTAAACAATATTGACCTACAAGCAATATATGTTCAGCCTACAGTTTCGTTCAAAATAAATGAAAAATTAAGTGTTGGTGGTGGACCAATATATGTAAATGGATCTGTGAATTTTAACAGAAACTTAAACCGTACACTTACCGATCTTGATGGAAATCGTTCGAATGTAACAATTGACGCAAGTGGTGTAACTGCTTGGGGGTGGGTAGCGAGTACAACTTTTAATTTTACTGATAATTTAAGAATAGGTGCAACTTACCGTTCTGAAATGATTCTAGAAGCAGAAGGTGGAGATGCAACTTTTGAAAATATTCCAAATTCTCCATTAACTCCATTCGAAGATACCCAGATTGATGCTGCAATGCCTTTACCAGCAGAATTGATGGTTGGTATGTCGTATAAATTCGCAGAAAACTGGTTATTCGCTTTTGATTACAACCGTACATATTGGAATGTTTACGAGTCTTTAGATATTGATTTTGCCAATCCGGCAATTCCAGATTCATTTAACCCACGTAACTACAAGAACTCTTCTGCTTATCGTTTTGGATTACAATACGAAGCAACAAAGATGTTTACACTAAGAGCAGGATACTACTTTGATGAAACTCCAGTTCAGCCAGGTTACTTCGCCCCAGAAACACCACGTGGTGATAGTAACAACTTTACTGCAGGCTTAACAGTGAATATTGGTGAGAACCTACAAATTGATGCGTCTTTCCTTTTCTCACACTTTAAAGAAATTGATGCTTCATACGATCATTACTTAGAAAATGGTGTTGCTGTTCCTTTTGGTGGAGCATACAAAACCAATGCTTTTGTTCCTGGTCTAGGAGTTACTTATAAACTATAATTTGAAAAATTCAGAAAGATGAAAAACTTATTAAAATATACATTCGCAGCATTGACAATAGGTCTTGTAAGCTGTGAGCCAGAATTTGACAGCCCTGTAACCGATGATGGGTTTTATAGTAATGGTTCTGCTAACTTATCAAAGTATGTAGCAGTTGGGAACTCTTTGACAGCTGGTTATGCAGATGGCGCATTATATATTACGGGTCAAAAAAATAGTTACCCAAATATAATGGCACAGCAATTTGAATTTGTTGGTGGTGGAGATTTTACCCAACCATTAATGAATGACAATCTTGGTGGATTATTATTAGGTGGAAACCCAATTGCTAAAAACAGACTTGTTTTAGCTGTTGGTGCAGATGGTAATCCAGCTCCAGTTCGTTTAGAAGGAACTCCAACTACCGATATTACTAACAAATTAAGTGGGCCTTTCAACAATATGGGAGTACCCGGAGCAAAAAGTTTTCACTTGGTAACTCCAGGATATGGAAATGTTGCAGGAGTACCAGTAGGAGCTGCCAACCCATATTTTGCACGTTTTGCTAGTAGTGAAAATGTAAAAGTTATTGAGGATGCGGCTGCTCAAAGCCCAACTTTTTTTAGTCTTTGGATTGGAAATAATGATATTCTAAGTTACGCAACTTCTGGCGGTTCGGGAGTTGATCAAACTGGAAATATTGATCCTTCTACTTATGGTAGTAACGATATAACAGATCCAAATGTTTTCGCTTCGGTTTACAACGCACAAGTAGAAGCATTAACTGCTGGGGGAGCGAAAGGAGTATTGGTAAATATTCCAGAAGTAACCTCTATTCCATATTTTACTACTGTTCCTACTAATGCTATTCCATTAGAAGCTGCTACTGCTGCTGCCGTAAATGCTAATTTCGCAGGATATAATACTCAAATATTACCTGGCTTAGCTGGTATGGGGATTATCTCGGCTGAAGAAGCTGCAATGCGTATGATAAACTTCTCTGCAGGACAGAACTTTCCAATTACTACAGATAAAGATTTAACAGATATTACAGCTATTTTACAAGGGCCTCCATTTAACTTACCAGCGCCAACAGCTGCTTTGTTAGGCCAATTACGTCAAGTAAACTCAGACGACCTTATTGTTTTAACAGCATCTTCTGAATTAGGTTCTACTCCTGATCCTAACAACCCACAAGGTGTTGTAGGCGTTAGTATTCCATTGGCAGACCAATTTGTTTTAGCTAAGTCTGAACAAGATAGAATTACAGCGGCAACAAATTCATACAATGCTACAATTCAAGGGTTGGCTAGTGCAAAAGGCCTTGCTTTTGTAGATGCAAAAACTGCGTTGGCAAGATTATCGGATGGTGGAATTCCTTATGATGGAGGAGTGTTAACTTCTCAATTTGTAACCGGAGGTGCTTTCTCTTTAGATGGCGTTCACCCAACTGCAAGAGGATATGCTTATACAGCAAACATGATGATTCAGGCAATAAACGATACGTACGACGCTACGATACCAACGGTACAAATAGGGTATTATCCTACGATTACGCTTACAAATAATTAAATTTATCGATTTTTATACGTGGTTAGAACCGCTCTCAAATGAGAGCGGTTTTTTTATTATATTTACTCTAAGCTTAAATTAACTAAAAACACCTTTTATGAAATTAATTGTAAAATTGTTGCTTACTGCTTTAGCCGTGGTGGTTTTGGCAAAAATCCTTCCTGGTGTAGCTGTAGAAGGTTACGGTTCAGCTGTGATTGTTGCTATTGTTATCGCATTGTTAAGATTAATTGTAAAACCAATTTTAGTGGTCTTAACCCTTCCTATAACAATTGTCACTTTTGGCTTATTCCTATTAATAATCAATGCTATTATTATTTTACTTGCAGGTTATTTTGTCGATAGTTTTGATGTAACTACTATTTGGTGGGCTTTACTGTTTAGTTTATTGCTATCTGTTTTTCAATCAATTTTATTTTCACTAATACCCGAGGATTAATAAAATTTCTATTAATAGATTTTTTATTCTTTTAAGAATTGATTTGGATAGCTTGTTTTTATTAACCTTAAACAAGAAAAGGTGGGTTATTTCACTTTAAATCAACAACAATTTGTAAATGTTTGTTGAGTTTTGTAAAAAGCCGTACTTTTGCATCCCGAATTTCAGAAGAGAAAAGATGAACATTACAAAAAAAGACATTGATAAGCTGAATGCTGTTCTTACAGTAGAGGTTTCGAAAGAAGACTATTCAGACAACGTAGAAAAGGTTTTAAAAAACTATAGAAAAACCGCTAACATACCTGGCTTTAGAAAAGGTCATATTCCAATGGGAATGGTTAAAAAGCAATATGGTAAAGCAGTCTTGGTTGAAGAAGTAAATAAAGTATTACAAGATGCACTTCAAAAATACCTAACAGAGGAAAAATTGGATGTGTTAGGTAATCCACTTCCTAAGAATGAATCAGAAATCGATTGGGATGCTGAAGACTATAAGTTCGAATTTGAATTAGGTCTTGCTCCACAATTTGATGTTGATGTAAAAGGAAAAGAAATAGTTCATTACAAAATTGTTGCAGATGATAAGATGCTTGACAATCAAGTAAAAACAATCCGCAAACAATACGGAAAACTAATTTCTAAAAATGAAGTAGAAAAAGGTGATGAAATCACTGGAACATTTACTTCAACTGAAAAAGAAATTGAGAAAAAATCTACTTTTTCAACTGAAGATATTAAAGGTAAAAAACAATTAGATGCTCTTATTGGGGCAAAAGTTGGCGATACCATTACATTAAAAACTAAGGGGATGTTTGCTGATGACCACGATAACCAAAAGCATTTGGGTGTTGATCACGATGACGCTCACGGTTTGGATATCGAAGTTTCTTTAAAAATTGAAGAAGTAAATCAGCGTGAAATGGCCGAATTAAACCAAGAGCTTTTCGACAAGCTATTTGGTGAAGGAAATGTTACCTCAGAAGATGAATTAAGGGCGAAAATTAAAGAAGATGCTGAAGGACAGTTTGCACAGCAAAGCGATCAAAGGCTTTTAAATGATGTTGTAGAATCTTTAATTGAAAACACAAAATTTGATCTTCCACAAGAGTTTTTACAGCGCTGGATTGCAATGACTGGAGAGAAAAGACTGTCTGAAGAAGAAGCAAAAGCTGAATACGAAAGAAGTGAAAAAGGATTGCGTTATCAGTTAATTGAGGGTAAGCTTCGTACTGAAAACAACCTGCAGGTAACTTTTGATGAGTTGAAAGACCATTCAAAAAATATGATTAAAGCTCAAATGGCTCAGTTCGGACAAACAAATCCAACTGACGAAGAAGTTGAATCTATTACTGCACGCATTCTTTCTAATAGAGAAGAGGTTGAGCGTTTAAGTGAACAATTAAACACAGCTAAACTGTTAGACTTCTTTAAGGAGAATGCAAAATTAAAAGTTAAAGAGATTACCTTCGATGAATTCATTAAGGAAGCCTACGCTTAATTTAGCGAAGAAATAGTTATCTTTAGGCGTTGAATTATTTTAATTTAACGCCTTTTTAATTCCTATTAAGACGGGAATCCAAATATGCTCTTTAAGTTGAATTTCTTACCTAAATAAAGAATTAACATTTATGAATTACAGTGACGAATTTAGAAAGTTTGCTATAAAAGATCAGGGTATTAGTAATAT
Source organism: Aequorivita sediminis (assembly GCF_032080575.2). Taxonomy (NCBI): domain Bacteria; kingdom Pseudomonadati; phylum Bacteroidota; class Flavobacteriia; order Flavobacteriales; family Flavobacteriaceae; genus Aequorivita; species Aequorivita sediminis. The sequence continues at coordinate 596,376 of NZ_JAVLSO020000001.1, read as the reverse complement.
GTACTACGACAAGATTGTAAGTAGCATGTATCCAACAAACTTGACACCAAATATTATTGAAGAACGCCAGATGAATGCTGTGGCAATGGACGTATTTTCACGTTTAATGATGGACCGTATTATTTTTCTAGGTACCGGAATTAACGACCAAGTTGCCAATATTGTACAAGCTCAGTTATTGTTTCTTGCTAGTGCAGATGCTTCTCGCGATATTCAAATTTATATAAACTCCCCTGGAGGAAGTGTATATGCAGGGCTTGGTATCTATGATACTATGCAATTTATTAAACCAGATGTAGCTACTATTTGTACAGGAATGGCAGCTTCTATGGCAGCAGTGCTTTTATGTGCTGGTGAAAAAGGGAAGCGTAGTGGTTTAACGCATTCACGTGTTATGATTCACCAGCCTTTAGGTGGTGCTCAAGGTCAAGCAAGTGATATCGAAATTACAGCTCGCGAAATTGTAACTCTTAAAGAGGAACTTTATAAAATTATAGCAAAACACTCTGGTCAAACTTATGAGAGAGTTTATGAAGATAGTGATCGTGATTACTGGATGAAAGCAGATAAAGCTGTTGAATACGGTATGATTGATGAAATATTGACAAGAGATTAAGTAAAGATTTTTGAAAAAAATATTATGTCGAAAGAAGATTTAGAATGTTCTTTTTGCGGCCGTAAAAAGTCGGAAACCAAACTGCTAATTGCAGGATTGGATGCCCACATTTGCGACCGTTGTATAGAGCAAGCGCACGGGATTGTTGTTGAGGAGGCTTTGCATTCTGATAACTCAGAATTGTCTAAAGACCTTATGCTGAAAAAGCCAAAGCTCATTAAAGCATTCTTAGATGAGTATGTGATAGGACAAGACTTCACAAAGAAAGTTATGTCTGTAGCGGTGTATAACCACTACAAACGTTTACTTCAGCCTAAGAGCGATGACGATATCGAAATTCAGAAAAGTAATATCGTTATTGTTGGGCAAACAGGAACAGGGAAAACACTAATTGCAAAAACAATTGCAAAAATGTTGAACGTTCCACTAGCTATTGTGGATGCTACGGTTTTAACTGAAGCTGGTTATGTAGGGGAAGATGTTGAAGGTATTTTAACTCGTTTGCTTCAGGCTGCAGATTACAACCTAGAAAAAGCTGAAAAAGGTATCGTTTTTATTGATGAAATCGATAAAATCTCACGTAAGAGCGATAACCCATCAATTACACGTGATGTAAGTGGTGAAGGTGTTCAACAAGCGCTATTAAAGCTTTTAGAAGGCACTACAGTTAACGTTCCGCCTAAAGGTGGTAGAAAGCACCCAGATCAAAAGTTTATTGAGGTAAACACCGAAAATATACTTTTTATCGCTGGAGGAGCTTTTGATGGAATTGAACGTCATATTTCCAAAAGATTGAATATGCAGGCCGTTGGTTTTACTGCTACCTTAAAGGAAACTGAAATTGAAAAGGACAATATGCTTCGCTATATTATCCCAAAAGATTTGAAAGATTTTGGGTTGATTCCTGAAATTATTGGACGTCTTCCAGTTTTAACATATATGAATCCACTAGATAAAGAAACGCTTCGTGCAATTCTTACGGAACCTAAAAACGCAATTATAAAGCAGTACAAAAAACTGTTTGAAATGGACGGAATAGATTTCGAAGTGACTGAGGAAGCACTAGATTTTATCGTGGAACAAGCAATTGAATATAAGCTAGGAGCTAGAGGACTACGTTCACTTTGTGAAGCAGTGCTTACCGATGCAATGTATGAAATGCCAGGTACTGATGAAAAATTAGTAAAAGTAACTAGAGAATATGCCGATGAAAAACTTAATAAGTCGACACTTAAGAAGTTGAAGGCAGTTTCATAGGGAAATATAATTTGCTTAAAAAAGCCTCAGGATATCCTGAGGCTTTTTTTTTAGATAGCATGCTGAAGTCTTTACTTATTAAGTGCTAATAATTCTTCTAGCATATTTCTAGTATTTGATAGTCGAGGAACTTTATGCTGACCTCCAAGCTTATTTTTATCTTTTAACCAATCATAAAATAAATTTTCTCTTCCGTAATGAATTTTGGGAGAATTTAAGGTTGTGTTGTTAAAGCGTTTTGCCTCATAATCACTGTTTACTTCTTGTAAAGCTGTGTCTAGAAGCTTTGTAAAAACTTCTAAGTCGTGAGGCGGTGATTTAAACTCAATAATCCATTCGTGAGCCCCTTTTTCTTTACCATCCATAAAAACTGGTGCTGCAGTATAATCAACAATCTCAGCATTTGTAAGTTGAGAAGCCTTACGCAATGCTGTTTCGGCGTTTTCGATAATTAACTCTTCCCCAAAGGCATTTATATGGTGTTTGGTGCGGCCTGTTACTTTTATTCTATAAGGTTCTGTAGAAGTAAAGCGCACAGTGTCCCCTATTTTATATCGCCAAAGCCCAGAGTTGGTTGTGATTATTACAGCATAATTTTTCCCTTCCTCAACTTCACTTAATGGAATAACTTTTTCATCACCTGTGCCATAATTATCCATTGGAATAAATTCATAGAAAATACCGTAATCGAGCATTAGCAATAACTCTTTGCTGTCGTTTCTGTCTTGAATGGCGAAAAAACCTTCTGAAGCGTTATAGATTTCGTAGTATCTAAAGTCACTTTTAGGTAGTAATTTATTGTATTGATCTACGTAAGGATCGAAGTTTACTCCACCGTGAAAATACACTTCTAAATTAGGCCAAACCTCGAATAAATTTCCTTTTCCTGTTGTTTCTATTACGTTATTTAACAATACCAACATCCAGGAGGGTACACCTGCAAGACTTGTAACATTTTCTTTTATAGTTTCATTTACAATGGCCTGCATTTTAGTTTCCCAATCCCCCATAAGCGAAACCTCATTACTCGGCGTACTGCTGAACTCTGCCCAAAATGGCATGTTATCTATTAGTATTGCAGATAAATCGCCAAATACAGTTCCGTTTTCTTCATAAAGCTGTTTACTTCCACCGAGGCGCAAACTTTTCCCTAGAAATAACTGAGCATTTGGATTATTGTTGAGGTACATACACAACAAATCCTTGCTGGCTGCATAATGGCAGTCTTCAAGCGAATCGTGGGTAACGGGAATAAATTTACTTTTTGCATTGGTAGTACCACTAGATTTTGCGAACCATTTAATTGGAGTAGGCCAAAATATATTGCTTTCGCCTTTTCGAGCACGCTCAATTCGCGCTTCATTCTCTTCGTATGTAGTGATTGGGATTCTATCTGCAAATTCTCGATAGGTTTTAATAGAACCGAAACCATACTCTTGTCCAATTTCAGTATTTTTCGCTTTGTAAAGTAAATTGAAAAGCAATTCTTCTTGAACCTCAATAGGATACTTTAGAAATAGATCTATTTGATGAAACCTCTTTTTAAGAAACCAAGAAGCAATGGAGTTTACAATCGGGATTGGCATAATTTTCTGCTATCTTTATGCTATAAAAATAATGATTTTATAATTATGAGTTTCCTTTTTTAGAAGAGATGTTTTTTATGTCTTTTGCAAGGAAAATTTTCAACCTAAACACTATAAAATAAATGAATTACGAAGGAGTACTTACAAAAATGCAAACTGAAAACGGTTCACCCATTCAGTATTACCTCATTTTTAAAAACGACTTTATAAATGTGAATCAATTATTGGACAAGAAGATTTCAATTAATTTCCGATATCATCAATGTTTAAATTGTGAACTTCAGAAAAAAATTTACCGTCAAGGATTTTGTTATGATTGTTTTTTTGAAATACCCCAAGCTGCAGATTGGATTATAAATCCGGAAAAAAGTACTGCGCATTTAGAAATTGAAGATCGCGACCTTGATTATGAAAAAAAAGTGCAACTTCAACCCCACATTGTTTATTTGGCAAACAGTAGTAGCGTTAAAGTAGGCGTTACCCGTAAAACACAAGTGCCAACACGTTGGATAGACCAAGGAGCACATGAAGCTATTGAAATTGTAGAAGTGCCAAACAGATATTTAGCTGGAATTACCGAGATTGCTTTAAAAGATCACGTAAGCGATAAAACTAATTGGCGTAATATGCTGAAAAACGATATTAAAGATGAAGATTTGGTAGAATGGCGTGAGAAGTTAAAACAATATATTCCTACTGAAGCAATGGATTATTATCTCGAGAACAATTCTGAAACCAATTTACAATTTCCAGTCCTTAAATATCCAGAAAAACCAAAATCGCTTAACCTTGACAAAACTCCATTTTACGAAGGAATCTTAAAAGGCATAAAAGGGCAATACCTCATATTTGAAGATAATACCGTTTTTAATGTTCGCAGTAACGAAGGATATGTGGTTTCAATAACTGTAAATTAGTTAAATAAATAAAGAGATGCTTTTAGCTGCTGTCTTTTATTAATTTCCAGCTTTAGTAGTGTCTTGTTTCTTTTTCTTACCCCCTAAAATTCCACCCAAAATATCCTTGATAACCTTAGTGTTTTGTTGTTGGGTATTTTGCTGCTGTGTATGCTGTTGAATCGTATCTTGTTTTTGGGTATTTGTGTTTGTTGAAGTAGAATCAGCTTTGGTTCCACCTCCAAGAATACCACTAAGAATATCTGTTCCTTGGTTGATAAGTTTATCCTTTTGCTTGGCTATAAGTTCTTGAGTAAGCTTATTGATAGCGTTTTCAGCATTTAAAGAAACTTGCGGGTTATTAAAAGTTCCTTTTAAACCTATAGGAAGCGCAACACTCATTTGGTTTGCTTCTTTTGAATCTAGTTTTTGAAGAAGTTTGGTGATTTCACCACCTAAATATTTGGCAGGAACATCCATGGTTACATCGTAGTCTATCGACTTGTCTAAGCCGTGAGTTCCTGAAACAGCTACATCAATTCCTTTAATGTCGAAGTTAAAAGGCTTAATTACAATATCGCCATCTTTAAAAACTAAATTGGTTGTTAGGTTCTGTAGGTTTAATTTGTCAAGGTTTAAAAAAGCAATTTTATCACTAAGCGCTGATAACAGCGGTGTGTTTTCGGAATTGACTTCTGCCGTTAATACTTGAGCCAAGGCAGTTCCGCCAAGACTAGAAAGTATAGGAGAAAGATCAGAGGTTAACTTACCATTAAATTCAAATTTGGTGTTTAGAGTTCCTTGTAATGCTTTTGCTATTGGCATTAGATATTGAAACATTTCAAGTTTTTCAAATGATTCCTCTATATCAATTTTACTCAGATCCAGTTTCATAGCGAAGGTTGGAACGTCAGTTTTGGTAGAAACATTACCATCAAGAGCAATATTTCCACCGAAAATATCAGAAGTGAAATTGCTAATTGTAATAGCTTCGTTTTTAACGGAAGCTACGCCTTTTGCATTTTTAAGTTCCAAATTATCGTAGATAACTTTATTAGCCTTAAAGTTTAAGGTAGCATCAAGAAATCCTGGGATTTTAATGGCTTCTTTATTGGTAACTTTCTTAGATGTTTCACCTTTTTCACCAGATTTTGATTCTGTCAATGAGGTTTCAGAAACCATAAAGTCATTCACGTTAAAAGTGTTTGATGTAACGTCAAAGTTTCCTTTTAACTCTTGATTGCTAACTAAAAATGGAATTAAGTTTTTAATATTTCCAGAAGCTTTTATATCTGTTTGCCCTGTGGTTGCATTCAGTTCTTTTAAAGTGAAAACTCCAGGTTGTAATGTAAGCCTAGCATCCGAGATTTTTAAGTCTTTTTTAAATCCAGCATCATAAGTAAAATTAGACAGGCTAGCATTTCCACGAGCGTCTATTTTTTGGTATTGCTCATTTTCAACAGATTCCATGTCGAAATTTGCAACAACATCGGCTTTAAAAATTCCGCTGAGGTTCTGTTCTATTTCTACAGGTAAAACCTTTTCAATGTTGGCCAGGTTAAGCGTTCCTTGCATTTCTAGATTAACAAATGGATTTTCGGTCATATTTACAATACTTCCATTCATTCTAAAAGGTTCACCGTCAATTTTAAAAGTTAGGTTTGGAATGTTTAAAAAAGTATCTTTTGGTAGGCCAGTTTCGTTTTTTAACTGTGCATCAATTGTAATATTTTCAACCGTTTTAGGTAAATCGGGATATTTAAATGATGCGTTTTCACTTCCTATTTTTATATCCATGGTAGGAATGTGAATGCTGTCTACAATGCCTTTAATTACTCCGTTTACAGTAAAGTTTCCTGTAGTTTTTACATCGCTTATTTGCTTCACATAAGTTTCAGGAAATACGGCTAAGAAGTTTTTAAAATCGGATGAAGGGGTTTTAAAAGTAATATCAACTTCGTTGTTGTCTTCATTTAGTTTTACATAACCTTCGAATGTTAGCGGTAGCTCGTTGATTTTAGCCTCATTTTCTAGAAAAGAGTATTTTTGATTTACTAGATCTAATTTAAAAATAGCATTAAGTGAAATGCTGTTGTTGGACAAATATTCAGTGTCCTCCATTTTGAAAGAAGCTAATGCCTCTGTATAAGTATCTAGTTGCCCAACTTCTGCCGAAAGATCACCATTACCTTCATGTTGAATGTTTGATAATGTTAAATAAATTTTTGAAGATTCATCAAAGTAGTTAATCCGTGAATTTTCTATTTCATATTTATCCAACTCAAAAGTAAACCCGCTACTCGTATCTTCTTCATTAAGAATTGGCGCGTCGTCCTTGATAGCAATATCATAATTAGTGACTCCTAAAGAGTCAATTTTTATATTCAGAAATGTTTCGTCAAGTTTTAAAGCATCTATCTTGATGTTTTCAGACTTAAAAAGTTGCAGAATGCCCATGTTTAGCGATAAGGTTTTACCGCTAGCAAGAGTGTCTCCTTCAAAAGGCGTTCTGTTAATTACTAAAAAGTTTTTCACTTTAAGGGAAGCATCTGGGAAGCTACTAAAAAGACTTAAATCGAGTTCTTCCCAGCTTACATTAGCATTTATGTTTTGATCGATGTTGTTTTTTAGTATTTTTTCAAGACTTCCTTTAAAAATAAAAGGCGCGGCAATCAATAGGATCAAAATTAATCCTAAAATGATTCCAAAAATTTTGAGTGCTTTCTTCATAAGAAAATTGAGAAATTTATTTTTTATAATTCCTTTTAATGCAACTTATTAAAAAGTGGTATTAAGGAAAAATTATATCTGCCCGCAAATTTACTTGGTAGTCTTTTTCTTTTCCTTAATTTCGTCTTAAATGTTAACAATTGAAACCACTTCAGCCCTCGCATAACGTCTTTTTATCTCTCGGAAGCAATATGGGTAACCGTTTTGAATATCTTCAAAATGCTGTTGACCTTATTTTTGAAGAAATTGGATCTGTAATAAAAATTTCTTCAGTTTACGAAACCCCCGCAATGGGTTTTGATGGCGACCCTTTTTTAAACTGTGCAGTTTGGGTAAATACAAACCAGAAACCGCAAAAAGTTCTTAAGTCTGTATTAGGTATTGAAAAGAAAATTGGAAGGATAAGAAATAATTCAGAAGGGTATAGTTCTCGTCCTATAGATATTGATGTTGTCTTAATAGACACTATGATTATTGACACTGAAAAATTTACGATCCCGCATCCACAAATGGAAAAGCGCAAGTTTGTTCTTCAGCCGTTATATGATTTAAACTCTGAATTAATTCATCCTATTTCCAAAAAAAGTATAGGTGAAATATTAACTGAAACTGAAGATAATAGCGAGCTACACAAACAATCGAAATGGCTTGTGAATCCTATGAGTAAGTATAATATTTCAAAATACAGTTATATTACAATTGAAGGGAATATTGGAGCGGGAAAAACTAGTTTAGCGACGAAAATAGCAGATGACTTTAATGCTAAATTAATTTTAGAACGATTTAAAGACAATCCTTTTCTTCCGAAATTTTATGAAGATGCAGCTCGCTATGCATTTCCTTTAGAAATGTCTTTCCTGGCAGATCGTTACCAACAATTGGTGGATGATATAACCCAATTCGACCTGTTTAAAGAATCTGTAATTGCCGATTACGATGTAAACAAATCTTTGATTTTTGCTAGTATCACATTACCGGAAGAAGAATACACGCTTTATAAAAAGCTATTTCACGTAATGCATAAAGAGGTGCCAAAACCAGATGTATATGTTTATCTATATCAAAACACAGAGCGGTTATTAGAAAATATCAAAAAGCGCGGTAGAAAGTACGAGCAAAGTATTAAAGCTTCATACCTTCAGAAGTTGAATGAAAGTTACTTAGAGTTTATAAAAAATCAACATTCCGAAAATATTAAGATAATTGATATTTCTGAGATGGATTTTGTAAAAAATAGAGCAGACTATTTAAGTGTCTTAAAACAAATAATTAGCTAAAATCCAGCATCTGTGGGGTTTTATTATAGGAAGTTTAAGTGTAAAATGAAAATGCTTCTGCCTACTTAAATTCATTACCTTTGCAAAAATTTATAATATGAGCAGACAAGATAATACGAATAGAGGAAAAGCTTCAGGGCGTGGTGGTAACAACCAACGCAAAAGAAGTAATGCAAGAGGTAATGCTCCCTTAAAAACTGAAGCTCCATCAAAAAAGACGGGACGTCAGCAGGACCCAGTTTCAAAACCAAAATTAAAATTCGATAAAAGCGGAAAAGAAATTGGTAGAAGAGAAGTGGCGCCGAAACAAGTTAAGAAAAGTAATCCAGGAGATGGAATACGCTTGAATAAATACATTGCAAACAGTGGAGTTTGCTCTAGAAGAGAAGCAGATACATTTATTGCAACAGGTTTAGTTACTGTAAATGGTAAGATTATTAATGAAATGGGTTACAAGGTTCAATTAAATGATGATGTTCGTTTTGATGGACGTCGTTTAAACCCTGAACCTAATACTTATATTTTACTAAACAAGCCTAAGGGGTTTGCTACAACAGATAGCAATGCAAAAGGTATGACGGTAATGGATCTTGTTGCTAATGCTACTACTACCAAAATAAAGCCATTTGGCCGTTTAGGAAGAAATGCAACTGGATTGTTACTTTTCACTAATGACGAAGAGTTTGTACAGAAATTCTCGAAAAAAGGAATTTCAAGATTGTTTCACATAGCATTAGACAAAAATTTAAAAGCGGAACATCTTAAAAAAATTAAAGACGGTTTAACTATTGAAGGGAAAGAAATTGCAGTTGAGGAAATTAGCTATGTAGATAATTCACCTAAGAGTGAAGTTGGCTTAAAAATTAAGCATACTGGAAATAGCGTAATCAGAACAATTTTTGAACATTTAGGTTATGATGTAATGCGTGTAGATTGTGTTACATTAGGCCCTCTTACTAAGAAAGATTTACCACGCGGACGTTGGAGAACACTAACTAGTAAAGAGCTGAATATGTTTAGTATGGCTAACTAAAGTGAATTTTTTGCTAATTGTAAAAAATATTGAATTTTTTTCGCACATTTGTATTTCAAACTCAAATGATATTATCTTTAATGGTTGGCTTTTGAAATTTTCAAAAGCAGATATCCTAAATGAACAATTTACTCATACTACCTAAAACTGCTTATCTGCAGATTAAAGGCAAAGTCCTTACTTTAAAGTATTTGCCTATTCGTATATAGTTTACAAGTTAATTTTTTGTTATATCTAATCTTTTAAGTGGATTAGTCTATAGAGATTTTTAATTTACACTTTGAAAACAAAAAAATGAATACTAAATATATAGATTTAATAAATCAAACTTATTACTTTCCTCAGGAAGAATTTCGCTTAGGAGAGAATGGAATTGAATTTCACGGCGTAGATATGATGGAATTGGTGCAAAAGTATGGTGCACCACTTAAATTTACATACCTGCCCAAAATTTCGGAAAATATAAATTTGGCGAAGAAATGGTTTAATACAGCCATTGAAAAGCATAACTACAAGGGCAATTACAGTTATTGTTACTGTACCAAAAGCTCGCACTTCAAACACGTTTTAGATGAAGCGCTAAAGAATGATATTCACATCGAAACATCATCAGCTTTTGATATAAACATTGTTGAGAGTCTTAAAAAAACAGGAAAACTTACAGATAAAACCTATGTAATTTGCAATGGTTTTAAACGTGAGAAATACATCGATAGTATAGCGCGTCTTATTAATGAAGGTCACGAAAACTGTATTCCAATTATCGATAATTATGAAGAGATTGATTTGCTTTCAGATAGCATAAACGATCACTTTCAGGTGGGAATTAGAATTGCTTCAGAGGAAGAACCGAAATTCGAGTTTTACACCTCCCGGTTAGGTATTGGATATAAAAACATCATTCCTTTTTACGAAAACCAAATTAAAAATAATGATAAGGTGGATCTGAAAATGCTTCACTTCTTCATAAACACTGGTATTCGTGATACTGCTTACTATTGGAACGAATTGGTAAAGTGTTTAAAGGTTTATGTACGTCTTAAAAAAATGTGTCCTTCTCTGGATAGTCTAAACATTGGAGGCGGGTTTCCTATAAAAAACTCTTTACATTTTGAGTACGATTATCAGTATATGGTTAATGAAATTATCAATCAGATAAGCATTACGTGCGCTGAAGCCGATGTGCCAGTTCCAAATATTTTTACTGAATTTGGGAGCTTTACAGTTGGTGAAAGCGGAGGTGCAGTTTATGAAATTTTGTACCAAAAGCAACAAAACGACCGTGAAAAATGGAATATGATAAACTCTTCATTTATTACTACATTGCCTGATACTTGGGCTATTAGTAAGAAGTTTATTATGCTACCTTTAAATCGATGGAACGATGAGTATGAAAGAGTGCTTTTAGGTGGGTTGACTTGCGATAGTGATGATTATTACAACAGTGAGCAGAATATGGCGGCAATTTATTTGCCGAAATTTAAGAAAGAAAAACCGTTGTATATCGGTTTCTTTAATACAGGAGCATATCAAGAAACTATCGGTGGATTTGGTGGACTTCAACATTGCTTGATCCCGCAGCCAAAACATATTTTGATTGATAGAGACGAAAATAATAATATTACAACTAAACTTTTTTCAGAACAACAAACAAGCGAGCAATTGCTAAACATTTTAGGTTATGAGCACTAAAACGTACGCAGGTATCCCGCAACAATATGCGGCACTTGAAACATCAAAAATAGTATTAATTCCAGTTCCTTACGATGGAACTAGTACTTGGCAAAAAGGTGCGGACAAAGGTCCAGATGCCTTTTTGGATGCTTCGGAAAATATGGAACTTTACGACATTGAAACCCAATCGGAGGTTTACAAACAAGGCGTTTATTTAGCTGATGCAATAACCGAAAACTCTTCTCCGGAAGCCATGGTTGATGCAGTGCATAAAACCACCAAAGATTATATTAAACGCAACAAGTTTGTTACTTTATTTGGAGGAGAACACAGTATCTCTATTGGTTCAATTCGAGCATTTAATGAATGTTTTGATAATCTTACGGTGCTTCATATCGATGCGCACGCCGATTTACGCAAAGAGTACGAAGGAACAAAATGCAATCACGCTTGTGCTGTTTACGAAGCAAGTCAAAATACCAATCTAGTTCAAGTAGGTATCCGCAGTATGGATATTGCTGAAACAAGAGTTATGGATGAGGAAAAAGTTTTCTTCGCCCATGATATGGTAAAAGACGAATACTGGATAGATAAAGTAATTGAAGCTTTAGGAGATAATGTTTTTATCACTTTTGATCTTGATGCTTTCGATCCTTCAATCTTACCTTCAACAGGAACTCCAGAACCTGGAGGATTGTTGTGGTACGAAACCCTTGATTTCTTAAAACAAGTTTTTGAAGAGAAAAACGTAGTAGGTTTTGATATCGTTGAACTTTGTCCGAAAGAAGACGAAAAATCTTCAGACTTTGTAGCGGCTAAACTTTACTACAAAATGTTATCGTATAAATTCGAAGGTGTAGAAGAAGGCGACGACTACGAAAACAATTTTAATATCTCAATTCCGACTGATTCGGGCAAAAAAGGTAATTCAAAATTTAACACAGAAGAAGATGAGTACTAACAAAGGAGCAATTTCTCAGTTTATTGAAAAATATTATTTACACTTCAATTCAGCAGCGCTTGTAGATGCAGCTAAAGGATATGAAGCACAATTAAAGAACGGCTCAAAAATGCTTGTATCTATGGCTGGTGCGATGAGTACAGCCGAAATAGGAAAGATATTTGCTGAAATGATCCGTCAAGATAAAGTTCAAATTATCTCTTGTACAGGTGCAAACCTTGAAGAAGATATAATGAACCTTGTGGCGCATAGCCATTACAAAAGAGTACCTAATTACCGCGATTTAACACCGCAGGATGAATGGGATTTACTTGAAAAAGGGTTAAACCGAGTAACTGATACTTGTATTCCTGAAGAAGAAGCTTTTAGAAGAATTCAAAAGCATATTGTAAAAATATGGAAAGATGCTGAAGCTAATGGCGAACGCTACCTACCGCACGAATATATGTACAAGCTGCTTTTAAGTGGAGTAATGGAAGAACATTATGAAATTGACTTAAAAGATTCTTGGATGTACGCTGCAGCTGAAAAAAACCTACCAATTATCTGCCCGGGATGGGAAGATAGTACAATGGGAAATATTTTTGCTAGTTATGTATTGAAAGGAGAATTACAGGCTTCTACTATGAAAAGTGGAATTGAGTATATGACTTTCCTTGCAGATTGGTACACTGAAAATTCTAAAAACGGAATAGGTTTCTTCCAAATTGGAGGAGGTATTTCAGGAGATTTCCCAATTTGTGTAGTACCGATGTTATACCAAGACATGGAACGTACTGATACTCCTTTCTGGAGTTATTTCTGCCAAATAAGTGATTCAACTACAAGTTTTGGTAGTTACTCAGGAGCTGTACCTAACGAAAAAATTACTTGGGGTAAATTAGATATAGATACACCTAAATTTATTATTGAAAGTGACGCTACTATTGTTGCTCCTTTAGTTTTTGCGTATATTTTGGATATGTAAAAAGTAACGTTCATTATATACTTTAATGCATTCAAAGAACAATCCGCAGTTTACAGTTCCTAATTAAAAATTGGGAATTGGCTGCGGTTTTTGCTCTCTAACATTTATTATTTATACCCTAATCGAAATTGCTTAAATAGAAGTAATCATAAAAACCATGGAACCAAAAAAGATTGAAAATATCGAGCTTAAGTTTTTAACCTTAAAAGACTACGAAGCACTTAAAAAGGCAACTATTCAGTCTTATGGAGGAATGCCTAATAGCTATTGGAAAATCAACGAAATAGGTAACCTAATAGATGTTTTTCCAGAAGGTCAAGTATTAATTATGGCTGATGGCCAAATTGCTGGTTGTGCGCTTTCTATTATTGTAGATTTTGATAAACTAGGGGAGAAGCATACGTATAAAGATGTAACTGGTGATCCAACTTTTAAAATACACGATCCCGAAGGTGATGTGCTGTATGGAATAGATGTTTTTATACGTCCCGATTTTCGTGGACTACGTCTAGGAAGAAGATTGTATGATTACCGAAAAGAACTTTGTGAGAACTTAGAGTTAAAGAGCATTGTGTTTGGAGGAAGAATGCCAAACTATCACCGGCATGCCGATAAGCTTTCACCAAAACAATACATCGAAAAAGTTAAACGCAAGCAAATTGACGATCCAGTTTTAAATTTTCAGATTTCTAATGACTTTCACCCTGTTCGTGTTTTAAAAGGCTATCTTGAAGGTGATAAGGCTTCAGGTGAATTTGCCGTTTTAATGGAATGGGATAATATTTATTATACGAAACCTGAAAAAAAACCAACACCTACAGCTATAAAAAGTGTTGTACGTCTTGGTCTTATTCAATGGCAAATGCGAAGCTATTCCGGAATGGAGGAATTGATGCATCAAGCTGAATATTTTATAGATAGTGTTGCAGGATACCGCTGCGACTTTGCAATGTTTCCAGAATTTTTCAATGCTCCGCTTATGGCAGAATACAATCATTTAAGCGAACCTGATGCAATTCGAGAACTAGCAAAATACACTAAAAAAATTACCGAAAAGCTTTCGCAACTTTCAATTTCCTATAACATAAATATAATCACGGGAAGCATGCCCGAAATAGTTCGCGGTAAGTTATACAACGTAGGATATTTATGTCGTCGTGATGGAAGTGTGGAACGTTTTGAGAAAATTCACGTTACACCAGATGAAGAACGCGTATGGGGAATGTCCAATGGAAACTCCTTAAAAACATTTGATACCGATTGTGGAAAAATAGGAGTGCTTATCTGCTACGATTCTGAATTTCCTGAGCTTTCGCGATTACTTTCGGATGAAGGCATGGACATTCTTTTTGTTCCTTTCCTAACCGATACTCAAAATGGATATTCACGTGTTAGATTATGTGCTCAAGCTAGGGCTATTGAAAACGAATGTTACGTGGCTATAGCAGGAAGCGTGGGCAATCTTCCAAAAGTCCATAATATGGACATACAGTACGCTCAAAGCGCTGTATTCACTCCTTGTGACTTCGCTTTCCCAAGTAATGGAATTAAAGCGGAAGCAACACCAAATACCGAAATGATATTGGTTGCCGATGTAGATATTGACTTACTTCGTGAGCTTCATACTTTTGGAGCAGTAAGAAATTTAAAAGATAGAAGAAAAGATTTCTACAGATTAGAACGTGTAAAAAAGTAAACTCATAGTTTTTGTAGAAGTCAAGGCAATTACTTTTTCTTTATTCGTAAATCAAAGACGAAGTCCTTTATTTCAACTAGTTTAAAACTCAAACTAGCTATTTGAGGATTTATTATATAATTAAATTCTTCAGGAATTGTTATAGATGGAATTTTTAAGATAGGCTTGTTGCTCTTTAAGAATTGTGTCCCATAATCCTTAGTTGATTTTGGTGCAGGCGTTTCTCTCCAGTTTCCTGGTAAATCTTCTTGTTTAAATGAGTAAACTTGGCTTTCGTCAATTTCAAAAACACATAAACTAAGGGCACGTGGAATGAAGTCTATATTTATGTTAACGGCATACTCCAAAACAGATAAAGCACGACTTTCGGCAGTATAGATACAAGCGGAATCAATATGATTCCATCTTCCCCCGTAGAGTTTTGCTCCTGTACCGCTTAGATCTTCGGCGTATTTTGTTTTTGTTATTCTATAAACCTTCATAATTATGAAAATACGCCGTGGGCAATACGGCCAATCAGGTTTCGAACTTCCTCACGACCAAATTGATTGTCCATAAGTTCAAAAGGTTTTGCTCCTGCAAAGGCTTGATTTGAAGAAAACATCCATTTGTTGAAATTGCTTTTGTCTTCAAACACCTCGTAGCCAAAGGAATAAATTTCGGCTACAGCAATAATTCGCTCGCTAATATGATCGCTAAACTTTTGATCGCCTTTCTTATTGATAAGCGTGGAACGTGTTACGGATAATGCTTGAGCTAAAGCATCGTAATCTAAAGAAGTTTCTTTTTTAAGCTTGGTTAAATAAGTTTTGGTAACCCCATCCCGCACTATTTGCATTTTCTGATAGGAAGTCATATCAACTAAGGGAATAGCTAGATTCCCATCGTAAAAATATGTAGGAGCTTCCTTTACGTAGTTTGTCGTGTCGGGGGTTTTATATTGCTTTTTCATGACAGTATGAATTTACATTAAACTAAGTATAAATTTATACTTTTTTATTTGGTTTTACAACTTTTTAACTATTTATTTTTCAGTTAATTACATGTAAAAATTACTGTGAAATGAAAATGTAGAAAATTCTATTTTACTAAGAATTAAAGGTGATTATAATATTTTCAATATGTAAGACCCTATTATAATGCTACTCCCTGAGATTTAAAAACTCGAAACCACGCTTTCGTAATTTAATTCAACTACCAAATTATTGGGAAACAAGCCTTACCTCCATAATGATCTTAGACTAATAGGAATGATATGAAAAGAGTGATTTTTCGATTGCATTTTCACTCAATGGTTTAGGATTTTCTCCTTTCCGCTATACTTTTTGAAACGAGTAAATTCCCATACAGCAACTCCAGTAACTATAATATATTCTAAAGCGACCAACCATAAGTTTTCATCAAATCCTTCTTTTCCATATGCTGAATAACTAAGAATAACCACAAAACTCCATACAATAGGAAATTTATAATTCGTAAAAACCGAAAGTATAAGCGGAGTGGCAATATACCACGGATGAACAGTTGTAGATAATAGGAAGTAGAAAGATACCGCGAATAGCATTGACGTAATTAACTGTTGAGGTGTACTATTCTTTTTAAGGAACGAAAGTCCTAAGATAAAAAGCACAACTATCAAGGGTAGTATTTTTCCAACAGTTCCAATAATATTCCAACCTACAACTTGAAATCCAATCCATCGAATTATGTAATAAATGCTCGCATTAAACTCAAAGTTTTGAAACCAAAGTCCGATGGTAGCTGCGAAGTTTTGAATAAAATCTGGGGAGAGAAATGGTAGAAAAGTTATTAAAACCGTTACTCCTATTATGCTATAAAACTTTAAAAGAGATGTCAGGTTAAACGCAGTTGGAATCTCTTTTTTTTGAAACCATCTAAAAAATAAAGGTAAAAACAATAAGGGTAACAATTTCACCGAAACTGAAAGTCCGATTAAAACCGCCGCCCAAAACCACTTTCTCTTGAATAGTAAATACAATGCCCATGCAAAAAAGAACAGCATAACTCCTTCAAAATGTAGATTTCCTGTAAGTTCAATAATTATAAAAGGACTCAAAAAATACCAGAAAATATTTTTTAAAGGAAGGTTTAATTGCTCTAATACCTTTTTTCCGAAGTAGAGAATACCTACATCTGCCAAAATAATGACCATTCGTAAAACAATAACCGACCCTAATATACTCTTCCCAGCGAATAGCCCAGCAATTGAGAAAAACAACTGATTAACTGGAGGGTAATTACTGAAATGACTTGCATTAAGCGCACCCATTCCTACAATTAGCTCTTGTGATTGGGCTATTGCAACGTCAAACGAAGATGAAGTGGTGGGTGTAAATATATACGGACTAAACCCTTGAATTAACAATCTGCCATCCCATAAAAAGCGATAAAAGTCTTGTGAAAGGTTTGGAATCGAAACAATAAAAGCTAATCGAAAAATAATTCCAAAGCTCGCTAAAACCCAAAAACGCAATTGATGTCGTGAGAGATATTTTTCTATAAATAGATAAGAAGTGATAAACAGCACAGAATAAAAACAAATGAGTTTTACGAACTCACTGCGCTCCAAATTATATGCAAAGCCTAAGTAGAGTACAATCGATACTAAAGAAACAAGAATTGGATTTTTATATGTTTTAATGAAATTCAAGTCTTTGATAAGTCGATTTATGGTTCTACTTAGTTTTCATCTTTAGGATACCCAAATGTAACTATATGTTTAAAATTAAAATGATTTTAATTTTAATTGTCTCATACTAGTTTTTTTTCAAAAGTTCTAAAAACAAAAAACCTCACAGATCTATGAGATCTATGAGGTTTAGTTTTGTACAGCAGATTGAATGCTGGAAGTTGATTTTACATCATTCCTGGCATTCCGCCTCCCATACCAGCCGGCATTCCGCCGCCAGCATTTTCATCTTTAATATCTACCAAAGCACATTCTGTGGTAAGAATCATACCAGCAACCGAAGCAGCGTTTTCAAGGGCTACACGAGTTACCTTCTTTGGATCGATGATTCCAGCTTTAATCATATCAACATACGTTTCAGATTTAGCATCGTAACCGAAGTTTTTCTTGCCTTCTAATACTTTGTTAATTACAACTGAACCTTCACCACCGGCGTTTTCAACGATAGTACGTAGAGGAGATTCAATTGCTTTAGAAACAATATTTACACCAGTTGTTTCATCAAGTGAATCTGTAGTTATCTTTTTAAGAACTTCTATAGCTCTAACTAAAGCAACACCACCACCAGCAACGATACCTTCTTCTACAGCTGCACGAGTAGCGTGAAGAGCATCATCTACACGGTCTTTCTTCTCTTTCATTTCTACTTCAGATGCAGCACCTACATAAAGAACAGCAACTCCACCAGCTAATTTAGCTAGACGCTCCTGTAACTTTTCTTTATCGTAGTCACTAGTTGTAGATTCAATCTGTGCTTTAATCTGGTTTACTCGACCTTTAATATTGTCAGTTTCACCTGCACCGTTTACAATAGTTGTATTGTCTTTATCAATAGTTACATTTTCTGCAGAACCAAGCATGTCGATAGTTGTGTTTTCTAGAGTGAATCCACGCTCTTCAGAAATTACAGTACCACCAGTTAAGATTGCGATATCCTCTAACATTGCTTTTCTTCTGTCACCAAAACCTGGAGCTTTAACAGCAGCAATTTTTAATGAACCACGAAGCTTATTTACTACCAATGTAGCTAGTGCTTCACCATCGACATCTTCAGCAATAATTAAAAGCGACTTTCCTTGTTGTGCTACTGGTTCAAGTACAGGAAGTAAATCTTTCATTGAAGAAATCTTCTTGTCGTAAAGCAAAATCATTGGGTTCTCCAATTCTGTTTGCATTTTTTCAGTATCTGTTACGAAGTATGGAGAAAGATATCCACGGTCAAACTGCATTCCTTCAACTACATCAACATAAGTTTCAGTACCTTTTGCTTCTTCTACAGTAATAACACCTTCTTTTCCTACTTTTCCGAATGCCTTAGCAATTAAATCACCAATAACATCGTCGTTGTTTGCTGAAATAGAAGCTACTTGCTTTATCATTTCAGAAGAGTTCCCAACTTTAGTAGTTTGCTTTTCAAGGTTAGCAACAATAGCTTCAACAGCTTTGTCGATTCCGCGCTTTAAATCCATCGGGTTTGCACCAGCAGCTACGTTTTTAAGTCCTTCTTTAACGATTGCTTGCGCAAGAACTGTAGCAGTAGTTGTACCGTCACCAGCAAGATCGTTAGTTTTGGAAGCAACCTCTTTCACCATTTGTGCGCCCATATTTTCAAGAGCGTCTTCTAATTCTACTTCTTTTGCAACTGTAACACCATCCTTAGTTACCTGCGGAGCTCCAAAGGATTTGCTAATAATTACATTACGACCTTTTGGTCCTAAAGTTACTTTTACTGCGTTTGCCAAAGCATCAACACCGCGTTTTATAGCGTCACGAGCTTCAATGTCAAATTTAATATCTTTTGCCATAAATTTTATATTTTGCGATTCCCGCTAGAATTGGGAACCTTCAGATTAGTATTATTTTTTTAATTCTATTTTTTCCAAATATTCCAAATTCTAAAAACAATTTTAAATGGAATATATTGGAATCTGTGAGTCCTTAATTTTAGATAATTGCGAGTATATCGTCCTCACGCATAATCATATAATCTTTGCCATCAAATTTTAATTCACTTCCGGCGTACTTTCCGTAAAGAACAGTATCGCCAACTTTAACTGTCATTTTGTGATCTTCTTTTCCTTTACCAACAGCTACTACTTTTCCTTGTTGTGGTTTTTCTTTTGCTGAATCAGGAATGTAAAGTCCAGAGGCGGTTTTAGTTTCTGCTTCTTCTGGCTGAACCAATACACGGTCTGCAAGTGGTTGAATTTTTAATGCCATATTTTATTATTTTTTATAGTTGTTAAACTTATGTTTTTATGTAATGATTTCTTATTGGCAGAAACTATGCCACTGCCTATAAACTGACATATTATTAAACGAAAATGCCAGCTTGTCAGAAGCTGGTGTTTTTGCTAAAATTAAATCCAAGTTTTTTATTGAGAACAATTCCCATCACGTAAATCTTGCCGCGTAGGATTGTATAAATTATTGACGATTACGAAATATGGAACGTTGTATGGTGGGCCGCTATCACCTTCTTGGAGTCCTCCTTCTGTCTGTATTAAAGTCTTTAGACCACAATAATTTGAAAGTATTAAATTTTCGGCTATATATAACTGATTTCCAACGAAAGTTAAATTGTTTAAACTTTGAAGAGACTTTAGTTTTTTATGATTTTCAATGATCAAACGTCCTTGAATTGTTTCTAGATTTGGAAACATATCTAACTTTTCTAAACTCCAATTGTATCGGAAATCTAAATCCTCTCCAATCGTTTTAAGGTTATTAAACGCTTCTATACTTTTAATAAGGAGGTTGCTTCCAAGTTTGAGGTTTTTTCCAATGTTAGTTAAGGATTCAAAACCTTTTACCTTGACTAAATTATTGTTTGATTGAATAACTAAATCTTCACCAATATGAATTAGGTTATTAAAACCTTCAATTGTTTCTAGGTTTTCATTTACGTTAATATCAAAGGTGCTATTACAATTTTTTAACGCATTAAAACCGCTAATTGCTTTTAATTTATCATTTCCAAAAACATTCAATTCATTAATAGATGTAAGTGAATTAAAGTTATTTATTTCCCTCAAAGATGAATTCATATAGATGCTCAAAACACCGCCTATTTCTTCAAGTTTCTCTAACTCGTTTATTGTAGTAATATCAGTTTCAGAAATTAAAAGACTCCCCTCAATTTTAGTTAGATTTCTTAATCCGTTAAGATTTGTAATTCTTGAAGAATTTTTGTCTGGACAGTAGCCGATGTATACGTTTCCTGCAACGTGGTTACGAGTAAAGGCCATATCTACCTCTTCTTGAGTACTAAGGATTAAATCCTTTTTCGGATCTAATCCATATAAATTTTCACACGTTCGCTCTATGCCTGAGCTGTCTCCATAACAAGAAAGAAGTAAGACGCTAGATATTACGAGTAGAATGATGTTTCTTGCTTTCATTGTAGTTTTCTTTACTAATAAAGATACGACAATTTTAATAAAAAAATGCCACCTCTCTATGAGGTGGCATTTTACGATATATATTTAACAAAAATTATTCTGTAGTTGTTGGTGCAGGTACTTCTGTAGTTGGAACTGCTGGAAGTGCACTTTCGTCAAAAGTTTTAGATTGCATATTGTTGCTACCCATGATAAAGATGTTCGAAAACAAAATCAAAGCCAACATAATTGTTGCAAGCGTCCAAGTACTTTTATCTAAAAAGTCACTTGTTTTTTGCACACCACCAATTTGTGCGCCACCGCCACCTCCAAATGAAGATGAAAGTCCACCACCTTTTGGGTTTTGTACCATTATAACTACGACCAATAAAAAGGCCACTATCATTATTAAAACTAGGAATATTGTAAACGTGCTCATGATTATTCTGTATTAGTCAATTTTTCTATCGCTCGAATTTGGTCTGCAAAGAAACCACTTTTTTCGGGATTTTTCAAAATTAATATTTTATATGCTTGAATTGCCTTTCTGTAGTTCTTTTGTTGTAAATAAACTTTGGCTAGAGTTTCGGTCATTAATGAATTTGAACTCTGTGCGAAATCTGTAAGTAACGCTTTATTACTAGGATTGTCAGGACTATGTGTTCCAGAATGTGAAGACTTCTCTGAATCGGCAGAAGGAATTATTTTTGGTCGTTCCTGAATAAATTTATCAATAAGTTGAAGTTTTCGTTCTTTTTCTTCCTGATTTATAGTGTCTTCATAGTTTGATTCTGTTAAAGAATCATCTTCTTTTTCTTTTTTAGAAGCTGTTTTTATAGATTCCTCTTTTCGGTCAATCGGCTTTGCTTTCGTTAACTTTAGCCATTCGGAAAATGAATGAGTGTCACTTTTTGTAAATTCTAAAGGCTTATCGGTTTGTAATTCGTCTTTAAGCCTTTCTTCCTTCTCTTTATTTTTTTCAATTACGTCTCGAGCTTTTCTTTGAAATAACTCTGGGTTTAGAATATCCTCAGCTTTTTTAATTTCAGCATTTAAAAGACGTTCGTTTTCTTCTTTTACTTCGTCGTTGATGTTTTCTGAAACAACATTTATTTCGTTCACAGAATCATCGTGCTGAAGAATAGTTTGTGAAATTTCATTTTGTATAAACTTCTCTGAAGTTATATATTGAAAAAGAATATCTCTATCGGTAGTGTGTGCGGCAGTTAATTTTAAGGCATCATTGTAAAGAAAGCTGTCTTGGTCCTTTAAACCTTTTAATTGTAAAGCACGTGCACTTTGAAAATAAGGATATTTTCTAATTAATAAATCTAAAGCAGCCAGGTCCTCAGAAGTTAGATTCTGTGGATTTGCAAGTAGATATGTATAGTTCGAAATATTCAAAATTTTAATTTTACCAATTTGCGAGCGACTTATTAAATATATCTTGTGTTATTCTTTCAAAAATTATATCGATGGCAGCATCTAATTTCGATCCTGTTAATTGTGTCTGACCGTCATAATCATAGTAGAAACTAAAAGATTGTTCAAAATCTTTTAAAGGTTCCTTTGTATTGTAAAACCTAACACTCACCGAAATAGTCAATCGGTTTTGCGCAGCTGTGCTATTTGATGTTGCCGTAATAGGTGAAATGTAATATTGTGTAATTTCACCTTCATACACTAAATCCCCATTGTTATTTACAAGGTCTAAACTGGTCTGGTTTAATAATAAATCTTGTAATTTTTGTGTGAAATCACGATTTATTCCAGGCTCTACAATAGGTGCATTATTTTGAAAATAACTTACTTGAACTGTTTTCGTGGTGTTGTAGTTTATGTCGGCACCTGTAAATGAATATGGGCCACAACTATGTAGGGAAATAGCCACAATAAAAAAAACTAAAACTGAAAATATTCTTGACATCTAAATAAAAATAATGTTTCTATAAACAACCAACGACTAATTATAAGTTATACTGTTTAATCTTTCGATATAGCGTTCTTTCGGAAATTCCTAACTCTTCCGCAGCGTCTTTTCGTTTTCCACCATACTTCTCGAGTGATTTTTTAATTAACTCTAATTCTTTTTGTTGAAGTGATAAGTTTTCTTCCTCCTCAATATCTTCGGCATATTCGTATTTATCCTTTTTTTCTGGTTCTGAGGCGTGTTCAGGAATGCTAAATACTTCAACATTGGTTTCCGTTGCGATATTCTCTTCCTCAATAATTGAGGCTAATTCTTCTTCGGCTTCCGTTTCGTCTGAATATATTTTATTGATTAAGGATGATTGTTCTTCTTTAACTTTGGCAGCGTTTCCGCTTTTCATTAATTCCAAAGTTAGTTTTTTAAGATCATTTACATCGCGTTTCATATCAAAAAGCACTTTGTAAAGTATTTCGCGCTCACTACTAAAATCGCTTTCAGATTTTTTAGCGTTAACTATGGCAGGAAGATTACTTCCCATATCTGGTAAATAATGCTTTAAAGTTTCATAGGAAATTTCTCTATTCTGCTCTAAAACTGAAATCTGCTCAGCCACATTTCGAAGTTGACGAATATTTCCACCCCATCGATATTTTAATAACAATTCAATTGCATTATCATCTAGACGAATTGTAGGCATCTTGTACTTTTGAGCAAAATCGGATGCAAATTTTCTAAACAGCAAATGAATATCCTCCTTTCTTTCACGAAGTGGAGGTAGGTTTATTTCAACTGTACTTAATCGATAGTAAAGATCTTCACGAAATTTTCCTTTTTCAATGGCTTCAATCATCTTTACATTAGTAGCGGCAACAATACGGACATCGGTTTTTTGGGTAGATGAAGACCCTACTTTTAAAAACTCTCCGTTTTCCAAAACTCTTAAAAGTCGCACTTGTGTTGGCAATGGAAGTTCTCCAACCTCATCAAGAAAAATGGTCCCACCATCGGCTACTTCAAAATATCCACTTCTAGTTGTAGTGGCACCCGTAAATGCACCTTTTTCGTGACCAAAAAGTTCACTGTCAATGGTGCCTTCAGGGATTGCACCACAGTTAACGGCAATATATTTTCCGTGCTTTCTGTGAGAAAGTGAATGAATAATTTTTGGGATACTTTCTTTTCCAACCCCACTTTCACCCGTAACCAACACCGAAATATCTGTTGGAGCTACTTGAATAGCTTTTTCAACAGCCCTGTTTAGTTTAGGGTCGTTGCCTATTATTCCGAATCGTTGTTTTGTTGCTTGTATGCTGCTTTCCATAGTAATTTTATGTCATTCAACTTTGCCTGTTATGAGGCTTTATAGCCCCAAAATATTCCTCAGCAGTATTCTATTTTATATTTTATTAAACTCGTAAACTAATTCTTTAACTACTACCCTTATTAGTTATCCTATGAAAAAGTCTTCATAAAAATTTTCTGCTATCGTTGTTATGTTACTTGTTAACATCATACTAAGATCTTATTTATCTTTATTCAGCTCTTTAGACTGTGAATTAACGTTATTAGATTTTGCTAACATTAATAAAATTACAGTAAAATGAACTAAAATACATTTTTTGATTTATTAGTTCTAAGCAAGTCCTATAGCTTCGCCAATAAGTGTTGCAGTAGTACAATCGGTTACTTTAACCTTTACAAAATCTCCAGGTTTATAATTTTCTTTAGGGAAAACAGCTACATTATTATGTTCCGTTCTTCCGCTCCATTCATCTGCATTTTTTTTTGATTCTTTTTCTATTAAAACTGTTACCGTTTTACCCAAAAAAGATTCTGTGCGAAAAGCGCTGTGTTTTTGTTGGAGATTTACTACTTCTGTCAATCTTCTACTCTTAATTTCTTCAGGAACATCATCTTCCAATTTACGAGCTGCTAATGTTCCAGGTCTTTCAGAATATTTATACATATAACCAAAGCCGTACTTAACATATTCCATTAGGCTTAAGGTATCTTGATGATCTTCTTCAGTTTCAGTTGGAAACCCTATAATCATATCCTGAGAAATGATACAATCTGGAATAATTTCCCAAATTTTGTCAATTAGCTTCATATACTCTTCACGAGTGTGTTGACGGTTCATTTCTTTTAGAATTCGCGTGCTCCCACTTTGTACTGGAAGGTGAATATGGTTACAGATATTACTGTGTTTTGCTACAACGTGTAGCACATCTTCCCCCATATCCTGCGGATTACTTGTTGAAAAGCGAATTCTCATTTTAGGTTGCGCAATAGCAACTAAATCTAATAGTTGAGCAAAATCTGTAGCCGTAGCTTTTTGCATTTCTGAAGCATTTTTGAAATCTTTCTTCAGACCGCCACCATACCATAAATAACTATCTACGTTTTGACCTAAAAGAGTTATTTCCTTATAACCTTCTTCGGCTAGATCATTAATTTCATTTAAGATACTGTGAGGATCACGACTGCGTTCTCGTCCGCGTGTAAATGGCACTACACAAAAAGTACACATATTATCGCAACCTCGAGTAATACTTACAAATGCAGTAATTCCATTTCCTCCTAAGCGTACAGGGGAGATATCGCCATAGGTTTCTTCTTTTGAAAGAATAACGTTTACAGCTTCTCGACCTTCTTCTACTTCTTGTAAAAGGTTTGGAATGTCTTTGTATGCATCTGGACCAACAACAAGATCGACAATTTTTTCTTCTTCAAGAAGTTTTTCCTTCAATCGCTCGGCCATACAACCTAACACCCCAACTTTCATTTTTGGATTGCTATTGCGTTTTACTGCATTGTATTTTTCTAATCGCTTACGGATAGTTTGCTCTGCTTTGTCGCGTATTGAACAGGTGTTCACTAAAACCAAATCTGCTTCTTCCATCAGATTTGTGGTGTTATATCCCTGATCAGCAAGAATAGAGGCTACAATTTCACTATCGCTAAAGTTCATAGCGCAGCCGTAACTTTCTAAATATAATTTTTTAGAATTCTCCTTTTTTGCTTCTAAAATTAAGGTGTTCCCTTGTGCTTTTTCGTCTATTGTCTTTTCCATAAAAAATCAAACTTCAATACAAAACAGTCCGTAATATATTTCCTGCAAAGATACAATTAAATGCTTGCGGTGACAAAGTGGCAGATTGCTTTTTATTTAATTTTATTTGAGACATAAAAGAAACAATAAATATATAGGTATAGTTATTAAGTTTTCGTTTATTCGTGCTTGTTGGCTGAATTTATTGTTGTAGTTTTTTCTCACAAATCTCAGTTGATAACTAGGTGTTTTTAGCTGAAATAATGTGGATTGTATTCAATTATTACAAGCAAAATCTTTCGTATTAAAAAAATCATATACTTTTGCAGTCTTAAATAAAATAGGATATGGCAAAGAATTTAGTGATCGTTGAGTCCCCTGCAAAAGCAAAAACCATTGAAAAATTTCTTGGGAAAGATTTCAAAGTGTCCTCGAGTTTTGGACACATTGCAGACCTTCCTTCTAAGGAATTAGGAGTAGATGTGGAAGGGGATTTCACACCTAAATATATAGTGAGTAGCGATAAGAAAAAGTTGGTGGCGGAGTTAAAAGCACTTTCTAAAAAAGCTGAAATGGTTTGGCTAGCAAGTGATGAGGATCGTGAAGGAGAAGCAATTGCTTGGCACTTGGCTGAGGAGTTAAAACTAGATGAAGACAAGACTAAGCGTATCGTTTTTCATGAAATTACAAAGTCAGCAATTTTAAATGCAATAGAAAACCCACGCCAAATTAATTACGATTTGGTAAACGCCCAACAAGCGCGTCGCGTTTTAGATCGCTTGGTGGGGTATGAACTTTCACCAGTGCTTTGGAAAAAAGTGAAAGGTGGACTTTCTGCCGGTCGTGTGCAATCGGTTGCAGTGCGTTTAATTGTTGAGCGTGAGCGTGAGATTGAATCGTTTAACCCTGTAGGATCGTATAGAATTGATGCTGAATTTACCACACTAGATGGTAGTAAATTTAAAGCAAAACTTCCAAAAAACTTTGAAACTGAAGCTGAAGCTCGTGAATTTCTTAGAAAGAATTTAGCGGCAAGTTATAAAATTTCAGATCTAACTAAAAAGCCTGCAAGCAAATCGCCTGCAGCACCCTTTACTACTTCAACATTGCAGCAAGAGGCAGCGCGTAAATTGTATTTTTCAGTTGGAAAAACAATGACTATCGCTCAACGTCTTTATGAGGCTGGACTTATAACCTATATGCGTACCGATAGTGTTAACCTTTCTAAGGACGCAAAAAACGCAGCTCAAAAAGAAATTATTAAATCCTACGGGAAAGAGTATAGTAAACCTCGTGACTATAAAGGGAAAAGCAAAGGAGCTCAGGAAGCTCACGAAGCTATTCGTCCTACCGATATGAGTCAGCATACCATTACTGGCGACCACGATCAAGCACGTTTATACGATTTGATTTGGAAAAGAACTTTGGCTTCACAAATGAGCAATGCCCAATTAGAGCGAACCAATGTTAAGATTGATGTGCTTTCCAAAGAAAAAGTATCAGAGAATTTTACTGCAAATGGTGAAATGATAAAGTTTGATGGTTTCCTAAAAGTTTATTTAGAAGGAACCGACTTTGAAGAAGAAGAGCAAGACGGTATGTTGCCTAATATGAAAGAAGGCGATTCGCTTGAAAATAATTACATAACAGCAACAGAGCGATTTACTCGTGCTCCATATCGTTTTACAGAAGCTTCGTTAGTTAAGCAATTAGAAGAGCTTGGTATTGGTAGACCTTCTACGTATGCGCCAACTATTTCAACTATTATTAGTAGAAACTATGTTGAAAAAGGTACTGTAGAAGGGGTTGAACGTAAATACCTTCAGCTTACTCTTGAAAAAGAAAATATTAAAGACAAAACTTTAACCGAAACAGTAGGATCGGATAAAGGCAAGCTTGTTCCAACTGATATTGGAATGATAGTAAATGACTTTTTGGTAGAGCATTTTGAAAATATCTTAGACTATAACTTTACTGCTAAAGTAGAGCAAGACTTTGATGATATTGCCGAAGGGAAAGAGGAGTGGACGAAAATGATGAAGGAATTCTATGAAAAATTTCATCCACGCGTAGAAGATGTTGAGAAAAATGCCGATCGTGAAAGTGGAGAGCGAATTTTAGGGGAGGACCCAGAAAGCGGACGAACTGTATTGGTTCGTTTGGGTAAATATGGACCGATGGCTCAAATTGGTGCTCCTGACGATGAAGATAAAAAGTTTGCAAGTTTACGTCCAGACCAACAATTGCATTTAGTTACCTTTGAAGAGGTGATGGATCTTTTTAAACTTCCAAAAACCTTGGGTGTTTACGATAATGAGGAAGTTGAGGTTAACAATGGTCGTTTTGGTCCTTATGTTCGCTTTGGTAAAACATTTATTTCTCTTCCAAAAGGAATGGATCCGTTAGATGTGGATATGGCTTTTGCAAAAGAACTTATTGAGGAGAAGAAAAAAGCAGATGCTCCAATATATACATATGAAGACTTACCGGTTCAAAAAGGTGTAGGTCGTTTCGGCCCATATATAAAATGGAATGGGATGTTTATCAATGTGAATAAGAAGTATGATTTCGATAATCTTACGGATGAGGATATCGTTAAGTTAATTGAAGATAAAAAGCAAAAGGAGATTGATAAGCTAATCAACGAGTGGCCAGAAGAGAAAATTAGAATCGAGAAAGCTCGTTGGGGACGTTTTAATGTTATTAAAGGAAAAGTAAAGGTGGAATTGCCAAAAGGGACTGAAGCCGATAAAATAACGTTAGAAGAAGCTCAAGAAATGCTGGCAAAAAAAGCTCCTAAAAAGAAGGCAGCTACCAAGAAAAAGACTACAACTAAGAAAAAAGCTTCAGCCAAGAAAAAATAATGATTGAATTTTTAACCCCTGTTTCTAAGAAGGTTTTGGCGGACAGAGAATTGCTGCCGCTAGGAACGTTAGGCAAGCAACTAGAAGTACACGCCGAAGTTGGCGATTTACCTGACTTAAAAAACGGTTCGTTTGCGATTTTTGGTGTTAAAGAAAATCGTGCGGATGTCAATTACATTGGTGAAGAACTGTGTTTTGATGACTATCGAAAAGCGTTTTATTCGTTGTATCCCGGAAATTGGAAACACAGAATAATTGATCTTGGCGATATTGAAAAAGGAAATTCAGTTGAAGATTCAAGATTTGCCGTTAAGGAGGTTGTCACTGCGCTTCTGCTAAAAAAGATAGTTCCACTAATTTTGGGTGGAAGTCAAGATATGGCTTATGCGCAATATCGCGCGTATGATAATCTTGGCGCTATGGTGAATGTTGTTAATATAGACAATCGTTTCGACCTTGGTAATGCCGATCTTCCAATATCAAATAAATCGTACGTTGGAAAAATGGTGGTGGATAAGCCTTATAACCTATTTAATTATAGTGTATTAGGATATCAATCATTTTTTAACGCTCCGCAGGAGATAGCTTTAATGGATAAGTTGTATTTTGACGCTTATAGATTGGGAGAGGTTTGTGCCGATACAACTGTGATTGAGCCAATACTAAGAGATGCAGATATGGTGGCTTTGGATGTAACTGCAATAAAAAACTCAGAATTAAGTTATAAAACTAACGAGAGTCCTAACGGATTTGATGGTCGAGAGATTTGTACGATAGCTCGTTATGCAGGAATTAGTAATAAAGTTAAATCATTTGGAGTTTACGAATTGAGTAATGCTGTTTATGGAAAAAGTAGTGCAATGCTTATAGCGCAAGTATTGTGGTATTTTATTGAAGGTTTTAACTTCAGAATTGCAGATGATGACTTTGATAATGAGAGACTTTACACCTCCTATAAAGTGCCGATTGACGATGAATTGTTGGAGTTTAAAAAGAGTAATAAAACTGAGCGATGGTGGATTGTTTTACCATTTATTTCAAATGTTAATAATAAATTAAAAAGCCAAACGTTATTACCTTGCACTTACAGCGATTATTTGAGTGCGTGTAATCAGGAGATTCCGGAAAGGTGGTTGAAAGCCCGCCATAAAAATGAAGTATAATTAATCAACACATTGTAGATTATAGAGGGTTTTGTAAAAAAAAATTGTTTATTAAAAATTTTATAAATAGGTTTACGCCCTTTAAAATTGAAATTTAACCAAAATACCTATGAAGAAATTTATTGCATTAACTGCGATCGTTGCCTTTTTATTCAGTTGTAACTCCGGAGATAGAGGAGAATTGGTTGGGGTAAAAGGTAAAAAATGGTATCCACTAAAACCTCACGGTATGACACTTGTTCCAGGTGGGTCTTTCATCATGGGGAAAAGTGATGATGATTTTGTTGCCGTTAATGATGCACCGCCGAAAACTGTAACTGTTCGTTCATTTTATATGGATGAAACTGAAATTACAAACTCAGAGTACAGACAATTTGTAAATTGGGTACGTGATTCTACGGTTCGTCTTCGTCTAGCTATTATGGCAGATGAAATGGGAGCAACACCAGGAGATGATGGTATAGGAGAATTTGCATTTTTAGATCAAGAAAATGAAGAAATGACACCTTATGACCAATATATGTACGATAACTACTTTGGGATGGGAGAGGATTTCTATGCTGGTAGAAAAATTAACAATAAAGTAGACCTTATTTGGGATACCGCGGAATATCCAGATGAATTCTATAGTGAAGTAATGGATACTATGTATATCCCATCAGAAGAAGCTTACAACGGTCAACGTACTATTGATGTAAGTAAACTTAATTTCCAATATACCTATATGGATATTGAAGCGGCTGCTAGAGATAGAAGTAAGAGAAGAAAAGATTTTATTATAAAAGAAGAATTAAATATTTATCCTGATACAACTGTTTGGATTCGCGATTTTAACTATTCTTACAATGAACCAATGCATAACGATTACTTTTGGCACGAAGCTTATGGAAATTACCCTGTGGTTGGTGTAAACTGGAAACAAGCAAAAGCTTTTTGTGCTTGGAGAACTTTATATAAAAATGCATATCAAAAATCTAAAAAGAAAAACCACGTAAATTCATTCCGTCTTCCTGGTGAAGCTGAATGGGAATATGCGGCTAGAGGTGGTCTAGAATCAGCTACATACCCTTGGGGAGGACCTTACACTAAAAATGATAGAGGTTGTTTTATGGCTAACTTCAAGCCTTTACGAGGTGATTATGCTGCAGACCAGGCGCTTTATACTGTAGAAGCAGATGCTTATGAAGCTAATGACTTCAACCTATATAATATGGCTGGAAACGTTGCGGAGTGGGTAGCTTCTTCTTACGACCCTTCTTCTTATGACTTTAGCTCTACAATGAATCCTAACGTGAACGACCCAAAAAACTTGCGTAAAGTTGTTCGTGGTGGTTCTTGGAAAGATGTAGCATACTTCCTGCAAGTGAGTACTAGAGATTACGAATATGCAGATTCTGCACGTAGTTATATAGGATTCAGAACTGTACAAGATTATATGGGTACAGACGTAGTATTAAATCAAAATTTTGGCGACGCTCGCTAATTAAACATAACAACTAACACAATTATTAACAAAAACCCTCAACTAAATCTTAAGTATTATGGCAAAATCAAAATCATCCAAAAAACTATTTAACATGGCCTACGGGCTTGGTGCATCAGTTGTAATTATCGGTGCGCTTTTCAAAATTACCCACTTTGAAATTGCTGGTATTGGAGGTAACTTATTATTAACTATTGGTTTGGTTACTGAGGCAATTATTTTTGCTATATCTGCTTTTGAACCAGTTGATGATGAATTGGATTGGTCTTTAGTATATCCTGAATTAGCAGGTGGTGCTGCTGGAGCATCAGGTAGAAGAGCTATTAGCGAACAACCAGAAGAAACTCAAGGAATGTTGTCTAAGAAATTAGATAGTATGTTAAAAGAAGCAAAAATCGATTCAGAATTAATGAGTAGTTTGTCTTCTAGCATCCGTTCTTTCGAAGGTGCCGCAAAAGGTATCGCTCCAACTGCAGAAGCAATGAGCTCTACTAAAAAATACAGTGAAGAAATGGCTCTTGCTGCTGCTCAAATGGATTCATTAAACAGTCTTTATAAAGTACAAATAGAATCAACAAGCCGTCAAACAGACGCAAATAAAGAAATTGCTGAAAATGCTGAACAGCTAAAACAGCAAATGCAGAACTTAGCAACTAACCTATCATCTCTAAACGGTGTTTACGGAGGTATGCTTTCTGCTATGTCAACAAAAAACTAATAGGTTTTCACCTTAATTATTAATCTTTAAATAGAATAAAAATGGCAGGAGGAAAACTATCCCCAAGGCAACGAATGATTAACATGATGTATTTGATATTCATCGCGATGATGGCGTTGAACATGTCAAAAGAAGTGCTTTCGGCTTTTGGTTTATTAAATGAACGTTTAACAGAGTCTAATACTGCAGCAGAGGCACGTAACAATGCTTTTATGGAGAATTTAGCATCAAAAGCTGTTGAACAACCAGAACAATATGGTGAAGTAAAGGAAAAGGCTGAACAGATTAGTCAAATATCTGATGAGTTTGATTCATACTTAGAAGGTCTTAAAAGTGAAATGATGAGCACTATTAAACCTGAAGATGCTGAAAGCTATGAAATGCAAGATAGATCAGACTTTTTAGATCAAAAACTTTTTAATGGCGACAAGTACACAAAAGCTGGACAAGAATTTTTAGACCAAATAAATAATTATAAAACTAGTATACTTTCAGTTATTGGTGAAAACAAGAGATATGCTAATATAGCAGCTGATGTTTCTAAAAAATTCGCAACTGAACCTGTAAAACGCGGTGACGGTGTTACATTACCGTGGTTAAACTACCACTATGAAGGTTTCCCTATGGTTGCTTCTAGAACTAAGTTAACGCAGATGCAGAGTGATATCAAAACTACTGAGAACGAGATTTTATCAAATATGTTAGCAGGACAACAAGCTGCTGCATTGTCTTTTTCTCAATACAACACACTGTTAGAAACTAGTAAGACTGCTTATTATGCAGGTGAGAAGTTTGACGGAGGTATTGTGTTAGGTCGTAAAGATCCAAATACTAAACCTAACGAAGTTAAACTTACATTAGATGGTAAGCCATTAAGTGCAGATCAATACTCTATCCAAAATGGTAAAGTAATGCTTAATATTACTGCAGGTTCTCCAGGTGACCATAAAATTGAAGGAGATTTAATCTTCTTAGAAGATGGTAAAGAAACTAAGGTTCCTGTTAACTTAGGATTCTCAACAATTTCAAAACCTAATTCTGCTGTAATTGCTGCCGATAAAATGAATGTAGTGTATCGTGGTGTAGACAACCCAATGACGGTTTCTATTCCTGGTATTCCAGATAATAAAGTTAACGCTTCTGCTCCAGGTTTATCTAAAGTTTCAGGTAGTAAATACGTGATGCGTCCAGGATCTGGAAGAACAGTAACAATTACTGCTAGTGGTACTTTACCTGATGGAACAGGTGTGAGAACACCTGCTGAATTTAGAATTAAAGATATTCCTGCACCAGTTGGAGCTATTAGAGGTGAAACTGGTTTAGTAAGAATGCAACGTCAAGGGTTAGAGATTTCATCTGTATCTGCAGTATTAGAAGACTTCGATTTTGACATTAATCTAAATGTTTCAGGCTTTAGTCTAAAAGTGCCAGGGCAACCAACTGTACGTGTTAACGGAACTAAGTTGAATGGTGCAGCTAAAAGTGCAATTAGAAAAGCTGGAAGAGGTGAAACCGTTCAGATTTTCGATATTAACGCAAAAGTTTCTGGTAGTGGTGTAATGCTTAAGAAAACCGCTCCAGTAATTATCGAATTGACAAATTAAAAAATTAAAAATAAGTTTTATGACTTTGAGAAATGTTGTTTTATGTGTTTTAGGTCTTGGAATGGCGGCTAGTGCTCATGCGCAGTTGAATATTCTAAACGCCAAAACTCCAGAGGAAATAGGCCAAAAGACCGAAGCCCAAATCACTTACGATAATGATGGTCCGTTGCCTTATGGCTATACAGATAGTCGTGATGTACTGTGGGCTAAAACTACTTGGGAGATTATTGATCTTAACGAGAGAGTAAACTTCCCATTGTACTATCCTATAGATACAAACAACATTGGATCAGACAGACGTTCTCTTTACGATGTTTTAGTAAAAAACATTAAAAACGGTAAAATTGATGCTGTATATGCAGATTCATATTTTACTGAAAAACGAACGTTAGACGATCTAGAAACTTCCTTAGTTTACAGCGATACTACAGACTTAGGTATTGAACAATACAATGCTGAGGGTGTAGTTGATCCACAATATGTTCGTCGATTTACTTTGGATGCTGGAGATATTGAAGAATGGCGAATTAGAGGTTATTGGTATGTAGACAAACGTCAAGGGGAATTAAAGTACCGTTTGTTAGGTCTCTGCCCAGTTGCCAATGAAGCCCGTTCAAAAGCATTTCCTGATGATGGAGTAGATTCAAAAGTTGAACTATTTTGGGTGTGGTTCCCAGGAGCTCGTGAAGTATTGCACAATGCGAGAACCTTTAATAGAAGTAATACTTCTCAACCAATTACTTTTGACCATCTGTTAAACTCTAGACGCTTTAGTGCCGTAATCTATAGAGAAGATAATATTCAAGGTGATAGAGATGTTAAGGATTATATTAATGATAATGCACTTATGCAATTAATGGAATCTAATAGAATTAAAGAACAAATTCGAAATATTGAATTAGATATGTGGAATTATTAATTCTATAATTATCAAGGCATAATAAAACCCTTCATTTTCCATTTTGGAATTTGAAGGGTTTATTTTTTAATAGGTTTTCAATATATTAAATATATCCGCAAGAGGTAATGGTCGAAAAAGATTATATAGTAGTAGGGTTGGGGATTGCAGGAATTTGTATTTCTGAACAACTTCTTCGACATGGCAAGAGCTTTATGCTTATAGATAGCAATGTAGATGGCTCTACGGCCAAATCTGGAGGTGTTTTTAATCCAACTGTATTAAAACGCTTTACAGCTACTTGGAATGTCTCTAAATTTCATCCATATGCTTTTAATTTTTACAAATCGCTATCTAGGAAAATACAAACTGATTTCTTTGAAGAAAAATCGATTAAACGTATTTTTAAAAGTGTAGAAGAACAAAATAATTGGACTGTAGCCAGCGATAAAATTGAATTAGAGAGTTTTTTATCTTCAACTTTTGTTAAAAATAATAATCCAGCTATAGAAGCTCCTTTAGGGTTCGGAAAAGTATTAGGAACAGCTCAAATTAATACTGAAAATTTGCTTGCTGAATATCGAGAATATTTAAAAAGCAAAGAAAAATTAATCACTGAAAATTTTGAATATGAACAACTTCATCAAAAAGAAAATTGCGTTGTTTATAAAAACATTATTGCAAAAAAAATCATCTTTGCAGAGGGCTCTAGCGTGGTGAATAATCCCTTTTTCCTTAAAAAATCATTAATAGGAAATAAGGGAGAATACATTGTTATTAAAGCTACAGATTTAAAAGTTAAAACTTTTTTGAAAGGATCTATCTATGTAATTCCATTGGGTAGTGATAAATACAAGGTTGGTTCAACTTATAGACGTGATGATTATAGTATAAATCCTACCGAAGAAGCTAAAGATGAAATACTGTCAAAATTAAAGTCGTTCATTAATTGCCCATTTGAAATAATAAGTCAAGAAGCTGGTGTTAGGCCCACTACAAAAGATCACAGACCGCTACTTGGAAGTTTAGAAGAAAATCCAAACCTAGTATTTTTTAACGGGCTTGGATCTAGAGGATTTTTAATGGCGCCATTACTTTCAGAAATATTGTATAAGCATTTAGAAGAAGGGATGCCCCTAACTAAGGAAATATACATCGGACGGGCTAAAAATTGGAAAGAATAACTATTCATTTACATTATTTCTCTCAGCGACGTCTTTATCGTAATCTACGAAGAGGTTAATCCAAATGTTTCTAGAAACTCTTACTATAACAGGGAATAAGACAGCTAGGCTAATAATTATGGTTAAAAAGGCATAATTTCTATCTAGTCCAATAAAAAAATACGCTATAATAAATGCAGCAACCGCAACTGCAACCCCAACAGCATAACTTACATACATGGCTCCAAAAAAGAAAGATGGTTCTATTTTAAATTTCTTACCACAATGGCTACAGTGATCATGCATTTTCATAATCTTCATAACCTTGTAGGGATTGTTTTCAATATACATATCACCTTTATGACAAACAGGACATGTGCTTGTGAAAATACTGTAAAGCTTAGAACCTTTTAAGAATTGCATCAGTGTTTTTTTAGAACCGCAAATTTAAGCATCTTTGCAACAATTACCAGTGGTATTTTACAATCCTGATATCTAAATTCACTTTTGACATAATGATCAACATTCATAATCTTTCTGTTTCCTTTCAAGGAGACTATTTGTTCGAAAAAATAACCTTTCAATTAAAGCCTGGCGATCGAGTTGGTTTAGTTGGGAAGAACGGTGCAGGAAAATCTACCTTGCTAAAGATTATCGCAGGTGAACAAGAATATGATACAGGTCAGATTGCAACTGATAAAGAAGTTTCGATAGGATTTTTAAAGCAAGACATCGACTTTGAGAAGGGTCGCACAGTTCTTGAAGAATCATATGAAGCTTTTACTGAAATTAAAAAATTAGAAAAACGATTAGAACAAATCAATACCCAATTAGCTGAACGCACGGATTACGAGAGTGATGGCTATCACCAATTAATGATAGATTTGAATGATGTACAGCATCAATATGAAATACATGGTGGGTACAATTATCAAGGGGAAACAGAACGAATTTTACAAGGATTAGGTTTTCAACGTGAAGATTTTGGGAAGCTA
This sequence comes from Aequorivita sediminis, assembly GCF_032080575.2. Lineage (NCBI taxonomy): Bacteria > Pseudomonadati > Bacteroidota > Flavobacteriia > Flavobacteriales > Flavobacteriaceae > Aequorivita > Aequorivita sediminis. The sequence goes on along the minus strand of NZ_JAVLSO020000001.1, from coordinate 559,723 downwards.
ACAGAAACTTTCTCTGGTGGATGGCGGATGCGTATTGAATTAGCAAAACTTCTACTTCAAAATAACGATATATTGCTGTTAGATGAACCTACAAACCATCTAGATATTGAATCTATTTTATGGCTAGAAGATTTTTTAAAGGGCTATGCTGGGGCAGTCGTGATTGTATCGCACGATAAAATGTTTTTGGATAATGTTACAAATCGTACTATAGAAATTTCACTTGGAAAGATTTACGATTTTAACAAGCCGTACACTCAGTATTTAGTTCTTCGCAACGAATTACGAGAACAACAATTAGCTTCTCAGAAAAATCAGCAAAAGCAAATAGAGCAAACTGAGAAACTAATTGATAAGTTTAGAGCTAAAGCTAGTAAAGCTACCATGGCGCAATCCCTTATTAAAAAGTTAGACAAAATTGATCGTATAGAGGTAGATGAAGACGATAACAGTGTAATGACATTACATTTCCCTATATCGGTTACCCCAGGGAAAGTAGTTATAGAAGCAGAGGGAATTACTAAAAACTATGGAGAGAAGAAGGTCCTCAACGATATTGATTTATTAGTAGAAAGAGACAGTAAAATAGCATTTGTAGGTCAAAACGGTCAAGGTAAATCTACTCTAGCAAAGATTATAGTTGGTGAAATTGAATACGGAGGAAAACTTAATTTAGGTCATAATGTACAGATAGGGTATTTTGCCCAAAATCAAGCCGATTATTTGGATGGTACCAAAACTGTACTAGATACTATGATTGACGCGGCAAATGAGAAAAACCGAAGTAAAGTTCGAGATATTTTGGGCTCTTTCCTTTTTAGAGGAGACGAAGTAGAAAAGTATGTGCGTGTATTAAGTGGAGGAGAGCGAAACCGCTTAGCCCTTGCCAAATTAATGTTGCAGCCTTTTAATGTTCTGGTAATGGATGAGCCTACTAACCACCTAGATATTAAATCTAAAAATGTTTTAAAGGACGCTTTAAGGAATTTTGAAGGAACTTTAATTTTAGTTTCTCACGATCGTGACTTTTTACAAGGGCTAACCAATAAGGTTTACGAATTTAAAGATCAACACATCAAGGAATACTTAGGTGATATTGATTTTTTCTTAGAACAAAGAAACCTAGAAAACTTGCGTGAAGCCGAAAAGAAAACGGTCGTTACAGAAGTTAAAGAGAAACGAACTGCAGGTGAAGAATACGAAATTCAAAAGAAATTAAAATCTGCAAAAAACAAACTAAGTAATGTTGAATCTAAAATAACTTCCTTAGAAAAGGAAATTGCAGCTATAGATACCGAATTACTTATAAATTACGAAGAAACTATTGCTAAACCTCATTTTTTTGACAAGTATCAAGAGAAGAAAAAGTCGCTTAAAAAATTGATGGAAGAGTGGGAAGTGCTTCAAGAAACCTTAGAATCTCTATCATAAAAATCGCATAACGCCTAAGTTCTTTGGATTAATTGTTATAACTTGTTGTTTGTTAACGAGTTGATTATTGGTCGCGAGCTTATGGAAAATGAAAAAACATTTAAATTATGTCTCACAATGGCGGGTGCGGTTTCGGCTGGGGCATATACTGCTGGTGTATTAGATTATTTATTAGAAACACTTGAGCTTTGGGAAAAAGCGAAAGTTTTAAATAGAAGTCGAGGTGTTAATCACCCAGATTACGATCATTCCATACCCATGCATCAAGTTGAAATTGATGTAATGAGCGGTTCTTCAGCAGGTGGTATATCAGGTTCGCTCACCTTACTTGCGTTAGCCGATAAAAACTACAAAAGCATAAATAAAGAAAACCCGAATGGTATAGATAACATCTTTTATAGAAGTTGGGTAGAAATGGCAGATACTAAAGATAGTAGTACTATAGACAAACTTCTTGGAGATAAAGACTTAAAAGAATTTGGAGAAGTTCGTTCGTTGTTAAATACTAAGGCTATAGATGATATTGCAGCTGAAGCAATTAGAATACGAGAACAGCGAGAAATTCCTAAATACGCTTCCGATAGTTTAGATGTTATCTTAACGACAACCAATTTACGCGGCATAAACTTTTTGGTAAATTTTGATGGCAGTAGAGATTCTTCAAAAGGAACCGTTATTACAAATCACGGAGGCTTTTTTAGATATAAATTACAGAATGATAAATATAAGTCAGGCATTCCTGAAAGTGAAGATGAGCTGTATTATGTACTTGATATTTCAAAGAAAAAACATCTTCAATATTTAAAGGACGCAACGCTAAGTACTGCAGCATTCCCGATTGGTTTACGGTCTAGAGAGGTGGCTATATCGTCAGAATATATTAAACGATATCCTAAATATTTATTCAATCAGTCGAGAGGGATAGAACCCTTGTTGCCAGAAGGTGATATCTACACTTTTAATTCTGTTGATGGTGGAGTTATAAATAACGAACCGTACGGGATTGCCTTAAAAGTGCTTAAAGAAAAAAATCCCAAAAGTATTGAAGCTTGCAGATATGGGGTTATAATGATAGACCCATTCCCTAATAAGGATAAAGACGTTTCCAAAAGTGGGAAAAGTATTTCGAGTATTGCAAAAGGTCTTCTAAGATCACTCCGAAATCAGGTGATGTTTAATCAAGAAGGAATTTTAGATGCCTTAGATTTAAGTGACCGAACAAAGTTTTTAATTGAACCTGTAAGAAAGATTAAAAAAAATGGAGAATGGGTTAGAAGTAAAAATGATTTAGCCTCTGCTCCTATAGGTGGTTTTGCAGGGTTTCTAAGTCGTGATTTTCGGGCACATGATTTCCAACTAGGTAGAAAAAATTGTCAGGATTTTTTAAGGTATTATTTTGCCATCCCTTCCGAAGAAATCGAAACACGCTTAAGCATTAAGCCCAATGCAGAAATTAAAGAAAGGTTTGAATTTTCAGTACCTCCTATGGATGTTAAAGGGGATAAACTATTTCCAATAATTCCAGATATGCGAGTACTTCGAAATTTTATTAATAAATTTGATACAGAAACCTACGGTAAGGATGCAGATATTCAAGTTTTACCCTTTCCAAAATTGTCAATTTCAGATTTTCAGAATCATTATAAGTCGAAGATTAAAAATAGGATAGGCTTAATTGTCAAATATCTACTTAAAAACAGGTTTCTTTCGTTTTTAGCAAACTTTTTCTACGCAAAAAATGCGGGGTATAAATTTGTAAAAGAAACAATAGAGAAGGAGTTAGCAGAAAATGATCTTTTAAAATAACGAATTATAGAATAATTCCAAAAAATCCCCAATTATGTACGAACATTTTTTTCAATGCCCACATTGTTGGGAAAGCATATCGATGTTGTTGGATACTTCCGTGAGACATCAAAAATATATAGAAGACTGTGAAATTTGCTGCAATCCCTTAGAATTGGAAGTTAGTTTTGAAGATGGAGCTTTAATAGAGTTTACCGCTGTAAGTATATCTCAATAAACTTGGAGCTATTTCTTACCACTCCCTGTCATTGCTTTTGCCAGAGCATTCTTCAAACTAATCCATAAAAAATTAAAGATGGATTTTGTTTTATCGCGAGTTGCTTCGGCAACCCCTTCACGGTAATTGTCATCGGTTTTATTACTGTCGGTAGAAACAAATATATTGGCAACTGCTGATAGAAATTTGTTTTTTGAAGCGTCATTTTTTTTAAGCACTGTAACAGAAAAATTTGAATAATTAATCTTTAAATCGGTAGTTGAAGTTTCCTTATTACCATCAATAGTAAAATAAGTTTTATGGGTCTGACCTTCCAAACGCACATTTAAATTAGGTTCGGTAAAGCTATTCATCCTGTCGGCCACTAATGATCCTACCTGTGCTTTAAACAAAAATCTATCTTCTAAATTCTGAACATCGAAACTCCATTCTGCTGTAAAAGGGGTGTTGTCCATAAAATCTGCGGAAATGCTTAAATTAGTTTTTACCGGACTTTTGTATGTATTACTAACATTTGAAATTGCTGCATTTAAGTTTTTGAAGTTGATAGATCCTCCCATGTTTTTAATATGCTGCCTTTCTTCGTATTTAATATTTGCATTTTTAATATTAAGCGAATCCACAGTTAGTTCAAAAGGTAATTCGCGTAGCATCTGGCTATAGAGCGGTTTAACCTTATAGTCGTCTGCAACCAATTTGTCTCTAAAAACTTCTAAAATCGGAGCGTCGAGTGTGATAAGCTTACTTTTAGCAAAAAAGTCGTTATTGTTAAACCCAAAATCAAAATTGTCAATTGACAGTGATTTTAATGACAGGTCAAAGTGGTCACGTTCTTTATGAATTATTTTTGAGAGCTCCCTTTTAGAATATTTCGTTTTAAGCTTTATTTTATTAAAAGTTGCTTTGCGATTTTTAACTAAAAAATTTTCTACTGTTAAGTTTTCGTAAGCACTAACTTTTACAAATGCTGTGTCGCTTTTTGCTTCTAAGCTTTTGTAATCAAGCGGTATTTTACGAGTTACTGTTTTATTGTCTATCCTTATTCCGTTAACTTTTACACTTAAACCATTTGTGTAAACCTTTGTAGAATCTTTTCCACTTTCAAAAATCACCAGTTTGGTGTTGTTGATTTTAACTTGATCTATAAGTATAGGTTTGTAAATTTTGGCAACGGGTTTTCGCACTGTGTCTGTTACAGCTAACTGTTTGTCTTGGTAGTAGGCTATAAGTGGGTTTTCCAAAGAAATGGACTCAACGTGAATTTTATCATTAAATAAATAATCCCAGTAGCTAATATTAGATATTTTAAGCTTTTCAACATTAACAAAAGTGTGTTTTACACTGTCTTTTTTATTTTGAATAATAAGTGAAGCGTTTGATAAAGATAGCGAACCACTAAAAGTTTCAACCGTTATATTTTCATAAGCTCTAACCATATTTTTTGGTAATCGCTCTTCGATAAAATTTTCTAGCTTATTCTTCAAAAAGTGATTTATGTAAATATTTGATGCTATTACTATAGCACCAAATGCAAGAATGACGTATATTGTGTATTTTAAGGTCTTATTCATTTCTCTAAATATAAGGAAAGTTCGAATTTCTTTTAGATTATTTATAAAAGATATTTCGGTTATATAAATATAATTTATGATAAAAGTTATTCTCGTAGACGATGAACCTCACGCAAATTCATTGCTTAAAGTACTAATAGATAAACAGTTTTCTAATGTTATTTCAGTAGTAGGCACGGCTCAATCTATAAAAGAGGCATGTACTTTAATTGTTAATAACTCAATAGATCTCGTTTTTTTAGACATCCATATGCCTGAAGAAAATGGGTTTGCCTTATTTAATTATTTCTCCAACCCAACATTCGATGTGATTTTTACAACAGCCTATGATAGTTATGCAATACAAGCTTTTAAATATAGTGCATTCGATTATATTTTAAAACCTATAGACGAGTCGGTATTATATGAAACCATGCAGAGATACGTTGTAGAGAAATCAAATTCTAATGCACTGAAAGAGCAAATAGCCTTACTTAAAAGTTACGTTGATCAAGCAGAAGAAGGTAAGAAAAGAATATTTTTCAATACTCTTACAGGTTTTGAGTTAACCTATGTAAATGATATTCTCTTTGTAAAAGCAGATGGAAATTACAGTGAGGTGCATATTGCGGGAGATAAAAAGATAGTTGTTTCTCAATCGTTAAGAACTGTAGATAAACGTTTGCCACAATCATTGTTTTTTAGAACTCATAAAAGTTATATAGTAGCTCTTGCAGCAGTTGTTAGCTATGATAAAAAAGAAAAAACCGTAAAACTAACCGATGGAAGCTCGCTCGAAGTCTCCTATAGACGTGAAAATGATTTTTTAAATAGAGTTCTTGAAAAAGTATAGCTTATTTATCATTTATTTGATAACGACTTTCTTAATGTGTAATGCGCAAACACCACCGGTTACGCATTTTTCTACGAAAAACTTTTTGCCCCATAACACAGTAAGAAGTCTACATCTTTCTAAAAACGGTGTTTTATGGATTGGTACAGATAATGGTTTAGTAAGAAAACACAATAACAAAGTATCAACCTATTTTGAGGAGGAAGGATTACCACTTAATAATATTTGGGCAATAACCGAAGATGCAAATACAGATATATGGGTAGGAAGTTATGGGAATGGAGTTGCGCATTTCGACGGCGCCAATTTTACAATTATTAACACCAATCAAGGGTTAATAAACAACCATATTACTCATTTAAGTGTGTTCGGTGACTTTCTATATGTAGGTACAAGTGGTGGGGTTTCTATAATTAATACTGCTACTAAATCTGTAATTGCTTCATTAAACCATGAGGAAAATTCCTTAATGCGTATTTCGGGATTCTGTGAGTTTAATAATACAGTGTTTACGACTACATACAATACTGGGATATATAAAATTTCAAATGAAAGTAACGAGTACTTTCTTGAGAAAATAAGTGATCATAAATTTATTTACGATTCAGAGAGAATTGGTGACTCCTTATTTGTTAGTAATAAGGGAGCTGTTTCTGTATTTGCCATAACCGATTTGCTGAACGATAAAGTACTTGTGGGTACGAAAAGGGAAGACTTTCCCATAATTTGGGATTACGCTGTTACCAATGATAATACTGTTTATGGTGCTGCCTGGGGAGTTTTTGAAGAAAACGGAGGATTATTAAAGTTTTCTGAAGATGGAAATTCTTATGAAGAGGTTCATGGGATAGATAGTAAAAAACTTGTTGTGCTTGAGTACAATCCAATTTTAGAGTTATTGTACGCAGGAACTTTAGACAATGGACTATTTCAGATATCCATAAACCCAATGGTTCAATATTATCCTTCTAACCATAAAAAAATTATTGCAATAGATCATTTTAATCAAAACAAAATTAGTTTATATGATGATGGTGTAGATATAGCAAACAAATATTACGATGCTGGCTTTTTTAAACAACAGAAAGTTGCCTATGTGAAAGCTAATAAAAACAACTTACCTAAACACGAAGATTTTTTTTATGAGTTGAATTATGATACTCCTGAAACTGATATAATTTTTTACACTATTAAAAAATCAAAGACTCACGTGTGGATTAATACAAATATCGGGTTGTATAGATTTCGTCCAGATGGAACTTTTGAATCGTACTTGCCCTTACATACGCTAGAGTTTGATTTTACATCAAATAACAACTTAATAGAAACTAATCCTTATCGGGGAGTAAGAGTTTATGAAAGTGAATATCCGTTAAAGTATACATATTATGACGAAGAACTTCCCGATACTCCTACAAATATTGTTGGAACATTTAGAAAAGATTCAACCACTTATTTTCTGTCAGTTTTTAATGGTCTTTTTTCTTATGATAAAACATTTAAGTCATTTTTAGATACGGGGATTTGGAAAGAAAAAAAACTTAGACATCATGCTCCTTTCAATGATTATGTCGCTATAGGGAATGAATTTGGAGATGTATTTATAGTAGATTTCAAGAATGGGTTCAAAATAATAAGAAAGATTGATAGATCCGAGATTAAAGGAAACTCGATTTTGATGTTAGATTCTTACCAGGATTGGCTAATAATTGTAACAGAGGGAGGAGTTCTTTTTTACAACCATGAAAAGCAAATATTTATTAATGAAGATCAGGGGATAACAAAGAATATTCATGCTATAAATGTGCATAATGATGTGCTATATCTTGGTTCTGATGGAGGAGAATATCAAGTGAATTTGAAAAGTCTGGTTAATTCTAAACATAGGATTAATAATTTATTTGTAGAACAAATAAAGGTTAATGACACTATTTATGGGCATGGAAAAAAGCCTATAATTCTAAATTCAGAACAAAATAATCTTGAAATTAGTATTTCAACCAATTCTCACCCATACCCAAATAAGCTAGAGTTTTATTATAAAATTAAAGATAACTCAAATTGGAATAAATTGGATTTGCCAGAGATTAATTTGAGTTTTTTAGAGCCTGCAGAATATAATTTAATTGTTCGAGTCAATGATACATATACTGGGCAGTGGTTTGAAAAGTCTGTTTTAGAATTTACAATTAACCCCCCGTTTTATGAACAGTGGTGGTTTAGGTTATTGGTGGCTACTGCAATAGTCTTTATCACTTCTCTTTATTTTAACCGTAAAAGAAAACAACACCAAATAATTACAGCAAAAGAAATTGCAACTAATAAACGCATTGAAAGACTAAAAGCTAAAGCCTTATTAGCACAAATGAACCCACATTTTATATTTAATGCTCTAAACAGTATTCAGCACTTAGTTGTTATAGGTGAAAATGAAAAGGCTTCGAGTTATTTGGTTAAGTTTTCAAAGCTTGTAAGAGCCAATTTAAATAATTCTAGTCGCACGTTTATAAGTTTAAAAGAGGAATTGGACTACCTAAAAACGTATTGCGAAATAGAGAACGAACGTCACGAAAATCGTGTTTCTATAAACTTTGTAATCGATTCTAAAATTGATATTTGTGATACGGAGATTCCAAATCTAATTCTGCAACCTTTCCTCGAAAATGCTTTTGTTCATGCATTTCCTAAGGACATAAAAAACCCAAAATTATCACTTGTTATTAATCAAATGGACGACAATAAGCTTAAATGTGTAATTGCTGATAATGGAATAGGGAGTAAAAAAAGGTCTGAACCTACCCAACGAACTTCAAAAGGTATTTCACTTATAAAAGAACGTTTACAATTTTTAAATTATAACTTAGATTCTACTCTTGATATAGACTATACAGAGTTTGGAACAACTGTGACTCTTTTCCTCTAATTTTACGTTTATCCAATTTTTAGATACGTTAATACATTAGGTCGAAATCAATAAAATATTGACTATATATTTGCAGTGTCATTATATAGTTGAAAAGATTTTAACTCGTTAATGTTTAGATTTTGGTTTTTACCATAATTAAGCTACCGATTACACCTGCTGTTGGGGAGCAGTGGGTGTATTGGGACGCTTTTAACTTCACTATAAACCGTCTCTTTTATTTTTATTCCTGATTTTAATAGTCGGTACCATTCAAAATCAGTTATTTATAAAATGGTTTTGAAATAGTTGAATTTTCTTCGGAATTTTATTTGCAAACTAGTAAAAGGTTTGTATCTTTGCAGTCCAATATTTCAGTCGGCATTATGAACCGAAAAGTTAAAAGCTAAAGTTGAAATATTGAAAACCCATATCGCGGGATAGAGCAGTAGGTAGCTCGTCGGGCTCATAACCCGAAGGTCACTGGTTCGAGTCCAGTTCCCGCTACTAAGTAAAAAGACTTCACTATGAATGTGAAGTCTTTTTTTTTGAAAATAACTTTTTAGAACAGTACGAGAAGTTCATTTTGAGCGCAGCCGAAGTAAGTCTTATTGCCGCTACTAAGTAAGAAGTCTTAACTATAAATGTGACGTCTTTTTACGTTAGATTGATGCATAGTTAAAATACCTAATTTTCTAGGTTATCTTATATTTCAAGTTAGAATATGTAATTTGTACAATATTTCTCTTTATAAAATGAAATAACTATGAAATTAAGTAAAGGGCAGTATTCATTAGATATATTGGGTGATGATTTTCAGCAAATTACCCTAGCATTAGCAGATGATTATGAAGGGGAGGTGGTTGCTACTGTAATTCGTAAGAAATCGCTTGTAAAATCTTCTAAAGCTGTCCTATATATTCACGGTTTCAATGACTACTTCTTTCAAAGTGAAATGGCAAATCACTTTAATAGTGAAGGATTTAATTTTTATGCGTTAGATTTAAGAAAGTATGGTCGTTCGTTCTTGACTCACCAAAAGTTAAATAATGTACGCTCCCTTGAGGAGTATGACGAGGAGATAAATAAAGCTTTGCAGCTTATTCATTTAGAAGGAAATAATAAGGTGGTTTTATTGGGGCACTCTACAGGTGGTTTGATAGTAACTAACTATGCCGGAAGGCATTTAAACAGTGGCTTGTTTCACTGCGTAATCTGCAACAGCCCCTTTTATGAGTTTAATCTTAATTCATTTGAAAGAAAAATAGGGGTACCCATTCTATCATTTTTAGGGAAATATATGCCCAATAAGATAATTTCTAGTGGTCTTTCTAAATTTTACGGTTATAGTTTGCATAAAGATATGTTTGGTGAATGGAGCTATAACTTAACTTGGAAACCTCACGAAATACCCAAGGTAGGTTTAAGTTTTATTAGAGCTATACACAATGGCCATAAAAATATTCAAAACCACTTAAAATTGGATGTTCCTTTGCTGGTGATGCATAGCGATAAAACTATTTATGAAAAAAAATGGACGAATAACTTTATGTATGCGGATGCTGTGTTAAACGTACAACACATCGAATATTACGCTAAGAAGATTAAAGGTGAGGTTACAACTCATGCAATACACAACGGAATGCACGATTTATTTCTTTCTAAAATACCTGTAAGAAAGCTGGCGTACAAAACTTTATTTGATTGGCTTAAAATGAATATAGACTAAAAAAAGAAGATCATCTATATAGATGATCCTCTAGAATTTGGGGGGATAATATGTGTCAATTACTTTAGTAGTCCTATTTTAATTGGTTTTAAATAATTAGCTTGCTATAGCTAGAATTTTAAAAAAATTTAATATAGTGTTTATTTTTTAATTAATCATCAAAAACTCTTTAATATCCTAATATATCCAATATTTTCTTTTTAACCTTTTCAGTTGAAGGAATCATTGTCTCTTCAAGTGTTGAGTTTAACGGAATTGCTGGCATATTTTCTGAACCAATCAGCATTACTGGTGCATCTAAATATTGAAAGCATTCTTCTTGTATCCTTCCTTGAAGTCCTCTACTGAATCCATTTTCTGAAGGTTCTTCTGTTACAACTAGACATTTTCCACATTTTTTAACCGATTTAAAAACTGTTTCATAGTCTAAGGGATGAAGGGTTCTAAGGTCTACAACCTCAATTTTATCTTGCATTCCAAGTTCCTCAGAAGCATTCATTGCCCAATGCACTCCCATTCCATAAGTTATTATTGAAAGAGTTTCCTCATCTTCTTGCTTCCAAATTTCTTGTAATACCCAAGCTTTTCCAAAGGGTAAAATATAATTTTCTGCAGGTAATACCGAAGTAGCTCCTTTTGTTCCTTTCACTTTACTCCAATAAAGCCCTTTATGTTCAAAAATCACAACAGGGTTTGGGTCGTAATAAGCTGCTTTTAGAAGACCTTTAAGATCCGCTCCATTACTTGGATAAGCTATTTTTAGTCCACGGATATTTGTAACAATACTTTCTACTGAAGAAGAATGATAAGGCCCACCACTTCCATAAGCTCCAATTGGAACACGTAGTACCATTGAAACGGGCCATTTTCCTTCCGAAAGGTAACAACTACGACTAACTTCTGTAAATAACTGATTTAGTCCTGGCCAAATATAATCGGCAAACTGAACTTCAACGAAAGGTTTTAAACCTACGGCACTCATTCCAACTGTACTTCCAACTATAAAAGCTTCTTGAATAGGAGTGTTAAAAACGCGATTGTCGCCAAACTTTTCAGCTAAAGTTGCAGCTTCACGGAAAACTCCTCCCAATCGCCTTCCCACGTCTTGGCCATATAATAAGGATTCTGGATGCTTGCGCATAATTTCTTCAATAGCGGATAAAGCACAATCCACCATCACAACTTTTTCGGCACCTTTCGGACTTCTATCTCCAACTTCTTCGGTTATTTCGGTTGGTGCAAAATCATGCGTAAATAAATCTTCCGGTTTTGGGTCTTCTGCTGCAAAAGCTTTTTCTAATGCCTTTTTGACTTCGTTTTTAACTTCGCTCTCAATATCGTCTAATTCTTTTTGTTTAAAACCATTATCCAACAATAGTTTTACCATTTTAGGATATGGATCACGAGTCCTAGCTTCATCTAAATCGTCGCGATAAAATTCCATTCTAACACCTGAAGTATGGTGGTTTAATAAAGGGACTTTTGCGTGTATTAAAAATGGTCTGCGCTCAGTTCTTATTTTAGAAATTACATTCTGAAGTGTGTTGTAGCTTTCTTCAAAATCGGTTCCATCTATAGTTAATGCCTCCAGTCCGTTAAACCCTTTTGCATATTCATAAGCATTTTGAGCCCTTGTTTCGGCTGCGTTTGCTGAAATATCCCAACCATTGTCCTGAACCAAGTAAAGTATTGGCAGTTTTTTTAATACAGCCATTTGGAAGGCTTCAGCAACTTCGCCTTCGGTAACAGAAGCGTCACCTAAACTACAAATTACAATTGGTGCATCTAATTCTGAATTTTCAGTTTTGAATTCTGAATTAAATGATTCTTTATACCAAAAGCCTAAAGCTACCCCCGTGGCAGGTATAGCTTGCATTCCGGTAGCAGAACTTTGATGTGGGATTTTAGGCTTATCGTCATCTTTTAAGCTTGGATGAGAGTAATAAGTTCGCCCACCTGAAAAAGGATCGTCTTTTTTAGCTAAAACCTGGAGCATTAACTCATATGGTGTCATCCCAATAGAAAGTAAGATTGAATCATCACGGTAATATGGAAAAACATAATCTTGCGGTAAGAGTTGCATTCCTGCAGCTATCTGTATCACTTCGTGACCGCGTGAAGTTGCATGAACGTATTTTGAAACTGTCTTAAAGTTTTCTTCATAAATCTCAGTCATTCCTTTTGCAGTAACGAGAGTTTTAAAGGCTTTTTTAAGGGTTTCTTTATTTATTTTATTAACCATCGTTTCACGATTTTTAAGATTGTTCTCAGAGCTATTAGCTTTTTAAAATCTGTTGGCTCTAATTTTCAAATTTATTCTTTCTTTTATTCTTTTGGTTGATGTTGACATTTTGAATGGTACTTTTTGTAGTCAAAATGCATAAAGCAGGGTTGTGTTAATAGGCCTGACTAAAATTCCCTATTTACATCAAACTTCTCCATATAGTCTGCAATTCTTCTCAAAAAAGATCCCGCTAAATATCCATCAACTATTCTATGGTCAAATGAAAGTGAGAGGTACATCATATGGCGAATTTCAATAGTATCTCCCGTATCTCTTTCCATAACCTCTGCGCGTTTTTTTATAATTCCAGTTGCCAAAATTGCTGCCTCAGGTTGGTTAATTATTGGTGTACCCATCAAACTTCCAAAAGTTCCAACATTACTAATAGTAAAAGAACTTCCTTTGGTGTCGTCTCCTTTTAACTTATTGTCACGGGCTTTTCCTGCTAATTCGTTCGTAGCTTCAGCTAACTCTTTCAGGCTTTTTTTATCAGCTTTTTTAACCACTGGAACGATTAGGTTCCCTGTAGGTAGAGCAGTGGCCATTCCAATATTAATATCCTCCTTCACAATTACATTTTTACCATCTAAAGATGAATTTATCATTGGAAAATCGGTAATTGCTTTGGCTACACATTCAATAAATAATGGAGTGAATGTAAGCTTTTCATTGTGTTTTTTCTGAAATGGGATTTTGTTCTCATTTCGCCACTTTACCATTTCGGTAAGATCGGCTTCAACATATGCAGTAACGTGTGGAGATGTATGCTTTGAATATACCATATGGTCGGCAATCATTTGACGCATACGGTCCATTTCTACTATTTTCCCTTGGCCTTTGTCAAATTTTAAATCTGGCACTTGAAACCCTGTAGGCTCTGAAATTGGTTGTGCAAACTTAAACGGACGTCCACTTGCAATATATTCAGAAACATCACTCTTGCGTAAGCGTCCATCTTTTCCTGTTCCGGGAATTCGAGCTAACTCTTCATAGCTAATATGATGCTTTCTGGCGATACTATCAACCAAAGGTGAAATGAATAGGTTTTCGTTTACTTTGAATGATTTTGCGGGTGAACTTTGACTAGGCTTCGCAATTTCCTCTTTAGAAGCTGAACCAGCACTACTGCGCTGAACAATCTTATTTTTTGACGGTGATGATGAAGTTTTCGAATCCGATGATTTTAAACCTTCACTATCTGAAAGCTCTAAAATAGCTATAACTTCTCCAATTGGAACTACATCTCCATTACTGAATTTTTGTTCAATTAACTTTCCTGAAGCTGCTGCAGGGACTTCGTTATCCACTTTATCTGTAGCTACTTCTAAAAGTATATCTCCTTCTTCAAACCACTCTCCAACGTTAACGTGCCATTCTATGATGGTTCCTTCGGTAATGCTTTCGCCCATTTTGGGCATTCTAAATTCCTGCTTAGGCATATTTAATTTTTTAAGAATTTCGTAAGTCAATGATACGGTTTAATTTTCCTCCTTCACTTTTAGGGATTGCTCCATAACAATTCAAGGTCACCTTAATACTTAATCCTACTTTATCTTTTATATTTTTTTTCAATTGATTACAAATAGAAGTTAGTGCTGAATTCCTTAAAACTTCATCTTCTTTGAATCCTTTTTCAAAACCTAACTTAATTTGAAAGTCTGTATTGGTTTCAACTTTAACCTCTACTTGATCTGATAAACCATTTTTGCTGACAATTAGCTGATAGTTTGGTGCTAATTCTTTATACTCCTGAAAAATTTCTTCAATTTGAGTGTGAAATAAATTTACACCTCTAATTATAAGCATATCATCTGAGCGTCCTTTAATTTGTCCCATTTTAATGTGGGTTCTAGATGTGCTATGGTCGTAAGACAAGCTGCAAATATCATTAGTCCAATACCTCAAAAAAGGCATAGCTTCTTTTGTAAGTGTGGTGAATACTAACACACCTTCTTCTCCATAAGGAAGTGGTTCACCCGTGTCTCTATCTACAATTTCAGGAAAGAAATGATCTTCCCATATATAACTACCTGTGCCTTGCTCATTATAAGCTTCCTGTGAGACTCCAGGACCTATAACTTCACTTAACCCATAAATATTAGTCGCTTTTACACCTAGAGATGCTTCTATGTCATTACGTATAGCTTCTGTCCAAGGTTCAGCTCCTAAAATAGCATATTTTAAATTAAGGTCGGATATTTTTAGGTTTCTTTTTTCTAATTCAAAAGCGATGGTTTGGGCATATGAAGGGGTGCAGCAAATTACTTCAGGCTGAAAATCTTGTAATAAAGTAATTTGTCTATCGGTCATTCCAACTGAAACAGGAACTACAGACATTCCTAATTTTTCTGCTCCATAGTGAATTCCAAGCCCGCCAGTAAATAGACCATAACCATAGCTATTATGCATTTTCATTCCAGGCATTGCACCTCCAGCACCCAAAGATCGAGCAACAACTTCTGAGAAAATATCTAGGTCTTTTTTTGAATATGCCACCACTGTTGGTTTTCCTGTAGTACCGCTAGAACAATGAATTCGCGCTAATTGGTTTTCAGGTACAGTTAAAAATCCAAAAGGATACTGATCTCTTAAATCTGTTTTTTTGGTGAAAGGAAGCTTGTGGATATCATTAATCGATTTTATTGATGACACATCAATTCCTGATTCATCAAAAAGATTTTTATAAAACGGAACGGTTTTATATACTCGGTTTACGAGATTCACTAGACGTTCACTTTGTAGCTTCCTAAGCTTTTCAAGAGGAAGTGTTTCTATTTCTCTATTATACATTATTATTTTTTTCTAAAATCTTGAAGTGTTTTATAAAAATCTTCTTGAACAGGTCTGTTTTTTGGAATTTCGCGTAATGGTTCGACCTCCTTTAAACTTTTATGACAATCATTTGGTAATTGTTGATACAATCTTGTTCCCGCCGTTTTCCATGCAATCATATCATCTGATATATCTTTAATTGCTTTAGCAGGATTGCCTACAATCAAACTTCTTTTGGGAAATTTTTCTTCAGCTTTTACAAAACTCATTGCACCAACAATACATTCGTCACCAATTTTAGCATCGTCCATTATAACGCTATTCATCCCGATTAAACAATTCCTGCCTAAATTGGCGCCGTGAATTACTGCGCCGTGGCCTACATGAGCACCTTCTTTTAAAACAATACTTTTACCTGGAAACATATGAACTGTACAGTTTTCTTGTACATTAACTCCGTCTTCCAAAATTATCTCCCCCCAGTCTCCACGAATTGCAGCGCCCGGTCCAATATAGCAGTTTTTTCCAATAATTACATTCCCAGTTACAGCAGCCAGTGGATGAACAAAACTAGACTCGTGAATTACTGGAATGTGGCCTTTGAATGAATAGATCATAATTTAGTTTTTAGAGGAGAATGATGAGAGCGCCTCGCTTTGGGAGGTTAATCATCTTATTTTTTTTTAAATGTCGCTTTAATGTTGAAATCAATTTACCTAATATCGTTGTCGTTTTCTATTTTCTTCATCGGTTTCAAAGCTTATGTATTGTTACAATTGTGCCATGGTAGGTGCAGCTATATGTCATTAAAACTGCGCCTTAACATTTTTAAATAACGCCCAAAGTTTACACTGGTACTATCTAAACTTTGCCAATATTAAAAGTAATTGAGGCTGCTGTGCAAACAAACTGATATGATAGTTTACAAAATTCGTGACTTGGAAGCATTTCTACTTGCTTGTCTACAAACTATTATTGAAACCTTTTTAGTGTTTCTTTCGTAAAATCACTTAAAACCAATCTTCCTGAAATTACTGCTCTTTCGGCTAAAAGTTCATCCCAATCTTCGGTGCCGCTCCAAAAAACTTTTTTCATTTCTTTCATTGCCTCAGGGTTATACTTGCAAAGGTTTTCAGCAAAGTTTTGAACAGCTTCATCCATTTCTTCAGTGGTGTCGTAAACTTGATTGTATAATCCTTTTTGCTTCGCCCACTCGGCATCGTAAAAAGAATTGGCGTCAATGGCTATTTGACTAAAACCACTTGTTCCTAATTTTCTTTCCACAGCTGGACCAACTACAAACGGGCCGATACCAACGTTTAGTTCACTCAATTTAATTGCAGCAAATTTTGTTGCCATACAATAATCTGTGGCCGACGCAACGCCAACGCCACCACCAACAGTCTTTCCTTGAATTCTACCTATGATAAACTTTGGGCATTTGCGCATTGCATTAATCACATTAGCGAAACCGCTAAAAAATTTTTTTCCTGTTTCGGCATCGTTGATGCTGATTAATTCATTGAAACTTGCACCTGCACAAAAAGTTCTGTCGCCACCACTTTTTAATATGATGACTTTTACATTATCATCGTTGCCAACTTCTGTAATGGTATTTGCAAGTTTTGCCAATAAATCACCAGGTAAGCTGTTGTGTGCTGGGTGAAAAAATTCGATGGTTGAAATTTCGTTTTGAGTGCTGTGTTTTACGTATGCTTCATTCATATTATTTCGCTTTTTATGCGGATTTTCGTTCGGTTACAATTTATTCAAAATAAAAGACTTTTCCTTTTTAAATGATCTTTTTAACCATTCAAAAGGCCTGCAAAAACTAGGGTCTTTTCTAGTCCTACAAAATAAATCAACTTTTTATAAATTTAATGCCTAATTGAACTTTTATGATCTAGATTTTAATCGAACAATTGGTAATATATTTTAAAACCATATTTGTTCTAATTTTATAAAATACGTCATCTTAAAATGCTCAGCACTTATATCTTTGTTGAAAAATACTATGCTCAAGAAACTTAAAATTGATTCGTTTGTAATAGCAATTGTAATTAGTATTATTCTTGCCTACTTTTTCCCTCAACTTGCGGTTTCAAGCAGTCCTGTACCTATGGGAACGGTTAGTAGTATTGGTATTTCTTTTATTTTCTTTTTTTATGGCTTAAGTCTAAATTCTGAAGCCATTAAAAATGGGCTGAAAAATTGGAAGTTACACCTTACTGTTCAGAGTTCTACATTTATCCTTTTTCCGCTTTTAATATTGCCGTTTTACCCGCTTTTTAATAACTCAGATTATGAACTTCTTTGGTTGGCATTTTTATTTATGGCAGCATTGCCCTCTACGGTTTCTTCTTCGGTTGTGATGGTTTCAATGGCAAAAGGAAATTTACCTGCAGCAATTTTTAATGCAAGCATATCGGGAATTATCGGGATAGTATTAACACCGCTTTGGATGATGCCATTTATAAGTCAAACAGATGTAGCTTTCGATTTTTCTTCCATTTATATTCAGTTGATTACTGAAATTTTAATCCCCTTAATACTGGGGCTTTTACTTCGGAAGTATTTTGGAGCTTGGGCACAAAGGCATAAAAAACAATTGAGCTTATTTGATAAGTTTGTGATTTTGCTGATAATATATAAAAGCTTCGTTCAATCGTTTGAGGATGAAATATTCTCTAGCGTAAGTGTATTAGAAATGGGCGTTATGGTAATTTTGGTACTACTTCTGTTTTTTGTTGTGTACTCTCTAACAAGATGGTTTGGGAAACTGCTCAATTTTAATCACGCCGACAGAATTACAAATCAATTTTGTGGGACTAAAAAATCTTTAGTCCACGGAACTGTATTTTCGGAAGCACTTTTTGGGCAGACTAGTATAATTGGAATAGTGCTTTTACCACTGATGTTTTATCACGCCTTTCAGATATTAATTATTAGTGTTATCGCCACTAAGAAAGGAAAAGAAAGAATTGCGGAGGATTAAAAACGAATTGGGGATTTATTATACCTAAATTTATCCTAAAGCTCGTATAGGCAGTTAAGTAAATTTTGTAGTTTTCATAAAAAATTACAAATTATGAGTCTACTACCTGATCAATACGACAAGTATATCCGTTTTTTTAAATTTATGATGAAGTATTGGAACAGCGATGTCTTTTCCTATACAGAAGAAAGAATAGCCGATTCTGAGTCCGAAATTGAATCGGAAAACTTCGAACATTCGCCTGAAGAACTTGCGGAAGACTTAAAAAGTATGGGGCCTACTTATGTTAAGCTCGGTCAACTTCTTTCAACCCGTCCAGACTTATTACCCCCTCCATTTTTAGAAGCCTTAGCGACACTTCAGGATGATGTTGAGAATGTAGATTATCAGGAGATCGAAACCATCTTTAAGGAAGAATTGGGAGTTCGTATATCCAAAGCATTCGCATCTTTCGAAAAAGAACCTTTGGCAAGTGCTTCTATTGGTCAGGTTCATCGTGCGGTGCTGCACTCCGGAAAAACAGTTGCCGTAAAAGTACAACGTCCAGGAATTCGGAAGCGATTTATTGAGGATTTAGATACCTTGATGTCTATTTCGGAAAAGCTTGAAACTTATAGTGAAATGGGACGTAATTATGCTATTCACAGTGTGATCGAAGAACTTCGATATGTATTGTTGAAGGAGCTAGACTATACTTTGGAAGCTCAAAATTTGGCTACATTAAAAAAGAATCTAGCTGAATTTGAACATATGTTCATTCCTGCTCCAATAATGGATTATTGCTCTTCCAAGGTGCTTACAATGGAATTTGTTGAAGGAGGGAAAATCACAAAGGTTTCACCTTTAAAACGTCTCGACATTTCTTTTGAACCTTTGGTGGATGAATTGGTAAAGAGCTATTTAAAACAAATTATAGTGGATGGATTTGCCCACGCCGATCCACATCCGGGAAATGTTTACTTAACGCCAGAAAATAAAATTGCGCTTATGGACTTGGGAATGGTAGCCAAGTTCAGCAATGAAATGCAAGAAATCATTTTAAAATTGATGATTGGCTTAAGTAATTACGATGGTTCTCGGGTTGCAGATATACTCCTAAGTATAAGCGAATACGATGACAAGAAGGATGTGTCGAATTTCAAAAAAGATGTAATTCGCAAAATTCAGGAAAATGAAAATGCTCGGGCTAAGGATTTGCAAACAGGTAGAATTTTAATAAAAATGAACCAAATGGCTGCAAAAGAAAGTATTCATATTCCCGTAGAACTGAATATTCTAGGAAAGATTCTACTCAATCTAGACCAAATAGTGGCCTATCTCGCACCCAAATACGACGTGCAGCAAACCGTAAAAGATTACGTTAAGCTTTTGATGCAGCAGCGAATGAAGGAGAATTTAAAACCAGAAAATTTAATGGAGGTATTTCTAGAAATGAAGGAGCTAACAGAAAATTTACCTTATCGATTAAATAAATTCTCAGAACTTCTAGCGGATAATAGGTTGAAAATTAAAGTTGATGCTATTGATGAAGAGCGATTTACGGGTGCCTTTCAAAAGGTGGCCAATCGAATTACAGCAGGGCTTATCATCGCAGCTTTAATTATTGGAGCAGCGATGTTGGTAAGAGTTCCTAGTTCATGGACCATTGCTGGTTATCCAGGATTTGCCTTTATACTATTTGTAATTGCTGCGATTATTGGACTTTATCTCTTATATGAAATTCTACTAAAAGACGAGAGTAAAAAAGAAAAGTAGATGTTTCTAAATTAAAATGGTCCCTTAAAACTAAGAGACCATTTTAAATTTAATAGAATATATCTAGATAATTAAATCAACCCAAACTGTTCAAAATGGTGGTTTAGGTGTTTTCTTTCTAGTAGATAGGATTCATATTTATTCAATTCACCAAAAACCATATTTTTGAGAACAGCGTCAGGATTTTCCTTGAAAAAAGAAACATATTCTTCTCTTGCTTTAAAAAATTTCTCTTTAGCGGTTGCTAAATCCGGATGTTTTAAATCTTCCAACTCTCCCTTTTTCAAAGTAGGGTAGTGTGAGTTTTGAGGGAATTTTTCATAATTATAAAGACTGTTTTTAACTTTCTCTACAATTTTTTCAGGAGTTACAATTTCAAAATCTTGAATTTGCCCTCCAAGAATTTTATACGATTCTTCTAAATGCTCTAGCATATGTTGTGGTGTCATAATACCCCATTTTGGCTTAACATTTTCGGTTAATTTGTTTACCAGTTCTTGAATTTTCTCTTCGGTCATCTCAGTAAAAACCTCTTGTTTCTTTTCAACCATCGTTAAAATTGTCGCTACTGCAACCAATTCATCTTCGGCGTCAAAAACTTCAACAAACCACTTTACTATTCCACTCGGATGTTCTGAAGAAGCTACGTCGCGATCAACTTTTTGCTTACACGTTAGTCGAACATAAATAGTGTCATTATGATATAACGGACGAAGGAATCTACAATCTTCTAGTCCATAGTTTGCAGCTACTGGACCTTTATTAGGATAAACAAATAGTCCTGCTGCAGCTGCAATAATGAAGTAGCCGTGAGCTGTTCGTTTTTCGAAAATACTTCCATCTAGCGATGTGATATCTGTATGAGCATAAAAATGATCCCAAGTAAGATTCGCAAAGTTTATAATGTCTGAATTTGTAAGTGTTCGCTTGTGAGTTTTAAGCGACATACCCGGTCTTATGTCTTCCCAATGATATGCAAATGGATGTTTATCTGCTTCCTTGTAATCTGCATTTGCTTGGTATATTCCTGTGATTTCAGTTAGCGTGGTTGGCGAACCTTGAATAGCTGTACGTTGCAAATAATGCTTTATACCTCGCATTCCACCCATTTCTTCACCTCCACCAGCACGTCCTGGACCACCGTGAACTAAACTTGGTAGTGGTGAACCGTGCCCTGTACTTTCCTTAGCGCTTTCTCGATTTATCACTAAAATTCTACCGTGATGTGAAGCAGCATTTATTACGTAATCTTTTGCAATTTTATCATCATTGGTAGCGATAGAAGAGACTAAGGAACCTTTCCCCATTTGAGCTAAAGTAATAGCTTCATCTAAGTTCTTATAAGGCATGATAGTACTAACAGGTCCAAATGCCTCTGTTTCGTGAACAGATAAGTTTTTAAAAGGATTGTCTTCACGAAGTACAATGGGAGCTAAGAATGCCCCTTTTTTAGCATCAGCACCAATTACCTCAATTTTATCTAAGTCGCCATAAACTATACTTGCTGTTTTTGACAACTCTTGAACGCGTTCACGCACTTCTTGTACTTGGTCTAAACTTACCAAGGAGCCCATTCTTACTTCTTTTAGTCGTGGGTCTCCAATAGTTACTTTTGAAAGTGCTTGTCCAAGTGCTATTTGAACATCTTCAACTAAGTTTTCAGGGACAATAACACGACGGATAGCAGTACATTTTTGACCGCATTTTACGGTCATTTCATTGCGTACTTCTTTTATAAATAAATCAAATTCTGGGGTTCCCGGAATGGCATCTTTTCCTAGAATAGAAGCGTTTAACGAATCGGCTTCCATAGTAAAAGGAACCGCTTCCTCGATAATTCTAGGATGTGCTTTTAACATACGCCCAGTAGTTGCAGAACCTGTGAATGTTACGACATCTTGAGATTCTACAGTATCTAATATAGTTCTTGCAGATCCTGTGATAAGTTGTAAGGCACCTTCAGGGAGTATTCCAGAAGCAATAATCTCTCGAACTACTGCTTCTGTTAGGAATGAAGTATTGGTTGCAGGCTTAACTACAGCAGGTACACCTGCCATCCAGTTTACTGCACATTTTTCTAACATTCCCCAAACTGGGAAGTTAAAAGCATTAATGTGTACTGCAACTCCGCGTTTTGGCACCATAATATGATGTGCCATAAAACGACCTCCACGAGAAAGATCTATTGGGTCTCCTTCAACGTGATAAGGTTGATTAGGGAAAAGTTTTCTAAGAGAAGCATTAGCAAATAAGTTTCCGAATCCTCCTTCAATATCTATCCAACTATCAACTTTTGTAGCACCCGTTCTATAGCTTATCTCATAAAAATCGGCTTTCTTTTTTACTAGGTGAAGAGCTAAGGATTTTAGCATATTTCCGCGCTCTTGAAAGGTCATTTTACGAAGTACTTCTCCACCTTTCGTTCTTCCGTAATGAAGAATTTCTCCAAAATCGAGTCCTTCAGTATCAGAAAGGGCAATAACTTCACCGGTAATAGCGTCGTGCATAGGAACACCTTCGCCTTTACCTTGAACCCATTGTCCTGTTATGTAATTATGTAATTTTTTCATTATAATTTTATTAAGCAATTCACTTTTTAAGTGAAATACATTTTTTTTAAACGCGCTCGATTACTGCAGCATAACCTTGCCCAACACCAACACACATTGTAACCAAGGCGTATCTCTTGTTTTGTTCTTTTAATTCTAAGGCTGCTGAATAAGTAGTTCTAGCTCCTGTTACTCCAAGTGGATGGCCAATTGCAATTGCACCTCCATTTGGATTTAATCTTGGGTCATCATCTTTCAACCCCCATGCACGAGTACAAGCTAATGCTTGTGCAGCAAAAGCCTCATTAAGCTCGATAACATCCATGTCATCCATAGTTAATCCTGCTTTTTCTAACGCCTTGTTAGAAGCTTCAACAGGACCAATACCCATAATTCTTGGTTCAACCCCAACTACGGCAGAACTTACAATTCTTGCAATTGGTTTAAGATTGTATTTTTTTACGGCGTTTTCTGAGGCAATAATTGTTGCTGCTGCGCCATCATTTAATCCTGATGAATTTCCCGCGGTTACACTACCGCCTTCTTTTTTGAAAGCTGGACGTAGTTTTCCTAAAACTTCTAATGAAGTGGATGGCTTTATAAATTCATCTTTTGAAAATAATATTGGATCTTTTTTGCGTTGTGGAATTTCAACGGTAACAATCTCTTTTGCTAATCTTCCGTTTTCTTGTGCTTTAGTAGCTTTCTGCTGACTCCAAAGTGCAAATTTATCTTGGTCTTCTCTTGAGATATTATACATCTCAACAAGGTTTTCAGCGGTATTTCCCATACCATCTGTACCGTATTCTTCCTGCATTTTTGGATTGATAAAACGCCATCCAAAACTTGAATCGTACATTTTAGAATCGTTTCCAAAAGCACTTGAAGGTTTAGCAATTACGTATGGGCCGCGGGTCATATTTTCTACGCCACCAGCAATAAATAAATCGCCATCTCCAGCTTTTATTGCTCTGTTTGCATGAATAATTGCTGATAAACCTGAACTGCAAAGTCTATTAACCGTTTCCCCAGGCACAGTGTAAGGTAATCCTGCTAAAAGCGAAGACATTCTGGCGACGTTTCGATTGTCTTCTCCCGCTTGATTTGCGCATCCCATGATAACATCGTCATAAGCATCGCTAGGAATATCTGGGTTTCTTTTTACTACTTCTTTAATTACAATTGCACCTAAATCGTCTGTGCGAACTGTAGATAAGGTTCCTTTGTAATTTCCTATTGGCGTTCTAATTCCGTCAATTATATATGCTTCCATTAAAGTTTTTGAATGTTAATTTAATAATTCTGCAAATGTGTCTCCTTGTCTTACATCTCCACTTTTAAAACCCTTCATAAACCAAGTCATACGTTGCTCAGAGGTTCCGTGTGTAAAACTATCTGGAATAACATCTCCACGTGTTCTTTTTTGAATGGCGTCATCACCTACGGCATTTGCTGCACTTAAGGCTTCTTCTATGTCACCTTCTTCCAAATATTTTTGGTTGTAGTGGGCCCAAACACCTGCATAAAAATCTGCTTGAAGCTCTAAAGCAACCGACAGTCTGTTAGCTTGTGCTTCACCCGACTGACGTTGCAATTGTGTTACTTTTCCAGAAGTTCCAAGTAATGTTTGAACGTGATGTCCAATTTCGTGTGCAGTTACATAAGCGATGGCAAAGTCGCCACCTTTTGCTCCAAAACGGGATTTTAATTCATTAAAGAACACTAAATCCATATAAACTTTTTGATCTGCAGGACAGTAAAATGGTCCTGAGGCTGAGCTAGCATTTCCACACCCTGTTCTAACTGCATCTGTAAAAAGCACCATTTTAGGCTCTTGATAATTACCTAAGTTATTCTCGTTAAAAATTTGTCGCCAGGCATCTTCAGTATCAGCTAATACTGTTGCCATAAAATCGCCCATTTCTTTTTCTTGAGCAGTGAGTTCTCTTTGTTCAACTTGTTGTGAAGTTCGACTGTTTCCAATCTGTTCAACAATTGGGGCGAGTTGTTTGCCTGTATCGCCGCCGAAAAAATTTAGAGCCAATACTATTATAGTAACTACAATACCACCACCAGCAGCCATTTTGCCCTTGCTCATTCCTCGTCGGTCTTCAAGATTACCGCTCTTTCTTCTACCTTTCCATTTCATATTATTAAACCTATTAAGATGTTTTTTTAAATTGCTTGTTCAGAATAAAATATCCTAATAACCCACCTATAATGGATGCTATAAAGATACCTATTTTCGCTTGTGTTTTATATTCTTCATGTGTAAACGCCAATTGAGTTATAAATAGAGACATTGTAAATCCGATAGCTGCTAATAACGCTAAACCAGTAAGGCTTTTGAGATTCATTAATTTAGGAAATGATGCAATGTTCAGTTTTACTGCAAGCCAGCTGAAGCCAACAATTCCTATAACTTTTCCTACTAATAATCCTAATCCCACTCCAATTGCAACATTGGTGCTAAATAACTTATCTATTTCAATATTAAATACTGTAACCCCGGCATTTGCCAAAGCAAAAATTGGGAGTATTATAAAGTTTACGAAGGGAGTCATCGCATGCTCTAACCTCTGAAGTGGTGGAATGGCTTTTTTGGTGTCTAAACTAACACGCTCGAGTATATGTAATTGTTTGTTAGTTAAAGTTGGAATTAAATCGTCAGGATCAGTATTTTTAAACCTAAACAAATGCTTTTTAATCCTCGCCATATATATGCTCTCTTTAATTCTTACGTTGGCAGGAATCATAAAAGCAGCTAGAACTGCTGCGATAGTGGCGTGAATTCCTGATAAAATAAATGCAGTCCAAACGCCTACAATCCCTATTATGGCATAGTAGATAATGCTTCTTACCCCCATTCTATTACCAATGAACATCATTAATAAAAATGCAAAACCAATAGCAAGATTTAGGAATGAGATATTAGATGTATAGAAAAATGCAATTACCAAAACAGCCCCTAAATCATCGACAATGGCTAGGGCTGTTAAAAAAACCTTTATGGAAAGAGGAACTCTGTTACCTAAAAGATATAAAACTCCCAATGCTAACGCTATATCAGTTGCCATCGGGATTCCCCATCCACTATGAACTTCCCCTGTAGGATTCAAGGCTAGATAGATAGCAGCAGGAACCAACATACCTCCAATTGCAGCAGCAATGGGAAGCATAGCTTTTCGAATATTAGACAATTCTCCAGCGACAATTTCTCGTTTTAATTCGAGACCTACTACAAAGAAGAAAATAGCCATTAAACCATCGTTAATCCATTCAGAAATACTGTATTCTAGGTAAGGACTTCCGTCAAAATAAAAACCAAATTCGTGTTCGAAAAAATGATGATATTGCTCGTGAATTGGTGAATTAGCAAGGATAAAAGCGATTATAATGCTTATTCCCAAAACGAGGGCTCCAGATTTCTCTTCTTGCATTAATTTTGCAAAAGGTCTTTTTATTTTATCAATAGGATATTTTTTTACTTTCATCAGTTTTAAGATTTCGAAAATTTTATCAAAACTATTTAATGCGTTTCATTAAAAGGTTAAGTTTTTATTAAAAAATAACAAACTTTTAGGTCTGTAGATGAAGTGCTAACCTCGCTTTACTCTTGTCTTTTTAAATAATTCAAAATTGAATATTTTTATGTTAAATTTAGTATTGATATTTGAAAAAAATAACCGTTTTTAAACAAACAACAATTGTAAAGTATAGAACACTATTCTTATTAAGAGCAGCATTTTCTAAAATATCAAGAAATAAAGGAACTGCAAAGGAAATATAAAATTATTCTACTCTTCAGTCCATTCTTTTGAAGTTCTATAGCCAACTCCTTTAAAAAGTGCAACTAACTCCTCTTCTCGTTTAATTTCAACAATATAAAATGCCAGCTTGTTTTTCGTTCTCTCAATTACAGATTCCGCAATTATGTAATCTCCTTCTTCTAAGGCTTCAATATGATTATTAGAAGTCTCGATAGATACAGCAAATTTACCTTGAGAGTTAGCTGCAAATCCAAAGGCAGTATCTGCTAAAGAAAATGAGATTCCTCCGTGGGCTTTTCCCATACTATTTAGCATATCATTTCTAATATGCATACCAAGTTTGGCATACCCTTTTTTAAGTTCTAAAATTTCAATTCCAAGCCAAGAGCTGAAAGGATCCAAAGAAAGCATTTTACTGGGTATGTCTTCAGGATTCATTTTTGAACCAAAGGAATTATTATTGTTTTCAATCATATATTAGATTAAAATGAAACAAGCTAGATTTAATACAAAAATAGGACATTAAATATAGACATTTGTAAAATCTTATTATTTATGAAGATTAAGTAATTTTAACCCCAACTATCATTTACTTTTTTCTTTTAAACAACTATACTTTCACCTTACAACACAGCTATATATGGCATCTCCAATTTCTTTGGCAATAAAACTTAAACCTACTGCTGAAAAGTTAGTTAAACAGGGACATCCTTGGATATTTTCAGAAAGTATTGAAAAAATTAATAAAACAGGAAAACCTGGAGATATTGCTATACTATTCGATCAGAGAAGTAATAAAGTGTTTGGAATTGGGCTTTACGACCCAGATTCTCCAATTCGAATTAAAATGATTCATTTAGGAGGTGGTGCGAAAATAAATGAAGAATTTTTTAAAAAGAAAACTTTTGAAGCGTACGAAATTCGTAAACAATTATTAAAAACTGATACAAATGCGTATCGTTTAATTTTTGGAGAAAATGATGGGCTTCCAGGTCTAATAGTTGATATTTATAATAATGTAGGAGTAGTAAAACTGTATTCTCCTATTTGGTTATTATATCTTAAAATGCTAGTACGTGCTATTGTTGAAGCAAGTCAAGTAGAAAGTTTAGTGCTTCGTCTAAGTAGAAACCTCCAAAAAATGAAAATTTCTTTTAAAGAAGGAGATGTGCTTTATGGCAATTTTGATAATCAGTCAGTAACATTCAAGGAGTATGGAGTAAACTTTCAAGCAGATCTTTTACTAGGACATAAAACAGGTTTTTTTCTTGATCATAGAGCAAATCGATATAGAGTAGGACAGCTTGCTAAAGACAAGACTGTTCTTGATGTGTTTTCATATGCCGGTGGATTTTCGGTTCACGCTTTGGCTGGGGGAGCGAAAGAAGTTACAAGTTTAGATTTCAGTAAACAGGCATTAGAATTAGCACAACAGAATGCAAATTTAAATAATCACGACGGCAAACACTTCACTTTAGCTGGGGATGCTTTTGAGCTTTTAAACGATATGGTTAAGCACAAAAAGCAGTTTGATATTGTGGTAATCGATCCGCCTTCTTTTGCTAAAAGTAAAAAGGAAATTGATGTCGCTAAAAAGAAATATGCCGAATTAACGACTCTCGGAATTCAATTAACGAGAAAAAACGGATTGTTGTTGTTAGCTTCTTGTTCTTCTAGAATTAAGGCAGATGAGTTTTTAAATATTCACCGTGAAGAATTTGACCGTTTAAATGTTGCGTATCAATTAGAAGAATTTACACAACACGATATCGATCACCCGATTGGTTTTGAAGAAGGAGCTTATCTGAAGTCTGGATACTATAGAATATCCTAGCAATTTTTACATATCTCAGAAAATTGTAATAATAAGATTTGCTACTTTTAAAAAATCTTAAGTTTAAGAAAAAATTGTATGTTAGTCTTTTTTTTAATCGCATTTAAATGGATTTTTGAGCCATTTATTTGTTTTACCCATGAATATGAATACAACTAACAAAACCACCTCAGAAAAAAAAGGATTTGTAACCAAACTACTAGATTCAGTTGAGCGAATAGGAAATAAATTACCCGATCCTGCTATTCTATTTTTTGTCTTAATGCTCCTAATTTGGGTGCTGTCTGCAATCTTTTCGACTTTAGAGTTTTCAGAAATAGATCCTACTACTGGTTCTTCAATTCAGATTCACAACCTTCTTACAAGTGCCGCATTAGCTAAATTTCTTTCAAGTATGGTAACTGTGTTTACTAGTTTTGCTCCTTTAGGAATTGTTCTTGTAGCCATGTTGGGAGTAGGTGTTGCAGAGTATTCTGGATTTATAAATGCAGGTTTAAAATCGATGTTGCGAATTACACCGAAAGCACTTTTAACCCCCATGTTAATTTTAGTTGCTATAGTTTCACACACAGCAACCGATGCGGGATATGTGTTGGTAATTCCTTTAGGTGGTATTATTTTTTATGCCGCTGGTCGTCATCCTATTGCTGGAATTGCTGCAGCTTTTGCTGGTGTTTCGGGTGGGTTTAGTGCAAATTTTGTCCCTTCTGGAATTGATCCATTATTACAGGGATTCACGCAATCTGCCGCTCAGATTATAGACCCAGCTATTCAGTTAAATCCATTAAATAACTGGTATTTTACCTCAGCTTCAACGTTACTTATAGTTTTAATAGGTTGGTATATTACAGATAAAATAGTTGAACCTCGCCTGAAAAAAGTTCCAGTAGTTGTTGAAGAAGGAGAAGAGGTTAATATGGGTTCTTTAAATAAGCAAGAGAAGAAGGCGTTTTATGCGGCTTGTTTAGCAATGATATTGGGTTTAATAGGATTGTTTTTATGGGCTTATCCTGAAGATTCAGCTCTACGTGACCCGAAAGGTGAAATCACTTCCTTTTCAGCACCATTGATGCAATCGATAGTGCCGTTAATTTTTATCATATTTTTAATTCCAGGTGTGGTATATGGAATGATGTCTAAAACCTTTAAAACGAGTAAAGATATTATTGAGAGTATGACCAAATCTATGAGTGGAATGAGTTATTACATTGTAATGGCTTTTTTCTGTGCATTGTTTATTGATGCTTTTGCTAAATCTAATCTCGGGGCTTTATTGGCATTAAAAGGAGCTTCAGGACTTCAATCTTTAAATCTACCTGCTCAAATTACCATTGTGGGAATTATTATTCTCACAGGATTTGTAAATATCTTTATCGGGTCGGCCTCAGCTAAATGGGCGCTTATTGCTCCTGTTATGGTTCCTATGTTAATGCAGCTAGGAATATCGCCAGACCTAACTCAAGCTTCATATAGAGTAGGGGATTCGGTATCCAATATTATTACCCCGTTAATGCCTTACTTCCCCTTGGTAGTTGTTTATTGTCAGAAATATGTAAAAGGTACCGGAATTGGCACATTAGTTTCAACCATGGTACCGTACTCAATTGCATTTTTCATTTTTTGGACCATTTTCCTATTGGTTTATTGGGCACTAGGAATTCCTCTTGGACTACAAGCTAGCTATGAGTATATAGCATCATAACGTTATACTAAAAAGCCTTCCAAATTTTTGGAAGGCTTTTTAAATCTGTTTGAAAACGAAATAAGCTTAAGTCGCTTTTTCTTCGCTTTGAAGTTTAAAAGCTACTTTTTCTACTTCTTCCATTACACGAAGTAGATTTTCACCCCAAAGTTTTGCGATGTCTTCTTCACTATAACCGCGTTTTACTAATTCTAAAGTAACATTAAGAGTTTCTGAAGCATCTCTCCATCCAAAAATTCCGCCACCGCCATCAAAATCAGAACTAATTCCTACGTGATCAACGCCTAAAAGTTTTACCATATAGTCTATATGATCTACAAAATCTTTTACATCTACCGGAGGTGCAATAGGATTAACCTCTTTTTCAATCCGTGGTTTTGCAGTTGCCTGAAGTTTTCTGTATTTATCTAAATATGCTTCAGCTTCATCTTTATTCAATTCTCTGTATTCAGGCCAGCTTAAGATTTTTAAATCCATTTCTGAAGCAATTTCATCCAAAATTGTTTGGGATGCGGCTTTGTGAATAGAATCTTTTTTAGAGTTGATATAACTAGCAAAAGCTACAGCTTGAACTACACCACCATTTTCTTTTATCGCTAAAAGCTCATCATCCCAAAGATTTCTACTTACATCATTTAATGCACGAGCAGAAGAATGTGAGGCTATTACAGGGGCCTTTGTAAGTGCTAATGTTTCTTTGTTTGAACCTGTAGATGGATGCGAAACATCAATCATTATTCCTAAACGGTTAAGTTCGGCAACAGCTTCTTTTCCTAACTCACTTAGATTGTTTTTATAAAGCCATACATTGTCTTCTTCCCCCGTATTTGAATCTGCTAACTGATTATGACCATTGTGAGCCAGTGATAGATAACGTGCTCCACGATCGTAAAATTCTTGAAGTTTAGAAATGTCTTCCCCCATAGGATAACCGTTCTCTATACCTATAAGAGCAACTTTTTTACCAGAGGTAGCAATACGGCGTACATCATCAGCAGTAGTGGCAAGTTTTATTTGGTCTGAAGCGTAATCTGTAGCTAAACGATGAATGGCATTAAACTTAGCGTCTGCATTTTCATATGCTTTTTTGTAGCCCTCTGTTGTTAAATCACCTTGTCCTGTATATACAATTAAGAACACAGCATCTAAACCACCTTTAGCCATTTTAGGCAAATCCACTTGAACTGGAAGTTCTTGGGTGTAGTTTTTTTCTGCGGTGAAATTGCGGACATCAAAATCAACGTGGGTGTCAATGGTTATTACATTGTCGTGAATTCTCTTTGCTTTTTCTAATACTGTTTCAGCAGTATTATTGTCTTCTTCTTTTTTCTCTTCTTTCTTATTTCCACAAGATCCAAGAATAAAAGATAAAGCCAAAACTAAATAAGTAAACTTCTTCATATTTATTTCGATTTAAAACCTAATTATTTTCAATTTAAACGTCGAATGTACTTCCGTTATCCTTCATTTTTCTCAAAATCGGAGAACAACGGTAGCGATCTTCGTGATATGTATCGTAAAGCTCATCCATTTTCTCTACACACCAATCGATTCCTTTTTCGTTCGCCCAAGCCAATAAACCATTTGGATAATTTACTCCTTTAGTCATTGCATTGTCTATGTCTTCCGCAGATGCAATATTCCAGAAAAGGGCATCAGCAGCTTCATTAATTAGCATTACTAATATTCTTTCAAAAACGAGCTTTTCAATGTTTAAGTCATCTTTAAACACAGGTTCAGGTTTTACGGCATTTTCTCCATAGTTGTAAAAACCTCTACCAGTTTTTCTTCCTAAATATCCAGCTTCTGCAAAACGTTTTTGTGTGAATGAAGGTTTGTATCGTGGATCGTAATAAAACGCTTGAAAAACAGTTTCGGTAACCGTATAGTTTACATCGTTTCCTATAAAGTCCATAAGTTCAAACGGACCCATTTTAAAACCTCCATAATTTGTCATAGTCCAATCGATAGTAGCAAAATCGGCAATGCCTTCTTCGTAAATTCGGAGTGCTTCTCCGTAAAAAGGTCTTGCAACACGATTCACAATAAATCCAGGTGTGTCTTTGGCTACTGCAACTGTTTTACCCCAGTCTTTAATGGTTTGAACAGAAATGTTTAAAGTTTCTTCAGAGGTTTGTATCGCAGGAATAACCTCAACTAATTTCATTAATGGAGCAGGGTTGAAGAAATGAATTCCTATACAACGCTCAGGTTTTTCTAATGAAGAGGCGATAGAGGCAATAGACAGGGAAGACGTATTTGAAGCCAATATACAATCGTCACTTACAAACTTTTCAATCGTTGAAAACACGTTTTTCTTGATGTCGAGGTTTTCAATAATTGCCTCAATAGTCATATGGGAATCTTTTAATTCCTTAAGTGTATTTACATATTTTATATTATTTTGAATGCGCTCCTTTTCATTAGCATCGATTCGTCCCTTTTCAACCAACCGATTCATGATTTTTTCTAAATCGGCTTTAGACTTTTCCAAAGCATCGGTTTTTGTATCGTAAATTTTAACCGTGCATCCAGCTGTTGCTGCTACTTGTGCAATTCCTGCGCCCATTGTACCTGCGCCAATTATTCCAATATTTTTAATCATTTCTTATTTTTTAGACTTTTAATATTTAACAAACCTTGATTCGAGTTTTGCTAATATTACTTTCCTTTAAATTCAGGTTTTCTTTTGTTTACGAAAGCATCTACTCCTTCAGCGTAATCTTCACTTTGAGCTGCTTCAATTTGAAGTTTGCTTTCTAAATCTAATTGCTCTTCCAATGAATTTGTCATGGATTGGTTTAATAATCGCTTTGTAAGCCCTAATGCTTTGGTAGGCATGTTGGCTAAGGTATTGGCAATAGTATTTACTTCTTCTGAAAAGTTTTCTGAAGAAATTACCTTGTAAACCATTCCCATTTTTTCAGCGTCTTGAGCGGATACTTTATCGCCAAGCATCATTAAAGCTGAAGCTTTCTGAAAACCAATTAAACGAGGAAGAAAAAAAGTTCCTGCGCTATCTGGAACCAGCCCAATCTTGCTAAACGCCTGAATAAAACTTGTATTTTCTGATGCAATTACTACATCACAAGCCAAAGCAATATTCGCCCCAGCACCTGCGGCTACACCATTAATAGCTCCAATAACTGGTTTTTCAATACTTCTAATTCGAGAAATAATCGGATTATAGTGTTCTTCAAGAATTTTTTTGAATCCAGGATTTAACTCTGGAGAAGTTACTTCTTTTAAATCTTGACCAGCACAAAATGCTTTCCCCATACCCGTTATTACTATTGCTCTAATATCTGGATTGTTTTCACAGGCATCCAATTCACTTTGAAGTAGGAGGGCCATTTCTCTATTAAAACTGTTGAAAACTTCTGGACGATTTAATGTTAGGTATGCGGTTTTATCTTTTATTTCTTTAATTATAGAAGCCATATTATGTGTTTATATAATGAATTTCTTATTGAACGACTAAAGATAATACTTTGTCGAAGTCCTTTAATACAAAAATAGAAAGAGTTGTTGAAATCTGATGCTAACTCCATAGTTATCCCTGGTATATCCCCACTATACTTCATAAGTTTATTAAACCAAATTAAGATACCTTTCTAACTGTCAAAATTTGCTCGGCGTGGCCAATGGGTCCTTTCTCGTCATGAAGTACTGCAGTTGTTAAACCAATACCGTCTTGTCCATATTGTTGATCAACTTCTAGACCTAACCACGTTCCTGCAGGCAAGCGATAGAGATGGATTTGTAAATCGACATTAGGAAACATATGAGTAAAGGGATTTTCCTGTCTAACTACCACTCCATTCATGGTATCTACCATTCCCATTAGTTTTACAAAAGGGCTTGTGGTTTCTCCTTTTACCATTTCCAACTTATTTGTAATCCAAACCTTTCCTTTTCCAGGGCGACGTTCAACTACTTTAATATTTTTTGAAACAGATTGAATATATCCACCACTCCAAACAGACATACCTTCCCAATTAGGTAAAGTCTTGTAAGAGGGCATTGGGCTATCTTCCAATCCAGCAACTTTTGAAGTGTCTTCGGTGATCATCCTCCAAGTGCGTGCAATAATGCAGGTTCTTCCCTTAGCTTCAAAAACCGATTAAGAAGTTCAATAGTTCTTCCTGGACGGATACACCGAGTAGTAATTTGAAAGTCGTCCAAATGAATCATTCCCAATATATCCAAGCTGATGCGACTAATTCGCATGTCGTCTCTTGGTTGGAACTTTTCTAACTCTGCACAAATAGCGCCTGTAGCTGGGGCCATATGCTGTTCGTTATCATTCCAGGCTCCTTGAGTGTTTTTAGTAGGGCGATAGTGTGCCACTTGCGTGCCGTCTGTTTTTATTTCACGATTGAGTAGTTCGTAATAAAATCCCATAGTTTTTTTTTGACAAATTTAAACAATCTCAAGCGTGAAACTATTGAGATTAATGATTGAGAGAATTCTCATTACAGAAACACGACCGCTGCGCTATAAGAAACAAGAATCAAGACTAAAGTATTTAAGCACTAAGGATGAAATTCCAGCCTACGAGAGAATTTATTTCAGGCATTTAAAATAATCGAATGGCTCGTGGCAATCGTCACATTTAAAAAGTGCTTTGCAAGCTGTAGAACCAAACTGACTCACTAGGTGTGTATTTGTACTGCCGCATTGCGGACATTTAACCATCTTTTTATTTCCAAGTAAAACGTCTTTGTCGTGGGTTTCTGAAAGAGGACGCGCAATCCCGTATTCTTCCATTTTTTGAAGTCCCTCTTCAGATATCCAATCGGTGGACCATGCAGGGGAAAGAACCAGTTCTACTTCAACTTTTTTTCCTACATTCTCGAATGCTATTTTCAAATCATCTGAAATAACGTCCATAGCTGGACATCCAGAGTAGGTAGGGGTAAGTTTTATCTTTACAACTCCGTTTACTTCTATTGCTTCGCGAATAACTCCTAGTGCCAAAACCGATAACACAGGAATCTCCGGGTCTGAAACGGTTTTCAAAACTGGGATTAAATCTTTATCAATATTTGGACTTTCGGTCAACAATTTGTTTTTTTTAAATTTCAGTATTCAATATAGTACTAACTTCTAAAGCGCTATTTTAAGTAGCAAGAGTATAAATTAAAGGTGAAAGGTATAACTACCAATTCATATTAGGGTAGGTGCGCTGCATATATTGCAAATCGGCTAAAATATATCCCATATGCTCTGTGTGAACTCCTTCTTTTCCACCTTTTGTAAAATATTTATTTTCAGGTACAGTAAGAGTAGCTTCAGTTAAAAGTTCAGAAACTTCTTTGTAATATTCTTCTTTAAATTTGGATACATCAATTCCAATTCCTTCTTTAATAACTTCTTTTTCAGCATCGGTTAAATAGAAAAGTTCATCGGTGTATCTCCAAAGGTCGTCGATGGCTTCTTGCATTTTTTTATTACTCTCTTCGGTTCCGTCGCCCAATCGTTTTACCCAGTCACCAGAAAAACGCTTGTGGTAGCTTACTTCTTTAATTCCTTTTTTGGCAATAGCAGCTAAGTTTTCATCTGGACTATTCTGAAGTTTTTCCATTAACATATAGTGATAAACATCGAAAAGATATTGTCTGCCAATAACAAACCCAAAATGAGTGTTGGGTTGCTCTACTAAAAGACAGTTTTTGTAGTCTCTTTCAATTCGTAAGAAAGCGATATCGTCTTCAGTTTTATCTTCACCTACCAATTTAGCAGCGTATTGATAATAACTTCTTGTTTGTCCAAGCAAGTCCAATGATATATTGGTAATTGCAATATCTGTTTCCAAACTTGGGCCGTGACCACATAGCTCCCCCAATCTTTGGGCTAGAATTAGTGAGTTGTCAGCAATTGTTAGGAGGTATTTATAGAGGTTATTCATTTTTAAAAGACATTAAGTAATGAAGGTTTGGTATTATTTATTTCATTGATAAAGTTGAAGTTGAAGACGAAGATGAAGTCGAACCTCAGTATTTATCTTAAATTTTTAATCAAGGTTACAATTATTCTTATCAATTCATCATTTTCCTTTTTTAAAGGATTCATTATTTCTTCACTATAAAGCTTAGCTTTAATTTGGATATTAAGATTTCTTAGACTTTCCCTTAATTCTTTTAAACAGATTCTAAGCTTATTTATTTTATCCTTTTCAGTTCCTGCTCCCATAGCTTCTCCAAAATTTAAGGCAGCAGAACAAGTAGAGCGAATCAATTGTTTAGCTAGATAATCAGATGCAAAAGATTTAGGCGGACGATCGTATAATATGATAATAGCAGCTGCATAATCTTCCAATCTAGAATCTATATCATATTTTTTCAAAATACGGAGTATTGTATTAGCCTTTAATTTCTTTCATTCATCTTCATCTTCATCTTCATCTTCAACTTCATCTTCAACTTCAACTTCAGTTCTAGTTTCACATATGCTTCACCTCGTCTGGTAAATCATAGAAAGTAGGGTGGCGGTATACTTTATCTTGAGCAGGCTCAAACATTTCACCATTTTCAGCAGGATTTGAAGCGGTAATATTTTTACTTTCTACAACCCAAATACTCACGCCTTCGTTTCGACGAGTGTAAACGTCACGCGCGTTTTCTAAAGCCATTTCAGCATCTGCTGCGTGAAGGCTTCCGAAGTGACGGTGCTCTAATCCGTTTTTACTGCGGACAAATATTTCCCAAAGGGGCCAATTTTTTGACATAACTTTATGTGTTTGATTCAAAGTTTTTTGAGGATTCAGAATTCAAGAATATAATGTCTTAAAAGTTGAACTCCTTAAGCCTTGATTCTAGTTTTATATTGCTTCTTTTAATTTATTTGCTTCTTTCTTTTCAGCATATGCCATTGCGGCATCGCGTACCCATTCACCATTGTTCCAAGCGTTTACTCTAGCACTCATTCTTTCTTTGTTGCAAGGCCCGTGACCTTTTACTACTTGCCAGAATTCCTCCCAATCAATTTCCCCAAAATCATAATGACCTGTTTCTTCGTTCCATTTTAAATCTGGATCCGGAATTGTAAGTCCTAAAATATCTGCTTGTGGTACAGTTTGATCGATAAATTGTTGGCGTAATTCGTCATTACTTTTACGCTTTAATTTCCATTTCATGGATTGTTCGGTATGAACAGACTCTGCATCTGTAGGGCCTAACATCATTAAACTTGGCCACCACCAGCGATTTAATGCGTCTTGAGCCATTGCTTTTTGCTCTTCAGTACCACGGCAAAGCGTTAACATAATTTCGTAACCTTGACGTTGGTGGAAACTTTCTTCCTTACATACACGTACCATTGCACGAGCATAAGGTCCGAATGAAGTGTTGCAAAGTGGCACTTGGTTAATAATAGCGGCTCCATCTACTAACCAACCAATTGCACCAATATCGGCCCAAGTGATTGTTGGATAATTGAAAATTGAAGAATACTTCGCTTTTCCACTGTGAAGTTGATCGTATAATTCGTCCCGAGAAACTCCAAGGGTTTCACAAGCTGAATATAGGTATAAGCCGTGTCCAGCTTCATCTTGAACTTTTGCCAATAATGCAGCTTTTCTACGCAGGGAAGGAGCGCGTGTAATCCAATTTCCTTCAGGTAGCATTCCAATAATTTCTGAATGTGCGTGCTGACTTATTTGCCTGATGTGAGTTTTTCGATATTTCTCCGGCATCCAGTCTTTTGGCTCTATCTTTTCATCGCGCGCAATACGTGCTTCAAAGATTTCTTCTAGGTTTTTCACTTCTTTTTCGCTCATAATATCTTTTTTTTAATACCTACATTTTGCTCCGCTGAAGAAATTGGAGACAGCTTGCAGGAAAATTCATCATACATCAAAATCTACCTTTACTTTATCAGACGTTGGAACAGCCTGGCAACTCAAAACTAAATCTTGTCCTACCTCTTTATCGCTTAACGCATAATTTATTTTCATCTCTACACTCCCTTCCATAATTTGACATTTACAAGTGCTGCAAACTCCACCCTTACATGCAAAAGGCAAATCGGCACCTGCTGCCAAGGCAGCGTCCAGAATGTTGTCGAAATCCTTAGTCATTGTAAACTGGAATTCCTTTCCACCATCTACAATTGTTACTTCAACACCTTCTACGTTTTGTTTTGCTAAACGCTCGGCTCTTTTAATATCTTCTTCTGAAAGTCCTGTAACAAAAAGTTCATAGTGAACTAATTCTTTTGGAAGTCCAGCTTTTATCAAATATTCACTTACAAAATCTACCATTTTTTCAGGACCACACAAAAACACTTCACTAGTGTCTGGTATATCTATGAAATTCTTCGTTAGAATTTCCATTTTTTCTTCGTCAAAACGACCGTTGAAAAGTTCGATATCTCTGCGTTCTTTAGTAAGGAAATAATAGATTTCTAATCTTCCGAAATATTGGTTTCGCAATTGCTCTAAAGCTTCCTTAAAGATAATAGATTTTGCAGTTTTATTCACATAAAATAACTTGCAAGTAGCGTTGGGTTCTAATGCTAGATGTGTTCTTATCATTGAGATAACAGGAGTAATTCCACTTCCTGCAGCAAAAAACAAATAGTTTTTCGCTTTATCAGGATTCACATCCACGCCAAACATTCCACTTGGCTCCATTACCTCAAGGGTATCTCCAGACTTTAAGATGTCTCTTACATAAGTAGAAAAAACACCACCTGGAATTGTTTTTACAGCTACTTGCCATTGATTATCAATAGGGCTAGAACACAAACTATACGAGCGGCGTGTATCTTCCCCGTTAATATCGGCTTTTAAAGTTAAATGCTGTCCTTGGCGAAAGTTAAATTCCTGAGCCAAATTATCTGGAACGTCAAAAGTTATAACCGAACATTCATCGGTTTCTTTATAAACCTCTCGAACTTTTAATTTATGAAATCTTGCCACTTATTTTATGATTTATGAATAGCAAAACTAACGGTTGTTAGTTAGAAATGCAACTTTGATTTTTATTTCCTTTTGTTTTTTAATGAATTGCAGAATTCCCGAATGAACTAGGGAGCTAGAAAATTATTTCTAAGTAACCATTCTTGATATTCTGAAATGCTAAATCTTTATATACATTTAATAGGTATATTAAAGTTTATGCAATTCCGTTAATTAAAACAGAGACCATATCTTTTTTCAAAATGTTTACGTCTACTTTCCCTCTTTTTTGGTTCCAGATGTAAAGGGTTCTTAAACTCGAAAGTATTGAAAATAATATCACTTCGGGATGATTGGGTTTTATTTCATTAGCTGCAATCCCCTGTTTAATTATATCGCGAAAATTTTCTTCGTAATCGTCACGCATTTTTATAAAGTTCTTCAAATCTTCTCCTTCAAGGTGCATCCAGTCATTGTTTAAAGCGGCTAATGCCTCAGAATAGTTTACCGTAATATCGATATGAAGTTCGATTACTTTTTCGATTTTTTTAATAGCCGAACTATTCTCTGCAACCACACTTTCCATTCCAAAAGTAAATTCTTTGGCTACCTCTAGAATAATTTCTGCCAATATCTCTTGCTTGCTTTTTATGTGATTGTAAAGACTCGCGGCCTTGATATCCATTGCCGCGGCAATGTCACGCATAGAAATTGCATTAAAGCCTTTTTCATAAAATAAACTTGATGCAACTTCAATTATTTCATCTTTCCGATTTTTTTGCTTCATATTAGATTGCAATTTACAAAAAATAGAGTGGCTAGGCTTTGGTTAGAAGATAGCTCTAACCTACTTTTGAATTTTAAAATTTGTAATTTAAGTTTGAACTATTCGTAATTCTGTCAACATAGTTACGACCAAAATCAATTCTTAAAACTTTAGAACAATAATTATATGGGAATATTAGATTTTTTATTTGGTGGAAAAAGCAAGAAGATACAAGACTTTAAAAGCCGTGATGCGGTTATAGTTGATGTTCGTAGTAAAAGCGAATATGAGGGAGGAGCCATTCCAGGTTCTAAAAATATTCCGTTACAAAGTATCGGTTCTAAAATTTCTCAAATCAAGAAATGGGATAAACCTGTAATTGTATGTTGTGCTAGTGGAATGCGAAGTGCAAGTGCTGCAGGAATTCTAAAAAGTAATGGAATAGAAGTAATGAACGGCGGTGGCTGGTTTAGCTTGAGTAAGAAACTTTAGATCTAGATTAGAGAATATAGAGTAGAGAGAAGAGATGGCGCGTAAGGAAGTTTAATAATCGTAATTCAATTTTGATCTAAATCTCCTGTGGCCATTTTCAATCCTCCTTCTTTCAGGTTTCGATTTCAATTTCTTATTAGAATTCGTCAGAGTTTGATTCGTTGTAGGTCGTCTTCCTCTTCAACTACTGTTTGATTATATTTCAAAGTCCACCCCATTGAATTGGTAAGAATGTAGATTTTCGAAAGTTCAGAAATTAATCTGTTTTCAGCATTTTTTCGTAATTCTGAAGCTTCAATTTTTTTGCGTAGCGACTTCTCTACACGTTGTTTTATTTTATTGTAATCTGAAGCAGTAAACTGATTTAGATAGTCTTGAGTTACATCGTAATATTCAATATTCGGATTTATTGATAACTCAGGCTCGGGAATACTCGTGATAGTAACCGTTTTTGTCGCTTCGTTAACTTCAGATGTTATTTTACTTAAATCGTAGGCTATGCTAGCTTTGGCATTTACCACAATCAATGCCTTTTTACGGGCGTCGAATAGGCCATACATTAAATCTTTACTAGCATTATAACTAAAAACTTGAGCGTAACTTCCTTCGGTAACAATCAATTTGCCCACATTTTTTAATTCTTTCTCAATAAGTGCAGTATTAGCTTGTAGAGTTTCGCGATTGTCCTTTCGATCATCACAATATCGCACACTAAAAATTATTACAAAAGCAATGATAATACCCAGAAGAATGTTTCGCATAGAAGTAATTTTTTACAAGAAAGATATAAAAATTGGTTGTCAGTAAATAATTGTAACCTTTAGTTTAACTGAAAATTAATCATTACAAATCGTATTTAATAACAAGCATAACAATTCTTGGCATTACAAAATACTGTGAAGTTGTATTGAATTGATCGTTAAAGCTATCATTATTAATAGATTTCGTATCTAAAATATTTGTTGCCTGTACAGAAAACTCCCAAGGGCTTTCGCCGTGTTTGTAGTATAAATTAGCATTAAAAAACGAATAACTGTTTTCAATAGTTTTCGCATTGTTGGTATAGTTGTAATAATCCCATTCCGCAAAAAAGTTGAAGTCTTTTAAAAATCTCAAATTCACATTTGCATATGGTTTGTTGGTGAAGAATGTTTGTTCAATTCCTCCATTGTCATAATCGTTCTTAATGAAACGATAACCAACTTCAAAATTTGGGAAGTTCTTAAAATTACTCAATGCACTTATATTGTAATTCTGAGTGAAACTCTGACTTTCTTGAATATCATTGTTGATGGTATTATTTGTTTTGGTTAAGAATAATGCAGCATCCAATTTA
Organism: Aequorivita sediminis; assembly: GCF_032080575.2. Classification (NCBI taxonomy): domain Bacteria; kingdom Pseudomonadati; phylum Bacteroidota; class Flavobacteriia; order Flavobacteriales; family Flavobacteriaceae; genus Aequorivita; species Aequorivita sediminis. The sequence goes on along the minus strand of NZ_JAVLSO020000001.1, from coordinate 518,078 downwards.
AATTGAATTTTCTTTATTCGTTTGCTAAACCTACCAACAGCCGAAAAAGTTTCATCTGGAAAATTACTGTCGAAATTAACAGGACTACTTACCTGATTAATTCCAGCAAGTTGAGTGGTGGTTTTTATAGCATCAATTCGTCTTGTATAACTCAAGTTTCCACCGATATTGGTGTAATTAAAAAGATTGAAGCTAAAATAAGTTAAATTATAACTATGCGATAATGAGTTTTCTAGCTCTCTATTTCCGCGGAAAAGTCTATTATAATTGTTAAAAACATAGGCTTGTGCGTAATTATTCACATCGCTATATTCTGAAGTGATTGCATAGTTAAAACGTAAATTTTCACTCTTCTTAAGTTCTAAAACAACATTTATATCTGGTAAAACCATCCAGTCGTTTTGAGTTGAGGTTGCTCCTAATTGTTCGTTTTTCAAGTTGTAATTATGAAGTGTAAGCCCAGGGGTGAAAATAAACTTCCCCGATTTTAATTTATAATGAAGTCCGAAAAATACGTCTGAGAAAGTATAGTTTACATCGTTATTAAAATCGTTTTCAGTAAAATTATTTTGATTTCCATTATCTAAAATTTGAAAAATATCTGAGTTAAATCTCTGATTGCTATAAGTGGTTCCAAGGGTAAAGTTGAGGTTGCTAACATTGTTTAAAACATAGTAATAATCAACTTTTGCATCGAGCTTATGACTTTTTACAGTTTTGTTTTGATTGATGTTATAGCGTTCCGATTGTTCCAAAGGATCGAATGTATCGGCATCACTATTAAAAGGGTCTAGTGGATTAATAGTAGTAAATACTCCTCGAAATGGAATTGAATCCTGAACTGCTTGATAAAATGGATCTTCATTTTGATACAGATGCTGAACTTCTGCAGCAAATATGTTTTTATCATTTAGGGTGAAGTAAGCATTCGCATTTTGATTTATTGAGAAAGGCTTGTTTTCTTTTGCTTCAGAAATATCGTTTTGGTTACCGCCAACTATTGAAAGCGTAGCATCGTCTTGCGTTTGCTTTGAAGTTTTTACCAAGGCGTCATAATCCAACTGAAAATTGGTGTTAGGTTTATAAACACTACTCAATTTTAGCATAGCCAGTTGATTGCGTTGATCGTTATTGGTATTTGTGTTTTCGGTAATTCCAGTGAGGATGTACTGGCTGATACTGTTATTTACAATATTCGTTTTATTGTCACTTAGTATCCCGAAACCACTGATGTCTAATTTATCATTTACAGCATAACTGAAATTCCCTGCTACAAACTTTGCGTCTATAGCTTTAGCTCTATCGTTTTGAGAAACAGCAAAACCTAGGTCGCTATCGCTAATTCTAAAACTAGTTCCACCGCCTCGGTTAAAATTTTTAAAACCCCCAGTAAAATTGAAGTAGTCGCGAAAGGTAAAAGGTACTTCTCCAATATTATTAAAATCGGTAATTAGGTTAATACTGTATTTGGGGCTGTAGTAAAATAATTTTGGATGAACTAAATAACGGCCACTATCTTCACCGTATTCATCAGCAATTCCGGCACCGGCGGTAACTTCTCCAAACCAAAAGTTTTTCTTGCCTTCTTTTAGTTTTATGTTTATTGCTACATTATCGCGGTCGTTCCCAAGGCCTCGCATTTGGTCAACTTCATTGTAATTTCGAAGTACTTCTACCTTGTCTACAGCATCGGCTGGAATGTTTTTAGTAGCGAGTTTGCTATCGCCGTCAAAGAAATCTTTCCCTTCCACCATTACTTTGCTAACCGTTTTCCCTTCTACCTGAATTTCACCATCGTCATTAACCTCCACTCCGGGAAGTTTCTTCATTACATCCCCGAGTTTACGTTCATTACCATTGGTGAAGCTGTCTGCGTTGTAAACAATAGTATCACCTTTTACTGTTACAGGCATTTCGTAAACTATTTCTACATCGTCTAATTGATTTTCCTGCGGATTTAAAATGAAATTTAAATCGATGTTTTGTGATTCAGAGGGAACGGAAACTGTTTGTTTTTTGGTTTCATATCCTAAAAAACTTGCGGTTAAAGTGTAAGTATTTCCTTTTGGCAGATCGAGTTGGTAACGGCCTTGATGATTTGTGATTCCATAGGACTCTGTTTCACCTGTAGTTTTAACACTAGCAATTACATTGGCAAATTCCAAGGGATTGCCAAGGCTATCTTTAATGGTTCCTTTTACTTTGATGCTTTGGGCAGAAAGAGATATGGAGAGCATTATTAAAATGAAGGTGAAGGTTTTATTCATTGGTTGGTTTTTTGATCTCTGAATATGAGTTTTACCACAGAAGCACGGAAGACACAGAGATTATAGATAGATAATTATATTCCATTTTTCTCTGTGTTCCATGTGTTTACATTGTTTTCGTTTTCCGTTTCCTTATCTCCTAGAATCCACCGCCACGTCTTCCACCTCTACTTTGGAAATTTTCGCGCAACTCTTCAGTTTTTTCCTGTACAATTTTGATGTACTCTTCACGAGTTACTTTCTTTCCTTTCTTAGGTGCTTCTATTTTTTCAGCAGATTTTGGATTTATTACAACTTTTGAACATAGTAATGTGGTTCTATAAACGTTTAATTCCATAATCAATCCAGGTAATCCTCCAAACTCTCCAGGGCCATTACTTACAGGGATTTGTGGTGTAAACCAAGCTGTAACCTCAATTTCTTCAGGAATTTCAATCATATCCATTGGGTCGTCAAAATTTGTAGAATCTTTTTCTACTTCGGCATTTTCCTTTTCATCTTTTCCTTTTCTATCGCGTTTTGGACGAGCCATACTAAAATCGGTGGGGTCAACTTTTTTCATAGCAACAGCTTTAAACACGGTGTACTGTCCTATTTGCTTAGTTTCTTTCGTCATCTGCCAATCCAACGATTTTATAGAGTCTGTCACTAAAAATTGTTTTCCAAAGAATTCATTTTCCTCTACAATCTGTCCTGTTTTTAGGTTTTTGTATTGACTTCCAGGAGTAAAGCTGTTCATCATCATTCTGAAGCCTGGGTTAATTGGTGTGGCATCAAGCTTTTCTTCTTCTTTATAAATAGATTCGTCTTTTGTAAAAGTGAGGATGTAGGTTTTCTCTAATGCGCTTTTCATCATCTGAGAAACCATTTTTTTCATTTCCTCAGTCATTTCACGTCTACCAGCTCCCATTTCATCTAAGTCTACAGTTGTTTTAGATTCGTAAAAAGCTTGCCCACTTATACTTTGTGCGTTTAAAGAAACCGAAAATAAAAGGAGGAAAATTAAAATATATCGTATCATAAAATTGTAATTAAGGGTACGTTTAAAGTTAATAAACAAGAAGTAAATTGCTTAAAAATAATATATTTAAATACAACAAACTATAGTTCACTAATACTAAGACGAGTGAATGTATAATGTGTTACATAATTTTACGTTTTAGGGTATCACCACATTTTGTAACTTGCCAACTTTATGAAACAATTTCTAATATTCTTTTTACTAATTTCTCAATTTAGTATTGCTCAAAGTTTAAACTTTGAGCGTAAGACTCCGTTAGATGCTGATAAGTTTATTGGAGTTGACAACTATAAAAACACCTATTTTATTAAAGATCGTGTTCTAAACAAGAGGGGAGCTGATGGGAATTTTAAATTCAACGATCTTCAGTTGGGAAGAATTACTTCAGTAGATATTATAAATCCTTTAAAAGTTGTTGTGTTTTTTCAAGACACTAATACAGTGGTTTTACTCGATAATAAATTAAGTGAAATTCAAAGAATTAGTTTTAATAACTTGCCGCAATTTTTGAATGTTAGATCTGCTACAAATGCAGGTAGTAATAGTTTGTGGATTTTTAATGTAGATACGCAGCAACTTGAACTGTACAATTACGGTTCTAAAATGCAAACTGTGGTATCACAACCTTTTCCTGGAAAACTAGTGTCTCAGGCGAGTAACTTTAACTATTGTTTTACTTTAACCGAAAAGAAATTACGCGCTTTTAATATATACGGAAGTATTCTCAATGAAGCTCCTTCAGAAGAATATGAAAAAATCGTTCAACAAAATGAAAACTTGATTGCACTAAAGGAGAATACGCTTTATTACATTCCCGATTTTGCAAAAAGGAATGGTGATAAACCAGGAGAAACCGTAAAGTTAGATGTGGCAGAAATGAATATTAAAGACTTGCAGCTTACTAATGATTTGCTTTATATTTATGACGGCAAATATTTGCACATCTTTTCACTAACTATCCCAAAGAATTAAATAATATGCACGTTGCAATTGCAGGAAATATAGGTTCAGGTAAAACTACGCTTACAAGGTTATTGTCAAAACATTACAAGTGGCAACCCCATTATGAAGATGTGGAAGACAATCCGTATTTAGATGATTTTTACAATCAGATGGAGCGTTGGTCTTTTAATCTTCAAATCTATTTTTTAAATAGTCGTTTTCGCCAAATATTAGATATTCGTGAAAAGGGCAAGAGTGTAATTCAAGATAGGACTATTTATGAGGATGCATATATTTTTGCACCCAACCTTCACGCGATGGGCTTAATGACTAATCGTGATTACGAAAATTACAGATCGCTTTTTGAACTTATGGAGAGTGTTACCGAAGGGCCAGATTTACTGATATATCTGCGTAGTAGTATTCCAAACCTTGTAAAACAAATTCACAAACGCGGTCGTGATTATGAAAACTCAATTAGCATTGATTATTTAAGTCGTTTAAACGAGCGCTATGAAGCATGGATTCATGGTTATGATAAGGGAAATCTTATTATACTAGATGTTGATGATTTAGACTTTGTAGATAATCAGGAACATCTTGGAGAGGTGATTAATAAAATCGATGCTGAACTCCACGGTTTATTTTAAAATTAAATTTTATATAAATCCCTGTTCTTTTGCGTGATTAATTGCTGCTTCAGTGTCCTCGACTAAAAGTACAGGCACCCTTGTGTAATCTTTATAAAGTTTTTTTACACGTTCCATTTTCTTTTTGCGATTTACATCTCTTAAATAGATGGCTAAAATTCGCCCAGGATATGACTCCGTTATTTCTTGGTAGATATCTGGGTCGTGCTGTCCGCTATCACCTATGAGGATAAATGGCAGTTTAGGGTAAGTTTTTAAAATGTTAATGATTTCAGTTTGCTTTTGAGGTTTTTCAGCTTTATATTTTTTAGCAAAAGGATTTACAAAATCTCGCAGTAGAATAGGCCCTTTATGGAAGTTGTTGACTTCGAGAAAAACTTCTAAATAATTGTATAAATTCCAAGGACTATGACTTACATAGAAAATAGGGTTACAATCGTTACCAGATTTTCCGTCGTGTAATTTTTGGTAAAAATCTGCGGCACCTTTTAACGGAATTCGCTTCTCGGCGCTTTTAAAAAATGTGTTTTTTATTACAGCCCATTTTAATCGAGAGGTAAGTCCTGTGTGAAGAATGGTATCGTCAATATCACTAATTACTCCGTATTTCGCTGTGTTTTTTGGAATAAGAATTTCACCTTTAAACTTATTGTCCTTTTGTATTTTTCGTCCAGTATGATTCTCGGTAAAGGAAATTGAAAATGGCATCCAACCTTCTTCATCTGTTAAGGGAAGTAGATTTTCTATGGTTTCATCAATTAAGAAATAACCTTGGCTGTCGGTTACAGTTGAAATAGTTCTGTTGTCAGGGAGTGTGAGTGTAAGTTTAGCACTTGTTACTTTATCGGTTATAAATCGTTTCCAACTATTTCTTAATAAGTTGAATAAACCTGTTTGGTTTAGGTCTATATCCTCATCCTGAATAGATCTACCTTTGGCATAAAGATGGTTAGCAGTGCCATAACTGCGAAAAGTAACAATCTGAATTGGGTCTTTTTTAAACATAGTTTTTTTTAAAAATGCCAAGTATCAGGCCATAACCACATTATGGTTAAACCAAAAGCAATTGTGATTCCAAAGGAAATTCCTATCCATTTTGCCAATTGACGTGTGCCTAAAACTGCAGCCATAATTCCTTTAAAAGCTAAGTTTGAAAGTGAAGCTAACAATATTAAACGCCAACCAGTAGAGGTATTTAACCCTCCAGATTTCATCATTTGAGAGAGAGATAATGTTATCGCGTCAACATCAGTAAGTCCACTAATTATTGCTACCACATAGAGCGCATCATTTCCAAACTCTTGTTTGGTAAATGCCACAGCTAAAAGGATAGCTCCATATAACAATCCAAAAATCAAGGCACTTTTAAACTGTGCTGGATTTTCAGGTTCAGGCATTTTATCATCTCCACTGTTTTTACTGATGATATAAAACAATCCTACACAAATAATAGCCATTACAACAAATACAGCAATAAGTGGTAGGAATAGCTCTGAAAATTTTTCTGGGACAACTACACCAACTTCAACTAATACTCTTACCATCGCAACTGCAGAGGCTGCTGAAATAACAAATGCTGCTAGTTTGTTAATAGATTTTGTCTCTTTAGTTTTACGAGCATAACTAACAGTTGTAGCTGTGCTGCTAATGAGTCCGCCTAAGATTCCATTCGAGATAATGCCAACTTTTTTACCAACAAATTTATAAATGAAATAGCCTATTACACTTATCCCCACAATTAAGGTTACCATTAACCAGATATTTCTTGGGTTTAAAACATCTAGGGGGCCAAAAGTTTTATCGGGTAGGAGAGGGAGTATTACGAGGGAAATTCCTGCAAAAGTCATAATAGCAGCAAGATCTTTTTCTTCTAGTTTTTCTATAAAACCATGTAGGTGTTCTTTTAAGTAAAGAAGAATAGCTACAGAACCGCCTACGATAACGGCAATTACCCGATCTCCCATTACTAAATAAGCTCCAACAGCAAACATAAGTAGTGCTGCTACCTCTGTGGTTTGTCCTATGTCTGTTTCATTAGTCTTTCTTAGCTTAATTACATTGGCCATTACCAACAATGCGGTAAGACAGATTCCTAAAACAGGTAGAATAAATGGATTGTTAAAATCTCTAGCTAAAAAGGCTGAAACAACACCCATTATTGAAATAAGTGTAAAGGTTCTAACCCCCGCCATTTCGTGATCGCTTTTTTGGCGTTGAAGACCAACAAGCATTCCTAATCCAAACCCAATGGCTAATGTTATAATGTCCTCGTAATTCATATAAGTACTAAAGTAATAAAAGTTAATCAGGGATTCCGAAAATAAATTTCAGAAATATAAAATTAATATTGCTTGAGTAAAAAAAGCCTGCAAGATGTATAAACTTAGCAGGCTTTGAAATTTTTATTCGTTTTAATTGTGATATGTTATGGTTTACTCTTTGTCTTTCACTTTTATTTTCACACCATCAACATCCTTTAACTGTGAGCGCACTTCTTCTTCAGTACCTGTAAAAGTTTTAGTCTCTGTGCTTTCTACACCGTCAACTGTTCTTGTAATTGTAACATTTGCAGTAACCTGATTGTTGTTGTCGTTTTTCAGCCACTCAACCATCGTTTCGGTTTTGTTTCTTAGGTTATCACCTTCAGTGATCGTTTTTCCTGTTTCAATATATTTAATTTGCTTATCGGTTAATACAGTTTTATTTCCTTCAGCATCTATAATGTAAACCTCTTCTGTAGATGTTTCAGTGGTAATAATATTGCTATCGTGGTTTCCTAATATTGGAGCAATAACTAACCCAATTAAACATGTTAGTTTTATTAAAATATTCATAGAAGGCCCTGAAGTATCTTTGAAAGGATCACCTACAGTATCACCAGTTACAGCAGCTTTATGTGCATCACTACCTTTATATGTCATTTTGCCGTCAATCATAACGCCAGCTTCAAAAGATTTTTTAGCATTGTCCCATGCTCCACCAGCGTTGTTTTGGAAGATTGCCCAAAGTACACCGCTTACGGTTACTCCAGCCATGTATCCACCAAGCATTTCTGCAATCGCCATGTTGTTCATTCCAAAGATCATTGGCACGAAAGCAATTGCAATTGGGAAACCAATAGTCATTATACCAGGTAAAAGCATTTCTCTTAAAGACGCCTTGGTTGAAATTGCCACACATTTATCGTATTCAGGTTTTCCAGTGCCTTCCATAATTCCTGGAATATCTCTAAACTGACGTCTTACTTCGTTTACCATTTGCATTGCGGCTTTACCCACTGCATTCATTGCCAATGCCGAAAAGACAACTGGAATCATACCTCCTACAAAAAGCATCGCTAGAACAGGTGCTTTAAAGATGTTAATACCATCAATCCCTGTAAATGTAACATAGGCTGCAAAAAGAGCTAATGAAGTAAGTGCTGCAGAAGCAATTGCAAACCCTTTTCCGGTTGCAGCTGTAGTGTTACCAACTGAGTCTAAAATATCGGTACGTTCTCTTACAATAGGGTCTTGCTCGCTCATTTCGGCAATACCTCCTGCGTTGTCACTAATAGGTCCAAAGGCATCAATTGCTAGTTGCATTGCGGTAGTAGCCATCATTGCCGAAGCTGCTAAGGCAACCCCGTAAAAACCAGCAAATGCATAGGATGCCCAAATTGCTCCTGCAAAAAGAATAACGGATGGAAATGTAGAAATCATTCCCGTTGCTAAACCAGCAATAATATTAGTTCCTGCACCAGTTGATGATTGTTGTACTATTTTTAAAATAGGTTTCTTTCCCAATCCTGTGTAATATTCAGTAATGGATGAAATCACTGCGCCTACAACTAAACCAACTAGTGTGGCATAAAACACTCTCATTGAAGAAATTTCTTGAAGGCCTTCCCCGAAGAAACTCATATTCATAGTGTCAGGGAGCATCCATAATACTAAAGCATAGCATGAAACAGCAACAAGAATAATAGAAACCCAGTTTCCGATATTTAAGGCACCCATAACTTGAGCTTCTTTGGCGTCATTGCTTTTTATTTTCACGAGCATTGTACCAATAACCGAAATGATAATCCCAACTCCTGCAATTGCCATAGGAAGTAAAATTGGTCCTATGCCACCAAATGCGTCGGTGATAGCTCCACCCATATCTTTTATGACGTAGTTACCTAAAACCATAGCAGCAAGAACTGTTGCTACATAGCTACCAAATAAATCGGCACCCATACCTGCAACGTCACCTACGTTATCACCAACGTTATCAGCAATTGTGGCTGGGTTACGTGGATCATCTTCTGGGATTCCAGCTTCTACTTTACCAACAAGGTCGGCACCAACATCGGCTGCTTTTGTGTAAATACCACCACCTACTCTTGCAAACAAAGCGATAGATTCAGCTCCTAGTGAGAATCCAGCTAATGTTTCAAGAACAATGGTCATATCCATAGTGTTCGTCCAAACACCTCCCATAAAATAATGGAAGAAGAAGATAAAAAATGCAGTAAGTCCTAAAACTGCCAGGCCTGCAACTCCAAGTCCCATTACGGTTCCCCCGCCGAAAGATATTTTAAGCGCATTAGGTAAACTTGTTTTAGCTGCTTGAGTAGTACGAACGTTTGTTTTTGTAGCTATTTTCATTCCCATATTTCCTGCTAAAGCAGAAAACACAGCCCCGAATATAAAGGCTACAACAATTAATATATCTGTAGTGGGAACAACGAATGAAACAACTGCCAAAGCGATACTTACTATTATAACAAAGACAGCGAGTAATCTATATTCGGCATTTAAGAAAGCTAAAGCACCCTCGTAAATGTGGTCGCTTATTTCTTTCATTTTACCATCTCCAGGGTTTTGTTTCATTACCCAAGAACGTTTTACAGCCATAAATAAAAGGCCTAATAACGCCATAACAATAGGCGCATAAATCATCAATGATTCCATAAAAAAATTAGTTTAAGGTTGGTTGTTATTATGTTACTCTCAAAAATAGGGAAATGGATTGGGATATAAAACAGCAATTTTCATAGTATAAAAATCAAAAATCAAATAGAAAATTCAAGGTTTTTTCACTGATACTGTTAAAGTTATGTATTTGTTGGATTACTAGTAGTAACAGAATGTTGAAATTGAAGTTTCATGAAAATATGCCTAAAAAGGAAAAGGACGTAAAAACAAAAGACCTTATTGTCTTGAGTTTTACGTCCTTAATATGTAATGTATTGTTTACTTAAGAGAGTCTCTTATATACTGAATTTCCCATGTACTTCAGGAGTCTCTTCGTAACGCTTAATGCATTGCTCGTAAATTTCTTTTGCTTCAATAGCATCGCCCCATCCACCTACATCTACACGTTTCTTCTCAAGATCCTTATATACCTTAAAGAAATGCTCAATTTCTTTTTTCAAATGAGGGTTAAGGTCTTCTAAATCGTTTAATTGGCTCCAGATTGGGTCTGAAACAGGTACACAGATAATTTTTTCATCTTGACCTTTTTCATCAGCCATATGGAAAACTCCTATAGCCTTAACTTCCATCACACACATTGGGAATGTAGGCTCATGACCTAACACTAGTACGTCCAACGGATCACCATCTTTTGCGTATGTCTCTGGAATAAAACCATAATCGGCAGGATACATCATACTGCTAAAAAGCATACGGTCGAAACGAATTTTCTTTAACTCAAAATCGTATTCATATTTGTTACGGCTTCCTTTTGGAATTTCTATTAGTACGTCGAATGTTTTATTCATGATAATTTTTTAAGTAATTTATTTTGAGGGTGCAAAAGTACTGCTTTCCTTCTTAATGGGAAAGTAGTTGAACAGTGTTTTCCACTACTTAACAGAAACTTATGTATTTTATAAAGAAAAGGTGATCTAGCTTTGCTTGAGAACTTGAAGTAAATGTTCTAAATCATCCTCCGTATTGTAATAGTGAAACCCTACTCTTATACCGTTTCCTCGTAAAGAACACACAATATTGTTTTCTCTAAGTCTTTTAAAAACATCCTTGTCGCATTGTAGGTTGAAAATAGATGAATGGGTTTGACGAAGTAGGGTGTTTTTTGAAAGTAATCCAATTTCGGCAAAGCTTTCTTTGGCTAATTCTGAAATTGATTTTATCTGTTGATACAAAACTTCTCGGCCAATTTCTTCTCGAAACCTAATGGCTTGTGCTATACTTCCATAATTTAATGTGTCTTGATGTCCAGGCTCAAAATGTTTTATAAAAGCAGTGTCTGAGGCTGAACTTTCAAACGTAGCTGCAGAATTAAATCCAATGGTTTTAGGCGCTATTCGATGTTGAGCATATTTTTTAATAAATAAAATTCCATTTCCGAATCCTGAAGTAAGCCACTTATAACAACTTGTGGCTAAAATATCAATCGGGCTAGTTTCAAAGTTAAAAACCTCTGTACCTAAATACTGTGTGCCATCGGCTATAAGCAGTAAATGTGGGTAATTTTCTTTTAGTTGTTTTAAGGAGCTGAAGTCGATTTTAATTCCGCTTAGCCACTGTACAATGCTAAAAATAAATACATCAGGTTCGTGTTTTTCAATGGCTGTTATAATGTTTGTTTCAAGATTTTCATCTATTTCTGCATAACATACATTAAACTTTCTATGTTCAACAGGCCAATTTACTGAAGGGTAATCGTTATTTAATAATAGTATTTTTTGATTTTTAGAAAGGCCATCCAGAATACTATTTATCCCAAACGAAAAATTGGGGATTAAAGCAATTGTATTAAACGAAGCTCCAAAGGATCGTGAAATTTCAACTTTTGTGCCTTCAATAATTTCCTGATGTTTCGCGCGAAAAGCTACAGGATTGTTTAGCAGTTCATCATCCTGAATTCGTCTCCAATCTATCACAGGTTTCGGAATTAAACCATTTGCAGCTGTATCGAGATACACTGTAGTGTTAAGGACGGGAAAGTGTTTTCTTATTTCTTTCATATGAATTATGCCATAACTGTGAAATTTAGGTATTTTTACAGAAAGTTATCGTGATTGTGTAACGAAAGTAACTAACTATGTTCTCAAAAACTAAAAAAACAGACAGAATAGACGCTGAGCAGCGTGAACAATACGAGTATGCACGCAGGCGGATTAAACAAAAAAAGAGTTTAATGCGTCACTTTATTTTGTTTCTAGTGGGGTCAATTATCCTTATTATTATAAATCCTGTGTTGGGTTATGGTAATGAAACATTGATAAAAGATTGGTTTATATGGGCTATTCTAATTTGGACTTTTATCTTTTTGATTCATCTTTTCAATGTTTTTGTGATGAATAAATTTATGGATAAGGAATGGGAAGACAGACAACTTGAAAAGTTAAAGGCAAGACAAGCAGAGAAAATTGCCGAACTTCAAAAGCAAGTTGATAGCGAATTGCAATTGCCAAAAACTGAAGATTTCACAAAAAAAAACGAAGCAGACAACCTTTTACCTCCAGACGTACAATGATAACAATGATTGCTGCTGCGGCCGAAAACAACGAATTAGGAGCCAAAAATGGAATGATTTGGCACCTGCCTGACGACTTTAAACGTTTTAAGAAACTTACAAGTGGTCATCACGTAATTATGGGGCGTAAAACTTTTGAATCTCTAGACAAACCGCTACCTAATAGAACTAATGTTGTAATTACACGTGATAAAAATTATGAAAAGTCGGGTGCAGTAAGTGTGCAAAGCTTGGAAGAAGCTTTAAAAATCGCAAAAAATGACGCTCAGCCTTTTATTATTGGTGGCGGTGAAATTTATAAAATAGGATTGTCCTTTGCTGATAAAATTGAACTAACTCGTGTTCACGGAACCTTTGCCAGTGCCGATACATTTTTTCCTGAATTTTCTACCGACGAATGGAAATTGGAAACGGAAACCCGTCATGAGATAGATGAAAAGCATAAGTATGCTTTCACCTATCAAACTTGGGTTCGACGTTAAGTTTTTTACTTCAACAATCCAGCACGCTTTAACAACGCCTCTGGGTCTGGTTTCTGACCGCGGAATTTAATATATAATTCCATTGGATCCACTGTTCCTCCTTGTGAAAGCACGAAGGTTTTAAACTTATCAGCTACTTTTTTGCTGAAAATTCCTTCTTGTTGGAAATATGCAAATGCATCTGCATCCAACACTTCTGCCCATTTATAACTATAATATCCTGCCGAATAACCGCCTTGGAAAATATGTGAGAACGAAGTGCTCATACAATTTTCTATTACATCCGGATATAATTGAGTGTCTTCAAATGCAGCAACCTCAAATGCTTTTACGTCGTTAATTCCAGTTGGGTCTTGGCCGTGCCAAGCCATATCTAGCATTCCAAAACTCAATTGGCGAAGTGTTGCTATTCCTTCAAGGAAAGTAGCCGATTCTTTTATTTTTTCAACATACTCCATCGGGATTAACTCTCCAGTTTTATAATGCGTAGCAAAGAGTTTTAAAGTCTCTTTTTCGTAACACCAATTCTCTAAAATCTGACTTGGTAATTCTACAAAATCCCAATAAACGCTAGTTCCAGATAGACTAGGGTATTGGGTATTTGCAAGCATACCGTGTAATGCGTGACCAAACTCGTGGAAGAGTGTGGTTACTTCGTTAAATGTAAGAAGTGAAGGTTTACTAGCAGTTGTCCCTTCGGGTCTGCTCAGGACAGGCTTAGTGAAATTACAAACGTTAGAAATATGAGGCCTATCGTTTTTACCGTTTTTTATTTGCTGAGGTTTATAGGAAGTCATCCAAGCTCCATTTCGCTTACCGGGACGGGGATGGAAGTCTGCATAGAACAGTGCAACTAATTCTCCTTCGTCATCTTTTACCTCGTAAGTTTTTACATCTGGATGATATTTGTCTATGTTTTGAACTTCCCTAAAGTGTAGTCCATAAAGTTTTTGTGCAACAGTAAAAACACCGTTTATTACATTTTTTAATTCGAAGTATGGCTTTAGCTTTTCATCGTCAAGGTTGAAAAGTTTTTGTTTCAACTTTTCTGAATAATAAGCGCCATCCCATTTTTCGAGGTGATCTATTCCATCTAGTTCTTTTGCGAAAGCGGTTAATTCTTCAAATTCTTTTTTAGCTGCAGGTTTTGCTTTTTCAAGTAATTCGTTTAAAAATGACTTTACTTTTTCAGGAGTTTCAGCCATTCGCTCTTCAAGAACAAAATGTGCGTGACTTTTATAGCCTAGTAAATTTGCTCTTGTATGACGTAATTGTGCAATTTGAAGTACATTTTCCTGATTGTCTAAATCGTCGTTATTAAAACCTTTTGCACCAAATGCGATTGCCATTTTTTTACGCAACTCACGATTATCGGCATAGGTTAAAAATGGAACATAGCTAGGGTAGTCTAATTTGAAAACCCAACCTTTTTTTCCTTTTTCTTCTGCAGTTTGAGAAGCAGCTTCAATTATGCCTTCTGGCAGTCCACTTAAGTCCTTTTCATCAGTAATATGAAGTTCAAACTTGTTGGTTTCTGCTAATACATTTTCTCCAAAAGTTAGTTTTAGCTTAGCAAGCTCGGTGTCTATTTTTCTAAGTTCTTTTTTCTTTTCTTCTGATAGATTGGCTCCGTTTCTTGAAAAACCTTTGTACTTTTTATAGAGCAACATTTGCTGTTCTTCATTAAGGTCTAAAGTGTTCTTTTGGTCGTAAACAGCTTTTACTCTTTCAAACAGAGCTTCATTCAACAACATATCATTGCCGAATTCAGTTAGCATAGGGGAGATTTCCTGTGCTAATTTCTGAATTTCATCGTTTGTTTCTGCACTATTTAGGTTGAAGAAAATACTTGTTGCTCGGTCTAACTTTTCACCACTAAATTCTAATGCTTCAATTGTATTTTCAAAAGTAGGAACATCAGAATTTGAAGTTATAGCATCAATTTCAGCTTTTGTTTCTTCAATTAGCTTCGTAATTGCAGGAAGAAAATGTTTGTTTTCAATTTTTGAAAATGGGGCTATGTTATAGGATTGTAATAAAGGATTCATTGAAATTTTTTAGATTTTAGACGTTAGATTTATTATTCCTAAAAAAGGAATCTAATCGATTTGGTTTTCAATATACACTACTTACCTCTGCGAACTTCTTTCGCACCTTCTTCTACTTTTACTTTAAGACTTTCTTTGTAGGCTAGAATTTTATTCAAAACCGATTCATCGAACGATCCTATTATTTGTGCGGCTAAAATTCCAGCATTTTTAGCGCCATTAAGTGCAACTGTAGCTACAGGAACACCGCCTGGCATTTGTAAAATAGACAATACGCTATCCCAACCATCGATTGAATTACTAGATTTCACTGGAACACCGATAACGGGTAAAGGTGAAAGTGAAGCAATCATCCCAGGTAGGTGGGCAGCGCCTCCAGCACCTGCAATAATCACCGAAATTCCGTGGGTATGAGCGTTTTTACCGTAATCAAAAAGCTTCTCTGGTGTGCGGTGAGCAGATACTATATCTACTTCTACTTCAATGTTGAATTCTTTTAAAATATCTACCGCATCCTGCATCACTGGCAGATCGCTAGTACTTCCCATTATTATTGCTACTTTGCTCATGTTTTATAGTTCTGTGTCAGGTCGAGCGCAGTCGAGACTTACTTGTTAAGACAACTCTTGCTTAATATTGACCTCTCGACTGCGCTCGAGGGGACATTGTTATCTCTGATTAATATTGTTTATTGGACAAAGTGTATGAGAAACCTATGATTTACTCACTAACAACTTCAATTGTCTTTTTAACTTCTTCTGCTATTTTTCGTGCTTTGTCGAGATCTTTATTTACTATGGTTACGTGGCCCATTTTTCTAAATGGACGCGTTTCTTTTTTACCGTAAATGTGAGGCGTTACACCTTCCATCGCGAGTATTTTTTCTATGTTCTTATAAACAACTTGACCTGTATGTCCTTCTGCGCCTACTAAATTAACCATAATCCCGCCTACTTTGCTATCCGTGTTTCCTAATGGTAAATTTAAAATAGCTCTAATCTGTTGTTCAAATTGGTTGGTATAGCTAGCTTCAATGCTGTAATGCCCACTATTGTGTGGTCTTGGCGCTACTTCGTTTACTAAAACTTCATCATCTTCAGTTTGGAACATTTCTACAGCTAGTAGTCCAACATGTTTAAACGATTCCGATACTTTTTCACCTAAAGCTCTAGCTTTGTTTGCAACAGCTTCGTCTATTCTTGCAGGACATATTACGTATTCTACCTGGTTGGCTTCTGGATGAAATTCCATTTCAACTACGGGGTAAGTTTTTACTTCGCCTGAAGGATTTCTTGCAACAATTACGGCAAGTTCATTTTTAAAGGGAATTAGTTTTTCTGCTATACAGGCCTCAGACGATAGCGGAATTATATCTTCAGCATTTCTAACAACGCTTACGCCCTTTCCATCATAACCGCCAGTACAACTTTTCCATACAAATGGAAAATGCAGTTCCTTTCTAACAATCGCTTCATTTAGTTCATTTTTATCCTTGTAAACTTTGAAAGGAGAGGTAGGAATTCTATGTTCCTTATAAAACTGTTTCTGCACTCCTTTATCCTGAATATTTCGCAAGGTTGCGGCACTCGGGTAAACTTTCACGCCTTCATTTTCCAACTTTTCTAAAGCTTCCACATTTACGCCTTCAATTTCAAACGTAAGTACATCTACTTTTTTTCCGAAGTTATAAACGGTTTCAAAATCCATTAAATCACCTTGTTGAAAGTAATCTGTCGCAATTTTAGAGGGAGCTTCATTACTAGGGTCGAGAACGTGTGTGCGAATATCCCATTTTCGAGTTTCGTATAGCATCATTTTTCCCAATTGCCCACCGCCAAGAATGCCGAGGGTGAAGTTGGTGGAGAAGTAGTTCATATTAATTGTTGGTTTATAATAATTTGCAAAGATAGTTATTTCGATACTTTGACTGGGCTTTGCATGATAGATTTGCTAATTGGTTATTTAGAATTTACATTGATCAATTTTAATAGTAATAATCCATAAAATTCATTTGTATTTATTTGGTATTTGTTCTGCAGGTTTATTTTTACATTTGAAACAATTAAGAATGTGACACCAGCTTTAATATAATCAAGTGATTTATAAAAGTTGATTTTAGAAAATAAATTGATAATATGCTTCAAGATAATACAGAACTTATTAAAACTACTTTTGAAAAAAATATCCCAATGCATAAGTTTTTGGGATTAAAAATAGAATTGCTCGAAAAGGATTTTGTAAGAATTAGTGTGCCATTTAGAAAAGAATTAGTAGGCGATTTTAGAAATAACAGATGGCATGGAGGTGTTATTGCCACTGTTATGGATTCTGTGGGTGGTGTAATTGGCGCTATGCACTTTACTTCACTACAAGATAAAATTTCAACTATCGATTTAAGGGTAGATTATTTACGAGGTGCCGAACCCGAGGCTATTATGGTTGAAGGTAAAATAATAAGATTTGGAAATAGAATTCTTGTGGCAAGAATGAAAGCGTTTCAAAATGAAAAACTGATAGCGGAAGGAAAAGGAGTTTATAATTTTGTTAGAATGAACAAGAATAATAATGAAAATTCTTGAAAATCAGGATTTTGATTTAAAGACATTTTATCGTCATTCAGACATAAGATCGCTGCACTTTAGGACTTAAGACTAAAGCCTATTTAACGATTAAGACTTGGTGATGGAACTATTCCATAAAGTCTGTAATTCTAACTGAAAACAATAAATTCATAAAATATGGATGTAGAAACATTAAATAATTTGGTAGAAAATGAAGCTGCAGTTGCGATTTACTTTTCTGCACCTAAATGTGGGGTTTGCCATGCGCTAAGGCCAAAAATAGCAGAGTTATTTTCTGAAGATTTTCCAGCCATAAAATTCATTCATGTAGAAATTGATAAATCTCCTGGCATTTCAGGAAAATTTGGAGTTTTTTCTGCTCCAACATTATTAGTGTTTTTTGATGGAAAAGAATTTTTAAGGAAAGTTAGACTGATGAGCATTCAAGAGTTGCAGGAGAAAGTGCAAAGACCTTATAAAATGATTTTTTGATGGAATCTATAGCCTACGTAGGATTCTTATGATATTATATCATACTTTTAAACTTCCAAATAAGGTCTAGAATGAAAAATCAAAAACAGGCATATATTTATGCGGGTCTTGCTGTGCTTTTATGGAGTACAGTTGCTACCAGTATGAAAATTGCGCTACAGAGTTATAGTTTTCTACAGTTGTTATTTTGGTCATCCGCCACAGCTTTATTGACCCTGAGTATCCTTATGCTTGTAACCAAGAAATTTGGTAACCTCGCCAAACTCCCTTCAAAAGCTTTCATAAGATCGGCATTCTACGGGGCAATAAATCCATTTTTATATTATATCGTTTTATTTAAAGCTTATGAGCTTTTGCCTGCCCAAGAAGCACAAGCACTTAATTACACATGGCCTATTATGCTAAGTTTATTAGCTGTGCCTTTGCTCAAACAAAAAATAGGTTTAAAAAACTTAATTGCAATTGGTATAAGTTTTATAGGTGTGCTTATTATCGCTACTGGTGGTAATTTAATTAATTTGTCATTTACCAATGGGCAAGGCGTGTTATTCGGCCTAGCTTCTGCAGTTATCTGGGCTTTGTTTTGGATTTTTAATATTAAAGACGAACGCGATGAACTAAGCAAATTGTTTCTCAATTTTTTCTTCGGATTTATCTATATCCTCATCGCCTTGTTGCTCACTTCGGAAATAGTATTTGTAGATATCAAATCATTTGGAGGTGCGGTATATGTCGGCTTATTTGAAATGGGGATTACTTTCGTAATATGGTCCATCGCACTTAAAAAATCTATCACTGCAGCCAAAGTGAGTAACCTTGTTTATTTAGTTCCCTTTTTATCCTTAGTAGTAATTTATTTTGTGTTGGAAGAACCTATTAGGTTTCCAACTATTATCGGTCTTTTCTTAATTGTAGGTGGACTTACATTTGATAAGATAAGTTTTAGACAGTTGCGATTTAAGGGTGGAAAGCAAGCTTAATGAAAATCGAAAGTTAAAGAATAGCTTATAGGAGATAGGAGGGTGGTTATAGGAATAGTTTTTCACCTAGGAATTTAAAAGTCATTGGTTGAGTTAAAGCTTTTTTCTTCAATAGATATATAATATGGCAATACATTTAGAGACAGAGCGCTTACTTATGCGCGATATAATAGATTCCGACGTTCAGGCGATGTACGCTATGGATTCAGATCCAGATGTCCATATTTTTTTAGGAAATAAACCGATTTCTACCATTGAGGAAGCAAAAAAAATCATTGATAATATACAACAGCAATACCATGACAACGGAATTGGCAGATGGGCAGTAATTGAAAAAGAAAGTGGAGCTTTTATCGGGTGGAGTGGTTTTAGGTTAATTACCGATGTGGTAAACGGCAAGACTAATTACTATGATTTAGGATATCGATTTTTGAAAAAATATTGGGGCAGAGGGTATGCTTCAGAAACGGCTAGAGCTTCAATAAATCACGGATTTCAAAAATTATGTTTTGATGAGATTGTAGGAATCGCAGACGTAAATCATTCTGCTTCGAATATAATCTTGGCAAAATCGGGGCTTATTAAACGAAATGAATTTACGTATGAAGGAATGCTTCACAATTTCTATTCTTTGACCAAAACGGAGTGGCAGAATTGCTAAATCAAGGGGAGTACATATAATTAGTCAAAGATGTAAAGATTATATTTGTTACATCTCAATTCCCAAAAAAAGCATGCATTCTTACAAATCATTTTTTACTTTAATCGCAGTATGGCTTTCTTCTTGCATATTTATGCCACAATTATGCAACGCTCAATCTCAAAAAGAGTTTGCTAAAGAACTTGAAGAGGCAAACTTAAGTGTTTATCAAGATGCTCAAAAAGCTGTAGTTTTAAGCACAAAGGTGTACCAAGAAGCAGAGCTATTGGAAACAAAGATCTATGCCCTGGTTACAATGGTTAATGGTTATACAGCTCTCAATCAAAATGGAAAATCTTTGAAATATGCTTCAAAAACTTGGAAGTTGGCAGAAAGTTCAGATAATACCCAATATAAAATATGGGCTTTAGGGTTATTGGCAGAACAATATCAATTATCTCATTTAAATGCTATTTCTAGAGAATATTTGGATAGAGCAGAAGCGCTTATAGAAAGCTCTAATCTGTCTAAAGAGGCAATGGCGGTTTCTCGTGGTAATATTTACGCAATTAAAGGAAATGGATATAAAGATGAGATAGACTGTGAATACGCTATCAAAAATTACGATTTATCCATAGCTTCCTATCAAACAATTCCAGAAAACTCTGCTTCGCTTAACAATTTGGCTTTAGTATTTCTAGAGAAAGGAAACTGCTTGCTAGAACTCAACAATTTAAAACAAGCGAAAACAAATTTTCTAAAGGCTTATAGTATTGCTATTCAAAACGACCTAGAAGAATATATGCATAAGGCTAATATTGGTCTTGCTAAAGTATCTACTCGAGAAGGAAATTTTGCTGCTGCAAAAGATAGTGTGGTGCAAATTCTAAATGTTATCGATACTACACAAAATCCAAAAATTAAAACTGAATTATATCTTCTTTTAAAAGAGAATTATTTGTCTATGGGTGACAAAAACAAATATGAATTATATCGAAATAGATATAATAAATCAGCTAAAGAAATTGAAAAACTCGAAGATAGACAATTTGAAAATGTACTTAAATTTGTCGAAGAGCAAACTACAGAAACAGATAAAAAATTAAAATTTTTAGACTACCTTCTATTTGCACTTTTAGTAATTGTAATGATCATTTCAGCTTGGCAACTTTGGCGTTGGGTTAAAAATAAATAACGATTCTAGCATTGAAAATTCTAAACATTCAGTGTGTTTTACCATTCTTAACCATATTTTCTAGGGCAGTTTCACAAGGATTCTTCTAATTTACTGAAAAGCATTAAAATTAAATATAACAACCTGAAATTCAGCTTTTTAAATTTATTTTTGTTTTAATGAATTCACGTAATTTTCGCTAATTTCGGTAGTTTTCAATTTTTTGTTGAGATATGTTTTTAGTTGTTTTGTCTTCTTCAAATTTTACTTCACATAAAATTATTTCAAATGAAATTTAAAACTACACTTATCTTGTTGATGTTAATTTCAGCAGCAGCAATTGCACAAATTCCCCAAACTTCAACTTCTATAGGTCAAACTATTGAAATGCGCAAAAAAGAAACTCGCGCTTTTAAGCATTATAACCTAACGGAGCTTAATAGACCAGAAATGGTAACTTCTCCTTTTAAAAACGATTCACAGGGTGGAGCAGTTGCAAATAATTCAAATCGTACAACCTCAGAATTCGAGCCTTATGCACAAATAGATGTACTTAGATGGGGGATAATCAACAAAGTTGAAAACGGGGGTGAAATATTATATTCTTCAGAAAGAATTGGGAATAATTACACTGTAAAAACCTATAATGATGACATCGAAATTGTTGATGATTTTACTATTGAAGTGCCAGAATCTGCAAATCAAATAGAGGTGGTAAATCATTATTCAACAAACTTTTTTAACGCTGACGGTAATAACGAATTTATGGTTTTCCTTCATTATTTTGAAGGTGTAGATCCAGGTCCAGACGACCAAGTTTGGGAAGTTTGGGTAGTAAATAACCAAGGTGAAATATTGCAACAGCTTGATGGTTATTCAGCCGACACTAAAATTGATGCTGCGGGTAATCATAAAGTATTTACTTATATGGCCGATGATAGTGATGTAACTATTAAAGCTTTTAATGTTGCTACTTGGGAGTTAGATAATAGCTATGTTTATGATTCAGAATTAATAAACTTTTTAATGGGTTCTCCTTTCAACTTTGTAACTGTAGATGGTGTAGAATACGTGGCTTTGGCGCATTACAAACATTTATTTATGGACAATGCAACTTTAGAGGTGTTTCCAGATAATAATTTGGTTATTAAGTTATTAGATTTGAATTTAGAGGAGGTAAAAACAATGTATTTAGACATCGAAACAAGATATCCCGATGCAGGACAATTTGTAATCCCAATGGGTCAATTTGGAGTGTTTTATAGGGATCAGACTTATGATATTTCAAGTGATATTTTTAATTCAGATAGTAAGTTAGAGGTAGTTTATGGTATAACTTATTACGATATGATTGCGGATAATGAGTGGAATACTTATATGGTGGCAAATGAAGATGGTGAAATGATTCACGAGCTTAATGAGTACATTATCGACAGCTTTATGGAGATTAATAGTGTTGATGGTCACGATAATCAGTTAGGCTTTTTGATGGGAGCTGATGGCATGGCTACTAACCTTGGATTCTTTAATATAGAAAACTGGTCTTTCGAGTTGATTTTGGATGCAAATCATAATGGTGATCAAATTTCTGCTGATTTCAATAGAATTCCGAAAGGGTATTCTTATAATTATTTAGTTGGATTAGGCGAACCAGATGAAGAAAATGGAAATGTTTTTGGAGTTGTTAATGAGTATGAAAGAGATGGTTCACTTTTTAAAAGACATAGATTTACTTTACCTGAAGATGTGGTTCTTTTCCAGCCTGTATTAACGAGGTTTGCTCTTATTCCTAATTTATTTGTAGATGATAGTGAGTTATACTTCATGTATATCTATAAGCAAATGGCCACAGATGGTTCTATTTTTAACAATTTAGTAGTTTCAAAGAGTAATGAAGATAAGCTGGTAGAATTTAGAGGTGATACTGGTATAGGAAACGTTATTGGGTCTAACTTTCTAACTGATGGAAATGGTATATTTAATAAAATGACTGTTCAGTACGAAACAGGTAATTACCAAATGCAGACGGACTTTTACAGACTTCCATTTGAATCGATTTTGGGCGTAGAAAACAATGAGGTAACACAGTTTTCATTATATCCTAATCCAACATCCGAAGTGTTAAATATTAATGCAAGAGTCTCAATAGAATCTATTAAGATTTACAATATTTCAGGGAATCTTTTAATTAATAAATCTATAAAAGATACTCAAGACTCCATAAACGTCTCTAGTTTAACTAGTGGTTTATATATTGCAAAGGTTACATTGAGTAATGGAACTTTAAAGCAGTTGAAGTTCATAAAAAAGTAATATAGGATTATTGGTGATTTCTTTCTTTTGTTTGTACGACTCCTCAATTATTAAATAGTTGAGGAGTTTTTTTATTAAAATACGAATCTATAAGGTTTGTAAAATGATGTAGTTTTGTACTTCAGAACAATGAGGTTTTATGAAACTTAATCTTTTTCTTAGTGTATTATTTGTGGTTTTAGGCGCTCAGCTTCTCCAAGCACAAAATTCGGAAGAAGAAAAGTTATTTATTGAAGCAATCGAAAGTCGATTTAACGATCCTTATAAATCGCTTAAACTCTACGATTATTTACTTAAAAATACCAGCACGGAAGAATCTGTCGCTATCGAGATCAAGAAATTACAAATATATCGGTTGCTTAATAATTATGAAGAAGCGGTTGCAATTTCACAAAAAATCGAAAGCACTATCACTAATTCCTCCCGTACGGATTTACAATTTGAATATTGGCGTGAGCTAGCCACTCTTTATGAGGATATTGACTTAAAGGGAGAAGGTAATTCTGTTTATGAGAAGGCATTAAAAAGTTACAACAATCTAAATTCTAACTTAAAGAAAAATTATGCAGTTGATTTAGCGTTACTTAAAGTTAAGTATTTAGAAGACCAGCAAATAGAAGACAAAATATCAGGTTTAAAAAAGATACTGGATAAAATGGATGGAAACGATGAAAGAAAACCTTTTATTCAGTTTCAAATTGCAAAACTATATTACCCACAACAAAATGATTCTTCTAGCCTCTATTTTAATAAAGTAATTCAAGATTTTAATGTTAAGCCCTTAAGTCAGGCTTCTAGAACGTATTTAAACCTTATTCATACAGATAGCATAGAATACCGAAAAGTGGTGGCTAATTTATTTGATGTTGATCTTAAACCTGTATTATTAAACGAGGCGATTAAATACTGGAATATTAAAGGAAATGAAGATAGCTTAATGGTTTATGAAAAAAGACTTCAAAATCATTTTTTCAAAACTCAACAAAGTACTCGTAAAGCAAAGGTTGTATTAATAGAAGGAGTGTACCGTAAAAAGCAAACAGAGGCTGCATATAATATAATTGTAAGAAATAGACAGCTATATATAGCAATCGGATTACTTTTTTTGTTGTTATTAATCTATTTCGGTAATAAATACTACACCAGAATTAGGGCTGATAAAAGTGTTGATATTGATAATTCAAAAGGCACGGTAATCTCAGATAAAACTGAAGAAGAAATTTTAGATAAACTTCTAAAATTCGAAAGCTCTAAACTTTATTTAGATAAACAGATTCGTATTGCAAGCTTGGCCAAACAATTAGACACCAATACACGTTACTTGTCTTCTGTAATAAATGCATCTAAAAATAAAAGTTTTAATGCATATATCAATTCGTTAAGAATTCAATATATAGTAGATAAACTTAACACCGATGCTAAATACCGATCTTACAAAATAAGCTATTTGGCAGAGGAAAGCGGATTTGCCTCACAAAGTAGCTTTACTACCGCCTTTAAGGAAATTACCGGTAATACACCTTCAGCATACATCAAAAATATATCTGAATAGTTCTGATCAAGTTCCTAGGTGTTATTAGGTGTAAACTGAAAATAACAACTTTTTACAACCTATCTTTGAGCTGTCAAAAAAAATGAAATTGCATCAACCACAGTCAACATTCTCAGAGTGTTAGCCTAAAAAGGGAGTTTTTAATATCATAAATAAGAGGTTTTCGCATTAATTTTATAGTAAATGTTGTCAAATAATCACTAAAAAGATGTTTAAATGATAGCTGTAATCGGGTGGTATTCTTCTTTTGGTTGTATGTAAATATCATATAATCAGGTATTTATTTTATTGTTTGGTTGAATTCTCTCCTTCAATGCAAAGTATATATAATTATATTTCTTTATGGTCATAACTGCAACTGCCTGAAATTTCGTAAATTTGCAACTTCATTTTTTACAACCATTAAAAAAAACCCATGACCAATATTATTTTATTTGGCCCTCCAGGAGCAGGAAAAGGTACTCAAGCTAATTTTCTAAAAGAAAAGTATAATCTAGTTCATATTTCAACTGGAGATGTATTTAGATACAATATTAAAAACAAAACAGAACTTGGTGATTTAGCTAAGTCGTTTATGTCTAAAGGAAAGTTAGTGCCAGATGAAATTACCATTGATATGTTAAGTAATGAAGTTGATAAAAACTGCGGTTCTAACGGCTTTATATTTGACGGTTTCCCAAGAACTGAAGCTCAAGCAGAGGCCTTAGGACATCTAATGGATGATAAAGATTCTCAAATAAATGCAATGGTAGCATTAGAAGTAGATGATGAGGTTTTAGTACAACGACTTTTAGAAAGAGGAAAAACTAGTGGTCGTGCAGATGATGCTGAAGAAAGTATTATCCGTAATCGCATTAAAGTTTACTACAATGAAACTGCTATCTTAAAAGATTATTACGAAAAGAGAGGAATGTATTACGGTGTAAATGGTGAAGGAAGTATTGAAGAAATAACTGAAAGGTTAAGTAAAGTAATTGATACTTTGTAGTTTAAATATTGGATTGTCCAATACTAAATAACAAACAACAAACAACAAACAACAAACAACAAACAGATAACTAAAGTGACTGAAGGCAATTTTGTAGATTACGTGAAAGTTCATGTTACTTCCGGAAAGGGAGGGCAAGGCAGTAAACACATGCGACGGGAAAAGTATATTCCTAAAGGAGGCCCCGATGGAGGGGATGGTGGTCGTGGTGGACACGTAATTGTAAAAGCCAATAAAAACCTTTGGACACTTTATCACCTTAAATTTAAAAGGCACTTTAGAGCAGAACACGGGCAAGCTGGTAGTAAGCAAACAAGTACAGGTGCCGATGGTGCCGATGTGTATATTGAAGTTCCTTTAGGAACAGTTGTTCGCGACAAAGAAACGAATGAAATTCTCTTCGAACTACTTGAAGATGGCGAAGAAAAAGTTGTAGCAAAAGGAGGTCGAGGTGGTCTTGGAAATGCACACTTTAAATCTTCTACAAATCAAACTCCAAGATATGCTCAACCAGGTGAAGAAGGGGAAGAGGTAGATATTATTATTGAACTGAAAATTCTTGCTGATGTAGGTTTAGTAGGTTTTCCTAATGCAGGAAAGTCAACATTACTCTCAGTAATTACAGCTGCTAAGCCAAAAATTGCCAACTACGAGTTTACAACCTTAAAACCAAACCTAGGTATTGTAGAATACCGCGATTTCCAAACATTTGTAGTTGCAGATATTCCAGGTATTATAGAAGGTGCAGCAGAAGGAAAAGGTATTGGCCATCGCTTTTTACGTCATATTGAAAGAAACTCTACTTTGCTGTTTTTAGTTCCAGCCGATGCGCCAGATATTAAAGAGCAGTACGATATTCTTGTTGATGAATTACGCCGTTATAATCCACAACTTTTAGATAAAGAACGTCTTTTGGCAATTAGCAAAAGCGATATGCTAGATGACGAACTTAAAGACGAAATGAAAAAAGTTTTGGACAAAGAGTTTAAAGGGATTCCATATTTATTTATCTCAGCAGTAGCACATCAAGGGCTAACTGAGTTGAAGGATAAATTATGGAAGATGCTTAATTAAACATACCTCTGCCGAACAATACCCAGGCTTGGAGCTTTCTAAAATAATATTTCATCGGTTTATTTCACCACAATAAAGTGGTGTCAATTTCTGCTACCAAAAAGATACTTTTTTATACATACCTTTTAGCACTTATAATCTTACTTTAAAAGATAGATATTGTTTAATATTTAACTTTATAAAGTTTTTTATAAATTATATAGGTTTTCCTTACTTCAAAATTCTATAAATTCAATAGCTTAAGTTGGACGTTCACTTCAATTAAATGAAAGTAGCGTCATATTCTTCTAATTTAGTGGATGTAAATATTTCTGATCAGTGATTTACAAGTGTAATAAACATTGTATTAATTCTTAAAAATATCAGTTATGAAAACTTTAGTTATTTCCATTATGTTAAGTATGACGGTTACATTAATCAGCGCTCAAGAAGTTACAGTTTTAGATGAAGCTAGGCTGATTTATGCTCCACAAAATACATCCATCACTAACGACGGTGACAGCTATGTCTATAATGTTCGAGACAGCCAAAATAGACAGTTTGCAAGAAACCCTATAGGTTTTATGAAGGCGAATTTTGATATTCAAAACTTTATAAATAAAACCTCAGATAAAAATTATATTGAATACTTAGTAACCTTCAAAGGATCTAATGGTTCATTAATGGCTCTATTTGACAAGAATGGAGAACTATTAGAAACTCGCCAACAATTTAAAAATGTGGTTATTCCAGCTTATATAAGAAACGATATCTATGATAGTTATAAGGGGTGGACCTTGACTAAAACAAAGTATAAAGCGAGAACTAAAGGGGAGTTTTTAATCAGTGCAACGTATAAAATACATTTGGAAAAGGGAAACGATAGTCAGAAATTAAAAATTGACGATAGACAAAATGTTATTGGGGTTGCCTTAAATTGAAAGAAAACGTTTTGCAAAATTAGTTAAAGACTGTCAGTAAGTTGAATTGCTGATAGTCTTTTTTACACATATATAGAACATCAAAAATACACTATAAGGTGTTTCTAAGTATTTGATTTTCAATACCTTTATAAGGGTCAATATACTTGAGTATACCCTTAAACGATAATGTTATGATAAAAGCACTCGTAATAGACGATGAAGCACTTGCTCGAAAAAGGTTATTATTACTCTTGCAGAATGTGCCAGATATAGAAGTTTTGGGAGAGTGCTCTAACGGATTAAATGCAATTTCTGAAATTAATAAACAGCGCCCAGATCTTATTTTTCTCGATATTAATATGAAAGATATGAACGGTTTTGAAGTATTGCAAAAGATAACCCTTTCACCTAAACCTATAATTATTTTTGTAACCGCTTATGATAACTATGCTCTTAAAGCGTTTGATGTTGAGGCATTTGATTTTTTATTAAAGCCTTTTAAGGATGATCGTTTTTATAGAACGATTGAAAAGATTAGAAGAACTTCTTTAAGTGAAGCAGATGAGAATTTTGAAGCGAGAATGTTGGCGTTTTTTAATCTGTATAAAAATAATTCCGCAAGAACTCCTGAATTGGATAAGTTTCCCGTTAAACTGGGGAATAAAACGATACTCTTAAACCCTGAGAATATTTTATATATTACTGCATCTGGTTGTTATGCCGAAATATTTATAGAGGATAAAAAGTATGTACTTCGAGAAACCTTAACTAATCTGTGTGCTATTCTTGACAATACTATCTTTATTAGAATTCATAGATCTAGTATTATTAACATACAACATATAAAAGAAATAGTTCATTCAGAATACTCTGAAATTGATGCCCGAATGATTGATAACAAATTACTGCACGTCAGTAAAACCTTCAAAAAAAATTTTCTAAGCAAAATTGGAATATGAGCAGAATACACTCAAATAAAAAGAAATACTTAGACTTAAAGTTAGTACTACTTTTAGGTGGATTTTATTTGTTGTTTGATTTGGTTTTGATAGCAAAGATAGCTTATATGAGGGGTTATGGGGAATACAAAGAGGAAGGTTTTTCTTGGACAAATTTTTTGATTGACAATTTGCTTTTTGATTATATAATAGTACTAGTTTTTATGACTTTAATATCAATAAGCACTAAACGCTTCCTCAGAAAAAAATACTCTTGGACTAAAATTATATTTACCCATATTTTGTTTTCTTTATTAATAGGAATGATTATCCGGATGGTTATTGATTTCTACTATATTATTATTGGGAAATTGAGCTTTGCAGATTATGATTTCGAAAAAAGCATTTATAGGTTTATGTATGTTTTAGATCTAAATTTCCTGATTTACTTTGCAATGGTGTTTATAATTTACACTTATTACTATGTTGATGAAGTGAAAAAGGCCGAAAAAAAACAGGGCAAATTAGAAGCTCAACTCGTTAACACACGTATGAAAATGCTCTCATCTCAGTTGCATCCTCATTTTTTATTCAATACTTTAAACTCAATAGCAGCCTTGACCGATATTGATGCGGGAAAAGCAAAAGATACAATTGCAGATCTCAGTTATTTTTTACGTGAAATTCTTTATGATAACGATGATAATCGCATTCCGTTAAAAAAGGAATTACGGATATTGGAATTCTATTTGAATATCGTAAATGTTCGTTTTTCCGATCATTTAAATATTACGAAAGATATTGACGAATCTTTGCTTTCAAAGTTAGTTCCTGCACTTTTATTACAGCCAATACTCGAAAATTCCATAAAACATGGTTATGATTTAAAGCATACTCATTTGAACATTGTAATTGAAATTTATTCAAAACGCAAAAAACTAATAATTAAAGTTGTAAATAATGGGGCAGCCGCTGAAGCTGATCATATATTTTTACTGAAACGCGGGATGGGATTATCAAATATTAATGATCGTTTGGCTAATTTATATGATAATGACTATTTTTTTATAGTAAGAAATAAAAAAAACGGAGATGGAGTTGAAACAATAATTGAAATCCCAATTAAAGTGTAGGTTTTATTTTACAAACGAAATGGGTGGATTTTAATTCTTTTGCAGATTTTTTAACCTTTTTTAAAATTCAAGTTTTTAGGGATTGCGTATTTTTATTGATAAGAAAACGCAATGAGATACTTCTGGATACTTTTAGTCGCAATGATTTTAACTTCTTGTGGCGCTTCTGTAGCGGTAGATTATGATAAGCAGGTAGACTTCACAAAATACACTTCCTATAATTACTTTCCTACAATAGACTCAGGCCTAAATGAATTGGACGATAAACGTATTATTCAGATTACAGATAGTCTTATGCATCAACGAGGATTCGTGAAAAGTGAAACGCCTCAATTGTACATTAATTTTTATGCGCGTGAAAGCATTTCAAATTCACGAAATACTATCGGTATTGGCGTTGGCGGTAGCGGACGAAATGTTGGTGTAGGTGTAAGTGGCGGGATACCTATTGGCGGAAAGGTTGTAAACCAAACACTTACAATGGACTTTATTGATGTTGTTAAAGATGACTTGGTGTGGCAAGCTGTTGCGGAGGGTGAAATGAAAGAGAGGTCAAAGCCAGAGGAAAAGGAAGCTTACTACTTATCGGTTATTCAGAAAATTTTAAAGAAATATCCACCTTCTAAAAAATAACAAATTTTAAATTCCGAACTCCAAGAAAAAAGTAGAAATTGCCAATTCTAAAACATACTACAAGTTTCAAAATCTCGATTGTGAGGGAAGATGCGGTAAGCAGAGAGAGACTATTCCCGTCTTTCATATTCTTTATATTATTTCCTGTTTTTATAATCGCTCAATCCAATTTCCAACAGGGAGAGGAACATTACAAACAAGAAAATTACACCAAGGCAGAACCTATTTTTGAAGAATATTTAAAACTTCATCCTGGTCATATAAAAACTCGAGAATACTTAGGCGATATAGCTGGCTACAATAAGGATTGGGATACAGCACTTTCTTATTACAAAGATTTAGTATCAGACCATGAATCCAATGCTAGTTATCATTTTAAATACGGTGGTGCTTTAGGAATGAAAGCAATGACTGTTAGTCGGCTTCGTGCGGTTACATATATTTCAGAAATAAAACATCATCTTGAACGTGCTATTGAATTAAATCCGCAACATATAGAAGCGCGTTGGGCGTTGGTAGAGCTCTACATTCAATTGCCAGTATTCTTTGGAGGAAGTGAAAAAAAAGCTATAGATTATGCCAAGGAATTAGAAGCAATTTCAATAGTAGATGGTTACCTAGCTATGGGGCATATCGCTGAATTTCATAAAAAGATTGAGGATGCAGAATTGAATTATAAAAAGGCAATTAAAGTAGGAGGGTCACCTCATACCTATGAAAAACTTATAAATCTGTATGAGAAAAATAATCAACCTCTTAAAGCCATAAAAACTGCTCTTATTTCTGTTGGGAAACATAAAGTAAATCACTTAAACTATCGAGTAGGAGAGATTTCAGCTCGCTACAATCTTGAGTCACAAATTGGAATAGAGTCTTTAAGTGTGTTTATAGCTAATCATTCCATAAGGGATGATATCCCAAAGGAATGGGCTTACTATCAATTGGCGCAGATTTATAAAAACATAGGGGAAAAGGAAATTGCACTTACCTGGATTAATAAAGCATTGCTAGTACGACAAGATTTTATAGAGGCTCTTAAAGAGAAATCACTCATTCTCGCCCTATAATTCTGAACTGAGAATTAAGAATTCAGAATTAGAAAAAGTATCTTTACACTTAAACTTTAAACTCATAAATTCTTCAACATTAATATGAGAATACACTTTATAGCCATTGGCGGTAGTGCAATGCACAATTTAGCGTTGGCATTAAATCAAAAGGGAGAAAACGTATCTGGAAGTGATGATGAAATTTTCGAACCTTCAAAGAGTAGATTGAAAGCGAAAGGATTGTTGCCAGATAATGTTGGTTGGTTTCCAGAAAAGATAACTTCAGAAATAGACGCTGTAATTCTCGGAATGCATGCTAAAGCAGATAACCCAGAGCTTTTAAAAGCAAAGGAATTCGGATTAAAGATCTTTAGCTATCCAGAATTTTTGTATGAACAATCAAAAAATAAAACTCGTGTTGTAATTGGTGGCTCTCACGGTAAAACCACAATTACTTCTATGATTTTACACGTGATGAATTATCACGGAAAAGAGGTTGATTATATGGTTGGAGCCCAATTAGAGGGGTTTGATACTATGGTTAAAATCACTCACGAGAACGAATTTATGGTAATTGAGGGAGATGAGTATCTTTCTTCTCCTATAGATCGAAGACCAAAATTTCACCTTTACAAACCTAATATTGCACTATTAAGTGGAATTGCTTGGGACCACATCAATGTATTTCCAACTTATGAAAACTATGTAGAGCAGTTTGAAATATTTCTAAATGAAATTACAACAGACGGCGCTATTGTTTACAATAAAGAAGATGCTGAGGTAAAACGCTTGGTTGAAAAAACTACCAATACGATTAACAAATATCCTTATAAAACACCTGATTATAAGGTTCAAGGCGGAACAACAATTCTAAATACATCAGAAGGTCCGTTGGAAGTTGAAATCTTTGGAAGGCACAATTTAAACAATTTAGAAGGTGCAAGAGGTATTTGTGAATTAATGGGAGTAGATGCAAAAGGTTTTTACGAAGCCATTGCGACATTTAAAGGCGCAAGCAAGCGATTAGAAAAGATAGCCGAAACAGCTACTGCTGTTGCTTACAAAGATTATGCGCATTCCCCTAGCAAGGTAAAGGCTACAACGCAAGCAGTAAAAAATCAGTATCCAGATAGAAAATTGATTGCTTGTTTAGAATTACATACATACAGCAGTCTTAATCCAGAGTTTTTAAAGGAATACCATGGAGCGCTAAATGCAGCAGATAGTGCGGTAGTTTTCTATTCACCTCACGCTGTAATGATAAAAAAATTGGAGGCTATAAAAAGGGAACAGATTGAAGAAGCATTTGACCGTAAGGACTTAGTTGTTTTTACAAATCCTGGCGATTTTAAGACTTATCTATTCTCTCAGGATTACCATAATACCAGTTTACTATTAATGAGCAGTGGGAATTATGGCGGGTTAGATTTTGAAGTGGTAAAGGGCTATGTGGAAAAAGCTTAATAGGAGGTAAGTCGTAGAATTTATGATATTTTATAGTTGTAAGTAATTTTAAAACACTTCAAATTTGAAAAATATTTATTGGATTTTAATACTGATTTCTTTTCAATCATTCGCTCAAAACGGACAATGGTTTGATTTTGAATTAAACAAAAACGTTCGATTTAAATTGCCAGCTGAAAATGCCAATCTTTTCGATTCTGAACAGGACGGAATTAAAATGTACGAACTATCAGCTGAAAAAAATGACATAATTTACAGTGGAAATAAAATGCTGATTGATGTACAAAGTCTACCGAATTCTAAAAAGGAATTAATTAGTCTTTACGAAGAAATTGTTCCCAATATTTCAAAAAGCTATCCGAATACATCTGTTTCGAAAAAAGAAATTAACAAGAATGGGGTTATCGGGCAAAAATTGACCTTGACTGACAGCACTGGAAATCGACTTTATGAATCGGAAGTTTATTTAATGAGCAATCACTTGTTCTTGTTTAATTGTATTTCAAAAAATGATACGGGAATTACAGACTCAGACTATTTTTTTAATCATATTTCGTTACCAAAAATCTCTGAAATAAAACAAATAAATGGAAAATCTGACTTTTGGAAATTGATTGCCGTTTTTAAAACTGAATTGCTGATTTTATTGGGAATTATCGGATTGATAGTTGGAATAGCATTAATAAGAAAAAAACTACTTACAACAACGACTGTAGTTCATTACGGCTGAAATTCCTAATCGGAATTTCGAGCTTTTTTGCTAAATTTATGGTTACGGCGGAATGATACTCGCGTACCATTCCGTAATGAAACCATAGCCAAAACCGTTGTGAAAACTCTAAGACCTATGTCAACCTTTTACGTCTTCGATGTTAAGGATTTAAAAAATACAAATCCGAATCCTAGAAATAACATTAGGTGAAAAGGGAAAAGTCCGAAGTCGCCGCCCTGGTCTCCTACAATAAAAGCACTGTACATTCCAAAGGCGAAATAGATCATTAATACACCTTCAATAATTACATTTGGAGATATATTTTTAGCAATATATTTATTTCCCTTCCACCCCTCTTTCAAATTGCTAATATTGAACTTTGGTGTTCGAATAAATTCACTTTTTTTACCAAAATGTCCTTCTAAAACAGCGATCGAATTATGTACGGAAAAGCCCATAGCTATAGAGAAGAAAGTAAAAAACATTGCTGTGTATTTCAAAAACCGCTTAAATCCACCGCCGTAAATGCTTTTAAAAGTAAACCAGTAACATACAAAAAATATAATGGTGCTTATTACGAAAAAGCTCATCACATAGAAATACACCTTTAAATGCTCGTACTCATTCTTAATGTAAAGCATCGGAATGCTTAAGATGGCAACTATCAAAATATTTAAAAACATAGTGCTATTTAGCAAATGCAATAGACTGTGTACTTTCGTTTTATTAGATATGTTCTCACTTTTTAAAACGCGGCAAGCCATTTTTTGAAAGTTTTCTGCACCTCCTTTATTCCACCTGAATTGTTGCGAGCGTGCAGCACTAATTACTACTGGAAGTTCGGCTGGTGTTTCTACATCTTCCAGATATTTAAATTTCCATTTATTTAGTTGTGCGCGGTAGCTAAGGTCTAAATCTTCAGTTAGTGTATCGCCTTCCCAATTTCCCGCATCAAGAATGCATTCTTTTCTCCAAATACCCGCGGTACCATTAAAGTTGATAAAGTGACCTTTACTATTTCTGCCTACCTGCTCAAGAGTAAAGTGTGCATCTAAAGCAAAAGCCTGAACACGGGTAAGAATAGAATAATCTCGATTTATATGTCCCCAGCGAGTTTGCACCACGCCAATTTCGGAATCCTTAAAATATGGGATTGTCTTTTTTAACCAATCTTTTTGTGGAAGAAAATCTGCGTCAAATATGGCGATATACTCACCTTTTGCAATATTTAAACCTTCTTTCAAAGCTCCTGCTTTAAATCCAACTCTATTTTCGCGCGAAATATGCTGAATATCAAGACCTGTTTTTTTTAGTTCTTGAATGTGTTTGGCGGTTGTTTCAAAAGATTCATCTGTACTATCGTCTAAGACTTGAATCTCTAATTTGTCGTGAGGATAGTCTATGAGAGAAATATTGTCTAATAGGCGTTTCATAACATACAGCTCATTATAAACTGGAAGTTGAATGGTTACAAATGGGATTTCTTCGGCGTTTGAAAAATTAAATGTAGGAGATTCATTATGTTTTTTTCTTGCGTTAAGATAATTGAATAGCAAGTTAAGTTGCGCCAACGCGTACATGAAAATGAGGAGAAGGGCAATGGAATATATTGCAATGATTATTGATTCAAGAATCATTTTTTGAAACTGTATTTAAAAATCCAGGTTAGAATTTTTACACCTGCAAATATAGCACCTTTTACCGTACCTGAAACTTTTGAGACACCTATTCGATTTCTATATTTAACAGGAATTTCAACATAAGTGTACTTCTTTTTTAGTGCTTTAAGTTGCATTTCAACTGTCCAACCATAAGTTTTATCCTCCATTTGCAAATCAAGCAACTTATTGTATTTAATAGCCCTAAAGGGCCCTAAATCTGTAAAAGTTGAATTGAAGAAAAGCTTCATAAGCCTAGTTGCAAGAGCATTTCCGAAACGTTGAGGTAAGGTCATAGAGCCATTTTCCATAAGTTCTTTTACTCTAGCACCTACAACAAAATCTACATCATCTTCGATAATAGGTGCTACAATTCTAGTTAATTCAGAAGGGTAATCGCTATAGTCACCATCTAGAAAAACGATAATATCTGGTTGTTTAGCTTTTTCTAGATTAGCAATATATTCCATTCCTTTCAAGCATGCATAACCATATCCCGCTTTTGGTTCTAGTAATACTGTAGCCCCTGCAGCTTCAGCAACTTTGGCAGTATTGTCGGTAGAATTATTGTTTACAACAACTACTTCTGAAACAATTTCTGGAATTTCTGCAATTACTTTAGCAATAGCATCTTCCTCATTGAAGGCAGGAATTATTACTTTGATGTTTTTTGACATTAAATGCTTTAGAATATTAAAATCGCGAATTTCAGAAAAATATCTGACAAACTCTTAAATGTAGGTATAATCCTAAATGGAATCTAGGACTAAATATGGATTATTTGTTTACATAATTCATTAGGTCTAAATCATTTCCTAGTAGTATTTCATTCGGATTAATTCTTTTTTCTAATGGGCCGTTTTCAAGTTTTAAAACACCACGAGGGCAAACAGCCGAACATATTCCACAACCTACACAGCTAGAACGAACAATGTTTTCTCCTTTTTGAGCATAAGCGCGAACGTCAATTCCCATTTCACAATATGTAGAACAATTTCCACAACTAATACATTGGCCGCCATTGGTAGTAATTCTAAACCTTGAAAATAAACGTTGTTGAAATCCTAAAATCGCTGCCATAGGGCAACCAAAGCGACACCATACTCTACTGCCAAAAATAGGGTAGAAGCCAACGCCAATTACCCCGCTAAAAACAGCTCCAATAAGAAATCCATAAGTTGAACGTAGCGTTTCAGCATCAAAAAGAAATAACGTTTTTCCTGTTGTAAAATGTAAAGCTATTAAAGCGATGATTATTGCAAAGTAGGCTATAGACCCAATGCGAGCGTCTTTTTGTAACTCTTCTCTTTTAAAAATCCAAACCCCTGCAAAAACTAAGGTTAAAAAAACACCGACACTTATGAGGAAAACATCTTTTGTAAGCCAATATTTGGAAGTATCGTCACCCAAATAAGAGTGCACAACCGCTGTGGTCATTAATACTACAAAAACTAATACACTGTGAATAACCCATCTTTCAACTTTCCAAGCTACCTGCGTTTTATCGCTTAAATGACGGAAAGGATCTCCAGCGGTTTCTGCAAGACCGCCACAACCACAAACCCATGAACAATACCAACGTTTTCCGTATTTATACGTTAAGATGGGAGTGATTATAAATATGGAAGCAATACCAAATATTAATAGTCCAATTCCGATATTACCTGCAGAAATAAAATCATCAACTCTATATTGTTCGAAGTTATAATGGTTAAGAGGCCAAATATTTTTTAAGTCGT
This sequence comes from Aequorivita sediminis, assembly GCF_032080575.2. Taxonomy (NCBI): domain Bacteria; kingdom Pseudomonadati; phylum Bacteroidota; class Flavobacteriia; order Flavobacteriales; family Flavobacteriaceae; genus Aequorivita; species Aequorivita sediminis. Next base: position 481,196 of record NZ_JAVLSO020000001.1, on the reverse strand, counting down.
AATACGGTAATGAAAAGGTTTCGCTATTTAAACGTTGCATTAATTCAGGTATAATAAAGGCAAACCCTAATTGAAAAAACATCACAGAGTACGTTCTTAGCTTTTCGTATTTATTATGTCTGTATTTTAAAATAAATTTTATTCCGAAGGCTAAAATTGCCAAAGTATAAAGTGTGCCATATAGAAACCATTGGCTTGCTGGTCCACCATTTAAAAATCTGCTTAATGGATCAAAAAGAGCAACAACACCTTTGTTATCTCCACCTTGCACATAGCCTAGATATTGTGGAAACCAATAGAGTAATACATAGAATAAAGTTAGGGAAATCCCTAAAATCCATCCCCAAAAACCTTTTGAGGTTAACGATTTAAAATATATACCGTCGTTTTTTATGCCTTCGTGTTTATGGTTATACGCCGCAATACTAAACCAAATAGTTCCTCCTCCAATTGCAGTTAGGGAAGCTATTAGCCAAACCGATTTATTGGGAAAATCCACATTGAAAAGAGCTAATACTAAAATCAATAAGCCAATCAACCCAATAGCAGATGCGATTTTTTGTTGACCGTTTATGGTTTTTGGGGGTTCTCCTGTAAGGGACATATTTCTTTGAACTGTACTCATAATTTTATTAAGATGTAGCTAATTGAGTAATGGATAAAAATTCCTTCGCAATTTCTTTTTCATATCTCCTGAAAAATTCGGGATCAAAATTAGCCTGGCTAAGATTTTTTATAACAAATTCAACACTGCGTTTTTCATTTAACCAGCTGTCAAAAACTTCGTGTCGCATTCTTATTCCGAAAGTATTTATTCCTAAAAATTCTCGAGTTTCCTTATGATAAGAAACAGTTACAGCTCGTAAATTGCTTTTGCATTTCCAGTGAAACTGCTCCTCGTAATCCTTTCTTCTTTCTTCTGAAAATACCCATCCGTAAGTTTGATACTCTATGTCGAAAAATTTTGCACTGTTAAACCAATTTCCTGGGTTGTATTCAAAAGGGTTACCACAAATAGTTTGAGCAAGAGCTTCCCCCATCATTCTACCCGTATACCAAACCGCTTCAATTACAGGTCGAAGACCAATAGGTTCTCGTTGCTGAGCACAATCTCCTATAGCGTAAACATCCTTAATGTTTGTTTCTAATTTCCTGTTGACTAAAATACCTCTGTCGGTATCAATTTTTGAATTCTTCAAAAACGAAATATTAGGCTTTACTCCAGTGGTTATTCCCACAATAGAACAAGGGATTTTTTCCCCTTCTGTTGTGATTACAGCCTTAACATTTCCATTTGCATCACCAATAATTTTTTCGAGATTGCTGAGGTGCCTTAGGTTTACACCATGTGAGATTATATGTTGTGAAATCATTTCTGCTTCAGGTTTTGGAAGCACATTTGCCCAAAAACCTCCTTCTCGAACTAGTATTGTAACTTTTATATCCCTAGTGCGAAGCATTTCGGCCATTTCAACGCCAATTAATCCCCCGCCAATTATCACTGCATGAGGACAAACTTTATTATTAGGAGCATTTTTTTCTAAAGTTTCTAAGTCTCGCTTGTTTACTAAACCTTGAACACCATTTAAATCTAAACCCTCCCAACCAAAGGTATTTGTAACAGATCCACTAGCTATAATTAATTTGTCGTAATTAATAGAATCACCCTCTTTAAAGAATAAAGTTTTCTTGTCTGTATCTACTCTTTCTACATAGGCTTTTTTGAGTTCCAATCCATTTTTCTCCCAAAACCAACTTTCGTAAGGCTCTATGTCTTGCCATCGCATATGTCCCATATAAACATACATCAATGCCGTACGAGAAAAGAAATACGCTGTTTCTGCAGATATTATAGTTATCTTTTTATCCGAAAGTTTTCGAATATGCCTAGCAGCAGTGATTCCCGCTATTCCATTACCTATAATAACAACGTGCTCCATAGTTTAATTATAATCTTATTCGATTATCTATAAAACTACACAATTACAATTAGAGCATATTTAAAAGTTTAGATTTATTTTTTGGTTTTTAATTTATTAACTTAATTTCATAGGCCACAGAAAATATAATGCTAAAACGACAAACTTTTTTATTTTACATTTTACTGATTACTCAGCTTGTTAGTTGCGTGCAAAAGAAAGATTTAGCAATACAAAAAGAGTCGATAAAAGAAAATATATTAAAAATTAATGGAGTAAGCTTCGTGGCTTCTCGCGATTCGGTTACACAAGAAAATATCACACCTTTATTAAGCCTTAATGCTAACTACGCTGCAATTATGCCATTTGGATTTATTAGGGATATTGAACATCCAGAGTTAATATATAATTCAGAAAGACAATGGTTTGGAGAAAGATTAAATGGGGTTGAGCAATATGTAAAAGCACTTCATAAGAATAACATCAAGGTAATGATAAAGCCTCAAATTTGGGTTTGGCGGGGAGAATTCACAGGTGAAATTAAGATGAACTTAGAAGAAGATTGGTTGAATTTAGAAAACTCCTATAAAAAATTCATATTAGATTATGCTCGATTAGCTGAAAAAAAGCATGTTGAAATATTCTGTATTGGTACCGAATTGGAAAATTTTATAGTTCACAGGCCCGAGTATTGGCGTGAATTAGTTTCAGAAGTTCGGGCAGTTTACAGTGGAAAACTTACTTATGCTGCTAATTGGGACGAATATAAGAGAGTTCCTTTTTGGGATGTTTTAGATTATATTGGGGTTGATGCGTATTTCCCTGTTTCTAATAGTCAGACTCCAACTATTGCTGAAATAAAATCGGGTTTTGAGAAATGGCAAATTGAAATGAAAAACCTTTCAAAAGAAAAAGGCAAAAAAATTCTTTTTACTGAATATGGGTATCGAAGTGTAGATTATAGTGGAAAAGAACCTTGGAAAAGTGATAGGTCTATGAATTCGGTGAATTTACAAGCTCAATCTAATTTATTGGAAGGGCTATACCAATCTATTTGGGATGAAAATTGGTTTGCAGGAGGATTTCTTTGGAAATGGTTTATCGCACACGATAAGGTAGGTGGTGAAAATGATAGTCAATTCACTCCTCAAAACAAGTCGGCCGAAGCTGTTGTAAAAAAATACTATTCTAAATAATAAGGAATAGTTTTAAGGTTATTCGAGCTCGGCACAAATATTGAATATATCGATAAAAACACATTGCTTATGAAAACTCTTATAAAACTTTTCCCTCTCCCAATAGTATTTTTTGTTCTGACGCTAACAACACAAATGGGGTTTGCACAAAACACATTAGAGGCTACAGCTTCTTTAGAAGATGTAATAATATACGGGCGTGGAGCAAGTATGCATCATACGGTTAGGCAGTTTTCTGTGCCTAATGGAAGTTCTGAACTTGTAATTAGTCAGATTGCGCAAAATGTTGATCCCAATAGTATTCGCATAACAAGTGATAATAGCCAATTAACAATTCTTTCGGTATCCTTTGAAAGAGATTATTTGGTAAAAGGGGAAAATCAAAGCGCTCAATATTTAGAAGTAAAGCGTAAATATGAAGAAGCTAAAAATACTTTAGATCAATTAATAACTGCCCGAAAAGGTGAGGAAAGTACTTTAGCATTATTGGAAGAAAATAAAAAGTTTGGTGGACAAAATGGAGTGTCCCCGACGAGTATGGCTACAATGATAAAATATTACAGAGAGGAACATAAAACCCTTTCTGCAAATATTTTGGACTTGAAAAGTAAAGAAATAGAGCAACAAAAGATAGTTAATAAGTTAAATAATCAGTTACAAGAGGCTGGTGGTAATGGACAAAATGCAGGACAATTAGTTGTTCGATTGAATTCTAATAGAGCTGTGAAAACAAATTTTGACCTCCACTACTTTACGAATAATGTATCTTGGACACCTTTTTATGAAGTAAGAGTAGATAACCTAAATGAGCCTGTACAACTAGTATACAACGCTAACGTTTCACAAGCTACAGGAATTGATTGGAAGCAAGTGAAATTGACTTTTTCAAGCGGAAACCCGAAACGCAATAACAATGCGCCACATTTAAATCCGTGGTGGGTAGGTTTTTATCAACCTGCTGCTCCGCTCCCTCAGAGATTACAAGGTAAAATTGCTGGAGCACAAGTGGAAGTATTGGAAGATGGAGCCACTAGAAATGAGATGGCAGTAGTTGAGGAGAATCAACTGTCAACTTCATTTGTAATAAATACGCCTTATAATGTTTATTCAAATCAGAAACCACAGGCAGTTAGGTTAAAGGAATATCAATTGCCTGCAAAATACTCATATCTTACTGTACCGCGATTGGACGAAACAGCTTTCTTAATTGCAAAAATTTCAGATTGGAGTAAGCTTAACCTTTTGCCAGGTAGTGCGAACTTGATTATCGATAATAATTTTGCTGGTAGCTCATATATTAATCCAAATTCAACTGAAGAAAAATTAACTTTAAGTTTAGGAAGAGACGAACGTATTGTTACTAAGCGTGAAAGAGTGAATGAGGAAGGGAGTACTTCTTTCTTTGGCAATTCTCAAAAACGAGTTTATACTTATGAGATTTCTGTTAAAAACACGCGTAGTGAAGCAGTAAATATTGATGTTAAAGAACAATTTCCGCTTTCAACTGAAAAGGATATAGAAATCAAGCTTATTGAAACTTCTAATGCAGATGTGAATAGCGATAGAGGAGAGCTTACTTGGAGTTTAAACTTAAAAGCAGGGGAGACTAAGAAGATGAGATTTTCTTATTCTGTAAAACTTCCAAAGGATAAGGTGATTTCTGGGATGTAAAACAAAATAACCTAACAGGTTTTAAAACCTGTTAGGCTTAATTTATGTTACCTGGAGTTCTATAAGATTAAATTATAGGACTTATCTGTTCTCTTTCATTTGCTTTAAATAATCTTTTGCGATATCTGTTTTTTGTGATTCGGTAAACACTTTTCCTGCTAATTGGAAGAAGCTGTGTTCTTCATCTTCTAAATGATGTTCTACCTTTTCACATAGTTGTTTGGCGTAAACTAGCCATGCAGGTGAATCCATATCTGTATCGTCAATTTTTTCAATGAGTTCATCCATTTCGTGGTGCTCTGCAATTCCATGACGTGCGTGTTCTTGCATCATATCATTGTGAATTAGCGGTGCGTAAAAAGTACGTTCCTCAGCATCTGCGTGAATTTGCAATTCGTGTTTTAACGCTTGCCATTTTTGCTTTCTCCCTTTAGTGTCGCCCGAGGTTGAAGTAATCAAGCGACAAAGTTCGCGTTGTATATCGTGATCTTTTCTAATAGCCTCAAAAATATTCATATAGTTTATCTTTAAAATTCTTTACAATATCGAAAAAAACAAAGCGATATTAAACTAAACAGCAATAATTCTGATATTTACCTATTGGTGTTTTATTGTGTTTTACAAATATTTTTTGAATAGTATGCATATAGTTCATCTGCATTCGCACCTAACCACTTCTTTAAATGAATAGCCCAAAAATGATATTGCAAACGCCAAATTCCAAAATCTTTGTAACGCCTTGCTGAGGTTGTTAGGGAATGTGGTATTACGTTAAAAGACTTTCTATTGTATAGTTCATTAATTAAAACATTGTCTTCGTAAATAATATAGCTCTCATCAAACCCACCGATTTTATTGAAAAGTTTTTTAGAAATAAAAAGGCTTTGATCTCCCCCTCTGCAACCCTTCCATTTAAACCTTGTCAACCATCCAGCAAGTTTTAACCACCAGTGATTACTGTCAAATTTCATTCTAAAACATCCAGCAATATTGCCTTTGTATATTTCAGATAAAATATACGTATCATAATTTTTCGGCGGGAAAGAATCGGCGTGGAGAAAGTAAAGGGTTTCAGAAGAAGCTTGTTTTGCCCCATAATTCATTTGTTTAGCCCTTCCTTTTTCTGAGAAAAAAAGCCGAAAAGAAATTCTATTTTTTGAGTTTTCAATCTTTTCAGGGATCGAGGTCTGTTTGCTGAAGCCTTGAATTAAGTCCCTAGTATTATCTGTGCTTCCACCATCAACTATTATTACTTCAATATCATTTTCACCTGAACTATTTTCCATTAAATGAAAAAGTAATCTTTCGATGATTTGATCTTCATTTAATACCGGAATTATAATAGAAAGCATTATGCTGATTTATTTTTAGGAATATACAAATTACTAAGTATCGAAAATTATTGATAAAAAAACTATTAGTATAGTTGTCTGATGATTGCTGGTTATAGCGTCGTAAATCTGAACTATTTGAGGTGGTTTTACCAACGGCTATAAAACGGCTTGGAAATTATTTCAAATCTTTTCATTCAAATTCCAATTGTAATCTAAATATGAAATTGTCGCATTTGAGTTTATCTTGACTTTCGAATATTGATTTATAAAGCCAATTAAATCTTTCTTCTCGTTAACTAAGAAATCATTTTTGTACCATTTAAATATAGATGAAATCTTAGCTTCAGAAATTGAAATATTATTTTCTTTACTGTTGATGAATTCATTTGTAACTCGTTCTAGCTGCTGTTCAACTTTATTTGCGGTAAAAGCTTCATTTAAGAGTTTAGGGCAGGAGATGGAAGCACAATTTAACGCGAAATGAATTCTAGGCTCGTTCATCTTTCGCAGAATTCCATGTTCAATATTGTTTAGAGAAATCATTTCACTCCCTATTAAAACTCTGTTTTTAGACCAAGGACGACTTATGTCTTTAATGCTTTTTACAGGATAATTTTCAATTATAAGTTTAACAGTGGCAGCGTTGTACAGGTTAATGTAATAGGCTAATATTTTAGGTTTATTCCAAGTGCTATTAGGTTGATTAAGAGAAAGCATTTTTAAGTAGTCGTTTAATTTAGCTTTATCCTTAATAAACCCTTTATAGTCGACTAATCCGTTGTTTTGAACGTGCCTTTTAAGAAGTTCATTCCAAGTGTTGTGGTTAATTTTTTTCGAAGAATTAATTGGTGTAGTTAAATCAGATTTTCCATCAATTATATACTGATTCTCAAAACCTGCCGATGAAAATGTAGCGCAACTATTTAACGAAAATAGAAGAAAAAACATTGAGGTAAGGCTTGATAAGTTCTTCATAATTTTAGGTTTATTTGAGGTATAGATTCAGATTAAAGCAAAAATCTGTTCCAACATAAACGAAGTTATGGAGATGTGGAGGTTATTCCAATAAAAAGTTGAATAATCTGTGAGATTCTTTTTTAACGAGAAGTTTTATCGGAAGTAAAGAAGATTAAAATTCAGCGCGATTTATATTTGAATTTAATTCATCTATATAGTTTAATAGCTCTTCTCTTCCTGCTGAATTGCTAGCTGAGGTAACAAAGTAATTTGGCATTTCAACCCAAGTTTCCAGCATTTTATCTGTATAGGTATTTATGTTGCGTTCCAATGCCATTGGCTTTAATTTATCTGCCTTTGTAAAGATAATATTGAAAGGAATACCATTCTCGCCTAACCATGTCATAAATTCTAAATCGATAGGTTGAGGTTCGTGACGGCAGTCTACAAGTACAAATGCGAGAATCATTTGCTCTCTTTTGGCAAAATAATCGGTAATAAACTTTTGGAAAGTTTTTTTACTGCTTTTCGAAACTCGCGCATACCCGTACCCAGGTAAATCGACTAAATACCAATTTTTATTGACTAAAAAGTGGTTGATAAGCTGAGTTTTTCCAGGACGTCCAGAAGTTTTTGCTAAGTTTTTACGAAGCATCAACATATTGATAAGAGAGGACTTCCCAACATTACTTCGCCCAATAAATGCATATTCAGGCAAGCGATCTTTTGGACATTTGTCTACATCGCTATTGCTTATTACAAATTCTGCCGATTTAATGTGCATTTATTTTTGTTTAGGATTTAATAGAGAAATAAGTTTTTGTAAAACTAGAAACAATTAAAATTTACGTTTTTGTAACCAAGAGTAAAGTAATTCGTTAAATTTTTCAGGGTGTTCCATCATAGCAGCGTGTCCGCACTCGTCAATCCAAAAAAGTTCTGAATCTGGAAGCAGTTCGTCAAATTCAATAGCAACCTCAGGAGGTGTAACATTGTCATTTCTTCCCCAAATAATACAGGTAGGAGTATGCATTTTCGGCAAATCCTTTGCCATGTTGTGTCTAATGGCACTTTTGGCAATGGCAAGAGTTCTAATTAACTTATTTCTGTCGTTTACAGTTTCAAATACATCGTCAACAATTTCTTTTGTTGCTACCGCTGGATCGTAAAATACGTTTTCAGCTTTTTTCTTTATGTACTCGTAATCCCCGCGTTTAGGGTAACTTTCTCCCATAGCGCTTTCGTACAAACCGGAACTACCAGTGATAACTAAGGCCTTAACTTTTTCAGGATATAATTTGGTGCAAAGCAAGCCTATGTGCCCGCCTAAGGAGTTTCCAAGTAAAATAACTTCACCGTAACCTAAATGGTCTATAAAATCACCAACATACTTGGCGAAAGTTTTCACATTTGTTCGCAATAAGGTCATTTTGTAAATGGGTAATTCGGGAATAAGAACTTTGTAACCCTTCGGAGGAAAGAAATTTGCAACTCCATCAAAATTGCTTAATCCACCCATAAGGCCATGAAGTATTATGATTGGTGTCCCTTCACCTATTTCTAAATATGAAAATTTTCCTTCTTTCTTTAAGTTGTTAGTCATACTTGGTTGGTGCAATTTATTAGAAACAAAAGTAAACAAAAATTTTTCATACACTCTACTTAAAATTAGCCTTTGTTTTCAAATGATGGTTAAGCAATGACTTCAATGTGGTAAAATTTATTAACAATGTGGTATAATGTGGTAAAAAGTGGTAAAATATATATATATTTGAATCTACAAATCACAAATAGGAATTTTCCGTAATGCTCAATATAATAGGCTCATACGAATGTAAGGCAGACGCAAAAGGGCGTGTCATGGTGCCTGCGCAGCTTAAAAAGCAGTTGGCTTCGGTGGTGCTAGAAGGGTTTGTGATTAAAAGAGCGGTTTTTCAACCGTGTTTGGAATTATATCCTATGAAAGAATGGGAGGAGATGATGAAGAAGATGAGTAAGCTTAACCGGTTTACAAGGAAAAACAACGATTTTATTAGAATGTTTACAGCAGGAGTTAAGGTAGTAGAGCTTGATGCTGCTGGTAGATTGTTGATCCCGAAGGACTTGATGTCTTTTGCGGGAATAGATAAAGAATTGGTTATTTCTTCAGCGATAGAGAAATTAGAAATTTGGGATAAAGACAAGTACGAGGAGTCTATTTCTGTTTCCCCAGAAGATTTCGCTGATTTAGCCGAAGAGGTAATGGGTAATAATTTTGAAGAAGAAAATGGACTATCATAACCCAGTCTTATTGAAGGAAACTGTGGATGGTTTAAATATTAAGCCAGACGGAGTTTATGTTGATGTTACTTTCGGTGGTGGCGGACATTCTCGTGAAATTTTAAGCAGATTAGGGCCAGAGGGAAAGCTGATTGGATTTGATCAAGATAAAGATGCTTTGATTAATTCGATTGATGATGAGCGGTTTTTGCTGATAAATCAGAATTTTCGATTTCTAAAGAAGTTTTTAAGGTTTCACGGATTTCGAACTGTAGATGGAATACTTGGAGACTTTGGCGTTTCTTCACATCAGTTCGATGTTGCAGAAAGAGGTTTTTCAACTCGTTTTGAAGCGGATTTGGATATGCGAATGAATCGCGAAACAAATTTTTCGGCTTATACAGTTGTTAATAAATATGAGGAGGAGCAATTGCGAGATGTGCTTGCAAACTATGGTGAGTTAAGAAGTGCGCCAGCAATGGCAAGAGTGATTGTTGCAGCTAGGGAAGAAGAAAAAATTAAAACAAGCGAGCAACTTAAAAAAGTGCTGAGTAGGTTTTTGCCAGCACATAAGGAAAATAAAATTCTAGCTCAGATTTACCAAGCTATTAGAATAGAAGTGAATCAAGAACTAGAAGCTCTTAAGGAGTTTTTATTACAGACCAACGAGGTTTTAAAATCTGGTGGGCGTATAAGCTTAATAAGTTACCATTCTTTGGAAGATAGGTTGGTTAAAAGATATATCCGTAATGGATTGTTTGAAGGGGAGCCTGAAAGAGATGTGTTTGGAAATTTTGAAGTTCCATTTAAAGCCGTTGGAAAATTTATCGTTCCTACCAAGGAGGAGATAAAAATGAACAATCGAGCTAGAAGTGCAAAACTTCGTATTGCTGAGAAGTTGTAAGAAGACGAGGTTGAGTAAATGTTGGTATAAAAGGAAGTAGAAGCTGGTGTTTCGCTATTTAATAAATCTCTAATCGTAAGTTTTGAAGGAAAGCTTTTATAACATAGTAAAAGGAAAATTCTTGGTAAGTGACGAGGCCTTAAAGAATTGGCGCTTCATCATATTTCTATCTCTTTTAGCTTTGATAATGATTGCATCTTCGCATAACGCAGATAAAAAAGTGCACGAAATATCAGGCTTAAATGCGCAGGTAAAAGAGTTGAAAAGCGAGTATGTGGATGTGCGAATGCAGTTGATGCAAACTAGAATGGAAAGTAAAATAATTGCTGCTATGGAAAATCAAGGTTTGCAGCCTTCAACAACTCCTCCTAAACGTATTAGGATTATTAATGATGAGGAGTAAGAATACTATAAATCAATAAAAAGATACTGATAAGAAAAAATGGCATTTGACGAAAGAAACATATTAAACAGACTATACATCGTTGCAGGGTGTATGTTGTTGTTTGCTTTTGCCATAAGCATAAAATTGATAAATATACAATTTGTTGATGGAGATGAGTATCGTGAACTCGCGAAACAAAATACAACCAAAAACTTTGTAATCCCTGCTAATAGAGGAAATGTCTATGCTGATGATGGTAGTTTGTTAGCTACCTCCGTTCCCAAATACGATATACGTTTTGATGCTTTAGCGCCAAAGGATAAGGATTTTAATGAAAATATAAAGCCCCTTTCTGAAGGGCTTAGTAAAATGTTTGGGAAACCAGTTTCTTATTATCAAAATAAGTTTAGAAAGGCTAAAGCTAATAAAAACAGGTACGTATCTGTAGTAAAAAATCTTGGGTACTCTGATTATATTAAGGTAAGAAACTTACCACTTTTTAATAAAGGACCGAATAGAGGAGGAATTATAGTAGAACAACGTACGGTTCGTGAACATCCAATTGGGAAAATAGCTCAGCGTACTGTTGGAAATGAAGCTAGTGATCGTCCAGGTTATTATGCTATTGGTCTCGAAGGTGCATTCAACGATTTACTTACGGGAAAAGAAGGCCATAGACTAAAGCAAAAAATCTCCAAAGGTCAGTGGAAGCCAATTTTTGACGAAAACGAAATAGAACCACAAGACGGCTACGATATTGTATCTACTATTAATGTGAATATTCAAGACATAGCACATCATGCTTTGTTAAAGCAATTAGAGCACTACCAAGCTGAGCACGGAACCGTTATCGTAATGGAGGTTGCTACTGGAGAAATTAAAGCGGTCTCTAATTTGGGTGTGGCATCAAATGGTGTTTATTACGAAAAACGCAACTACGCTGTATACGAATCGCATGAACCGGGTTCAACTTTTAAAGTAATGGCATTGATGGCAGCTTTGGAAGATAAAGTTGTTGATACAAGCACTGTTGTTGATACTGGGAATGGTAGAAAGGTATTCTACGGAAAGCCGGTACACGATTCAAAACGAGGTGGATATGGTGAAATTTCTGCTGCAAGATCTCTAGAGGTTTCTTCTAATATAGGTTTGGCTACAATTATAGATGAAGGGTATTCAAAAAACCCAAACAAATTTATAAACCGCTTAAAGAGCTGGCACCTAAATGAAAAAACAGGTGTCGCTATTAAAGGGGAAGGTGAGCCTATGATACCGGAACCGGGGGATAAGAAATGGAGTAGAAACGCACTTCCTTCCATAGCCTATGGGTATAATCTTGAAATAACTCCTTTACAGACCTTAACTTTTTATAATGCTATCGCTAATAATGGAGTGATGGTAAAACCACGTTTTATTAAAGAAGTTCGTGCGTGGAATGAAAGAGTAACTACCTACGATACAAAAATTATTAATCCTAAAATTTGTTCGGATAAGATTTTGAATGAAATTAAGGAGATTATGAAAAATACCGTTGAGCGTGGAACGGGTAGATCGTTATACTCTCCAGATTTTTCAATGGCAGGAAAAACTGGAACGGCACGTACGGAATATTGGCACAAAGACTGGAATAGCAATCCTCGATATATCTCATCATTCGCAGGATTTTTCCCTGTTGAAAATCCGAAGTACTCCTGTATAGTGATAATTCACAAGCCGAGTATAAAAAAGGGATTTTACGGGGCTGATGTTTCTGGGCCTGTTTTCAAAAGAATTGCTCAAAAAATATTTACAGAATCTAGAACCATAGATGATGTTAAAAATATAGAAACACCAGATCCAGAAATTGAAAAAGATTTCGAAAAATACTATGCTAAACTTCAAAAGTCACATAAAACTATTCCGAATGTAACTGGAATGGCGGGGATGGATGCGGTTTCTATACTAGAAAATCTTGGGCTTAAAGTGCAAGTTGTGGGTAACGGTTCAGTTACGAGTCAATCCATAAAATCAGGAGAAACCCTAGAAAAGGGCAAATTAATAACCTTAAAATTATCGTGATTCTTTTAAAGGACATATTATATAAAGTAACCATCGAAAGTGTCGTTGGAAATACTTCTGTGGCTGTTAATAATCTAGAATTCGATTCTAGAAAAGTCTCATTAAACGATGTTTTTATAGCTATAAAGGGAACTGTTTCTGACGGACATCAATTTATAAAAAAAGCTGCAGATCAAGGAGCTTTGGCGATTATTTGTGAAACACTACCTAAAAACATAGTAAATGGAATTACCTATGTTCAGGTAACCAATACGCATAAAGCCTTAGCAATTATGGCGGCGAACTTCTACGGAAACCCATCGGAAGACTTAAAACTTATTGGGATTACAGGAACTAATGGGAAAACCACAATTTCTACACTTTTATACAAACTTTTCAAAAAAGCTGGGATGGAAGTTGGGTTGATTTCTACGGTAAACATAATGGTAGGGGATACCGAGTATAAAACCTCACATACAACCCCAGATTCAATCACAATAAATAGTTATTTGCGTAAAATGGTTGATGCCGGTGTAGAGTTCTGTTTTATGGAGGTAAGTTCGCATGGAATTCATCAAAAACGAACAGAGGCTTTAAAATTTGCTGGTGGTGTTTACACAAACCTATCTCACGACCATTTAGATTACCACAAAGATTTCGCTGAATATCGCGACGTAAAAAAGTCGTTTTTCGATAATTTACCAAACACCGCTTTTGCTTTGGTGAATGCTGACGATAAAAATGGGGCAGTTATGCTTCAGAATACTAAAGCAAAGAAACAAACTTACGCTTTAAAAACCTTTGCAGACTTTAAAGCGCAAATCTTAGAAAGTCAATTTTCTGGTCAACTTATTAAAATCAACAATCAAGAATTGTGGGTGAAGTTGATAGGAGGTTTTAATGTTTACAACCTTCTTGCAATTTACGGCACTGCTCAGTTATTAGGATTAAAGGAGCTAGAAACGCTACAATTAATTAGCACTCTAGACAGTGTTGATGGAAGATTTCAATATTTAATTTCGGAGAACAAGATAACCGCTATTGTAGATTATGCGCACACTCCTGATGCTTTAAAAAATGTATTAGAAACTATAAATAGTATTCGTACAGGAAATGAAGAAGTGATAACCGTTGTAGGATGTGGCGGCGATCGCGATACATCTAAGCGTCCAGTAATGGGTAAAATAGCTGCTACATTAAGCACAAAAGTGGTTTTTACAAGTGATAACCCTCGTACTGAAAATCCAGATAGAATTATTGAACAAGTTGAAGCAGGTGTTCCTGCTGAACATTATAAAAGAACAATTTCTATAACAAATAGAAAAGAAGCCATAAAAGCGGCTTGCCAAATGGCTAATGAAAACGACATTATTTTAATTGCTGGAAAAGGTCATGAAACCTACCAGGAAATTAATGGTGAACGTTTTGATTTTGATGATTTTAAAATTGTAAATGAAATTTTAACGCTATTAAAAAAATAACCCCATGCTCTATTATCTCTTTGAATACTTAGACAAAACATACGATTTGCCAGGAGCGGGGTTGTTTAACTTCATTACATTCCGAGCAAGTTTAGCAGTTATTTTATCGCTGTTTATTGCTACAGTTTATGGAAAAAAAATCATTAGTTATCTAAGAAGAAAACAAGTAGGGGAGTCTATCCGTGATCTTGGTTTAGAAGGTCAAAATGAAAAAGCAGGAACGCCAACGATGGGCGGAATAATAATTATTCTAGCCACATTAATTCCGGTTTTACTATTTGCAAAACTTGAAAATATTTATGTAATCCTATTAATTGTTACTACACTCTGGATGGGAGTAATCGGCTTTATTGACGATTATATCAAAAAATTTAAAAATGATAAGGAAGGATTGCCAGGACGGTTTAAGGTAATTGGTCAGGTTGGATTAGGACTTTTCGTAGGGGTTGTAATGTACTTTCATCCAGATATCGTAGTGCAGCACAATACTACAACGCCTGGAGCCCAAACCGAAATTATAGCTAAAGGACCGGTAGACCAATTTTATGTAAAAGATAAGTCGATGTTGACTACTATCCCTTTTGTAAAAGAAAATGAATTCGATTACGCCACTTTAATTAGTTGGGCAGGAGAGGGCTACAAAAGCTATGTCTGGTTGATATTTATACCGATTGTAATTTTTATAATTACTGCAGTTTCAAATGGAGCAAATTTAACCGATGGAATAGATGGACTTGCCGCTGGAACTTCAGCGATAATTGGGGTAACACTAGCATTGTTTGCCTGGGTTTCGGGTAACGTTATTTTCTCCGACTATCTCAACATAATGTATATTCCAAATACGGGAGAGATGACCATATTTATCACTGCCTTTGTTGGTGCTCTTATTGGATTTTTATGGTATAACACCTACCCTGCACAAGTGTTTATGGGAGATACCGGAAGTTTAACTATTGGTGGAATTATAGCAGTTATAGCTATTGCAGTAAGAAAAGAGTTGTTAATCCCAATCCTCTGCGGAATTTTTCTGATGGAAAATCTTTCTGTGGTAATGCAGGTAGGTTGGTTTAAATACACAAAGAAAAAATATGGTGAAGGTCGACGCATTTTTAGAATGTCGCCATTGCATCACCATTATCAAATTAAAGGATTTCATGAAAGCAAAATTGTAACACGATTTTGGATTGTAGGAATATTCTTGGCGATAATAACCATCGTCACGCTAAAAATTCGATAGAGATGTGAAGTTTCACGTTTTAACGAAAATATAAATAGACATGAAAGGAAAATTGGTCATTCTTGGCGCGGGAGAAAGTGGAGTAGGTACGGCCATATTGGGTAAGAAACAGAAGTTTGAAGTGTTTGTGTCAGACTTTGGAAAAATAAAAGATAAGTACAAACAAGTTCTTTTAAATAATGAGATTGAATGGGAAGAAGGAGGTCATTCTGAAGAGAAAATTCTTTCTGCCGACGTTGTAATGAAAAGTCCAGGTATTCCTGAAACTGTTTCAATCGTGAGAAAGTTACGCGAGAATAAAGTAAAGGTGATTTCAGAAATTGAATTTGCCTCTAAATATACAAACGCGACCATTGTTGGAATTACTGGAAGTAATGGAAAAACTACAACCGCAAGTTTAACTTATGAAGTATTGAAAAACGGTGGGTTAAATGTTGCTCTTGGAGGTAATATAGGGAAGAGTTTTGCAGAACAAGTTTCCGAAGCTAAATACGATCACTTCGTATTAGAACTAAGTAGTTTTCAGCTAGATGGTATTGAAACATTTTCACCTCACATTGCCGCATTAATCAATTTGAGTCCTGATCATTTGGATAGATACAATTATAAATATGAAAATTATATCGCGTCCAAATTCAGAATACTATTGAATCAAACATCGCAAGACTTTTTCATTTATGATGCCGATGATGAAGAAATCTTAAAATGGCTTTCACAGAATCCCATAAAATCACAACCGCTTCCTTTTTCATTAAAAAAAGAATTGAAACAAGGAGCTTTTAGAAGAGATAACGATATAATAATTAAAATAAATAATACAGAATTCACTATGCCAATCGCAACAATAGGAATACAGGGAGAACACAATGTAAAGAATGCAATGGCTGCTTCAACCGTAGCTACATTATTGAGAATACGTAAACAAACAATTAGAGAAAGTCTTGAAGGGTTTCAGGGGGTAGAACACAGACTTGAAAATGTGCTAAAAATTAATAATGTGATGTATGTTAACGATTCCAAGGCAACAAATGTAAATGCTACATATTTTGCTTTAGACAGTATGGAAAATCCAACTGTTTGGATTGTTGGAGGTGTTGATAAAGGCAACGATTACAACGAATTACTTCCACTAGTTAATGAAAAAGTAAAAGCAATAATTTGTTTGGGAGTTGACAATCAAAAATTAATTAATGCTTTTGGTAATATAGTAGATACAATTGTTGAAGCAGATTCAATGCAAATGGCTGTTCAAGTTGCGTATAAATTAGCCGAAAGAAATAATACAGTTCTACTTTCTCCTGCTTGTGCAAGTTTCGATTTATTTGAAAACTACGAAGACCGAGGAAGACAGTTTAAGGATGCTGTAAGAAACTTGTAGTAAGACATAAAAAAGAATTAAAAACATTAAATAATAGCGGAAAAGGTAAATGATAAATATTTTCCAATATACAAAAGGAGATAGAGCAATCTGGGGGATAGTTGGGCTTCTAGCACTTATATCTTTCCTGCCTGTTTATAGTGCAAGTAGCAATCTTGCATATTTGTATAACAATGATGGAAATACATTGCCTTTTTTATTGCGACATCTAGCGCATTTAATTTTAGGTTTTATCGTGTTGTATGCAGTGCATAGAATACCCTATAATTACTTTGGAGGACTTTCTATAATTGGATTGCCTATTATAATATTCCTGTTAGTAATTACGCTATCACAAGGTACAACCATAGGGGGTGCAAATGCCAGCCGATGGATTAGGTTGCCATTTGTTGGACTAAGCTTTCAGACATCAACCTTAGCAGGGGTAGTGTTAATGACCTATGTAGCGCGGTATTTGGCTCGTATTAAAGATAAAGAAGTTTCTTTTAAAGAAACGCTTTTACTTCTTTGGGTACCAGTGTTTATCGTTCTTGGTTTAATTCTACCTGCAAACTTTTCTACCACTGCAATATTTTTTGTAATGGTTGTTATGCTTGTTTTTGTAGGAGGATATCCATTAAAATATCTTGGCGTTATACTTGGTGCAGGGTTACTGTTTTTAACTTTGTTTGTCTTAACTGCCAAAGCATTTCCCGGAGTATTTCCTAACCGTGTAGATACTTGGATAAGTAGGGTAGAAAATTTTGCTGATAAAGAAGATACAGAAGCAGATTATCAAATAGAAAAAGCAAAAATTGCTATTGCCTCGGGAGGTATTACTGGATTAGGTCCAGGAAAAAGTGTTCAGAAGAATTTCTTACCACAATCATCCTCAGATTTTATTTATGCGGTAATCGTTGAAGAGTTTGGTTTGATTGGAGGGTTAACCTTAATGGCTATATATCTGTTTTTGTTATTTCGAATAGTGGTAGTTGCTCATAAAGCACCGTCGGTCTTTACCAAACTACTAGTTATTGGTGTAGGTTTTCCCATAATTTTTAGGGCGATGATTAATATGGCTGTGGCAGTCGAATTATTTCCTGTAACTGGACAAAACTTACCCTTAATTAGTAGTGGTGGAACCTCTATTTGGATGACATGTTTGGCACTGGGAATGATTTTGAGTGTGAGTGCCAAAAGAGAAGTTCCAGCAAAGGAAGAAGAGGAAGAAAATCCACTTGATGTTTTAAGTGAAACCATATAGAATACAACAAGAGTTGTTAAGTGTAATAAAGAAGAAAACAAAAAATTGAAAAACAAAAAATTCATCATATCAGGGGGTGGTACTGGGGGGCATATTTACCCAGCTATTGCTATTGCAAATGAGTTAAAGACTCGTTTCCCTGACGCTGAATTTTTATTTGTGGGAGCACAGGACAGAATGGAGATGGAAAAAGTCCCACAAGCAGGATATAAAATAAAAGGTCTTTGGATTTCTGGATTGCAACGCAATCTTTCATTGCAAAATTTGGCTTTTCCGTTAAAGCTGGTTTCAAGTTTAATCAAATCAAAGTCTATTTTAAAAACTTTTAAACCCGATGCTGCAATTGGAACTGGAGGTTATGCAAGTGCGCCACTGTTGCGAATGGCTGCAATGCGAAATATACCTTGTTTAATTCAAGAGCAGAATAGTCACGCAGGAATTACCAATAAATGGCTTAGTAGTAAAGTTCAGAAAATATGTGTGGCTTATGAAGGAATGGAGAAATTTTTTCCTTCTGAAAAAATAAAGTTAACGGGAAATCCAGTAAGACAAGATTTGTTGGATATTTCTTTTAAAAGAGAAGAAGCACTTGCTTTCTATAAGCTGAATAGGGATAAAAAGACACTTTTGGTTTTAGGAGGTAGTTTAGGAGCTAGAAGAATAAATCAATTAATTGAAAAATCATTGCCTTTTTTTGAAAGAATCAACTTACAAGTTATATGGCAATGCGGGAAATTTTACGAAGAAACCTATAGATACAAAGGAAATGAAAATGTACAAGTCCATACTTTTTTAAACAGAATGGATTTGGCTTACGCAGCTTCAGATTTTATTATTTCAAGAGCGGGAGCGCTATCGGTTTCAGAATTATGTTTGGTGGGAAAACCAGTTGTATTTATCCCTTCGCCAAATGTTGCTGAAGACCATCAAACAAAAAACGCGTTGGCAATTTCGGAAAAAAATGCTGCTATTTTAATTAAAGAAAATGAGCTGGATACAAATTTTGAAAAGGAATTTTCAGAATTGATTTCCTCTATAGAGAAGCAGGAAATGCTTTCAAAAAATATATTGGCATTGGCAAAACCAAATGCCACAATAGAAATAGTTGAAGAGATTGAAAAATTATTGAAGAACAACAATTAATGAACAACCTAAAAAACATAACCACCTTTTATTTCGTAGGTATTGGCGGCATTGGGATGAGTGCTCTTGCACGGTATTTCAAAATGCAAGGCAAGGCTGTTTTTGGGTACGATAAAACTTCAACTGACTTAACCGACGAATTGGTTGCAGAAGGGATACCAGTAACTTTTACAGATGAAATTTCAGCACTTCAATCTGAGGTGAAGGCAAAGCATAATGTTTTGGTAGTTTACACCCCTGCAATTCCTAAGAACAATAAAATTTTAAACTATTTTATTTCTGAAGAGTTTCAAATTGTAAAACGTGCTCAACTTTTAGGAGAGGTATCCAAAAATACACTTTGTCTAGCTGTAGCAGGGACACACGGAAAAACTACAACCTCTGCAATATTAGGACATTTATTAGCTGCATGTAACATGCCGGTAACAGCATTTTTAGGAGGAATTGCGGAGAATTACAATTCCAATTTTATTTATAAAGGAAGTGAAATTACAGTGGTTGAAGCCGATGAGTTTGACCGATCGTTTCTTCAACTTCGTCCAGACATATCTTGCATAACTTCTATGGACGCCGACCATTTAGATATTTATGGAGACGTTTCAGAAATTGAAAATGCATTTACAACTTTCGCAGAATTAGTTGAAAAGAAAGAAAACGTTCTAATAAAGATAGGTTTGCCTTTAAACGGAATGACTGTTGCGGTTCAAAATACTGCAGATTATGAAGCCCAAAATGTAAGAATAAAGAATGGAGCATATCTATTCAATTTGAAAACACCAAATGAGCTTATTGAAGATATTACGTTTAATTTGCCAGGACATCACAATCTTACCAATGCTATTATGGCAATGGGAATGGCGTTGTTAGCTGGGGCATCTGTTTCATGTCTAAAAAACGCAATTTCGAGTTTTAAAGGGGTAAAACGCCGTTTCTCGTATAAAATTAAAACTGATAAACTTGTTTTAATAGATGATTATGCTCATCATCCTACTGAAATAGATGCTTTGTATCAAGCAGTAGAAGAAATGTATCCAAATAATCGAAAGCAGATTGTTTTTCAACCACATCTTTTTACAAGAACAAGAGATTTTGCAGAAAGTTTCGCTAGAAGTCTTTCACAATTTGATGAAGTGGTGTTGTTGGATATCTATCCAGCTAGAGAAGAGGCAATTGAAGGAATTACTTCAGAATGGTTGTTGAATCAGATTGATTCTCAGCATAAAACCTTGGTTTCAAAATCAGATTTAGCTGAAGTTTTATCACAGTCGGATAGTAGAGTAAAATTGTTGGTAGGTGCTGGAGATATTGGTGCCGAAGTTAATAAGTTAACCCAAAAATTTCAAGATGAGGCGTAGTATAATTTACATAAAACTTATTCTTTTGCTTGGATTAATTGGCTTCCTTTTTAGCTTTACAAAAAAGCGTAATGAAGCGAGAAAAATTAGCAAAATAGACGTTGTTTTTGTTGATAGTAACAGCCCTTTTATCACTTTTGAAAACGTTAATAAATTGTTGATACAAAGTTACCAGAAGGTTTCGGACATATCTAAAGAAGCCTTAGCTTTGAGAGAGATGGAGTATAGATTAATAGGAAATCCCATGATTCGCGATGCTCAGGTGTATGTAACTATTGATGGAAAGTTATGTGCTAGGATAGAACAGCGCGAACCCATTGGTAGAGTGTCTGCTACACCAGATTATTACTTGGATTCAGATGGAAAAGTAATGCCGTTGTCTGAAGTGTATTCAGCAAGAGTGCCTATTATTACTGGTGTTTCAGAAAGTGAGTTCTCTGAACTTACCGACTTATTGTTGAAAATAAAGGAGGATGAGCTTATGAAAAGGAGCGTTATTGGCGTTCATCAAAGGGCAGATGGGGAAATTGAACTGGAATTGAGAAAAGTAAATTTTAATGTTTTTTTTGGGCATCCAGTGAACATTGAAAAAAAGTTTCAAAACTTTAAAGCATTTTATAAAAAAACAAAAAAAGATAGTACGCTATACGGGTACAACAAGGTGAACTTGAAATTTGATAGTCAAGTTATAGCCACAAAAAAGTAAGGCCATGGAAAACGATAATATTGCTGTAGGGTTGGATATAGGAACTACCAAGATAGTAGCTATGATTGGTAGAAAAAATGATTATGGTAAAATGGAAGTGTTGGGGATAGGCAAGGCAAAAAGTCTTGGCGTTCATCGTGGTGTTGTAAATAACATTACACAAACCATTCAATCCATTCAACAGGCGGTGCAAGATGCAGAAACTTCTTCAGGAATGAAGATTAAGGATGTTGTTGTTGGTATCGCAGGACAACATATTAGAAGCCTTCAGCATAGCGATTACATTACTAGACCAGATGGAGAAGAGGTAATTAAAGATGAGGATATTGATGCTTTATGTAACCAAGTTCATAAGCTTGTAATGCTTCCTGGGGAAGAAATTTTACATGTATTACCACAGGATTATAAAGTTGATGGACAGGCAGAAATTAAAGAGCCTATTGGGATGTATGGTGCGCGATTAGAAGCAAACTTTCACGTAGTTGTAGGGCAGGTTTCTTCAATTAGAAATGTTGGGCGTTGTATAAAAAGTGCAGGGTTAGAGCTATCAGCCATCACCCTAGAACCCTTAGCCTCAGCAAGAGCTGTATTAAGCCAAGAAGAAAAAGAAGCTGGAGTTGCACTAATCGATATAGGAGGTGGTACAACTGACTTAGCGATATTTAAAGATGGAATTATTCGTCACACGGCAGTAATTCCTTTTGGGGGTAATGTAATCACAGACGATATTAAAGAAGGTTGTTCGATTATAGAGAAACAAGCTGAACTTCTTAAAATAAAATTTGGATCTGCTTGGCCTGGAGAGAATAAAGACAATGAAATTGTTTCAATCCCAGGATTAAGAGGAAGAGAGCCAAAAGAAATTAGCTTAAAAAACCTTTCAAAAATTATTCACGCTCGAGTTATGGAGATCATTGAGCAAGCGTATATCGAGATAAAAAACTACGGGCATGAAGAGCAGAAAAAGAAACTAATTGCAGGTATTGTATTAACAGGTGGGGGAGCTCAGCTTCAACATATTAAACAGCTTGTAGAGTATGCAACAGGTATGGATACACGAATTGGATATCCAAACGAACATTTGGCTGGAGATAGCGACCCTGAAACTACCAGTCCGATGTATGCAACAGCAGTTGGACTAGTGATGAATAGTCTTGAAAGCAAGGAAAAATCATCATTGATGAGAACTTTCCCAACGGAAGAGGAAGTTAAAGAGACTGAAAAACAAGAAACGGTTCAGCAACCTGAAGTAGAAATTGAAAGAGAAGAAGTAGAAGAAGAAGAAAAAAAAGGAACTAGACGTGGTCGAGGTATTTTTGATAAATGGGCCGAAAAATTTAAAGAGTTCCTCGATAACGCAGAGTAATAAAAGAAAAAAAGAGAAGAAAAATAAAAATTGCAATTAAAAACAAAAATATGAGCAGCAACACAGAATTTGAGAACATTTCATTCGACTTGCCAAAAAACCAATCAAATGTGATTAAAGTTATTGGCGTTGGTGGTGGAGGTAGTAATGCAATTAACCATATGTTTAGCCAGGGCATAAAGGGAGTAGATTTCGTGATCTGTAATACAGATGCACAGGCATTAGAAAATAGCCCAGTGCCCATTAAAATTCAATTAGGGGTTTCCTTAACTGAAGGTCTAGGTGCGGGAGCAAATCCGATGGTTGGTGAACAATCTGCAGTAGAAAGTATGGAAGAAATTAAAACTATGCTAACTACAAATACCAAAATGATATTCATAACCGCTGGGATGGGTGGAGGTACCGGGACCGGTGCCGCTCCAATTATCGCTAAAATGGCAAAGGATATGGATATACTTACTGTGGGTATTGTCACCATCCCCTTCCAATTTGAAGGTAAAACAAGAAATGAACAAGCTCAAATTGGAGTAGAAAAACTACGTCAAAATGTAGATTCATTAGTGGTAATTAATAATAATAAACTCCGTGAAGTTTATGGGAACTTAGGCTTTAAAGCTGGTTTCTCTAAAGCTGATGAAGTCTTGGCCACCGCTGCTCGTGGTATAGCCGAAGTTATAACACATCACTACACTCAAAACATTGACCTTAGAGATGCTAAAACAGTTCTTTCTAATAGTGGAACAGCTATCATGGGTAGTGCTACTGCATCTGGTGCAAATAGAGCAAAAGAAGGTATAGGAAGAGCACTAGATTCTCCATTACTTAACGATAATAAAATTAAAGGTGCCAAAAATGTATTGCTGCTTATCGTTTCCGGATCCGACGAGATTACCATCGATGAGATAGGAGAAATCAGTGATCACATTCAAAATGAAGCTGGACACAGCGCCAATATTATAATGGGTGTTGGTGAAGATGAAAGCTTAGAAGGATCGATTTCTATTACTGTAATCGCCACAGGATTTAATTTTGAACAACAAAATGAAATTGTAAATACCGAAACAAAAAAAATAATCCACACGCTTGGAGATGATCAAAAAGCGGAGCAAAACCTTACACCAAAAGCTACTTCTGGACCTGTAAGGTTGCCGGAAAATCCTATCAGTGCTCAGCCAAAAGCTGAAGCCCCTGTGGTTAAACACACGCTTTTTGACGATGATGAAATTGAACAAAAACCATCGTTTCAAGGATATATAAATACTTCAGAGCTTCTAAAGAATTTACCGGTTTCATATCAAGAGGTAAAAGCTGAAAGAATTGAAGAGTTTGATCAAGTAGAAGTAGATAAAATTAATGTAAACGAATTTGTTATTGTTGAGGCTTCAGCAAAAAATACTGCGAAAGAAGTTAGACAGTCTAAGACAGGAGTTGAAGACAACGACGATCAAATATTAATGTTTGATCTACCTATAAAACCTGTTGAAAGAAAGCCAGCAGAAACGAATAACAGAGAAGAAAAAACAATTTTCAATCTCGAAGAAATAGAGGTGGAAGACCACGTAGAAGTTGTGCCTGTAA
This sequence comes from Aequorivita sediminis, assembly GCF_032080575.2. Classification (NCBI taxonomy): domain Bacteria; kingdom Pseudomonadati; phylum Bacteroidota; class Flavobacteriia; order Flavobacteriales; family Flavobacteriaceae; genus Aequorivita; species Aequorivita sediminis. The sequence continues at coordinate 457,047 of NZ_JAVLSO020000001.1, read as the reverse complement.
CGGAAGTTTCTGACGATGGAATTAAGAGGTATAGTCTTGATGATTATCAAGAGGTTGAAAACACTTTAAATAATGCAAAACCATCAAACAATAAGGCAGAAGCTGTTGAAGAAAATGAAATTGAATTTGATAAAAAAACAGTAACTGAGCAATCTCCAGATGATAGCGAAAGTAATGAAATTGAAGACCCGTTAAACTCTCCTATTTCAAAGATACTAAGCGATCGTACAGAAGAGCGAAAGCGCAAAATGAAAGAGTTTAATTACAAGTTTAAGAACAGTCCTTCACGTATTGATGAAATTGAAAAACAACCCGCTTATAAGCGTATGGGCATAGATCTTAATGATACCAATAAAGAATCAACAATTTCTAGAACTTCTGTGAATATAGAAGATGATGAGATTGAATTGCGTAGAAACAACTCATTTTTACACGATAATGTAGATTAATTAAGTGAATATTTCTCCCCACTTAAAGTAGAGGTTCGAAATCTTAATTGGTTTCGGACCTTTTTGATTTATGGTATTTAAGATTAAAAAAAGTCAATCTTTAAGCAGATAAATTTCAGCTTAAATAAGTATCTTCGTGCATACAAAAAAACACTATTATGAGTTTACAAGATAAGGTGATGGAGGCTATGAAAGCCGCTATGAAATCAAAGGACACTCAATCATTGGAAGCTTTGCGATCTGTTAAATCAGCATTGCTTCTAGCTCAAACTGAAACAGGTTCAAAACAAGAGATATCTGAAGAAGAAGGAATTAAAATTCTTCAAAAGCAAGTAAAGCAAAGAAAAGATAGTGCAGCCATTTATAACGAACAAGGGCGTGAGGATCTTGCTGAACCAGAATTGCTTCAAGCTAAAGTAATCGAGCAATTTTTGCCAAAGCAACTAAGTGTTGAAGAAGTAAGCAAAATAGTAGATGAAATTATCGCAGAAACTGGAGCTTCTTCAATGGCAGATATGGGAAAAGTTATGGGCATTGCTAGTGGAAAATTGGCAGGAAAAGCAGATGGCAAAACGATATCGACAGTTGTAAAATCAAGATTGTCCTCCTAGTTTAGAATTTATTAATTCTTGAAAAGAAGATATTTTTGAAAACTTTATTGGCCGCGTGGCGCAACTGAATACCCGCCCGAGCCGAACTGTCGTTAGGCACGTTCGGGTGGGGCGCATCAGATTTCGACTGTGATCGATATGAATTTATAAGAAAAAAATATTTCGTGTTTAAACAATGTTAATGGCCGCGTGGCGCAACTGAATACCCGCCCGAGCCGAACTGTCGTTAGGCACGTTCGGGCGGGGCGCATCAGATTTCGGCTGTGATCGATATGAATTTATAAGAAAAAAATATTTCGTGTTTAAACAATGTTAATGGCCGCGTGGCGCAACTGAATAGCGCATCAGATTTCGGCTCTGAGGGTTGGGGGTTTGAATCCCTCCGCGGTCACTAATAGAGTAAAAAGCTATACATCAATTCAAATAAAATTGAATTTGAGTATAGCTTTTTCATTTTATAATACTGCCTAGAGGTTAAAGCAAGTTAAAATCGATTTTATTAATACTTTTTATTATTCAAATTTGACTTATTGTTTTATACTTAAAGCTCCAGATGGGCATTTAGAAACTTGATTAATTAACTCTGCTGATGTCGCATTTTCTGGTTTTACCCAAGGCCTATCTTTAGGATTGTAAACTTTTGGTAATGTTTTTACACATATACCTGAGTGGATGCATTTTTCCGCTTTCCATAAAATGATTACTTCTCCATTTGTATACTCTTTTGTAGTCATAGTATTAATCCTTTAGGGTTCTTTCAATTCTCGGGTCGGGCACTATCCACATCAAGGCAACTCCTAAGTATATCAATAAGCTAATGATTGGGAAAAAGAAAGAAAAAACAACGCCTGTAAAGTATAATAAAAGTGATAGATTCATTCTTTTGTCTTTGCTATAAACCTTACCTATGTTCGAATCTTTACCTTCGCTAAGGATTACACAGTATACCATTATTTTGAAGGCTACAGCAGCCATAAATAATACTACACCGTAAATTGCCGTCGGATTTGCTTCAAAATGGTTTTTACCCATCCAATCTGTGGCAAATGGGAAAAGCGAAAGCCAAAACAATAAGTTAAGGTTGGCCCATAAAATTTTGCCGTTTACTCTATTCACCGCTTGTAAAAGATGATGGTGATTATTCCAATAAATCCCTACATATACAAAGCTTAATACATAAGTAAGAAATACAGGTAGTATAGGCTTTAAAGCATCAAAAGTATAACCTTCAGGAGCACTCATACCTAAAACCATAATAGTAATTATTATGGCTAATACGCCGTCGCTAAAGGCCTCTAATCTCCCAGTTTTCATAACCTGCGTGGCTCTGGAAGTGGAACATACTCGTCTTCATCTCCAACCACTTTTGGAAAAGCATCTAGATTTTGCTCTTTCCAATCTTTCTTAGCTTTTTCAATAACATCCTTGTCCGAGTTCACAAAATTCCAGTGGATATATCGTTCCTCCTCAAAAGGTACTCCTCCAAAAATATAAACTGTAGTATTCGGTTCCATTTCAAAGGAACACAATGTACTATCCTTGGCAACTAGAATTTGCTTAGGCTCGTAATTGTAACCGTCGGCATTGATACTGCCTTCCAAGATATATAAAGCACTTTCTCCATAAAGATCTTCTCCAATGGTGATTTGTTGTTTATCTGTGCTTTTTATTTCGATAAAGTACAACTCACTGTGTACAGGAACTGGCGAGGTTTTGTCAAAAGCTTTACCAGCAATTAGTTTAAATTCTGCGCCTTGTTCTTTCCATTGAGGAATATCTTCTTCTTTTATATGAAAAAAAGTAGGCTCTGAATGTTCTAAATGCTTTGGTAAGGCTACCCAAATCTGAAGTCCGTGTAAGGTTTTTTCGGTATTTCTTAAATAATCAGGTGTTCTTTCAGAATGAACCACTCCTTTACCAGCAGTCATCCAGTTTACAGCTCCAGGCTTAATTTCGATATCGGAACCTAGGCTGTCTTTATGTTGTATAGATCCTTCAAACAAATAGGTTAGGGTTGATAAGCCTATATGAGGGTGGGGAGCAACATCAAGATTTTGGTTCTTAGTCATCGTTGCAGGTCCCATATGGTCTATAAATGTAAATGGCCCTACAGATCGTTTTTGTCTGAAAGGCAATAAACGTCCAACCATAAAGTTTCCTATATCGGCAGCGCGTTCTTCTATAATTAATTCGGTGTTAGACATAATTTATTTTATTTTTTAAATGAATTTATTATTTAACTTTAAGCCAAGACATCTCTTAAACTCTCATTTCTATCAAATCTCAATTTTGTCGATGGACGAGGTGGGATAATTTTTAAGTAGTTCTAACGAGCGTAATCTACACTTGCAAATACAAGTTGCTAGGCATATCCTTTCCACCAAACTTATCATTCATTTTTGTCTTCTATTTTTGTTTTAAGTGCTCCTAAATATAAATTACTAATTATAATTTATCTAACTCAGGAACTTTAAATTTCTCAATATCCCAATTAGCTTTTTTAGCTCCTGCTTGATAAGTTGTCTCTAGAAAGTCAAGTTAATCTTTTCTAGGGTTGTCTGATTTCAACAAAGCTTCATACTTTAAAAGTGCCATCGGACTGCCATTACTTTCAATCCATTCGGCAGATTTGGGTGATATTTCTTCCTTGTCAATCCCTTTTGGAGATGGATAGGTATAAGAGTAAAATGCAGGTTCTGGAACATTTTCGTCGCCTCCCCAAAAGCCAAAGCTTATACATTCATGCGAATAAGCATCTTTATCAGATAATCTCGCTTCCGCAGACATAGGTGGTGCTTCATTTCCATTGAATCTAGTAACTACCAGGTCGAAAGAATGCCAATAAAGCTGAACGGGACAGGATTTACCATAAAAACGACCACTAAATTCTTTAAAAACATTGCCTATCCATATCATCGATCTCCATAAATCTTTAGTGTATTTTTTCTCGTAGTGATGATATTCCGTAATCTTTGAGAATGGTTTATTAATATTTAAATCAAAAGGCTTATCTACTATTGAAACTGATATGTTGAGGTTATTAAGTATCTCCTTTAAATTTATATAAAAATCTGCGACCGTAAGTTTGTCGGTTAAAGGGAAGTGCTCATATTCTCCTCGACTTGTATTAACTTCTAATTGATGATCTTGTACATTAATTGTTATATCAAACTGATCTATCCCCGAATTATAAGGAATAGGACCCGTTGTAAAACCACGAGTTTCTATATATTCTGTAATATACCACCAGTGATTTTTTCTGGGAGTCATTTTTAAACGAATTTTACCAATAATTTGTAAAAACAGATGTAAGGTCATCTTCTTTTGCACATTCTCCTTATAAGGAAGACTAGGTAATTGAATTTGATTTTTCATGCTGTTTATTTTAGATTAGAATTTAAAAAACGATGAATATAATTTTCAAGTATTAGTTAGTTTTTGAAAAACGTTAAAAGTCTATCAAGTTACTAAATTTCCTGCTTTTTTGTGGCAATCACAGGATGGTTAGTGAATTACAACATATAATTAATACTTTAGAACTATTGGTTAATTGAAATTACTAGGCGTTTGCCTGAATCTATTTTCTGTTCCCATAAACGCTCAACGTCTTTAATATCACCTTCAACCAATTCGATTGTTAGTTTGCCATCTGCAGCTAACTGGAACATTTCTGGAAGAACTTCTTTATGAAAACTCTCTAAATCTATTTTTGAAAGGCTTCCAAATCCTGACCCTAAAATTTCAATAGCGGAACTTCTTAAAATACCTGAAGCTAAATTTATATTTTCTCCCGCCATCGAACCTACAGTTACAACTCGCGTTTTGTGGGTGAAATTATTAAGTCCACCACCTTTTAAAGCAGTAATTATTAACTCTACTGGTTTTCCCCACAGATAATCAATAACTAAATCGATAGGAGTTTCTTTATGGATATTTTGAATTCCGGCAATTAAAGCTGAATCCTCTTGCTTTAGGCTTACGGTTTTATCAGCTCCTAAGCGCTTTGTTTTTTCTAAATTCTCAGGATTTCGTCCTGTAGAAATGATGGTTTTTGCACCGTAATATTTTGCAAGTTGAACAGCTAGTTGTCCAGTTACACCTGTAGCACCATTTATTAGCACAGTAGATCCAGGCTTGATTTCTCCTCTAACTTTTAGCGCCATTGCACCTCCCAACACTGCGTTTGGCAATGCCGCAGCTGTACTAAAGTCGAGGCTTTCAGGAATTAATGTATAACCATCTTTATCAATTAAAGCTTTTTCAGCAATCATCCCAGTTATACCCTGTGCATAAACTCGAGTGCCGTCTTCTAAAAACCCAACGCCATCCATTCCAACTATAGCAGGCATTTCTTTGTGACTAGCGTAGTGTTTTCCACTAGCTCGAATTTTGTCCAGATTTTTTACGGCTGCCGTCTTTACTTTTAGCAATAACTGATTGTTACTTTCAATTTTTGGAGTTGGAAAATCCTTGTACTTAGGAGTTTCACCCAATTTTTCTATTATAGCTGCTTTCATTTTTGTAACATATAGTTTTTAAAAATATTTACTTTTAGAAAATGAAGATTTAACTAGTCTTCTAAATATCCAAACTTACCAAGGTTAAAATCGTTAAAAGCTTTAATCAATTCCTCTCTACTATTCATTACAAACGGACCTTGTGCTACTATAGGTTCGTTTATTGGTTCGCCACTTAAAACTAGTACTAATGCATCTTCTGTAGCTTCAATTTCGAAGTTTTCTCCGTCGTTTGCCATTAATGCAAAATGATTTGTTGTTATTTTTTCTTCTCCATTTACTATTATATTACCTTCTAAAACTAGCAAAGCAGTGTTGTAATGTGATGGAAAACTAAAATTAGCTTTTCCGTCTTTTTTAAGTTTGGCATTAAATAAATGAACTGGCGTAAAAGTAGATGCGGAACCAATTGTGTCTTGGTATTCACCTGCAATTACTTCAATTACTCCTGCGTTATTTGATAAATTATAACGGGGAATATCTTGATTTTTTATCGCTTGATATTTTGGGTTAGATTTTTTGTCCTTTGCAGGTAGATTCACCCATAGTTGTACCATTTGAAATTCACCACCTTTTTTACTCCATTCTTCTTCGTGATATTCTTTATGTAAAACTCCACTAGCTGCTGTCATCCACTGTACATCACCTTCACCAATCACACCACCACCGCCACTGCTATCGTGATGCGCAACTTTACCCTTATACGCTATAGTTACAGTTTCAAAGCCTTTATGTGGATGTACACCAACCCCTTTTGGTTTATCAGACGGTGGGAAGTTATAAGGTGAATTATAATCCAACATTATAAAAGGATTCATTCGATGCATGTCTAAACGAAAACCGCTAGGAATAAAATTATGTACCCTAAAACCATCTCCAACAAAATGCGGCTCTCTTGGGCTAGCTGTAAATTCTACTGATTTTGTTTTCATATTTTCGAGGATTTAAATTAAAAAGTAAAAGTCGATAGAAAGTTTCAGATCGATTGAACGATTTTGAAGCATTAATCTACCGACCTTTAAAATAAAAACTAAAGTGTTATTATTATTGTTTGATAAACTGAAGGTTAGCGATTAATTTTACTTTATCACTCACTACAATATTACCTGCTTCAGTAACTGCGCTCCAGCTTAAATTGAAGTCCTTACGGTTTATTGTTCCTGTTGCTTCTAATCCAGCTTTAGTTTGCCCGTATGGGTCTACAGCTATACCATTGAAGTCTACGTCAAGAGTGATTGCTTTTGTTACATCTCTAATGGTTAAGTCCCCAACCATTTTTTCACCGTCAAATGACTTAGACTTAAATGTAAGTTGTGGGAATTGCTCAGCATTAAAAAAATCATCCGACTTTAAATGCGTGTCTCTATCCTCATTTTTGGTGCTAATTGAGTCAACTTTTGCATTAAAAGCGAATTCAGCATTTTTAAATGAATCTTCTTCTGTTTCTGCAGTAGCATCAAATACTTTAAAGCTACCAGTTACAGTTGAAATCATCATATGTTTAACTTTGAATTCTATTTCTGAGTGAGTCGGGTCTAATTTCCAGTTTGTTTTCATCTTTTTATATTTTTTTAGGTTAAACGTGATTATTTAAGATAAAATTACGGCTCATAATTCTACTGTGCATTGATGTATGTTAAGAAGTGATTTATCGTTCTTATTTTAAATAATTAAAGCTTAGTAGATTATACCAATAATACCACTGAAAATCTTCCTGATGAGATCGAAAATAGTGAAAAGTGAGAAGTTTACTTGGTAACAATAATTCTGAAATACAAATCAAAATTTATTTCAGCGCTTAGTTTTTTGGGCATAGCTTTAAGTGTTGACTATCAGTATATTAATTTTTTTTAGTTTTCGCTTTCTCATTTTTCATCACTATCTTTAAAGAGTTAATTACAGTATTATGGAGGAAAACCATTCATTTTCTATAAAAAACTGGAACGAAGACGATCGCCCTCGTGAGAAGTTGTTGTTGAAAGGTAGAATAGCTCTGAGCGATGCAGAGCTTATTGCAATATTAATTGGATCTGGTAGCCGAAACGAAAGTGCTGTGTCTTTAAGTCAGCGAATACTTGCTTCGGTAAACAATAACTTAAGCGAATTAGGAAGGCTTTCAATATCCGATTTAACAGAGTTTAAAGGGATAGGTGAGGCTAAAGCAGTTTCAATTACTGCTGCAATGGAATTGGGCAGACGAAGAAGAACAGGTGAGGCATTAGAAAGAAAAAAGATTACTTCAAGTAAATCAGTTTTTGAGTATGTTCAACCAATAATTGGGGAACTCCCTCACGAGGAGTTTTGGATTCTTTACTTAAATAATTCAAACAAAATAATAAAAAGCGTCCAGCTGAGTAAGGGTGGTATTACAGGTACTGTGGTTGATATTCGTTTGGCATTCAAGGAAGCTCTGCAAATAGGAGCTGTAGGAATAATTATGGCCCATAATCACCCTTCGGGCACTCTAAAACCAAGTCACGCAGATATACAATTAACAAAAAAACTCAAAGTTGCTGGAGAAAGCTTAGACATTAAGGTGCTAGATCACCTTATAATTACTGAAAAAGCGTATTTTAGCTTTGCCGATGAAAATATGCTTTAACGCACTATGTTGTTAATCTACACTAAAAAAGTAACTCCTAGAATTTCTTATATATTCAAGCATATATGTTTGCGGATATTAGGTATTGATACTACATTCACTTCAGGAATTGAGGAATTTATTGCACATCATGGCCCTAAAATTTCATATGGAAAAAAACCAATGGGGAATGAACTTTTTTTCCAAAGTCACGGACTATTAGAACAACAAGGGATTGAAGCTACCGATATTACGGTTAAAAAATGGGATGATACTTTTGGGTTTTTTGCAGTCTCAAACCTAAGTTCTTTACCCTTTGATATTTTTTCGGCTAGCTTTTATATGATTACTCGCTATGAAGAATACCTCCCACATGTAAAAGATGAATTAGGACGTTTTATGGCCTCGGAAAGTTTGGCGTATAAAGAAGGTTTTTTGCAGCAACCAATTGTCGATATCTGGGCATATAAATTTAAAGATCAACTGTTGGAGGCTTTTCCAAAAATGGAATTCCCCGAAAAGAAAATTGTTATTCACCCAGTAATTGAAGCGTCGCAAACATTTGCCTATAAACAAAAAGGTTTATTCCGAACAGTTGTGGGGTATTTAGATAGCTTTTTTCGAGCAAAATTTAGAGATATCATATTACGTACCCAAGTAATTTTAGGGGTTAAGCGAGATCCTCTAGATACTTTTAAGTGGATGGTGAATAAATCTACGAGAAGTAATTTTAAACTTACAGTTTTTTTTATGCTAGGAGACGCTTTGTCTTTTAACGAAAGTATGAACACGCATCGACAAAAGTTTAAGCTCCTTATAAAGTATGTTTCAGACTATAAGGAAGTTGGTTTAATGTTCTCGTTCAATGCGTTGGGTAATTATGAAATGTTGAAAGATGAAAAAAGAAGGATGCAAGAAATTACAAATCGCGCACTAACTAGTTCGATGAACTCAGAGTATCTTGTAAATCTTCCTGATTTATATAGATACTTAGTAGAACTTGAAGTAAAACGAGATTTCACTATGGTTTTTCGTGACACTGTTGGGTTTAGAGCAGGGACTTGTACCCCTTTTCTTTTTTATGATTTGGATTATGAAATTAAAACTCCATTAATTATTCATCCATCAGCAATGACTACATTGGCATTCAACAAGAAATACGCTTCAGATATTGATAAAACAGTATCTACAATGCTTAAAGCGGTAGATAATGTTAATGGAACTTTTACAATGACTTTCTCTAACAAAGACTTTTCTGCCTTAGATAATAAAAAGGTATGGCGTAAAATATTTTCAGAAAAACTACAAGAATATGCTCAATAATAAAATAACGGATGTATTTTTTGATCTCGACCACACACTTTGGGATTTCGATAAAAACTCTGGATTGGCATTCCAACGTGTTTTTAGAAAGCATAAAATAGAAATTCCACTTCCCGATTTTTTAAAAGTTTACGAACCGATTAATCTTGAGTATTGGAGAAAGTTTCGTGAAGAACGCGTGACAAAACAAGAACTCAGAAGAGGGAGATTGTCAAAAACATTTGATGTATTAACATTCGATTATACCATAGATTTACTTGACTCACTCGCGAATAGTTATATAGATGAGTTGCCTGGAGACAATTACTTGTTTAGCAATACCTTTGAAACTTTGGATTATCTTTCAGAAAAATATACACTTCATATTATAACCAATGGCTTTGAAGAAGTTCAACGTAAAAAAATAAATAATAGCGGTATAAAAAAATACTTCGCAACTATAACTACATCGGAAGAAGTTGGATTAAAAAAGCCACATCCAACTGTTTTTTATACCGCCATGGAAAAAGCTTCTGTTACTCCCGACAAAAGCATAATGATTGGAGATAGTTTTGAAGCCGATATCCTAGGTGCACAAAATGCTGGAATGCATACATTGTTTTATAACTATCGAAATGAAACAGTAAATAAACCTTTTATTGCCGTTAAAGAACTATCTGAAATTAAGGACTATCTCTAGTAATAATTTAATTTTTAAGGCGTTATGCATAAGTACCCAAAAGAAACTCATGATAAGAACGCTAGCAATATCGATTTCCACTCTTTTTTTATGCCTTTTTTTTACAGCGTGCGTTAAAGATACCGATTTCGATCAAGCTGAAGATATTTCATTATCTCCAATAATGGAATTAGATTTAATCTATTTCAATCTACAGGCACGTGACTTTTATGATACAATTAATGGTACACCCATTCTAACATTGCGGGATACAACCGAAATTAAATTTTTGGACGATAGCACTTTACAAGAGAGTTTAAAACGCGCTGATTTTTATTTCAAATTTACAAATTCTATTCCGCGAAGTTTTCAAGTTGACTTTGAGTTTTTAAGCGAAGAAAACAATACTACCTATACAACTGGTACTGCCGTAGAGCAAGGAGAAGTTTCAACACCTGTAATAACCGAATTTACACATATTGTTGAAGGCGAAGCTATATCGCAACTTACATTAGCAAATAAGGTTGTTGTTTCGGTAACTATTCCATCTTCCGACCAAAACTTACAAGGAACGCTCAATATGAAATCCAAAACCACATATTTTTTGGAATATTAATACTATGCGAAATTTTTTGACTGTAATGTTTTTCCTAGTAGGAGTATTGGCTATTTCTCAAAACAAGCAAATACTCTACGGTTTTGATGATACCCCACAATCCCTAATGTTAAACCCTGGAAGTAAAGTAATTCATAAAAAGCATTATGGAATTCCGTTGTTGTCCCAAATTCACATTAACGGTGGTTCTTCCGGTGTATCGGTTTATGATATTTTTAATAATGGCAATGATAATATTAATGATAGAATCACGAAAAAGATATTTGAAATGAAGAATACCGATTTCTTTACTGTTACTCAGCAATTAGAGTTGATAAACTTTGGGTGGAGGGCAAAGAATGAAATCTTTTTTTCTGGCGGAATCTATCAAGAATTCGATTTTATAAGTTACTTCCCTAAAGATTTAGCAATATTGGCTTGGGAAGGCAACAGTGATTATTTAGACTATAAATTTGATTTAGGTGAAGTTAGCACTACTGGCGATTTTATGACGGTTTATCATTTTGGAATGAATAAAAAGATTAATGAAAAACTTACTGTTGGGGCTAGATTAAAGCTCTATTCGAGTATGTTTAGTTATCGAAGTGTGAATAATACCGGAACCTTTGTCACCCGACTTGGCGATGAAAATTCGGAAAATATTTATGAACATACCGTAGAAAATGCCGATGTAAGCGTTGAAACTTCTGGTTATGCCTCCTTGCGAGAACTAGATGGCCCAAATGAAGTAATAAAAGAAGTGTTAGGTAGAGCTTTCTTTGGTGGAAATTTTGGAGTGGGAGTAGATTTGGGCTTTACTTATGAAATTAACGATGCTTTTGTACTTACGGCTAGCGCTTTGGATGTAGGAGCTATTTTTCATAGAAAAGATGTAGAGAATTATCGTGCCCATGGAAATTATACGCTCGACGGAATTAATTTAATTTTTCCAGCATTAAGTGACGGTGAATCTACTTATCCTTATTACGATGATATTGAGGATGAATTTGAACGTGAAATCCCAATCGATACAATTCACAATAACTACACTCAGTTTAGACCTGTAAAAATTAATGCAGGCCTGAGTTTTGGTTTTGGAAGATTTTTTGCTTCAGACGATTGTGATTGCATGAATATGGATAAAGGTGTTTTGCACAAACAGAATGTAGGAGTTCAATTTTATTCTATTTTTCGACCTAAAGGGCAACAGTTGGCAGGAACGCTCTATTACAAAAGAAGACTAAACGAGTTTGTTTCAGCAAAAGCTACTTATACCGTAGATTCTTATTCTTTTTCGAACGTAGGTCTAGGACTTTCTGCTGATGTTGGGTCGGTAAATTTTTATTTGGCTGCCGACAACCTTCTTAAATACGGTAATTTGGCAAAAGCAAAAAGTGTATCTTTACAGCTAGGTTTCAACATTATTATCGACGATTAATGACAAAAATATTATTTTTTTTAGCGGCATTATTTTTAAGTGTAACAGTGAATTCTCAGAACAAAACATTGAGCGATTACAGTTATGTAGTTGTGCCAGAGCAATTCGATTTTTTAAACGGAAAGGATATGTATAAATTGAATTCTATGACAGAATTCTATTTAGAAAAAAATGGATTTAATGCATATATGGCAAATCTTGCACCAAATGCCAATCGTTGCGATGGTCTTTTTGCTGATGTTGAAAAAATGAAAAGTATAATTGGCATTAAGCTTCAAGTAGTGTTGAGAGATTGTAATGGGGAAGAAGTTTTTAGAACTCATGAAGGGAGAACTAAATTTAAACAATACGACAAAGCATATCAAGATGCGTTAAGAAAAGCGTTTAATAGTTTTAATTCACTTCGCGTTGAGCAAAAAGATGTAGTTCTTTTGAGTGAAAATTCTACAGCTAATAAAGAAGTTGTTACTATCAAAGAAACACATAAAGAAGAGGTAGTTTCATCTACAGTTAAGGAGAATACAAATACTAAAAAGCAGATTTACATTCCAGAAGCTAAGTTTTCAAATTATTCTTACTTAGGAAAAACGTTTTTGCTACGTAAAACTGATAAAGGTTTTTCACTTTATGAAGAATCTAATAAAGCTAACGATGGTCTGCTTTTAAGAGGTACCTTGGTTATTAATAACAACCATTTAGAATATACAGATACTTCAGGTGTAACAGGAAAGGCGGCGTTTGATGCTTCTGGTGATCTTAAAATTAACGATGGAGCATTTTTAAAAGTTTATAAACTTCAAAATTAAAAGTCGTATTTATCCTTCCAAAGCTGTTTTAAATACGTTTTAAGTGAGTTTTCTTTTGCATTATTTCCAGGTTTATAAAAGGTAGTCCCTTTTATTTCTTCAGGTAAAAACTCGTGAGGCACAAAATTGCCTTCATAATTGTGTGCATATTCATATTCCTTCCCATAGCCTAATTGCTTCATAAGCTTTGTTGGAGCGTTTCTAATGGATAAAGGAACAGATAAGTCGCCGGTTTGTCTAACCAAGCTCTGCGCTTCACCTATAGCTTTATATGATGCGTTGCTCTTTGCTGAGGTAGCTAGGTAGATGGCACATTGACTTAAAATAATTCGAGCTTCTGGATAACCAATTAAATTAACGGCTTGAAAAGTACTGTTTGCCAATAATAATGCGTTTGGGTTGGCCAAACCAATATCTTCGGATGCTAAAATCACCATCCTTCTAGCTATAAACTTTATATCTTCTCCGCCTTCAATCATTCTTGCCAACCAATAAACTGCCGCATTAGGGTCGCTTCCTCGAATTGATTTTATAAACGCCGAAATAATATCGTAATGCTGCTCGCCAGTTTTGTCGTAAAGCACGGTATTTTTTTGTGCCTTTTGCATAACTAAATCGTTGGTAATTGTAATTATCTCGGTGTTTTCTGATAGAACAACAAGCTCTAATATATTTAAAAGTTTTCGTGCATCTCCGCCAGAAAGTCTTATTAAAGCTTCGGTTTCTTGTAGTTTTATGTCTTTCTTTGAAAGAATTTCATCTTCTTTTAAAGCTCTTTTTAGAAGCGCTTCCATGTCTTCACGGCTAAAAGATTCTAAAATGTAAACCTGACATCTAGACAATAATGCCGGAATTACCTCAAAACTTGGATTTTCTGTTGTAGCACCAATAAGTGTTATCCATCCTTTTTCTACGGCGCCTAACAGTGAATCTTGCTGCGACTTGCTAAATCGATGAATCTCATCGATAAAGAGAATTGGATTTTTTGTAGAAAATAGATTATCGCTTTTTTTAGCTTTTTCAATTACTTCACGCACTGCAGCTACGCCACTGTCTATAGCACTTAATGTATAGAAAGGCCTATCTGTATAATTAGCAATAATATTGGCTAAGGTAGTTTTTCCAGTTCCTGGAGGACCCCAAAAAAGCATCGATGGAATCATTCCTGTGCTTAATTGCGAAGTTAATGATCCTTTTGGACCAACTAAGTGTTGTTGGCTTAAATATCCTTCAAGAGTTGTGGGGCGTATTCGTTCTGCAAGTGGTGCGTTCATAGACGCCAAAATTACAATTTTATACTATCGGATTCACTGACATTATATCATAAATTTATTTTGGGATTGTTTTTTGTAACTTACTTCTCGATTATGGAAAACGCTAATCAATTAAAATTTACGCCCGATGTTTTTGGTTATCCATTACTGTTTGTAATGTCGATATGGATAGTATTTTGGTTTGAATCTCGCTTTGGAGTAAACTTTAATAAATTTGGTGTATATCCAAGACATATAGAGGGCTTAAGAGGCATCGTATTTAGTCCGTTTATTCACGGAAGTTTAAAACACCTGTTTAACAATTCCATTCCTTTGTTTGTTCTATCCTCAGCTTTGTTTTATTTCTATAGAAATATCAGGTGGAAGGTTTTATTATTCGGGCTTTTATTGACAGGTATTGCTACTTGGGGAATAGGGAGAGAATCGCTTCATATAGGAGCCAGCGGAGTAGTGTATATGTTAGCTGCTTTTTTATTCTTCAAAGGAATCTTTTCTAAACAATTTCAGCTAACTGCTTTAGCCCTAGCTGTGGTATTTCTATATGGTGGATTGTTGTGGTATGTATTTCCGGTAAATCCTGAAATCTCATGGGAAGGACATCTATCAGGCTTTTTAGTAGGTCTTGTTTTTTCCTTTATTTTTAAAACAAATCCCATTCAAAATAAAAAATACGAATGGGAAAAAGAAGATTATAATCCCGATGACGATCCATTTTTAAAACAATTTGATGAAAATGGAAATTTTATTGAACTGCCTAAAGAGGTTGTTGAAGAGACTATAGAAAATGAAAAACCCGTTGAGCAAATTACCAAACGGGTTAAAATTGTTTATACGTTTAAAAAGAATTCGGATAGCATTAGTGACGAAAACTGATCAAGTGAACATTAAAACTATATTCGGTTAAATCTATTTTATAGTTCATCAATTTTTTTACAATTCACCAATGTAAATTTATGCGGTAATAGATTATATCTGGGATGCTAACAAGTTTTAATTGGGAGCTAGAATTACTTATAGTCTTTGGCGCACCACTTCATATAAAAATGCTCCACAAGCTACCGAAACATTTAACGAATTAATCTCTCCAAGTAGTGGGAGGGAAGCGCGTTCGTCTACTAGTGTTAATACAGATTTAGAAACTCCTTTTCCTTCAGAACCCATTACAATAGCTAAGGGCTTTTTTAAATCTAAGCCATAAATTTCAGAATCAGTTTTTTCAGTTGCGGCAATGGTGGAAATTCCTGAGCCTTGTAGGTAAAAGATTGCATCTTTAATATGATCTACTTTACAAATAGGAATTTTAAATATGGCTCCAGCAGAAGTTTTTACGGTATCCCCAGAAACTGGTGCACCTCCTGATTTTTGAATTATAACGGCATCTACACCTGTACATTCTGCAGTACGTAAAATTGCTCCAAAATTTCTAACATCAGTTATTTGATCTAAGATTAGAAATAGGGGAGTCTTATTGCTTTCTAATGTTTGCTCCACAACACTTTCTAAACTGTGAAATGCGACAGGAGATGTTACTGCTACAATTCCTTGATGATTACCACGAGTTAATCTATTCAACTTTTCAAAAGGCACTATATTTATTGTAACATTCGCCTTTTCAAGATCTTTTATTAACCCATCAATTTTATCGCTATCAACCCCTTTTTGAATAAATACTTTATCAAAAATTACATTAGATGACAAAGCTTCTTTAACTGGATATATACCGAAAATAGTGTTGTTCTTATCGCTCATTGAGTTCTTAGTATTATTTTTTTAGCTTTTGGTAAAATTAGATAAATTAACTGACAAACTAATACTTGTAATTTTAAATTCAAAAACTCTTGTTTGCATAGTTGATATATTTATAGCTATATATAACAAAAACACCCTTTGGAAACTCCAAAGGGTGTTTAATATAATTCAAGGTTTGTACTAACCTATTTGTTCTTAGTTTTTAAGACCAATTAGTACTTGACCTCCAGCAACATATCCTTCACCTGCTTGTACTGCAAGAATAAAGAAAGTTCTGTCGTCTGGTGAAATTGAGTTGTCAATAGCAGTAACAGTAACTTCAATTTCTCTAACTCCAGCTGGAATAGTAACTGAACTTGGGTATTCGTAGTTATCTGTTGCCGTTGGGAATTCGTCAGCAGGAAGATCCACTAATGTAAAAGTTCTGTCTGCGTTAGAAACATCAGATACGTACAATGTTACTGTACCTTCTTTAGTTCCCCCTTCTGGTACTCTGTTAATGTTACTAGAGTTTTTAGTAAAACCTACAACAGTTGCCTCAGAGTCGTAATCTTCATAAGTTTCACAAGATACTAATAGTACCGTTGTAAATAAAAATGCGATTATTGTTTTAATATTTTTCATTTGTATTGGTATTTAAAAATTAGTAACCAGGATTCTGAATTAAGTTTGGATTTAAGTCCATGGCAGTTTGCGAAATTGGCATTTGGAATTTATTACTTCCAGCAGCTAAGTTCAATACATCAGAAGCAGCTCCTGTACCATCAGCTAAATCACCAAAACTTTCACGGTCTACACCAAGACCCCAACGCTTAATGTCGAAGAATCTATGAGATTCGAATGCAAATTCTAATCTACGCTCTAAACGGATAGCATCTCTAAGAGCAGTTCCTGTTTCTCCACTTGGAGGAGTCGTGTAACGCTTAGTTCTTATTACATCTAAAGCCGTTCTAGCTGGTCCTTCTTGTCCTAAGTTAAATAAAGCTTCCGCTTTGTTTAATACAGCTTCTTCAGCTCTTAAGATTTTGATGTCTACTTGTCCTTGAGTACCACCTGGTCTTCCAAAGTATTTGTAGATTACGTTAAAGTCACTTCCACTTTTAGAACCTTCTGCAATATAAGCCTCTTTACGGATATCGTCATCACTATATAACTGGAATAATTCGTAAGAAACTACGTACTCAGGAGTTATAGAGTTTAATCCTCCTTGGCTCCACATTACACCAATAGTATTAGAAAGTACTGGTGGCTCGATTGGAATGTGGAATAATAATCCACTTTCGTTTTCGTCTGTCCATATTCCAGGAACATCTGCTCTAGAAGCCACTGAAGTAGTTACTCTATTTGCAGCGTTAACAGATTCTTGCCAATTACCCATGTATAAGTAAACTGTAGAAAGAAGTGTGTTAACTGCATCTTTACCCATACGGCCTTCCCCGTTAGTGTCATTGATGTTT
The DNA here is from genome assembly GCF_032080575.2 of Aequorivita sediminis. Lineage (NCBI taxonomy): Bacteria > Pseudomonadati > Bacteroidota > Flavobacteriia > Flavobacteriales > Flavobacteriaceae > Aequorivita > Aequorivita sediminis. The sequence goes on along the minus strand of NZ_JAVLSO020000001.1, from coordinate 439,589 downwards.
GCAGCAGCTTCTTCTAAGTCAGCTACAATCTGATCGTATATGAATCCTACAGTTTCACGTGCTGGCTGTGCATTTGGTGCTGGTTCAGAAAGGTAAGGAACCCCTAAACTTCCATTAGCATCACCTGATTGCGTTGGTATTTTTCCGAAGAATCTAACCAAGTCAAAGTAAGCAAGTGCTCTTAGCGCTTTAGCTTCTGCAACGAAGTTTGCTTTAGTTTCACCTTCAAAACCTACAGCCTTTTCTAATAAGGTGTTAGCTCTAAAGATTAACGTGTAAGCATCGAAATACAATCCAGACATCGCTGGTTGTGATGCTTCATACCTAAAGTTGTGGTTATTTGCTCTAGATTGACGTCCAATCTGTGCTAAAGTAACGTTGTCTGAAAGTACATCTGGCATGTCTAGCATACCCCCTGCATCACTTCCACCATAAAACGTTCCAGAAGTAAGTGTTGAGTAGATACCTCTTACGGCATTTTCAAAATCTCTTGCACTCGTATAGGCATTCTCAGTTCCAAATTCGTCAAAAGGAATCTGCTCTAGTTTATCATCGCAAGAAGTTAAACTTCCCACAACTAAAACAAAAACTGCTATTTTATAAATTAATTTTTTCATTTTTTGCTATTGTTTTTTTAAAATTAGAAACTTACGTCTATCCCTAACTGGTATGACTTAGTATTTGGGTAACTGTATAATGTAACCTCTCCTGGAGCAACAGTGTTCGCATATGAGATTGTTTCACCCGATGAAATACCTACTTCAGGATCTCCCCAAAATTTAGAGAATGTCAATAAGTTTTGTCCTTGAGCATAAATTCTTAAGCTGCTAATAGGAGTCTTATCTAAGAATCTATTAGGGAATGTATAAGATAGAGTAATGTTTCTCATTCTTATATAATCACCTTTTTCTAAGTATTGATCAGAATCAACAGCTGCATCAGTGTTGGCATAACGTGGGCTAGGTAGTACATCGGTATCACCTGGTTGTTTCCAGTAGTTAAACGCACTTGTAGATCTGTTTGAATCAATGTCGGTTGGATCTTCACGTTGTGCTCTTACAATGTTGTTAATCCAGTTTCCGTATTTGAAGATGAAATCAGTTCTAAGACCGAAACCTTTGTAGTTGATATCAGTAAAGAATCCACCTTCTTTGTCAGCCAATGTTGACTTTCCTTGTAACACACGGTTTTCCCCTTCTGGAAGGTTGTTAGCGGTGTATTTTTCATTGTCAGCACCGTAGTAAAGAGCTTGTCCAGTTTGTGGGTCAACTCCTGCATATCTTACTAAGTAGTGCTCGTTAATTTTAGAACCTTCTCTAAATAAAATGCTAAATGCATTTGGAGTAATATCTTGACCGTCAGGTAAAGAAACGATTTCGTTTTCTAAGAAGATAATGTTACCTCCTAAAGTCCATTTGAAATCGTCGTTACGTACGATGTCTCCTTGTAATGCAACTTCTAGACCCTTGTTTTGAATCTCCCCTAAGTTACCTGGGATAGTTCCTACACCAGACTCCCATGCTTTAGGAATGCTGAATAACAATTCAGTAGTGTTTCGAATAAAGTAGTCAGATACAAAACGCAAACGCTTATTGAACATGTTCAACTCTACACCAAAGTTAATCGTTTCCGTTGTTTCCCATTGAAGGTCTGGGTTGGCAATTTGGCTTGGAAGCGTTGAAGAACCTCCAGGGTAAGAACCGAAAGTTACTGTACCTTGTGATGCATAATTAGGAATTCCTAATCTATTACCTACAGTACCGTAAGCTGCTCTAAGTTTAAGGTCGTCGATAGACTCTACAGAGAAGAAGTTCTCTTTTGCTATGTTCCACCCAAGACTTCCACTATAGAAAGTACCGTATTTTACATCACTACCAAAACTTGAAGATCCGTCTCTACGTATTGTAGCACCCACTAAATAACGCTCATCGTAATCGTACTCGGCAAAAGCTCCGTATGATACCAGCGTTAATCTTTGTCTACTTGTGTAACCATCATCCAATGTAGCTGCGTTAGCTTGAGTAGTCAATAATGGAGAAGGGAAACCTTTACTTCTTACAAACTGACGGTTAAACTCGTACATATTGTATTCGTATAATCCCATGATGTTAAAATCGTGGTTGTTTCTATTGAAGTGATAGTTTAATCTATTACTTACAGTAAGATCTACACGGTGTTGTTGATCATCAAACTTGTTACCTGTAGGGTTATCAGCACCTTCTAAGATAACGTCAAGAATACCTCCTGGCATTGAGTAGCTCTCTCTTCTTTTTGCGTTCCAGTTAGCTGCAACTGCAAAAGTGTAACTCCAGTTCTTGTTAAAAGTAACTGTTGCATCTACACTACCAAGTAATGTGTTGGTGATATCCTCAGCTGGCTCAGTTAATAGAGCTCCTCTTACTGGGAAACCACCACGTGTTGGGTTGTAAGTTGGGTTACCACTATCGTCTAAAATCACCTCTCCGTTTTCGTCTAATAAGAATTCAGTTTCGTATGGGTTGTAGTCCAACATTGCACGGAATGGGTTTTGAGCGTTGTTACGGTCACGTGGCTCATCACTCATAGAGCGAGAGTAACCTACGTTTACACCAACGTTTAACCATTCTTTTGCTTCAAAGTTTACGTTTAAACGTGAACCTAATCTTTCAAAACCATCAATTTGATCGATAATACCAGAGTTTCTGTCGTTTGTTACAGAGAAGTAGTAATCTACTTTTTCAGCACCACCAGAAATAGAAACACTGTTGTTTTGGATAATACCATCCTTAAGGATTAAGTCTTCCCAATCTGTCTCATTTTGTAATAAGAAATTTCTTTCTGGAGACCCAGGATTTGTTGCTACACCAGGTAGAGTTGAGTTACCAACACCCATAGCATACATTTGAGCTTCGAAAGCCATCTTTTCAGTAGCATTCATCATGTCGAAGTTTGGTGTAATTCTAGCAGTAGTACCATATCTAGAGCTAAAGCGAACTTTTGCTTCTCTATTTCTGTTACCGCTCTTTGTAGTAATTACAACTACTCCGTTAGCCCCTCTAGAACCATATCTAGCTGTAGTTGGAGCATCTTTAAGAATCGAAATATTTTCGATATCCTCTGGTGGGATACCTGCAAGATCTTGCTCTCTAATTGGCGCGCCATCCACTATGTATAATGGAGAAGATGCACCAGCAACAAGAGATCCTGTTCCACGAATACGAACGAAAGCTCCTTGTCCTGGCTTACCGTTAGCAGCAGTTACCTGCACCCCAGCGGCTTTACCTTGTAGCATATTATCTACACTAGTAGTAGGTGCCATTTGAGAAAGTTCAGTTGCTGAAATTGATACAACAGCTGAAGTTTGCACAGTTTGGTTACGAGTAGAATACCCAGTAACAACTACTTCTTCTAGGCTTGCACCTGGATTTAAAGTAACGTTAATACTGTTTTGCGCTCCTACTTTAACTTCCTTGGTGTCAAAACCTACATAACTAAAGGTAAGCGTTTGACCCACATTAACTGAGATGGAGTATAATCCATCAAAGTCTGATTGTGTTCCAGAGCTTGTACCCTTTATTATAACGTTTGCACCAGGCAATGGCAGACCTGTATCGTCCGTCACCGTACCTGTAATAGTTTTTTGTTGTGCGAAGGTAAGCTGCACAACTAACGCTAGTAGTAGCGTTAAGATTCCACTAAACTTTGTTCTCATTTTTATAAATTATTTGAATTAGCCAACGGCAAAAATCACAATAAAAAGTTAATTACACAAGTATTTACTCCCAATTTTTAACTTTCCTTTTTAAAGTGAATCCTTGTGTTATAAGGATTTATTAAAATTTTGACGAAACACTGATGTGAATTTTAGTGTTTGAAAAATTAAAATCTTGGTTTTCGGTGTTGCCGTTTGCAACATTTAATCTGAACAAACCGGTGTTGGTGTTGATCCCAAGCCCAAAACCAAAGCTGTATAGATTTTGTTTTAAAGTAAGCGTTTGGTTTTCAAAATATCCTAAGTCTATAATGCTGTGTACAAACACTTCTTCATTGAATTGGTATCTATATTCGGTGTTAATAATGGAAAAGAATGATGCGTCTATACTGTTTTCATTAAATCCCCGTATGCTATTTATGCCTCCAAAACGGAAAAGTTCATTTGTTAGGTAGCTATCGCTAATTAAAATGTTGGTAGTGTTTTGTATAAATATCGAGTTTTTAAAGTTTAAATTAAAAATGTTGCTGATAAGTGCTTCGATACCTATTTGATCTTCATTGATGTTGTTCTTTTTTCGATTCCCAATTCCTCCTTCTAAGGTGAATCTGCTTTTTATAGGGAAAAGCTTTTTGTTTTGAGTGGTTATATAGGAAGCGCCAGCTATAAAGAAATTAGATTTAAAATCTTCAATAGGATTGCCAGCAATAGCCTCATCTAATAGATTACTAGAGTCGTAACTTTTGTATCCTATATATGTAGCCGATTTGGGGTTGATTTGATATGTAGTTCGTACTTGTTGCTCCGAGGTGATAAATGTACTGTCTCTTTTAAAAATTTTGAGCTCTCCGCTTAGGCCAAAAGGCGATTGGAACAAATAGGGGAGTGTGAGCTTTGTTCTAAAGCTCACTTGTTCTTCTCCATCAGCTTTATAATTGATGTGTAGTTGTTCGCCGTAGTTTAAATTGTTGTTTAATTCGAGGTTTAAAAACCCATTGAAGTTAAGTTTTTGCGTTTTTTCATCTGTAGCAAAACCAAGTATTCCATCAAATAAGTTGTTGTTTTGTTTTTCTAGATAGAAATACACCGTAGTCGAATCTTTTCTAAAAAGTGCTTCCGGTGGTTTTGTGGATGACGCAAATCCTAGATTGTTTAAATTGTCGTTTTGCTTAAGAAGTTTTGCTTTGTTAAAAACTTTACCCTTTTTTGTCCCTGCATAGTGTTTTAAATATGAAATAGGAAATTTTTCATAGCCTTTTACTATAATAGAGTCGACTGTTCTTATTTCCTTGTTGTCTACAAAAAGAGATGCCGAGAGCAAGTTGTTATCTTCAATGTGAAATTCTGTTAATCGTAAACGCGCAAAAGCATTTCCTTTTTGATTTCGTATAGCGGTTAGTTTGTTTAGTGAACTTGTTATTGTTTCAAAATTTATCGTAAAATAGGAATTTGTAATATTGTTTGAAATTCGTTGTAATTCTTTTCGGGTGAAATTTTCTTCAGAATAATATATTTTTATTTCATCGTATTTTCGTCCTAGATTAAAAGCTGCAACATAGCTGCTATCGTTTTCTTTAATTATTTGAAGGAATTCACTTTCAATAAATCCCATGCGTTGAAGTTTCAGTGAAATAGTATCTGTCTCTCTTTCAATTTCTGAATAGTTTTGAAAGGTTTTTGGAATTTGTAGCGAGTCAATGAGATTTTTTGAAATAGGTTTTTCCGTCTTTACAGAAAGGGTAAGGTCCTGAGCGTTTATTCCTAAGATTAAACAGGTATATATATTAAGGAGTAAAAATAGTGTTGTAGCTTGTTTCAAATTTTAATCTAGTTTCTTGGTATTTGATAAAGTTTAGTTTTCAATAGAAATTGTTATTTTTTTATATCTGTATGTAACTCTGTTGTTTTACTAATACATAAAAATACCATAAGTTGGTTTGGCTAGGCTTTCCTATTAGGTAGCCAAAGTGTATTTATTAATGTTGAATTTGTTATTTGTTGAATAACCTTAAACGTGATATGCTATTTAATTGTTGTTGAATGATTTTGATAAGTTTAAGTTTGCAGTCTTCAAAATTAAAGCTTCAACTTCCTAATTTCCATATTTTATAAAAAAAATTGGAAGTATGCTGAAAATTAATTCAGTATGGTTTGATTAGTAAAAAATTTATTCTACATTTGCATCCCCTAAAAATAGGGGTGTTTTATTTTTAAACAGTAATAATACATATTTTATATGCCAACAATTTCACAATTAGTACGTAAAGGAAGAACCAGAATAACCAAGAAGAGTAAATCGGTTGCTTTGGATTCATGCCCACAACGTCGTGGTGTTTGTACGCGTGTATATACTACTACGCCTAAGAAACCTAACTCTGCAATGCGTAAAGTTGCAAGGGTGAGGCTTACAAATGGTAAAGAAGTTAACGCATACATCCCAGGCGAAGGTCATAATCTCCAAGAGCACTCGATAGTATTGGTTAGAGGTGGAAGGGTAAAAGATTTGCCAGGAGTTAGATACCACATTGTTCGTGGAGCTTTAGACACCGCAGGTGTTGCAGGCCGCACGCAACGTAGATCTAAGTATGGAGCAAAACGCCCAAAGAAGTAAAATGAAAACGGTTAATAGCTGATGCTTTATAGCCTAGGTTATATAATTAGCATTGACGATTAACAATTAACAAAACAACAGATGAGAAAAAAACAGGCCAAAAAAAGACCCCTTTTACCAGATCCACGGTTTAACGACCAGTTGGTTACACGTTTTGTAAACAACATGATGTGGGATGGAAAAAAGAGTGTGGCTTTTAAAGTTTTCTACGATGCAATTGATATTGTAGAAGAAAAGAAGCAAGACGACGAAAAAACTGCGTTAGAACTTTGGAAAGATGCTCTTTCTAATGTTATGCCTCACGTAGAGGTGCGTAGTCGTAGAGTTGGTGGGGCAACCTTCCAAATTCCTATGCAAATTCGTCCAGACCGTAAAATTGCAACTGCAATGAAATGGTTAATTACATATTCAAGAAAAAGAAACGAGAAATCTATGGCTGCTAAATTAGCTGCTGAGATTCTTGCTGCTGCAAAGGAGGAAGGAGCTGCGGTTAAAAAACGCATGGATACTCATAAAATGGCAGAAGCTAATAAGGCATTCTCACATTTCAGATTCTAAACAATGGGAAGAGATTTAAAATACACAAGAAACATCGGAATCGCCGCGCATATTGATGCCGGTAAAACAACAACTACAGAACGTATCCTTTTTTACACTGGGGTAAACCATAAGTTAGGAGAAACTCACGAAGGGTCTGCTACTATGGACTGGATGGAGCAAGAGCAAGAGCGTGGTATTACAATTACCTCTGCTGCTACTACTTGTAAGTGGAAATTTCCAATGGAAAATGCACAGCCATTACCAGAAACTAAAGAATACCACTTTAATATAATCGATACTCCTGGTCACGTAGATTTTACCGTAGAGGTAAACCGTTCATTGCGTGTACTAGATGGGTTGGTTTTCTTGTTTAGTGCTGTTGATGGTGTAGAACCACAGTCTGAAACAAACTGGAGACTTGCTGATAACTATAAGGTGCCTCGTATTGGTTTCGTTAATAAGATGGACCGTAATGGGTCTAACTTTTTAGGCGTGTGCCAGCAGGTTAAAGATATGTTAGGTTCTAATGCAGTGCCTATCGTATTGCCATTAGGTGAAGAGATTGATTTTAAAGGAATTGTTGATTTGGTGAAAAACCGTGCTATTGTTTGGCATGATGACACATTTGGATCAACTTTCGACGTTGTTGAAATTCCTGAAGATATGAAAGAGGAAGTTCGTATGTACCGTGGTAAGCTTATTGAAGAAGTTGCTGCCTACGACGAAAACCTTCTAGAAAAATATATGGAGGATGAAGATTCTATTACTGAGGATGAAGTGCATGCTGCCCTTCGTGCCGCTGTAATGGATATGAGTATCATTCCAATGATTTGTGGTTCTTCATTTAAAAATAAAGGAGTGCAGTTCTTAATTGATGCTGTATGTCGTTACTTGCCTTCTCCAATGGATAAAGAAGGTATCGTAGGTGTTAATCCTGATACTGAAAAAGAAGAATTACGTAAGCCAAGTGTAGAAGAGCCTTTCGCGGCACTTGCATTTAAAATTGCTACTGACCCATTCGTAGGTCGTTTAGCTTTCTTCCGTGCTTACTCTGGTCATTTAGATGCAGGATCATATGTTCTAAATAACCGTACTGGTAATAAAGAGCGTATTTCACGTATTTACCAAATGCACGCTAACAAGCAAAATGCTATCGATTTTATTGAAGCTGGAGATATTGGTGCAGGAGTTGGTTTTAAAGATATTAAAACTGGTGATACACTAACAGCTGAAAAGCATCCAATTATTTTGGAAAGTATGGATTTCCCAGACCCAGTAATCGGGGTTGCGGTAGAGCCAAAAACAAAAGCGGATGTTGATAAATTAGGTATGGCTTTATCTAAGCTTGCTGAAGAAGATCCAACATTCCAAGTTCGTACAGACGAAGCTTCTGGACAAACAATTATCTCGGGAATGGGTGAACTTCACTTAGATGTTATCGTTGATCGTTTACGTCGCGAATTTAAAGTAGAAGTAAGCCAAGGTCAACCACAAGTTGAGTACAAAGAAGCTGTAACTAAAGTTGCAGACCATAGAGAGGTTTACAAGAAACAATCTGGTGGTCGTGGTAAATTCGCAGATATTGTATTTACACTTGAGCCAGCTGAAGAAGGAAAAATTGGATTGGAATTTGTTAACGCTATTAAAGGTGGTAACGTACCAAAAGAATTTATCCCAGCTGTAGAAAAAGGTTTCACTCAAGCAATGGTTAATGGACCACTTGCAGGCTTTGAGGTTGATGCTATGAAAGTTACTTTAAAAGATGGATCTTTCCACCCTGTGGATTCTGATGCATTATCTTTTGAATTAGCTGCAAAAATTGGTTTCAAAGAAGTTGCTAAGAAAGCCGGAGCTGTAATTCTTGAGCCTATTATGAAACTTGAGGTGCTTACACCTGAAGAAAACATGGGTGATATAGTTGGTGACCTTAACCGTCGTCGTGGAACAATCTCTAGTATGAGTGACCGTGCCGGTGCTAAAGTTATCAAAGCTGAAGTGCCACTTTCTGAAATGTTTGGTTATGTAACTACATTAAGAACATTGTCATCAGGTCGTGCTACTTCAACAATGGAATTTTCACATTATGCTGAAACACCTTCTAGTATATCAGAAAGTGTAATTGCAGCAGCAAGAGGAACCGCTAACGAATAATAATTTCAGCAATGAGTCAAAAAATTAGAATTAAACTAAAATCTTACGATCACAATTTGGTGGACAAATCTGCTGAAAAAATCGTAAAGACCGTAAAGAGTACTGGAGCTGTAGTAACAGGACCTATTCCTTTACCAACACATAAAAAAATCTTTACAGTATTACGTTCTCCACACGTAAACAAGAAGAGTAGAGAGCAATTCCAATTAAGTTCTTACAAAAGACTTTTGGATATCTACAGTTCTTCTTCAAAAACGATTGACGCTCTAATGAAGTTAGAGTTGCCAAGTGGTGTAGAAGTAGAGATTAAAGTGTGATAAAATTTTGAGTTCAGTTTTCTGAATTCAGGATCACTAAAATGTCCCGAGCTTGTTAGCAACGGAAAAACGGAAAACAAAGTAACATTCGGGATCGGATTTATTTTGATCCCGTTTGTTTTTCAAACAATAAATAGTAAACAATCGAAGGAAGAATGTAGGAATCGACTTCTGCATTTGAAATTCATAATTTTTAATTTAATAAATATGTCTGGGTTAATTGGAAGAAAGATAGGGATGACCAGCATCTTTGACGAGAACGGAAAGAATATTCCGTGTACCGTTATCGAAGCAGGACCCTGTGTTGTTACCCAAGTCAGAACCAAAGAGGTTGACGGGTACGAAGCTCTTCAACTTGGTTTCGATGACAAGAAGACTGCTACTAAAGCTGCTGAAGGGCACGCAAAAAAAGCAGGAACCGTTGCAAAACGCAAAGTCGCCGAATTCAAGTATTTTGAAGAAGATTACAAATTGGGTGACACACTTACTGTGGAACTTTTTACCGAAGGAGAGTACGTTGATGTAGTAGGTACATCTAAAGGTAAAGGTTTTCAAGGAGTTGTTAAGCGTCACGGTTTTGGCGGTGTAGGACAAGCTACACACGGTCAGCACAACCGTTTACGTGCACCAGGTTCTATTGGAGCTGCATCATATCCTGCGAGAGTATTCAAAGGAATGCGTATGGCTGGACAAATGGGCAACGAAAGAGTAAAAGTAGAAAATTTAAGAGTTTTAAAAGTAGTTGCTGAAAAGAACTTACTTGTTGTTAAAGGAGCAATCCCAGGACACAAAAACTCTTATGTAATGATTGAGAAATAATGAAGGTAGCTGTATTAGACATAAACGGAAAAGACACAGGTAGAAAAGTTGAACTTTCTTCAGCTGTGTTCGGAATAGAGCCTAACAATCACGCAGTTTATCTTGATGTAAAGCAATACCTTGCAAATCAAAGACAAGGGACGCATAAATCAAAAGAACGCGCTGAGATCGCTGGTTCTACTAGAAAGATAAAGAAACAAAAAGGAACTGGTACTGCTCGTGCGGGTAGCATCAAGTCTGGTGTTTTTAAAGGTGGTGGTAGAATGTTTGGACCTCGTCCACGTAACTACTCATTCAAATTAAACAAAAACCTTAAGCGTTTAGCTCGTAAATCTGCCCTATCTATGAAGGCAAATAACAAAGCGATCTACGTCATGGAAGAGTTGAATTTTGATGCACCTAAAACAAAGAATTTTGTGTCGGTTTTAAAGAACTTAGGACTAGACGATAAAAAATCTTTATTTGTGTTGGGAGACTTAAATAATAATGTATATTTGTCCTCTCGCAATTTGAAAGGTACTGAAGTTGTAACTAGCTCACAATTAAGTACATACAAAATTATGAATGCAAACAGTTTAGTGCTGTTTGAAGGTTCTTTGGAAGGAATTGAAACAAACTTAAGTAAATAGAAACAGGATGAACATCTTAATTAAACCTATAATTACGGAAAAAGCTACTAAAGATGCTGAAGACAATAACGTTTTTGGTTTCGTAGTGAACCCAAAGGCGAATAAGATAGAAATCAAGAAAGCGGTTGAGGCCACTTACGGAGTTTCTGTTGAAAAAGTTCGCACAATAAATGTCCGCCCTGATAGGAAGACCCGTTATACAAAAACAGGTGTCCAAACTGGTAAAACGAATGCTTACAAAAAAGCAATCGTACAGGTGGCGGAAGGTGATACAATAGATTTTTACAGTAACATCTAAGATAACTTAGATCTAATTAGACAAAAATGTCAGTAAGAAAATTAAAACCAATCACCCCAGGTCAGCGTTTTAGGGTTGTTAATGGTTTTGACGCCATTACAACCGATAAGCCGGAGAAGTCTTTACTTGCTCCGATTAAAAAATCTGGTGGTAGAAACAGTCAAGGAAAAATGACCATGCGCTACAAAGGTGGTGGTCATAAAAGAAGATATCGAATTATCGATTTCAAACGCAACAAGGCGGGAATTCCTGCTACAGTTGCTAGTATTGAATACGATCCAAACCGTACAGCGTTTATCGCGCTTTTAAATTACCAAGATGGTGAAAAGCGATATGTAATTGCGCAAAGCGGTCTACAAGTTGGACAAAATATTGTTTCTGGTGACTCAGTTGCTCCAGAAATTGGAAACGCAATGCCACTTTCGGCAATCCCTTTAGGTACAGTTATTTCTTGCATCGAGCTTCGTCCAGGACAAGGCGCGGTAATGGCTAGAAGTGCAGGTACTTTCGCACAGCTAATGGCTCGTGAAGGTAAGTATGCAACTATTAAATTACCATCTGGTGAAACTAGATTGGTATTGGCTAATTGTTTAGCTACTATTGGAGCGGTTTCAAACCACGATCATCAATTGTTAGTATCAGGTAAAGCTGGTAGAAGCAGATGGTTAGGAAGAAGGCCTCGTACAAGACCAGTTGTTATGAACCCTGTAGATCACCCAATGGGTGGTGGTGAAGGTAAAGCTTCAGGAGGACACCCACGTTCTAGAAATGGTGTACCTGCAAAAGGTTACAGAACACGTACTAGAACGAAAGCAAGTAATAAATATATCTTAGAACGTAGAAAGAAATAAGTTATGGCAAGATCGTTAAAAAAAGGACCGTACGTTCATTATAAACTAGACAAGAAAGTTCAGCAAAATGTTGAAGGTAATAAGAAAACCGTTATCAAAACTTGGTCACGTGCTTCTATGATTACTCCAGATTTTGTTGGTCAAACCATTGCTGTTCATAACGGACGTCAATTTGTTCCTGTATATGTAACAGAAAACATGGTAGGGCATAAACTAGGAGAATTTTCACCTACAAGATCATTCCGTGGTCATGCAGGTGCTAAAAACAAAGGTAAAAAATAATAGGCCATGGGAGTTCGTAAAAGAGAAAGAGCAGAAGCAATCAAGGAGGCAAAGAAAACATTATACTTTGCTAAATTGAACAATTGCCCCACTTCACCAAGAAAGATGCGTTTAATGGCAGACTTGGTACGTGGTGAGAAAATAGATAAAGCACTTAACATATTGAGATTTAGTTCAAAAGAATCTTCTCGTAAATTAGAGAAGCTACTTTTATCTGCTATTGCAAACTGGCAGCAAAAGAACGAAGATGCTTCAATTGAAGACGCAGACCTTTTTGTTAAAGAAATCCGTGTGGATGGTGGTACGATGTTAAAAAGACTTCGTCCTGCACCACAAGGCCGTGCACACAGAATTAGAAAACGCTCCAACCACGTAACACTGGTATTGGCAGCTAACGATAACACACAAAGCAATTAATTAAATGGGACAGAAGACAAATCCAATCGGAAATCGCTTAGGTATCATTAGAGGTTGGGAATCCAACTGGTACGGAGGCAACGACTACGGCGATAAATTAGCCGAAGACGACAAGATCAGGAAATACATCCACGCTCGTTTAAGTAAAGCTAGTGTGAGTAGAGTAATTATTGAGCGTACGCTTAAGCTTGTAACCGTTACTATAACCACTGCCCGTCCTGGTATTATTATTGGGAAAGGTGGACAGGAAGTAGACAAGCTAAAAGAAGAGCTTAAAAAAATTACAGACAAGGAAGTACAGATCAACATTCATGAGATTAAAAGACCTGAATTAGATGCGTATTTGGTAGCTGCAAGTATTGCGCGCCAAATTGAAAGCCGTATTTCATACCGTCGTGCAATTAAAATGGCGATTGCAGCAACGATGCGTATGAATGCAGAAGGTATTAAGGTTCAAATTTCAGGACGTTTGAATGGAGCAGAAATGGCTCGTTCAGAATCTTACAAAGAAGGTCGTATTCCATTGTCAACTTTTAGAGCCGATATTGACTACGCTTTAGTTGAGGCACACACTACTTATGGTAGATTGGGTGTTAAAGTATGGATTATGAAAGGCGAAGTATATGGAAAGCGAGAACTTTCACCACTAGTTGGTCTTTCGACTGGCAAAAAAGGTGGTAAAGGTGCTCAAGGACGCGGTGGCAACAAAGCACGCCGCAGAAAGTAATTTTTTAAACAGAAGAAAATGTTACAACCTAAAAGAACAAAATACCGTAAACATCAAAAGGGCCGTATGAAAGGTGATGCCGGACGTGGTAATCAATTAGCATATGGAACCTTCGGTATAAAATCGTTGGAATCAGAATTTCTTACAGCTAGACAAATTGAAGCTGCTCGTATTGCTGCTACTCGTTTTATGAAAAGAGAGGGGTCTATCTGGATTATGATTTTCCCAGATAAGCCAATTACCAAAAAACCTCTTGAAGTACGTATGGGTAAAGGTAAAGGTGCTGTTGAATATTACGCTGCTGTAGTAAAACCAGGTAGAATACTCTTCGAAGTATCTGGTGTACCAGTTGAAACAGCTAAAGAAGCATTGCGCCTTGCAGCACAAAAGCTTCCAGTAAAAACTAAATTTGTAATGTCTCGGGATTTCCAAGCATAATTTTTTGAAAGATGAAACAATCAGAAATTAAGAAAGCAACCACGGCTGAACTTCAGGAAGCATTTGCTGAAACTAAAAAGGCTTATGTAGACCTAAAAATGGCTCATACCATTTCACCGTTGGAAAATCCAATTCAACTAAGATCTCAAAGAAGAGTGATAGCAAGAATAGCGACCGAACTAACTAATAGAGAAGTGCAATAATTGTACAGCTGAAAGATGGAAGAAATTAAAAGAAATTTAAGAAAAGAACGTATCGGTGTGGTAACCAGTAACAAAATGGATAAGTCTATTGTAGTTGCAGAGGTTAAGAAATTAAAGCACCCTATGTACGGAAAGTTCGTGACAAAGACGAAAAAATACGTTGCACACGACGAGACAAACAACTGCAATGAAGGTGATACAGTAAGGATCATGGAAACAAGACCTTTAAGTAAAACCAAATGTTGGAGATTAGTAGAAATAATTGAAAGAGCGAAGTAATTATGTTACAACAAGAATCAAGACTCAAAGTCGCAGATAATACCGGTGCTAAAGAAGTACTTTGCATCCGTGTATTAGGCGGTACAAAAAGAAGGTATGCTTCTATAGGTGATAAAATAGTAGTTTCAGTAAAAGAAGCTACTCCTAATGGAAACATTAAGAAAGGTGCAGTTTCTACAGCAGTAGTAGTACGTACTGTGAAGGAAATTAGAAGACCTGATGGTTCTTACATCCGTTTCGATGATAATGCATGTGTTTTATTAAACCCACAAGGTGAGATGAGAGGAACACGTGTATTTGGACCGGTAGCAAGAGAACTTCGCGACAAGCAATTTATGAAAATAGTATCATTGGCACCAGAGGTGCTTTAATATGAAAACTAAGATGACAAAGCTTAAAATAAAATCGGGAGATACAGTAGTAGTTACTGCCGGAGACCATAAAGGTTCGGAAGGTAAAGTAATGAAAATATTCCTTGACAAAAACAAAGCAATCGTAGAAGGAGTAAATATGGTTTCTAAACATGAGAAGCCTAGCGCTGCTAACCCACAAGGTGGTATCGTTAAGAAAGAAGCTCCTATCCATATTTCAAACCTATCTTTAGTAGATCCAAAATCTGGAAAAGCTACAAGAGTAGGATATAAAATGGAAGATGGTAAAAAAGTACGGTTTTCAAAACAATCGAATCAAGCAATATAGTTATGGCATATTCACCAAGACTTAAAGACGAGTACAAAAGCAGAGTGATCAATGCTCTTACTGACGAATTTGGTTACACAAACGTCATGCAAGTACCAAAATTAGAGCGTATTGTTGTTTCCCGCGGAGTGGGTGCAGCAGTAGCTGATAAGAAACTTATTGACTATTCGGTTGATGAGTTTACTAAGATAACCGGGCAAAAAGCGGTTCCAACTATCTCTAAGAAAGACGTTGCAAACTTCAAACTACGTAAAGGTATGCCAATTGGTGTAAAAGTTACGTTACGTGGAGAACGCATGTACGAATTTTTTGATAGATTGGTTACTTCAGCATTGCCTAGGGTACGTGACTTTAACGGAATTAAAGCAACAGGTTTTGACGGAAGAGGGAATTACTCTTTAGGAATTACCGAGCAAATTATCTTCCCTGAAATCGATATC
The DNA here is from genome assembly GCF_032080575.2 of Aequorivita sediminis. Taxonomy (NCBI): domain Bacteria; kingdom Pseudomonadati; phylum Bacteroidota; class Flavobacteriia; order Flavobacteriales; family Flavobacteriaceae; genus Aequorivita; species Aequorivita sediminis. Next base: position 424,197 of record NZ_JAVLSO020000001.1, on the reverse strand, counting down.
GATAAAGTAAAGAAGATTGAAGGAATGAATATTACATTTGTTACTTCAGCTAATACCGATAAAGAAGCGAAATCATTATTACAAGAATTAGGGTTACCCTTTAAAAAGAACTAAGAGATGGCTAAAGAATCAATGAAAGCCCGTGAGGTTAAGAGACAGAAAATGGTAGCAAAATATGCAGCCAAGCGCAAAGCTTTAAAAGAAGCTGGTGACTGGGAAGGTTTGCAAAAACTGCCAAAAAATGCCTCTCCAGTACGTTTACACAACCGTTGTAAACTTACAGGAAGACCAAGAGGGTATATGAGAACTTTTGGAATTTCACGTGTTACATTTCGTGAATTGGCTAACCAAGGCCTTATTCCTGGTGTTCGTAAAGCATCTTGGTAAGAACATTAATTTGTTCCAAAATTTAATATAAATTGGTTGAAGGTTTGTTTCGATTAACGGGCAAAAACCACAACCGCAAATATCAATAAATGAATATAGATCCAATTTCAGATTATCTAACTAGAGTTAGAAATGCTGCAAAAGCCGGACATCGCGTAGTAGAGATTCCAGCGTCAAATCTTAAAAAGGAGATTACAAAAATCCTTTTTGATCAGGGTTACATATTGAGCTACAAATTTGATGACGAAAGTACTCCACAGGGTATCATCAAAATCGCTCTTAAATATGATAAGCTTACTAAAGAGCCAGTGATCAAGAAAATTCAAAGAATTAGTAAACCAGGTTTACGTAAATACGCAGGTTCAACAGAACTTCCACGTATTCTGAACGGATTAGGAATTGCTATTGTGTCAACTTCTTCAGGAGTTATGACAGGACAGCAAGCTAAAGCTCAGAATGTAGGAGGTGAAGTATTGTGTTACGTTTACTAAAAAATAGACAAAGAAATGTCAAGAATAGGTAAAAACCCGGTAGTAATCCCACAAGGAGTTACAGTTGATATTAAAGACAACGTAATTACCGTAAAAGGAAAATTAGGTGAGTTATCTCAGGAATATTCTGATATAACCATGAAAGTAGAAGATGACCACGTAATAGTGGAACGCCCTTCAGACTCTAAAGATCACACTGCAAGACACGGTCTATACAGAGCTTTAGTTAATAATATGATTGAGGGTGTAAGTAAAGGTTGGACTAAACAATTAGAATTGGTTGGTGTGGGTTACCGCGCGAGCAACCAAGGACAAAAACTAGATTTAGCTTTAGGATTTTCACACAACATCGTTATGGACATCGCTCCAGAAGTAAAAGTGGAAACCGTATCTGATAAAGGTAAGAACCCGATTGTAAAACTAACTTCGCACGACAAGCAATTAGTTGGACAGGTAGCTGCAAAAATTCGTAGTTTCCGTAAGCCAGAACCTTACAAAGGAAAAGGTATCAAGTTTGTAGGTGAACAATTAAGAAGAAAAGCAGGTAAATCTGCATAACAAATAGAGTTATGGCATTATCAAAATACGAAAGAAGAGAGCGTTTGCGCATGCGAATCAGAAAAACGGTTGAGGGGACTGAAAGTCGTCCACGTTTGGCTGTTTACAGAAGCAACAAAGAAATATACGCTCAAATAATTGACGATGTAAATGGAAAAACCATTACCGCTGCATCTTCAAGAGATAAAGAGATAGACGCTTCAAAAGCAAATAAAGTTGAAGCTGCAAAAATGGTTGGGAAATTAATCGCAGAAAAAGCTGTTAAAGCTGGTGTTGAAACCATCGCTTTCGACAGAGGCGGTTACCTATACCACGGAAGAGTAAAATCATTAGCTGAAGGTGCACGAGAAGGTGGCCTTAAATTCTAAGTAAAATTATGTATCAAGATTATAAAAACGTAGAATTAGTAAAACCAGGAGGGCTTGACTTAAAAGACCGTTTGGTAGGTGTACAACGTGTAACCAAGGTGACCAAAGGTGGTCGTGCCTTCGGATTTTCAGCTATTGTAGTTGTTGGAGATGAGAAAGGAGTGGTTGGTCAAGGTCTTGGGAAATCCAAAGACGTTGCTAGCGCAATAGCAAAAGCTATTGAAGATGCTAAGAAAAACTTAGTTCGTATTCCACTTAACAAAGTAACGCTTCCACACGAGCAAAAAGGTAAGTACGGTGGTGCTCGCGTAAATCTTATTCCAGCTGCGCCTGGTACAGGAGTTATCGCTGGTGGACCTGTACGTGCGGTACTTGAAGCTGTTGGAGTACACGATGTATTATCAAAATCTCAAGGATCATCAAACCCACATAACGTTGTTAAAGCAACTTTTGACGCTCTATTGCAAATGCGTAGCGCTCAAACAATTGCTGACCAGCGTGGGATTTCACTTGAAAAAGTATTCAAAGGATAAATATCAAAGCGATGGCAAAAATAAAAGTAACAAAGGTTAGAAGCGTAATTAATCGCCCAAAAGACCAAAAACAAACTATGGAAGCACTTGGCCTACGTAAAATAGGGCAAACCATAGAACACGAAGATACGCCAAGCATACTTGGTATGATCAATAAAGTTAATCACTTAGTTTCAGTTGAAACTAAATAAGGAAACACGAAAAAATGGATTTAAGTAACTTACAACCCGCCGCAGGATCGGCGAAAAACAAAGGCAAGCGAGTAGGTCGCGGACAAGGTTCCGGTAAAGGTGGCACTGCTACCCGCGGACATAAAGGTGCAAAATCACGTTCAGGATATTCAAAGAAACTTGGATTTGAAGGTGGTCAGATGCCATTACAACGTCGTGTTCCTAAGTTTGGATTTACAAACATCAACCGTAAGGAGTATAAAGGTATCAACATCGATACTTTACAACAATTGGTTGACGACAAGAAAATAAAAGATGCCGTTGACTTTGAAACCTTATTTGGTTTAGGTCTTGCTGGAAAAAATGAAATGGTTAAGATTTTAGGTAGAGGAGAGATAAAAGCAAAACTGAAAGTATCTGCGCACAAGTTTACTGCCTCGGCAAAAGAAGCTATTGAAGCTGCCGGAGGTGAAGTAGTAATATTGTAACAAAAGATAGGGATGAAATTTATCGATACCTTAAAAAATGTTTGGAAAATAGAAGAGCTACGTAACCGCATCTTGCTTACGTTAGGAATGCTATTAGTGTACCGTTTTGGTGCACAAGTAGTTTTACCTGGGATAGATGCAGATATGTTGGCACAGTTCGCAGGTCAATTTGACTCTGGCGGTATTGGTGGTTTACTAAACGCATTTACAGGAGGGGCTTTTGCCAACGCTTCTGTTTTTGCTTTAGGTATTATGCCTTATATTTCAGCTTCTATTGTTGTACAGTTAATGCAAATTGCTGTTCCATACCTACAGAAATTACAGAAAGAAGGAGAAAGTGGCCGTAAAAAAATCAATCAAATTACTAGATGGTTAACTATCGGTATATGTTTGGTTCAGGCACCGAGTTACCTTGCAGGTCTTCCAGCAATGGGAGTGCCACCAGAAGCATTTGTAATGGGGCAAAGCCTTATGTTTTATGTTTCATCTGTAATTATACTTGTAACAGGAACAATATTCGCTATGTGGTTAGGTGAGAAAATTACCGACAAAGGAGTTGGTAATGGTATTTCCATACTTATTATGGTGGGTATCATCGCAAATATGCCGCAATCGTTTGCTCAAGAATTTGTTTCAAGAGTAATGGAATCAAACGGAGGTTTGATTATGATTCTTATTGAATTGGTTATTTGGTTTGTGATTATTCTATTATCAATTATGTTGGTAATGGCAGTTCGTAAAATACCAGTACAATATGCAAGAAGAACAGCGAGTGGCGGATATGAAAAGAATATTTTTGGTGCTCGTCAGTTTATTCCATTAAAGCTAAATGCATCTGGAGTTATGCCAATCATCTTTGCGCAAGCAATTATGTTTGTACCTTCTGCTGTAGCTAGTCTATCTGATAGCGAATTCGCTCAAGGTGTTCAGGCTACATTTAGTGATATATTTGGCCTTTGGTATAACGTAGTATTCGCAATCTTGATTATTATTTTCACATACTTCTACACAGCTATTACTGTTCCTACGAACAAAATGGCTGATGACTTAAAAAGAAGTGGTGGATTTATTCCAGGTATTAAACCAGGAAGTCAGACTGCAGAATATTTAGATCGAATTATGTCTCAAATTACCTTTCCAGGTTCTATCTTCTTAGCGCTGATTGCAATTTTCCCTGCATTCGTAGTTAAGTTAATGGGGATCCAACAAGGTTGGGCATTATTCTATGGTGGAACATCACTACTAATTATGGTAGGTGTGGCTATCGACACCATGCAACAAGTAAACTCCTACTTATTAAACCGTCATTACGATGGCTTAATGAAAACAGGAAAAAACAGAAAAGCGGTAGCTTAAATGTAATAGGGTGAACTATTTAAGGTGCAAGTATGAGATTTTAAAAAGTTTATTGTACTTTTGCACTCTTTAAAAATCACCTTTAATTTAAATTATAATAAAAAATGGCAAAACAAAACGCAATTGAGCAAGATGGGAGTATAGTTGAAGCGCTTTCAAATGCTATGTTTCGTGTTGAATTGGAAAATGGTCATATTGTAACCGCTCATATTTCTGGAAAAATGCGTATGCATTATATTAAATTGTTGCCTGGTGATAAAGTAAAGCTTGAAATGAGCCCTTACGATTTAACTAAGGCGAGAATAACATACAGATACTAAACAACGGACCTCACAGGTTCATTGAACAATAAATTAAATCAAAGAGAGATGAAAGTAAGAGCATCCGTAAAAAAGAGAAGTGCCGACTGCAAAATTGTACGCAGGAAAGGTAGATTATATGTAATTAACAAAAAGAACCCAAAGTTCAAACAAAGACAAGGATAAGTTATGGCAAGAATCGCAGGTGTAGATATCCCGAAGCACAAAAGGGGTGTAATCGCGTTAACGTATATCTTTGGAATCGGTAGAAGCCGTGCCCAAGATATTCTGAACAAAGCCGGAGTTGACGAAGATAAAAAAGTAAGTGAATGGAACGATGATGAAATCGGTGCTATTCGTGACGCTGTTGGATCGTTCAAAATCGAAGGTGAATTACGTAGTGAAGTTCAATTGAGCATTAAGCGCTTAATGGATATTGGTTGTTACAGAGGTATTCGTCACAGAACAGGTCTTCCGTTAAGAGGACAACGTACTAAGAATAACTCTCGTACTAGAAAAGGAAAACGTAAAACTGTTGCTAACAAGAAAAAAGCAACTAAATAAAACCTAGAGTTATGGCAAAGACAACGTCTAAGACTACAAAACAAGTTAAAAAACGTAAAGTTAATGTTGAATCTGTTGGTGAGGCACATATCACGGCTTCCTTCAACAACATTATTGTTTCGTTAACAAATAAAAATGGAGATGTTATCTCTTGGTCCTCAGCCGGTAAAATGGGCTTCCGCGGATCTAAGAAAAATACTCCTTACGCTGCTCAGTTGGCATCAGAAGATTGTGCAAAAGTTGCTCATGACGCTGGTTTACGTAAAGTAAAGGTTTACGTAAAAGGTCCAGGAAACGGAAGAGAATCTGCAATAAGATCTATCCACAATGCAGGAATTGAAGTAACTGAAATTATCGATGTTACTCCAATGCCGCACAACGGATGCCGTCCTCCAAAAAGAAGAAGAGTTTAATAAATAGTAAATATCAATCTGAAGGAATCAAAGACTAAAGGATCGAGAGCTTGAGGTGCAATTTATTGCGCCTCCAAGTGTTCTCTATAAAACGACCTTAATTTAGTTTTTCTTCAAAACCTTAAATTAGAAATGGCAAGATATACTGGTCCAAAAACTAAAATCGCCCGTAAATTCGGGGAAGCAATCTTCGGAGACGACAAATCTTTCGAAAAAAGAAATTACCCTCCAGGACAACATGGTAACACACGTCGTCGTGGAAAAAAATCTGAATACGCAATTCAACTTGCTGAAAAGCAAAAAACAAAATACACTTACGGTATTTTAGAGCGTCAGTTCAGAAATATGTTTAAGAAAGCAAATGCTGCTCCTGGAATTACAGGTCAAGTATTGCTTCAAATGTGTGAGTCTCGTTTAGACAACGTAGTGTACAGAATGGGAATTTCTCCTACACGTTCAGGTGCTAGACAACTTGTGTCTCACCGTCATATCACTGTAAATGGTGAAAAAGTAAACATTCCATCATACCAACTTAAGCCTGGAGATGTAGTGGCAGTTAGAGAGAAATCAAAATCTCTTTCAGCAATCAACGATTCTTTGGCTAACGCTAGTCACGTTTACGAGTGGATTACTTGGAACGGAGAGAAAAAGGAAGGAACCTTTGTTTCTATTCCTGAGCGTATCCAAATTCCAGAAAACATCAACGAACAGTTGATTGTAGAATTATATTCTAAATAATAAAAAACACAGAAAGTCAATTATGGCAGTATTTAGTTTTCAGAAGCCTGATAAAGTTATAATGGTAAACTCTACCGATTTCGAAGGGAAATTTGAATTTCGTCCTTTGGAACCAGGTTATGGTCTTACCATTGGTAACGCATTAAGACGCGTATTACTATCCTCTTTGGAAGGATTCGCCATTACTTCGGTACGTATCGAAGGCGTGGATCACGAATTTTCTACCATTGCCGGAGTAGTGGAAGATGTTACCGAAATTATTTTGAACCTGAAACAAGTTCGTTTCAAAAGACAAATTGAAGAAATAGATAACGAAACAGTTACTATTTCAGTTTCTGGAAAGGATCAGTTAAAAGCTGGCGATTTCCAAAAATTTATTTCAGGTTTCCAAGTATTGAACCCAGATATGGTTCTTTGCAATATGGATAAGAAGGTAAACCTTAATTTCGAAATTACTATCGAAAAAGGCCGCGGTTATGTTCCTGCAGAAGAGAACAAAAAAGCCAATGCTCCTTTAGGAACTATCTTTACAGATTCTATCTACACACCAATTAAAAATGTGAAGTACAGTATTGAAAACTTCCGTGTAGAGCAGAAAACAGATTACGAAAAATTGGTTTTCGAAATCCAAACAGACGGATCAATTCACCCAAAAGATGCATTGACTGAAGCTGCAAAAACATTAATCCACCACTTTATGTTGTTCAGCGATGAGCGCATAACTTTAGAGGCTGATGAGATTGCACAAACTGAAACTTATGATGAGGAATCTCTTCATATGCGTCAGTTGCTTAAAACTAAATTAGTAGATATGGATCTTTCGGTTCGTGCGCTAAACTGTTTAAAGGCTGCTGAAGTTGATACTTTGGGAGACCTTGTATCTTACAACAAAAACGACTTGATGAAGTTCCGTAACTTCGGTAAAAAATCACTTACAGAGCTTGAAGAGTTAGTAAGTGTTAAAGGCCTAAACTTCGGGATGGACCTTGCAAAATATAAATTAGATAAAGACTAGAACAGACTTGAGACCTTCGACGTGAGATGTTAGATTTTAGTCTCATATCTCACGTCTATTATCTCAAATCTTTAAAATTAACCCATCATAGTTTGCTCTCCGATGAACGGATTTTGTAGCAAGATGATGAAAACTAAAATGTCATGAGACACGGAAAAAAACACAATCACTTAGGAAGAAAAACTGCCCACAGACACTCAATGTTGGCTAACATGGCAAGTTCTCTTATCGAGCACAAGAGAATTAACACTACGGTTGCTAAAGCAAAAGCGCTTAAGCAATTTGTTGAGCCATTAGTAACTAAGTCTAAAGAAGACACTACTCATAACCGTCGTTTGGTTATGGCTAAATTGCGTCAAAAAGATGCAGTTGTAGAGCTTTTTAGAACTGTTGCACCAAAAGTTGGTGATCGTCCAGGAGGTTACACTCGTATTATTAAATTGGGTAATCGTCTAGGTGATAACGCTGATATGGCAATGATAGAGCTAGTTGATTTCAACGAAATCTACAATGTTGGTAAAGCTACCAAGAAGAAATCTACTCGTAGAAGTCGTCGTGGAAGTGGTGCTGCAAAAGCTACTCCAGCAAAAGCTACACAAGCTAAAAAAGAAGAAGAATAAATGATTTTTTATTCATAAAATAACAAAGGGATAAGCGTTTTCGTTTATCCCTTTTTTTTATACTATTTTTGCAAAGATTTTTGAGAAACCTAATAATTGTCACCCAAAGATTATCGATGGGTTGAAAGCCTTCAAAAGATGAAATATCAAACACGAAAAAAAGCACTTATTTTATTAGCAGATGGAACTGTGTTCTACGGTAAAGCGGTAGGTAACAAAGAAGGCTCGGCCTTCGGTGAAGTTTGTTTTAATACTGGAATGACGGGATATCAAGAGATTTTTACAGACCCCTCTTACTTTGGTCAAATTATGGTAGCTACCAATGCTCACATTGGGAATTATGGTACTAATAAAGAAGAAGTAGAATCGGAAGGTATTAAAATTGCAGGCTTGGTGGTGCGTAATTTTAGTTACCACTATTCACGTCCGGCAGCTGACGACTCACTAGAAGAATTTCTAAATAGAAATAATTTACTTGCTATTAGTGATGTTGATACACGAGCGTTAGTAAATTACATACGAGATAACGGAGCGATGAATGCCGTAATTTCTACGGAAGTAGATAATATTGAAGGCCTAAAAAAGCAATTAGCCGATGTTCCCAATATGGATGGCTTAGAGTTAGCTTCAAAAGTTTCAACTAAAAAACCTTATTTCTTCGGAGATGAGAATGCTAAGTATAAAGTTTCAGCTTTGGACCTTGGTATTAAAAAGAATATTTTACGAATGCTTGCCGAGCGTGATTGTTATATAAAAGTATTCCCATACAATTCTAGTTTTGAAGATTTAGAAGCTTTTAATCCAGATGGTTACTTTATTTCAAATGGTCCTGGTGATCCAGAGCCGTTAAAAAGTGCAATTGAAGTTGTAAAAACTATCCTAGATAAGGAGCTTCCAATGTTTGGAATTTGTTTAGGACATCAAATGTTGGCCCTAGCAAATGGAGTTTCTACTTATAAAATGCACAACGGTCATCGTGGTATTAACCACCCAGTAATGAATCTTATTACAGGTAAAGGTGAAATTACTTCTCAAAACCACGGTTTCGCAATCAATAGGGAAGAAGCTGAGACTAATCCGATTATAGAAATAACACACGAACACTTAAACGATCATACCGCTGCTGGAATTCGTCTGAAAAACAAACCTGCTTTTTCTGTACAATATCACCCAGAAGCAAGTCCTGGACCACACGATGCGTCATACCTTTTTGATCAATTTATTGATGTAATAGAAAAACATAAGTAGTATTTTACTTAACAAATAACAACTAACAATTAATAACATTGCAATGAGTATCATTATCGACATCAATGCTAGACAGATTTTCGATTCTAGAGGAAACCCTACAATAGAGGTTGACGTAATTACTGAAAATGGATATATGGGCCGTGCTGCTGTGCCATCAGGAGCTTCAACCGGGGAACACGAGGCTGTAGAGCTTCGCGACGGTGGAAAAGATTACATGGGCAAGGGCGTTTTAAATGCAGTTGAAAATGTAAATGGAAAAATTGCAGGTACACTATTAGGTGTTTCTGTATTTGAACAAGGTCTTATAGACAAAACAATGATGGAGCTAGATGGTACTCCAAACAAAGGAAATCTTGGGGCTAATGCTATTTTAGGGGTTTCTTTGGCTTGTGCTAAAGCGGCTGCAAACGAATTAGGGCAGCCTTTATATAGATATGTTGGTGGTGTAAGTGCTAAAACACTTCCTGTGCCAATGATGAATATTATAAATGGTGGTTCTCATAGTGATGCACCCATTGCATTTCAGGAATTTATGATTATGCCAGTTAAGGCTGAAAATTTCGCTCATGCTATGCAAATGGGGTCAGAAATTTTCCATAACCTTAAAAAAGTTTTACACGATCGTGGTTTGAGTACTGCTGTTGGTGATGAAGGTGGTTTTGCTCCAACGCTAGACGGAACAGAAGATGCTTTAGATACTATTGCAAAAGCTACTGAAAAAGCTGGTTACAAATTGGGAGATGATATTATGATAGCATTAGATTGTGCTGCGGCAGAATTTTATGTTGATGGTAAATACGATTACACCAAATTTGAAGGCGAAAAAGGAAAAGTACGTACTTCTACAGAGCAAGCAGATTATTTAGCCGAATTATGTTCAAAATATCCAATTATTTCTATTGAAGATGGGATGGATGAGAACGATTGGGAAGGTTGGAAATATCTTACTGAGAAGGTTGGTGATAAAGTTCAGCTGGTAGGTGACGATTTATTTGTAACCAACGTTGAAAGACTTTCTAGAGGGATTTCAGAAGGTATAGCAAACTCAATTCTTATTAAGGTTAATCAGATTGGAACTTTAACTGAAACTATAGCTGCTGTGAATATGGCGCATAATGCAGGTTATACTTCGGTGATGAGTCATAGAAGTGGAGAAACGGAAGATAATACTATTGCAGATCTTGCAGTAGCATTAAACTGTGGACAGATAAAAACTGGTTCTGCATCACGTAGTGATAGAATGGCGAAATACAATCAATTACTTAGAATTGAGGAGCAATTGGGTGAAGTTGCATACTTTCCACAGCAAAATGCCTTTAAAATTTAGGTATTTATAAAGTAAATTAAAACCTCGTTTAAGACGAGGTTTTTTTATGTCTATAAAAATGATGTCTATGCCCTGCGTATTAAGGTTTTTTTAACCTAACTTAATGGGCAAAACTTAAAAAAATTGCTTGAAATTTTGTAATTTAGCGATTCTGAAAAAATTAAATATACACGATACTTTATGGCAAAGATGGCGACCCTCGAAATAGAAGGTAAAAAATATGAATTCCCGGTAGTGGAAGGAACTGAAAATGAAATTGGTATAGATGTAAAAACTCTAAGGAGCAGTACCGGTGGTGTTGTAACTTTAGATCCAGGATATAAGAATACGGGTGCTTGTGAAAGTGCTATTACATTTTTAGATGGTGAAAAAGGAGTGTTGCGTTACCGAGGTTATGCTATTGAAGAACTTGCTGAAAAAGCACATTTTTTAGAGGTATGCTATTTGCTAATTTTTGGTGAATTGCCAACTGAAGTTCAGCTTAATAAATTCCACGAAGATATTAAAGCGCAGTCACACGTTGACGAAGATGTAAAAAGAATCTTGGATGGATTTCCAAAAGCTGCACACCCAATGGGCGTGTTGTCTTCTTTAACTTCTGCTTTAGTAGCTTTTAATCCATCGTCTGTCAATGTTGATAGTGAGGAGGATATGTATAAGGCTATAGTTAAGATTCTTGGTAAATTCCCTGTGTTAACTGCTTGGACATACAGAAAGCGTATGGGACTTCCATTAGACTACGGTGGAGATACTCTTGGGTATGTAGACAACTTTTTAAAGATGATGTTTAAAAAGCCAAGTGGAGACTACACTACTAATGAAATTGTTTTAGAGGCATTAGATAAATTATTGATTCTACACGCAGACCACGAGCAAAACTGCTCTACCTCTACAGTGAGAATTGTTGGTTCTTCACACGCTGGATTATTTGTTTCTATTTCTGCTGGAATTGCAGCTTTATGGGGGCCACTTCACGGTGGTGCGAATCAAGCTGTTATTGAAATGCTTGAAGAAATAAAAGCAGATGGTGGTGACACTAAAAAGTTCATGGCAAAAGCAAAAGATAAAAACGATCCGTTTAGATTAATGGGCTTTGGTCATAGAGTTTACAAAAATTTCGACCCACGTGCCAAAATCATAAAGAAAGCTGCCGATGATGTTCTAGAAAATCTTGGAATCCAAGATGATATTTTAGATATCGCTAAAGCATTGGAAAAAGAAGCTTTAGAAGATCCGTATTTTGTAGAGAGAAAACTATATCCTAACGTTGACTTTTACTCTGGTATTATTTACCGTGCCTTAGGAATTCCAGTAGAAATGTTTACGCCAATGTTTGCATTAGGTCGTTTGCCTGGATGGATTGCTCAATGGAGGGAGATGCGCTTAAACAAAGAGCCAATAGGACGTCCACGTCAAATTTATATTGGTGAAAAGTTGCGCGAATTTAAAACAGTTGAAAACAGATAAATATTATTTCTAATAAAATTAAAAGCACTTCGGTATAGAGGTGCTTTTTCTATATTTGCTATTATGATAAAGCTGAATATAAACGATGAAATTTCACAACTACGTGCCGTAGTACTCGGGCGTGCAGATAGTAATGGTCCTGTTCCTAAATTAGAAGACGCATACGATCCAAAATCTGCAGAACATATAAAAGCCGGTACATATCCCAAAGATGAAGATATGGTTAAGGAAATGGAAGCAGTGGCTGCGGTATTTGAAAAATACAACGTAAAAGTTTACCGCCCAGATTCGATAGAAGACTACAATCAAATCTTTACGAGAGATATTGCCTTCGTTATTGAAGATAAGTTCTTTAAAGCAAATATTCTTGAGGATAGAAGTAAAGAAATAGATGCTATTCATTCGGTAATTGATGACATAGACCCTTCAAAAATAATTGAATTCCCAGAAGCTGCACATATTGAAGGTGGAGATGTAATGCCGTGGGGAGATTATATTTTTGTGGGAACATATTACGGTGATGATTATTCAGACTATATTACGGCTAGAACAAATATGAAGGGGGTAGAACACCTTCGAAAATTGTTTCCGCATAAAACGGTTAAATCATTTAGCCTTAGAAAAAGTAACACTGTGGCTGAAGATAATGCACTTCATTTAGATTGCTGTTTCCAGCCATTGGGTAGAGGAAAAGCAATTATTCATAAAGAAGGATTTTTAGTTGAAGAAGAGTACAAGTGGCTCGTTGATTTCTTCGGTAAAGAAAATTGTTTCCATATTAGCAAGAGAGAGATGTATGACATGAATAGTAATATTTTTTCAATTTCTCCAGATGTGGTAATTTCAGAAAGGAATTTTACAAGATTAAACACTTGGCTACGTGAACAAGGTTTTACTGTAGAAGAAGTACCTTATGCCGAGATTGCGAAGCAAGAAGGTTTGCTGCGCTGCTCTACATTGCCATTAATTCGAGATTAATACATCTGCGCATTTTAAAAGTTTAAAAAATATATAAAAGCCATCCACGTGCGGATGGCTTTCTATTTTTAAAATGATATTGGCTACAATAATTTTCCTGCTAGGAAGAATGCAGCGATCGAAAAGAAGATTATTATACCAGTAACATCTACTAAGGTTGCTACAAAAGGGGCTGAAGCTGTCGCGGGATCCATTTTAAGTGATTTCAATATAAAGGGAATTAAAGATCCTGAAAGAGTTCCCCAAAGAACAATAAATACTAAGGAAACCGAAACGCTTAATGCAACTTCAAGCCAAAACTCGCCGTAATTGTAGAATCCTATTTTTTGCCATAACATTATTCGTAAAAATCCTATAGATCCTAAAATTGCGCCAAGCAACACCCCTGAGAGTAGTTCTTTTTTCATTACATACCACCAGTCTCTTAGCTTTAATTCTTTTAAGGCCATTGCTCTAATAATCAATGATGCTGCTTGCGAACCAGAGTTACCACCACTTGAAATAATAAGTGGAACAAACAACGCAAGTACAACCGCTTTTTCAATTTCCCCTTCAAAAATCCCCATAGCTGAAGCGGTGAGCATTTCACCAAAAAACAGAATCACCAGCCAACTTGCTCTTTTCTTTACAAGGTCAAAAAGCGTTGATTCGGTGTACGACATTTCTAATCCTTTAGTACCTCCAAATTTTTGAATTTCTTCAGTGGTTTGTTCTTGAACTCTGTCTAATATATCGTCGAAAGTTACTATGCCTACTAATACACCACTTTCTGTGATAATTGGTAAGGCTGAGCGATCGTACTTATCAAAAATTTCCACAGCATCTTCTACAGCGGTTGTAGAGGTGATGGCTAATACGTGACGATCCATTAATTCGGATATCTCTGTGTCAGAATCGGCTAGTAGTAATTGTCCTATCCTAAGGTCATCAATGAGTTTGTTTTCATTATCAACGACATAAACAAAGTTTAAAGTCTCTGCTTTTTTTCCTTCTTTTTTTATAAATGATAATACTTCACTAACAGTTTTCTCTGCTTTTGTTTGTATATAATGAGGGGTCATCAATCGCGCTATACTATTTTTTTTATAGCCAATTAAACTGAGTGCAATCTCTCTTTCTTCAGGGTTTAAAAGGTTTATGGAAGTCTTAATAAGATAGTCTGGAAAGTTTTCAAAAAGCTTAGTTCTGTTGTCAGGGGGTAAATTGTTTAAAACATCAGATAGCTCTTGATTTCCTAAAGCTTTGATGATCTTTATTTGAAATGATGGCTCTAAAAAACGAAAAACCTCAGTTTTTTTTTCAGGTGTAAGCATTAAAAAAGACAAGTTTCTTTCGTCGTTGTCCATTTCTCTTAATTGCTCAGCTACGTCGGCTGGATGTTGATTTTGAAAATTTACCATAACTAACTAATTGCAATGATATGAAGTGTTATTTTTAGAAATAGGAAAGGTGAACTTGCGTAAATATAATCAATAAAGGTAAGAAGGGCTTTAATGTAAATTAGATTTTAATCTTTATGGTTTATCGGTAATTTATTTTAACATAATAAAATTAACTTGTTAATTAAGCTTAAGGAGCCTCGTAAAATTAATTTTTATGAATTATAATTTATTTTCTTATACGTAGATTGGATTGTGTGGGGTTACAACAGATTGTAATTACAAATAAATAGTGCGATAATGGCTTATTTAACAAAAAAACGACCTTCAATTTCACAAAAAATTAGTAAACTTGGCCTATCAAATTTTAACACTTTGAAGAAATTAATTTCCCTTTCATTTATAATGCTGTTTTTCACAGCATTTTCTGCTATTACTGCCCAGCAAAAAGACATAACTCTTGAAGAAATTTGGGGTGGTGCATTTCGAACTCAAGGCCTTGATGTTCTACGTTCCTTGAAGAACGGTAAAGAATATGCGGTGCTTAACTACGACCGACAATCCAAAGAATCATCTATCGATGTTTACGATTATAAAAGTGGTAAAAAAGTAAGAACACTTTTAAATACTAAAGATTTAAAAGGAATCGATTTAGTGCTTTCTTATGAATTGAGTAAGGACGAATCTAAAATTCTTTTTTCAACAGAGCTACAGCAGGTTTATCGTCGTTCAACATTGGGAACATATTATGTTTACGATGTAAAAACTAAAGAATTTACCCTTGTTTCTACTAATAAAATACAGGAGCCGACCCTTAGTAACGATGGGAACAAAATAGCTTACGGATTTAAAAATAATCTTTTTATTAAAGATTTAAATTCCAATGAAACAGCCCAAATTACTACCGATGGTAAAAAGAATAGTATCATCAATGGTATTGCTGATTGGGTTTATGAAGAGGAATTTGCTTTTGTTCGTGCTTTTGAATGGAGTGTAAATGGTGATAAATTAGCTTACATAAAATTTGATGAAACTGAAGTTCCCCAATTCAACATGGATTTATACGGCAAGGAACTTTACCCTTCTGCCGATACTTTTAAGTATCCAAAAGCGGGTGAGAAAAACTCTAAAGTTTCGTTACAACTGTACGATCTTAAAAGCAAAAAAACTTCTGAAGTAGATCTTTCCAACTATAACAGTTACTACATTCCGCGTTTATTGTGGACGCAAGACAATAACACTTTAAGTGTTCAACTTACCAATCGCCATCAAAATGTTATTGATTTGGTTTTTGTGAATACGTTAAACAATACTTCAAAATTAATTTTAGCTGAGAAAGATGATGCCTATGTTGATGTAACCGACAACCTTACATTTTTAAATAACAATAGTTTCTTCTGGACTAGCGAGAAAGATGGGTGGAACCATATTTATCAATATGATAAAGACGGAAAACTTCTTCATCAAGTTACTAGTGGTCCTTGGGAAGTAACTAGATATTACGGTTTCGATCAAAATACGGGTCGTATATATTTTCAAAGTACTGAAAACGGAAGTATTAATCGCGATGTTTACTCTATTTTACCATCGGGAAAAAATAAGGTTCGTTTAACGCAAAAGATAGGAACTAATAATGCTTCATTTAGTTCAGATTTTACTTATTTTATTAATACATTTTCAGATTCTAAAACACCTTTTGTATATACACTTCACGAGGCTAAAACTGGTAAACTACTACGTGAGATTAAAAACAACAATGGTTTAAAAAATAGATTAGCTTCTTATAATATTTCACCAAAAGAGTACACTACTATCAATGTGAATGGGGAAGACTTAAATATGTATATGATAAAGCCTTTAGACTTTGACGAGTCTAAGCAGTATCCATTATTTATGTTTCAATATTCTGGACCAGGTTCGCAAAGTGTTTCTAACAGTTGGATGGGCACAAATGACTTTTGGCACGAAATGCTAGTAAATCAATTAGATATTATTGTTGTTTGTGTAGATGGGCGTGGAACAGGATTCAAAGGTCGTGATTTCAAAAAAATGACTCAAAAAGAATTGGGTAAGTATGAGGTTGAAGATCAGATCGCGGCAGCAAAAAAACTAGGTAGTTTACCATACATCGATTCTTCTAGAACTGGAATTTGGGGATGGAGTTATGGTGGATTTATGTCGTCTAACGCTTTATTTCAAGCGCCAGATACATTTGAAATGGCAATTGCTGTTGCTCCAGTTACAAGCTGGAGATTCTACGATTCCATCTATACAGAGCGTTATATGCAAACTCCGCAGGAAAATGCATCAGGGTATGATGATAATTCACCGCTTTCTCACGTAGACGGATTAGAAGGAAAATATTTATTAATTCACGGAAGTGCAGATGACAATGTGCATGTACAGAATGCAATGCGCTTAATTGAAGAACTGGTACAAGCCAATAAACAATTTGACTGGCGTATTTACCCAGATAAAAACCACGGTATATATGGAGGAAACACTCGTTTACATCTATATACCTTACTAACTGATTTCATTAAGAATAACTTGTAAAATATCAACAATAATTTAAATCAACATTAATATATGTCAGACGCATTACAATATCAAAAGCAAAAGGAATTATTCGGTCATCCCGTAGGACTCTATATTCTATTTTTTACCGAAATGTGGGAACGTTTTTCGTATTATGGAATGCGTGCTATTTTGGTTCTTTATTTAGTAGCAGAAACTACGAGTGCAAACCCAGGATTAGGTTGGACGAATGCTGAAGCACTTTCGGTTTATGGTTGGTACACAATGTTTGTTTATGTAGCATCGATTCCCGGTGGATGGATTGCCGACAAATTTTTAGGTCAAAAACAATCTGTACTTGTTGGGGGTATACTGCTAGTTGCAGGTCACGCCATACTTTCTATAGAAGAAATGTGGGCTTTTTACTCTGGACTTGGACTAATTGTAGCTGGTGTAGGTATGCTTAAGCCGAATATTTCAACAATGGTTGGAGGACTCTATAAAGATGGTGATATTAGGAGAGATAAAGGGTTTACAATTTTCTATATAGGAATTAACGTAGGTGCTTTTTTATCTAGTATTATCGTAGGTTATGTAGGTGAGACATACGGATGGCATTATGGCTTTGGACTTGCGGCAATTGGAATGGCATTAGGACTTTTACAGTATTTAGTTGGTCAAAAACACTTAAAATACGTTGGAAACAATACAAACAAATCTATTGATCTAGAAGAACAAGCTGCAATGAAAAGACCATTAACTAAAATAGAAAAAGATAGAATGATAGTTTTATTTATCTCTTTTCTTCTAGTTATTGTATTCTGGGGAGCTTTTGAGCAAGCTGGTGGATTGATGAATCTTTATGCTTCAGAAAAAACAGATCGTTTCTTACTAGGATGGGAAGTGCCAGCATCCTGGTTTCAATCTCTTAATGCAATGTTTATCATAATATTCGGTACTGTCGTTGCGGCCTATTGGGCTAAAAGAAAATTAAAAGGAAAAGTATCTACTTCTCTCTTTAAAATGAGTATTGGTTTGGTAATAATGGGACTTGGTTTCTTCTTTATGACGGCTGCTGCTGGTGAGTATAACAATGAAGGGTCTTCAGCTATGTATTGGTTAGTTTTAGCTTATTTGTTCCATACTATTGGTGAACTTTGCCTTTCTCCTGTCGCCCTATCCTATATTACGAAGTTAGCTCCATTGAAGTACGCTTCATTAATGATGGGTGTTTACTTTGCGATGACAGGATTTGGAAATTTATTAGCCGGCTTGTTGGGGCAGTCAGCTTCAGATTTAGGAGAGTTTACCGTATTTACTGGGATAGCAATTTTTGCAGTCTCTTTTGGTATATTGGTTCTTTTAGTGAGAAGAAAACTAGAAAGTCTTACTCATGGTGCTGAAGAAAATGAGCGTGAAATTATGGAACAAGAACCGTACGAACTTGCAAATGAGGATATCAAATCAAGTAATTAATTTTTAGCGAGTTATTTAAACCAAACTACATACAAATGAAAACGGATATTGAAAATTTATTTAAAGACACTGTTTTAGGGCATCCAGTTGGATTATTTATTTTATTCTTTACTGAAATGTGGGAGCGTTTTTCCTTTTATGGAATGCGTATTCTATTGATATTGTTTTTAACAGCTCCCTTAATGAGTGATAACCCTGGTTGGGATTGGCCTCGCGAACATGCGCTGTCTTTAATAGGTACATATGCTTCACTATTATATCTAACCCCAATTATTGGAGGATGGATAGCCGATAAATTTACAGGGTATAGAGTTGCTGTTGTAATTGGGTGTATTGTAATGACACTTGGTCACGCAGCAATGGCATTAGAAACAACATCTTCATTTTATTTAGGCTTGGCGCTATTAGTAATTGGAACTGGTTTCTTTAAGCCGAATATTACTTCTATTATTTCTGAAATGTATAAAACGCGTGAATCCAAAAAAGATGGGGCTTATACCATTTTTTATATGGGAGTAAATGCAGGTGCATTTTTCGGAATGATGTTATGTGGTTACTTAGCTGAAAATTACGGATGGGCATATGGTTTTGGTTTAGCAGGTATATTCATGTTCCTTGGAATGCTTCAATTTATTTTAGCTCATAAAATCTTCGGGAAAGTTGGAGCTAGACCTTCAAAGAAAAAAGATATAGTATTAAATGTTGAAAAAGGTGCAGATAAAGAAGAAGTTGAAGAAGAAGTAGAAGCAGCGATAAAACTTAACCCGTTTACTACATTCGATTATGTGTTAATAGTGCTATCCTCAATTGGTGGTTTGTTGTATCTCTTTAATGACCCTTTAGATACAATCTATTCTAAATCTTTAGTTCCATTTGAAGTAGGAGGAATGAGTGGTACAAATGTGGTTGTTTTAGCCGCGTTAGTTATGTTCTTAGTCTTATTGATAACACGTATTGCAAGATATTTGCCTATAGTTAGAGATAGATTAATTGCAGTTACAATTTTCGCTCTTTTCACAGTGTTTTTCTTTGCTTTCTTTGAGCAATCATTAGGATCGATGACATTGTTTGCAAGTGACTATACCGATAGAAATTTAGAAGGAAATGCAGCTATAATCTTTAAAATAGTCGATGGGCTATTAACTACAATTCCCTTGATTATTATAACGTATGTAATTGTATTAATTTTTAAAAAGACATTTACCAAAATTGGTGCCTCTAATATTGTTCTAGCAATAGCATTTATCCTAGTTTGGGCATTGGTTTTATATCGTATTTATGATAAAGCTTTTTCAGAAGAATTAAAAGTAGATGCTACTTGGTTTGGAATTCTAAATTCATTCTTCATTATTACCTTAGCACCGGTATTCTCAAAATGGTGGGAAAGTAAATACAATCCGAGTGCTGCAATGAAGTATGGAATTGGGTTAGTTTTACTAGGTCTTGGGTTTGCTATACTATCATATGGTGCATCCGATATCCCTCCTGGAGCAAGAACAGCCTCTGTAAGTATGATATTTTTAATCTTAGCATATCTATTCCACACTATGGGAGAGCTTTGTCTTTCTCCATTAGGACTTTCATACCTAAGTAAATTAGTTCCTGCACGAATGATAGGTTTTATGTTTGGAGTTTGGTATTTAGCAATTGCTGTAGGGCAAAAAGCTGCAAATACAATGGGAGGTATGATTGACAAAATTTCTGAGGAATATTCTTTAGGAACTTTCTTCTTAATTTTTGCTGTAGTACCAATTATTGTTGGATTTATAGCAATGCTTTTAAACCCAGTATTAAAAAGATTGATGCACGGTATACGTTAATTCATATCCGTTAATTTATAAAAAAACGTTCCATTTTGTGGAACGTTTTTTGTTTCTTTACTTTTGAATTACTAAAAAGATTTTAATGAGAAATATTTTAATAATTGTTTTCCTGTTTACCCTAGGTAGTGTTAATGCTCAAAAGATAAATTGGATGACAATGAATGAAGCCTTAGCAGCCCAGAAAGAAAATCCGAAAAAAATTTTCATGGATGTTTATACCACTTGGTGTGGTCCGTGTAAAATGCTCGACAAAAATACATTTAGCGATAAAAGTGTAATAGAATATGTAAACAAAAACTACTATGCTGTAAAATTTAATGCAGAAGGGACAGAAGAGGTAAAGTATAAAGATTTTACGTATACTAATCCTAACTACAACCCAGATAGAAAAGGTAGAAACTCACAGCATTTATTTGCACACGCTCTTAAAGTCAATGCTTATCCAACAGTAGTTTTCTTTAAAGAAGATGGTGAATTAATTCAAGCAGTGCCAGGATACAGAACTCCAAAGCAATTGGAAATATTTCTTAAAATGATTCAAAGCGATGATTATTTAAAAATAACAACAGCTTCAGCTTGGGAAGAATATCAAAAGAATTTTAAATATACATTTTAGAATAACCATTTGGTTTCATATTCGGGTTATTCTAATAGGAAAGCTCCTTGTTTAGCAGTATGGCTAAATGGGAGCTTTTTTAATTTACAAGTTTGCTCCCATCTATCTACATAACTGTAGTAGTTGCTTCCATCGGCAATAATTTGGCTTGGATTAATACTATCGATAAGTCTGTTGAGGTTTATTTTCGGGCTATTGGATAATATGATTGTATGAATGTTTTTGTGCGATGGATAAACACCTAAGCTATCGACTATCAATATTTTCTTGTCTTTATATTTAAAAATAGAAGGTAGTGTCTTTTCAGAATATGATGTTATATTCAGTTTGGTTTTAAATCCTCTTATTGGATAATTATGAGATAAGCTTTCAGTTGAGTCACTTTTAAAAATGCTAAGGTCTTTACCATTTTGATAAGCTAGAAGAGTTTGCCTGTTTTTTTGAAATACCACTAATTGACTTCTCGAATATCTATTTTCATCATAAATATATACTGAAATTAACAACACAACTGTCGCTAATGATGCTATTAATCTAGGGTAGCTTAACTTTTTAAGGTATAACGTAAAGGCTATTATTACCATATAGGCACTTAAAGTTTTTAATGTAGAAAAATGTATATCGCCAAGTAAAAAGTGCTCTTGAGTAGCAATCCAGTTAATAAACCAATTCAATTTTTCTATTAGGTAGTTGTAGCTTTCTGCTAACCAATTTGGCAAGAAATCAAAACTTGCTAAAATCACTATTAATATGCCACCACACATTAATATTGATAAAAAAGGAAGGATAATTATATTAGTAAGAAGAAATAAGCCAGGAAACTGATTAAAGTAGAATAAACTTAATGGTAAAACGCCGATTTGGGCACAAATTGTTACTGCAATTAATGTCCAAACCTTACGAATGACTTTATTTTTGGAATAACCAATATTTTGAAAAACAGGTAGTAACCAAATTATAAAGAAAACGGCTAAATAGCTTAGTTGAAATCCAACTTGAAATAGTAAAAACGGATTAAAAACTAGTAAAGTGAAATAAGAAAGAAATAAAGTGTTTACAGCGTTTGTATCGCGGTTTAACACTTCGGCTAAGGCGAAGAAGCTAAACATCGTTACAGCTCTTGTAACAGAAGGTGACAAACCTGAAAGCAAAGCAAACCCCCAAAGAGATAAAACTATAGCTATTACTTGTATTAATGAACCGTACTTAAATCTTGAAAGAGGTTTTAATACAAAGCTTAGTATAAAATAGATGATACTTACATGTAAGCCCGAAACAGCAAGTATGTGCACTGCTCCAGCCGCTGCATATTTTTCGTATAGGTTTTTATCTATATCTTTCTTTTCTCCTAAAACTAATGCTTGCATGATTGCTCGTTCATCTGTTTCTAATTTTGTTTTTTTAAGTTTTTCTATAATCCTAGCACGACGATTTTGAGCAAAACCTCTTAATGTTGAGGCCCCAATTTGATGTTTTATAATTTCTTTCTTAGATATATGCAATTGCCCGTAAACCCCTAATGACTTCATATATTTGGAATATTCAAATTGATGTGGATTTAAAGATTTAGGGATATTAGATATGGTTGAATAAACCAATATAAGATCATCAACCAGAAATCTGTTTTCTATGGAGTCTTTAGAAACATTTACTAAAACATTTCCTTTTGAATGCTTTCCATTTACTTCATAAATTTCGGCCAAATATTTATGGTTAAAATTATCATCTTTTAGGGTTTCAGTAATTTTTAACTGAAGCGTTTCAGGAGTATCTGTAGTTGAATTGTGTGAATAGTGATTTGATTGGAACATTGGCAAGCGCATCTGATAACTCACATATCCAATGGCGAAAAAACATAAATATGTTACAATTCCTAATTCTACAGTTTGAAAAAGTTGTTTACGTGCCCGAAACCAGAATAGCACAAAAACAAAGATTAATGCTAAAAGATAGGGCAATAAAAATGTTGTAATAGGATAAAAGTGTGCAGAAAGAATCCCTATTGTAAGAAAAATTGAAAACCGAACTATTGCGAAGTTTATGAATTTCATAAGCTTGGCTTTTAAGTAAAAAATAAGTTCTTATAAAGATATAAGAAGTTTCGTGATTTTCAATTTTTTAAAACACTAATATTCAGTAAAACAGTTGTTTACAAATTTATATAACTTGTTTTGAGTTTTCAATACCTTTTAAAACGCGTAGCCTGCCCGGGCCATTTTGTAGCGCTAGGTTATAATGTGCTGCTGCTTCTTCATTTCGGTTTTGGGAGAGTAACCAGTCTGCATAAAGTTCGTGGGTAGGCTTGTGAATTGTAGGCGGGCCAAAGCTGTAACTGATACTGTTTTCAATACTAATGGATTCTTTAAAATGTTGTTCGGCTAAATTAGAGTCACCCTTTAGCTTGGCATGAAGTGCCAGAAGTTGGTTTTGTCTAATTTTAGCTTCCTTTAAAACCATTTCATTGGCCTCATCTCGAGTAACAGCAGAACACAATTTAGAACTCCCTTCTGAAACTACAAAAGACTCTCTATTATAGTCTTGCTCCATAACATCGATTACGCTATCTAATTTTTTTAGATTGCCGTTAGTATATGCTTTCATTCCTTCTATAAAGTGATACTCTGAACGAATGGTAATATTTAAATCGTTTATATCTAATGCTATGTTTGCAATATCACTATCCCATTCATCTGTTTCGGCTAGATACGTTCCTTTTAAAAATACGAGGTGAGTTCTTGCCATTTTTGAGGGTTTTTCGGTAGCGTATTTTTGCATATCTAATACCATTTTTCTCGCTTCCTCATAATTTCCTTTTTGAAGATATCCATATTCTAGCCAATGAAAAGCGTGATATCCACGCGCATCATTATCTAATCCCTTTTTCTCCATTCGGTTCAAACTGGCTTGATAAGAGTCTATATTTGAAGAAATAACATTATCCCACATTCCCATGGCAACATAAATATGTGAAGGCATATGTAGCGCATGACTAGCATCTGGAGCTACTTTTGAATATATATTAGCAGCGTTTAAAGCAAGGTTGGCGTGTTCGGGATCGTCATAGGAGTGAATTAGATAATGTAATGCTCCTGGATGTTTTGGATTTTCGTTTAAAATACCTTTTGCGACTTTGGCACCTTTTCCATAAATACCATCATCTCTTCCCTCAGCTACCGAACCTAATAATGATAAAGCATAAAAGGCTGAGATTTCTTGGTTATCAGGATATTTGTTGTGCAGTTCCTCCATATAGTTCGAATAATTGATGTCCCGTTGTGTTTTATCAATTCTTGGTTCATAAAGTATACGCACAGCTTTAATTAAATCCTGTTCAATTTCGTATTCGTCATTAATAAAATTAATTTTATCCAGCTTATTTAAGGCAGTTGTTGCAGCCTTGTAATCTTGTTCTTGCCACAGACTATGATTATAGCTCATCGCTTCTCCCCAATAAGCCATTACCATTTCTGAATCTTCCTCTTGAGCCATTTTAAAAGCATCACGCGCATCTTCGTATTCAAAGGAATGTAATAGTAAAAGGCCATTTTTAAAGTGGGGTTGAGCACTTTTTTTCCCGCTCACAGAAATGTTAACCACACCTAATTGACCGGTTTCTTTTTCTTGCTGTTTGCAGGATAATATTAAAAGTAATAATAAAGGGACTAA
Source organism: Aequorivita sediminis (assembly GCF_032080575.2). Classification (NCBI taxonomy): domain Bacteria; kingdom Pseudomonadati; phylum Bacteroidota; class Flavobacteriia; order Flavobacteriales; family Flavobacteriaceae; genus Aequorivita; species Aequorivita sediminis. Next base: position 399,697 of record NZ_JAVLSO020000001.1, on the reverse strand, counting down.
ATACTTCATAATAAATTATTTACAGGGTAGTTTAAAGATAGTGATTTCCTATATCTATCTCAAGTGAACATAATTTAATCTCTTATTTTAAATGAGGCAAAATTTTTATCGAAATAAAAAACTGTCGGGAATTATTGATCAATTTCCCAGGGGCCAAAATTGGCATTTTATTAAAAAATCCGTGAAAAATTTGCCTGTTAATAGGGGGTTTGAAGTTTTTTCACGGAAAATTACTAAAAAACAAATTTGCAAACATTTATAAAACGCTAAAAACAAGTGATCTAAAAAACATAACATCGCGCAGCGTGTTATTCTCTTACTTTATAAATTTTTTCCGCTCCGCTCCAAAAAAGTAAACCTTTATTAAGTTCAACACTCGTAAACATTGGTCCCTATAAATTTAATGTTAGGGATTTTAATGTTTTAAATAGAATAAATTGGTAATAATATAAGTTTTAGCTTTAATTCTCAAAATAGCTATTTGAGTGATAACTGCAAGGAGTAATTTCTAAAAATAAAAAAATTATAGGCCTAACAGTGAGCCTATAATTAAACATCTCACCTCCATATTTTACCTACTTTCGAATTCGGCAAATTCCTACAAATATTTTAATAAAAAAAACTTTTTAGGTTATTTTATAAATTATGATTAATTGACTTTTGCACATTGTTAATCTATAAAATGGAAAAAATAAAAAATTTATTAAGTAATAAAAAACATCTGCTTGAAGGTCTAAATCTCTTTAAGTTTTTAATCATTATTTCTTTACTGCTTATATCATGTGAAGAGGATTATTTAGAGGAAAAACCTCAAGGTACTAATTCGAATAAAGAAATTGCAGTTGTAAATGGAAGAATGTATTTCCCAAGTAAGGAAGTTTTTGTGGAAACCTTCAAAAAATATGCTGATGAATCTAATGATGAAATTTTTACATACGTGAATAAATTTTACAACGATGATTTTTCGTCATTAAGAATCCCTGTTACGGAATCCAATGAAGAAAAAGTCTTGGAGAGATATCAGAAAAGAATTGAAAGATTATCAAATGAATATGGCCTTAATAGACCCGAAGGAGATATTTATGATGATATAGACGATTTAGAAGAAGTTATTGGTGATGAAGCATTTTCTGCCTTTTTAAATGAACAGGCAGAGATTCAAGTAGGAAATACAATTTATAAATACACGGATGTTGGACTTTTTTATGCAACTCTTGATAATTATAGCGTACTTGATCAATATTTAGAAGTAAAAAATATATCGAAAAATTTATTAGTGCCCACAGACGAAGGAGCGAGACAAGGGGTTGAAAATGATATTCCCAATACTGGTGAAACAATCCTTGAAAATGGCACTTTGTTTTATTTTATAGCTCGTTGCAGTACAGACCCATATAGTCAAAATAGATGCGCTCCTGGCGGTGGAGGTGGAGGTACTGGCGGTGGAGGTGGCCAAACTCAACCTTTAGACGGGCTACAACCTTATTTAGATAATTTAAGTGTTTGCGATAGTCGCAATGGATTATTTGGAACTCTTTTTGGGACTAATAAGATATGTATAGATAAATACGAAAGTGATAGAAGAGTAAAAACTAAAGTTTTTAATTATAATTATTATTTGGTTTACCACATCGGTGCAAAAGTAAAACATCAAAAGAAGGGTTGGACCGGAATTTGGAGACAAGAAGACACAAATATAGTTGCTGCAGGAATTGAAATGGCTCAATTTGAATATGATTACACAAAAATATTGCAACCGAAATTAGGTCAAATTACTCAAACTGATTTTAAACACGCCTACAAACCTTTAAATATTAGATATAATGTGAACACTTCTATATGGAATTATCCAAATGGAAATGCACCTTATACGTTTTTAAGTTCTGAAACCTTTATAAGTAGTAATATATATCCAAGAGTTTTTTGGGATGACTTAATTTTTGAAAGTTATGGAAATAACAACTCAGTTGATTATGCTCTGGGTCTCGCAAATAAACAGTTGACTAGTGATAATTTAAATAAGTTATTTTGGAAAGAGTTATATAAGAATGCTGTAAGTCAACTTAAAAGTTTAACTAATAATAATAACTTCCAGATGCCAAAGGGTATAACTTTAATATCTAATCATCCAGGGTATGGGAAACTCTTCGTACAAAAATCTTATTATTCAAATTGCTCAAATTGTTCTAATCAAGAAAGAACATTTGATTTTGACGGTGCTGCCCAGGTCGGGATAAGTTTTAATGCAAATAATAAGAAGTTTTTATATTCTGGAGGTGCTGGATAGTTGGTCTTACCAAAATCTATGAAAGTGAAAATGTATGGAGTAGCGAAAAGAAATGGAGTATGGCACGGTAGTAAAATAGAAGTAGGATTAAATTAAAAATGAGATTTTTTATATTTTTTTTACTGTCTTTTTCTTCATTTTCTCAAACATCAAGGGATAATGATAGTTGGTGGTCTGATAATTATAACTCGGTCACAACAATGGGCATAAATGGAAATTATGACAGCCGTTTCGGCAATGACAGAGAAGACAAGATACAGAAAGGAGTGGCGGTTGAAATGACTACCCTTCACGGCATCTTTTTGTTCGATTATCTTTCCTTATCAACGGGCTTAGGAATTGATTGGAACTCAAACAGAACATTTTGGTCGATGCCCATTTTAGGCGATTTGCGTATCTATTTTCACGTACACGGTTTCGATAACTCTCCTTTTGTATTTTTACAAATGGGTAAAAATGTAAAAATTGGAGATGTTTTTGTAGAAGGACGTTCTGTAAAAATCGGTGCAGGCATTACCTTGGGTGAAGACAAGAATTTGCAATATGTTTTGGAGATTTTCAAAAAATTTAAAGAAGCAGTATTTGTTGGTGAAACAGGTTTTTATGAAGTCACCAGTTTTGGAGTTTCTTTTGGAATAAAATTTTAAAATAAACTAATGAAAAATTTAATAATTATATTTTTATTTTTCACAATCTTCACGTCTCAAGGACAGGAAGATGTTTCAGCTCAGAAAGTCTGGCGTGTTAATTTTATTAATCCAGGTGTGGAGTTTGAATTGCCCGTTACTAAAAATTGCATTTTTTCATCAAATCTGGGTGTTGGATTTAATGGTGCATATCCGGACTTGGTTTATGGCAAAGAAAACGGAATCATTTATATCATAGCACCGTTTGTGGATTTACAGTTCAAGCAGTTTTATAATTTCGAAAAGAGAGGTAAAAAAAGTAAAAGTATTTCTGGTAATTCCGGCAACTTTATTTCTGCAAGAATAATTTCAATAGGCCCTTCAATTGCGGACAATGTAATCAGAAAGTCAGATTTTGATATTGCAATAGGCCCAACTTGGGGAATTCAAAGAGAATTTGGAAATATTCACATATTGTTTGATTTAGGACCACAATTTTATTTAGATATTAATGGAAATAATGGTTTTTGGCCATTAATGGCACAACTAAATATTGGTTTGAATTTAAACTCAAACAAAATGTAGAGTTACGCTTCAAAATCTATAAAGAGACAAGTGTTTTCTTTTATCCCATTTTTTACGATTATTTTTTTATTAGTTACAAATTGCGTCTTAATATTTATAAATAAATTGGTGAGTAAATTATTTTCAGTACACATTTGCGCGCTATAAATCAATAAGTTAAAATAAAAAATATGATAAAGAAATTACTACTTACGTTGTTACTCCTTTGTGCAATTTTTTCGAATGCCCAGAGCGTGTATGAGTTTGAAACCGAAAATATTGCTTACCAAAATTTGGTTGGCAGTACTTCCTTAAATAATGGGGATGTTTGGGACGATCCATCCTAAACTATACCGATGGGTTTTGATTTTAATATCAGCTCCCATACTTTTAGCACTATTTATATAGTAGGTTGGAGTGTTGGAGGGGTTCTTTCCGCAACACCAACAGACTTTGGAATCTTTCCACTTTTCATACCAATAGGTCAAGATATAGTGAGTAGGATGGATGGTAACGGTATCTCAACTTCCCCCATTTCATATAAAACTGATGGATCCGTTGGAAGTCGAATTTTAAAAATAGAATGGAATAATGTCGGGTTTTATGATGACACCACAGAGAATGATTTTATAAACATACAAATGTGGTTGTATGAAGGGACAAATGTCATTGAATATAGGTGTGGGCCCAATACAATAAACAATCCAAACGAATCCTTTGAAGGTCTCTCGGGTCCTTTGGTTACCTTGGCAACATCTTTAAATATTGAGGACGACGAATTAGTGGACAATGGATATGTTGTAGAGGGGAATCCCGCGAATCCAACAGTGGCTGTTGTTACGCCGGGTAATTTTTATGACGGTGATTATTTACAAGCTTCCATACCTGACGGGATGGTTTATAGGTTTACGCCCAAACCATTATCAGTAGAGGATTTCACACAGAATAATTTCCAAATCTATCCAAATCCTGCTTCGGAATTCTTGAATATTAAGTCAAACCTAGACAATTACAATTTCAGTATTTATAATTCTCTTGGGCAAAAAATGATTGCAGGCTTATCTACTAATAAAATAGACATATCTGACCTGTCCAACGGAATCTATTACATTATGATAGAAACGGAAACAAGTTCAGCTACCAAAAAATTCATAAAGCAATAATAAACCTATAATTTTTGTAGGCTTAAAAATTTTCAGAAGTAAACAAAATGGGATAAACGTTTGCGTTTATCCCATTTTGTTTGCGCAAAAATCCTTGAATTCTTAATATGCTGTTTAGCGTAAGTATATTCTTAAACTGAAAAACTTTCAAAATAATTGAAACAACTCGGTATTTATAGCTTGAAGCCAAACGATTTACTTATTATATCTTGAGCGTTTTCCTTTCCTTTTTGATCTATAGCAGAATCTCAAATAACAGTAGAATTCACCTCCCTCAAAACAAACATTCTTCCGAATCCTATTCTAGATTTACTTCCCATAGCGCCATCGCGTTTCCTTTCCGATACTGCTCCATTTTAAATTTTAGATCTTGGTATCGGAAAGGTAATGGGGTTTATGGATTTATAAATTTGATTGGGAACGTTTTAAAATGCTCATTAGAAATTCCGAACTTCAATAGCAGCAGAATCAAGCGGACTCAATTTCAAAATTTAATCTTCCAATAGTTGAATATTTAAGAAAATAAAATTTTGGGTTTGTGTCCAAGATTTTTGTAGAGAAGTTCTTTTCCAGGAATGGAGCCTTTCGCGGAATGTAGGGGAAAGTGCTGAACGGTTAGTAGAGCGAAGCCATAAGCTCATTGCGCAATTGGAAACTGAACAACCACCAAAGAGTATCAATAGAATAGCATACCTAAAGAGATTTGTCAAGTCTATAAGCGAGCCCGTTAATTATGAATAAAAGACTCGATGAACAGTTTGAAAAAGTATTAGCCGTCTACCCAAAAGCCAAAGGATATGCTTATGTACTTATGGAAGGTCCTACTCAGGTTTTAGAACAGAAAATGGTCAGCATCAGTCCGGTCGATAACACAAAAATACTGAAGGAGATTACCGATCTTTTAAAAACCCATACTCCCCAAGCCTTAATACTTGAAGATACTAACGGTAAATTCTCAAGAAAAGGCGGAAGAGGAAAACAACTAATAAGGAGTCTATGTTTGAGTGCAAAGTATCTGGGCATTTCAGTATATTCGTATGCACGTGAAGATATCCGATTTGTTTTTGAAATTTGGAGAGCGAAGACGAAATATGAAATTGCCGAAGTAATTGCTAAAAACATCAAAGGTTTTGAGATGCTATTATATCCAAAACCTAAATATCCAGGTTCACAAAAATATTTAACTGCTTTATTTGATGCCGTCTCGTTAGGTATAACCCATTATTATAAGACTACCTAAACTAGAATTTGTTATATCTATGCTTAACCAAAAAAAAGCCAAGAAGAATATTCTTGGCTTTTCCTTTATTTATTTAATAGCGGGAACTGGACTCGAACCAGTGACCTTTGGGTTATGAGATTAATATAAAAATTAGAGAAAAAATGCATTGTAAATCAATTTTGTACAAATTGTATTAAAACACTATTAAACTATTCAAATGTTGTACCTATGTTGTACCCACAAAAAATAAAGGCTCCACCATTTCTGCTGAAGCCTTTTGTACTCGAGGCGGGAATCGAACCCGCACGTCCTAAAACACAGGATTTTGAATCCAGTGCCTTTTGCTTTAGAATTTTTGATTTTACCAATTCCATTATCTGAAACTTTTAGAAATAATGCCTCATTTTGTTTATTAAGGCTAATTTTTATTTTTCCTTTCATTCCTTTGGGGAAGGCGTATTTTAATGCATTTGTCAAAAGTTCGTTTACAATTAAACCTATGGGCACGGCAGTATCTACATCTAAATTTAAATCGTCCATGGCACATTCTATTTTCACTTTTTCTTCAGCATCAAAAGTGTCAAGCACGCCTTCGCTTAAATTCATAAAATAATCTTTCATCTCAATACTACCTAAGTTTTCTCCTTGATATAACTTTTGATGAATAATACCCATACTTTGCACACGGTTTTCGCTTGCAATCATTGCTTCTTTACTAGCCCCATCTTCCAATTTTGCTGATTGTAAAGCGATGAGGCTTTTCACCAATTCTAGATTGTTTTTTACCCGATGGTGAATTTCTTTTAGCAATAACTCGTTTTGCTTATTCTTCGCATCCAACTCAGTGTTTAATTGCGAAAGCACCTTTCGTTTTTTACGAATATTCTTTAGTGTAAAATACATTCCGAAGAGAATTATAGCCAGCAACCCAGCAATGCCAATATAAAGCCATTGAGTTTTTCGTTGTTGTGTAATTTTTTCCTGCTGGCTTAGAATTTCGATGTCTTTCTGCGCAGTTTCATACTTTACTTGAAGTTCACTATCCTTGCGAGCAATTATGGTATTTAAGTATTCTGTATGGTCTTGTTCGTAAAGCTCGTGATATTTAAGCGCGTTTTTATAATCACCCAATTCACTATAAATATTTGAAAGATGCATATAGTTTTCCCAAAGGTTTTTGGTATTGCCTATTTGCTTCATTATTTCAATCGCTCTTAAATTATAGGGTAAAGCTTCGGCATATTTACCTTGCAAAATATACACGTGACCAATATTTGCAGTTGGTGGCATGGTATACCGCAGCAGTCCAATTTTTTTTGCACCCTCATAGCAACGATTGTAATCTGCAATAGCATCTTCATAACGTTGCATGTATTTGTAAATATTTCCGCGACCGTTGTAGCAAGCTAAAAGAGGGGCATCAACAACTCCTAATTGTTTATAAAGGTTGATAGCACGATTCATACTGCTTAGACTTTTACCTAAGTCACCTAAGAATAATTGATTTTCCGCAAGCCGCCGATAGGAGAGAGGTAGATCATCTTTATAATCGTATTTTTCTTGAATTGCTATTGCCTTCTTGCAGTATTCTGCGCCTTCAGCATAGCTGTCTGAGTAGTAAAGTAGGTCGCTTATTTTTGTGTAACACTGTGCTATGCCGCGCTGATCGTCTATTTCTTCATAGACAGCTAATGCTTTATAAACAACTTTAGACCCTTCGTCGTACTCTGCAGTTCCACTGTAATTTGTTGCTAAAAGTAGGTAGGTGTTTGCCAATTCTTTTGGCATTTTTTGCTTTTTGTAAATCGATATAGCTTTTTTTAAGTAAACAATTGAAGAGTCGAGGATGGTGTGGTCTTCATGCCATTTTGCCAAACCGATAAACAACTTTGCAAGGGTTTTATAATCCTTGCTTTTTGTTGAAATTGAAATAGATTTTTTGAAATTAATGAATTCTGATAGCGTGTCTTTATTCTTCGGAATAGATTTTTCCGAATTTAAATACGAATTTTTAAGCGTGTCTTCTTGGTTTTGAGAAGGAGTGTGAGGAAGACTACTCCACGAAACGCAAGCTAATACTATAAAAAGTAATAGTGGTTTCATCGTATATTATTAGAACTTAAATTTACGACTAAAATATTTTTTATTAGTGAAAAAGCTGTTTTATTTCATTTAATTTGTTGAAAATGAAAAATATACAAGTAAATCTATTAAATAAATACGAAAAACCCTTCCTGTACTTAATTAAATAAAGGGAAGGGTCTTCTTCTGAATTAGAGGATGTAATTTTTAGCTTTTAGAAGTGCTCAATCTAGCCAAAACATAGGCAGAAATAGCCATTACCATATCTCGAACAGCCACATCAGGATGGTGCCAGGTTAGGAGTAAACTTAACCCTATAAGTATAAGCCATAAAGAAACGATATATGCCCCTAATTTAGTTTTAGTAAAAACGATAATTCCCGCAATTATCTCAATTACGCCTACAACCATCATAAATGTTGCTCCGCTAAATGGGAGTATATCCAAAGTAGAAGGTGAAAGATAGGTATCCCACTGTACTAAAATGTTTAAAAACTTATCCAATCCAGCCACAAGAGGAACTATTGTAAAGGTGTACTTTAATAAGGTTTGTAACTTATTGATTTCAATGTTGTTTGTTATTGTTGCCATGGTTATTAATATTTATGTTCTATTGTTTTGATGCAATAAACCACAAGTGGTTACATATTTTGTAACTTTATAATACTTGCGGCATCTAAAAAGAAAAGGAAACAATGAACTCAACTCAGACGGACAGATTCGCATTAACTAAACTTTCTGATACTCAGATTGTAAATCGGGTTTTAGCAGGTGAAAAAGAATTGTATGAAATTCTATTGAGACGTTATAATCAACGTTTTTTTAGGGTAATAAGAAGTTATATTAATTCTGAAGCTGATACTCGCGATATAATGCAAGAAGCTTATGTAAAGGCATATTTAAAGTTGTATCAATTTAGAAGTGAATCTTCCTTTTCAACTTGGTTAACTAGAATTGGAATTAATGAGGCATTACAGTTTATTCGAAAACAGAAACGCCAGTCTACCAATTATGGTTCAACAGAAAGTCTTGATAATATAATTCACTTGCCAGATACCAATACAATGAATCCAGAAAAACAAGCCATAAAATCTGAAACGCGCATTTTAGTTGAACAAGCTGTCGATTTGTTACCAGAAAAATATAGAATTGTTTTTGTTCTTCATCAAGTGGAAGGATTGTCTAATTCTGAAATTGCCGACTGTTTAAAATTGTCTGAAAGCAATATAAAAGTGCGGTTACATCGTGCTAAGAATATGTTGAGAGATGAGCTTTTTAAAACAACACTCGATTCTTCTATTTATGAATTTGGAAATAAGAAATGCGATTTAATGGTAGAACACGTCATGGAGCGCATTCAATATTTACCATAATTAGTCCTTGTCTTGAACTATTATGAAGTTAGAATTTATTTGCGTTCATAGGTCTATAAGTTGATTTTATGATGCTTAACTGTGAATGTTATCACAAAAACAGTCTCCCAATCGAGATAATAGCTGCGAAAAACCCCCACGGAGAAAATTAGACGTATATTCGCCGCATATTAAAACCGTCTTCTTAGTTTTAAAGGTTCTTGAAAAGACCACATTCTAAAAGCGCCGCGATATACTATCTCCAAGCGCAGCGGTCCTTAAATAAATTTATGACATTTAAATCACTTGGGCTATCCGATGCCCTGCTGAAAGCAATCAGCAAAAAGGGATATGAAACGCCTTCGGCTATTCAACAAAAAGCAATTCCTTTAATTTTAGAACGAAAAGATGTGTTGGCCTCAGCACAAACAGGTAGTGGTAAAACTGCTGGTTTTGCCTTGCCATTATTACAAATTTTACAAAACCAACCAACCTTGCACAAACGACCAGTTCGTGCGCTTATACTTACTCCAACTCGTGAGTTAGCTGCTCAGGTACAGCAAGAATTTAAGGATTATAGCGAATTTACAGACCTACGATCAACTGTTATTTTTGGTGGAGTAGGAGCTAATCCTCAAATTAATGCACTGCGTAATGGTGTAGATGTTTTGGTGGCAACACCAGGACGACTCTTAGACCTTCATAATCAACGTGCGCTTTCACTTTCAAAAGTTGAAGTCTTAGTTTTGGATGAAGCGGATAGAATGTTAGACATGGGCTTTGCTCGTGACATCAAAAAAATACTTGCACTACTTCCTTCAAAAAGGCAGAATCTCTTGTTCTCTGCAACTTTTTCAAAGGAAATAAAAAAACTTGCTAATGAATTTCTTCATCAGCCTGTTTTAGTTGAAGCAACTCCAGAAAATACTACAGTAGAGAAAATTGATCAAACAGTTTATAGAGTTGATAAAAATCTTAAGACTGATTTAATTATAAAACTTATTTCTGAAGGTAATTGGCAACAGGTTTTAGTTTTTACTAGAACTAAGCACGGTGCCAATCGCTTAAGTGAAAAACTTGAAAAAGCGAAAATTACTTCAGCTGCTATCCACGGAAATAAAAGCCAGGGAGCTAGAACTAAAGCGCTTGCAGGATTTAAGGAAGGAAAGGTTCGCGTGTTAGTTGCTACCGATATTGCAGCTCGAGGGCTAGATATTCCATTACTTCCGCATGTAATTAACTATGAATTACCAAATGTTTCTGAAGATTATGTTCACCGTATAGGAAGAACAGGTAGAGCAGGAGCTAGTGGAGAAGCGTTATCATTAGTTAGTCTTGATGAGGTTGGATATTTAAAAGATATTGAAAAATTGATAGGAGAACGCCTACAAGCGAAAACTCTTCCCGATTTTGAACCTACTGAGACTATGGCCGATGTTAAAGAAGCTGAAGCAGAAAAGAAAAGACAGAAAGCGGCCCATCATAGTCGCGGTCGAAATCCTGGTAGAGGTAAAGTCCCTTCAAAAGGGAAGAGCACCCGATCTAGTAATAGACGATAAATTAAACCTAAAAAGGGAAGCTAAATTTAGCTTCCCTTTTTTCATTATATTCTAATTCGTTACTTCCGCTTTCTTATCTTAACTTTGCGCCCTAATTGCAATGAAAGAAAGCCTTATCAAATTTATCGACGCCTTTTACTTTTTGTTTCGGCGTTTTCTTCCTTTAAAAACATATCGGTATGCGGTCTGTGGAGGAGGGAATTTGGTGTTTGATACATTCCTATATTTTATTTTTTACAATTTCATAGTAGCAAAACAAAATGTCGATTTGTTTTTTGTAGTGCTAAGCCCACATATTGCTTCTTTATTTTTTGTGTTTCCTATAACCTTTGTGACTGGGTTTTTACTTCAAAAATTTATCACTTTCGAGAAGTCTAATTTGCCGTGGAAAGTTCAGTTTTTTAGGTATTTCTTAGTTGCCATGGGAGCGCTAGTGCTTAGTTATATCTGTATGAAGTTTTTTGTTGATTTGCTCGGTTTTTATCCTACGCCATCAAAAATACTCACTGTGTTTATAGCTGTTGCATACAGTTACATTCTTCAAAATAAATTTAGTTTTAAGGTAGTTTAATTGGGTTTTTGCTAAATACAAAAGGCACATCTACCAAAATAAACGTGCCTTTTATCAATTCTTTATTTTTAGATTTACATACTGTCTACAAATTTTAAAAACACCTTTTTGTGTAGATCCAGGTTTAAATTTGGAGAAAGGGCTACACGAGCGATATAGTCTTTATCACCTTCTTTAGTTGTTCCTTGAGTTGAGGTTGCCGGAATCGTCCAGTAACACCCTTTTAATTGCCCATAACTCACGCAATATTTACTCTCGTTTGGAATTTCAGTAATCATTAAATTGATGAGTTTGTGGTTTAAAGCTCGTTTATATGTTTCTTTTTCTTCAGCAGTATTCCCTTTTGTAGGTAAATCTAATGAGAAAACAGAAGGAGTAAAACCTTGCTCAGCCAATTCTTCCGAAACAAAATTAATTTTAGCATCAGGTAGTGCTTCGTGAATAAAGTTTACAAATTCGCGTGTGTTTTCGTACGCATGGTGAATTCGTTGATTCATAGATGGCAATTGTTTTGCAAGTATTTCATATTGAAGTTGCGTAGCTTCGTTATCACATAAGCTTAGATGTTTTTTAATCTTCTGCATCAGAGCTTCCGTTTTGTCATTACCTGCGCAATATCCTGCTGTACAAAGTCCGCCACTTGGAAATTTAGAACCACTAGCAAAGGAAATTGTTCTTACTGTTGAAAGCATTTCACCTTTTCCTAAGAAGTGAACGTTCGGACAAAAAGTTTGGTCTAATATAAACACAGGATCGATAGCAGTTTCTCCCGATGAGGTTTTTCTTTCCTTACTTAAAACCTCTTTTAGCTTTTGAAGGTTTGGAACTTCAACTCTTGGGTTTGTAGGGATTTCTGCAATGATATACGGAACAGCATCTTCTTTAGCGATTTTAGCCAACACGGTGTCAATACTCTGAACCATATCGTTATCACCATCAACTAATAGATCTTCAATCTTAACATTTTTGATACTTGCAGCAACTCGTCTTGCTTGGTCGTTTGTTCCTCCATAACAGTTTGGTGGGACAATAAACCTGATGTCTTTTCCCTTATGGTTTTTAAGAGCATCGTGTACTAGCCCCATCATAATTGCATATTGAATAGATAAGCCACTTGTTGCCACTAAAGGTTTTGAATTTGTACCGGTAATTTCTTTAATCGATTCTAATACTTTTTCCTTATCAGTTTGACTGATGTCGTTGGTTTCAACTTTAGAATTTTTAACTATTGCTTTTAAGGCTATCAAACAATTATTCGGCGTCATAGCAACAGTCTCTCTTCTTCTTACATGTTGTATTTCGGAAATATAGCTTTCATTGTTTTCGCCGTTTACTATTAATACACTTCCTAGATCTCCATATAAGTTAATGTAGAAATCAACATTTGAGTTAAGGTCGGTTTTAGAAATTTTATCTCGATGTGAAATTAAAACAGTACTTCCGTCAAATTTAGAAATATCGTCTGCGTTTTCTACTTTCTCTACCTCGAAATTATAACCATAAACTTCTTTTAAAATTTCAGTATTAAAAATTCCAGGTAGCTCATCTGTGTATATTATTTGAGTGCTTTTATTATCGAAATGGTTTTTGCGTAGGATAGCTAATACAGGAATTGTATTTGATTGAAAACTTATTACGTTTTCAGATTTCAAGTTATCGAATTTAGCAATGGCCCACTCTAAAACACAAGATAATGGATGCCCTAATCTAATATAATCGTAAGCCGTAGGTAATTCGGAAAGTGCCTTGGCATCAGCATTATTTGCGGCATATAAGTTTTCAAACTGCTCTAAAAACTGTGTTTTCGCTAAATCTTCATTGTAAATATCTAGCCGATGTGTTGTTAGTTTTAACCAGTCGGCTGGCATATTTTTTATTACGGTGTCTATATAATTCAATAAATTATCGTTATTCATATATTTCATTTTAGGTAAGCAGTAGTATAAGGTTACTAGATTTCTTCTAAAACCTTTTTAGCTACAATTTATAATTTGTTTAGCATTTGGCTAAATCTGGAACAAAGTTAAAAAGGAAAAACCGTAATACATTTTTGAAAGCTCTTTTAATACAAATTTAGCTTTTGGGGATTATTGGTTTTTAAACTCTCTGTTCTTCCGTTTTAGAAAGTGAAGAATTTCAATGGTGCTTTGTTTAAGTGTTTTTTGATAGTCTGGATCAGCCTCGCAGAAAAAAATAAATGAATAAATTTTCAATTTGTCGATATTTAGTTCATCTGTAAAATAGGTTTCTGGAAATTTATCAAGGAGTGTTAGGGTTAACGCGGCGGTTTTATCGAACTCTAAACGTTTTTTTAGCATTTTAGTCCTTCCTGAAATCATATTTACCACTGCATCTACAGGTCCAGAATTTGCTGCGTACAATTGCCTTTGGGTTTTAGTAAGTTTAGGTCTATCGGCATTTGGAAGCCCCATGCTAGTTGCCGTTATTGTTTCCTGTATTGGAATTATTTTAGCGTCAGAACCTATATATCCAGTAAGGGGTTTCCGTAAAGTAACGGTGCCTAATTCGTTCATCTTTTCATTGAGATGAATTATGATTTTCTTGTTAGTTATTTGTTCGACACCGATAACCAGGGTAGTTGTTTGAATATGAATAGCCGAAATAGAAAGGGTATCTTTTTCTTTTACCGAAATTAAAAACCTTCCATTTGCATCGGTTACCGTTCCTTTATTTGTAGAAACATTAAAGATGTTGATTCCTTCAACGTCAATATCGTCAGCTGCATTAATATTTCCTTCTAATTGTTGTCTTTGAGAATATAAACTGCTGCTCAAAAGGATAGTCATAAGTACCGTTAAAAATCTAAAAAAGGTTTTTGTTTTTGATGTGTGATGAATTTTGAAAACCCCTGTCATTAATAAATCGATTAATTATCGAATTTAATTCTAAAATTAGAAAGGTTTTTTAGACTTTAATTCTTTTAACTAAGAATTAGTATTTACTTAAAACAGTTTAATTTTATTTCGGTCCAAAATTAACTTAAAACGCCACTTTCCGAAGTTTGAAAAGTGGCGTTTTTTTTTATTGAATTATCACTAGTTACTAGCAGCAGCTTGAAGCTGGACCACAGCAAGAAGTGTTGTCTTGAATATCAGCTAGATTTAATTTAGGTTTATTTGATTTCTCACCTTCTTTTTCCGCATAAACAGTAATACTAAATATTCCTGTATCCGAATTATTAAAGGCGTTTACTTCTTCAGTCGAAAGATATTTTTTAAGAATATCATCAGGAATAACGATTGGTTTTTCCTTTTGAATTTGAACATCTACAAAACCAGCATCTTGAATAAATTGAAGGTATTCTTGTTTCTGAATTGCTCCAGCCACACATCCTGCATACATTTCGGCGTCTTCTTTTAAGGCATCGGGAAGGTTGCCAACTAATACAACATCGGAAATACTGAAATGTCCTCCGGGCTTTAAAACTCTATGGATTTCGCCAATAACTTTTTGCTTGTTAGGAACAAGGTTTAATACACAATTACTTACAATTACGTCGGCGGTGTCGTCACCAACAGGCATTGCGTCTATATCACCTTCTCTAAACTCAACGTTGTTATAACCTAATTTACCAGCGTTCATACGCGCCTTTTGAATCATAATAGGTGTGAAATCAATACCGATAACTTTTCCTTCTGCACCTGTTTCATGTCTAGCAACAAAACAGTCATTACCCGCGCCAGAGCCTAAATCGATTACAGTATCACCTTTCTTAATGTGCGCAAATTCTGTAGGAAGACCACACCCTAACCCTAAATCAGCATCTTCTGAATACCCTTTAGTTTCGGAGTAATCGTCCATCATGATGTTGTAAACTTTATTGGATGGAGTGGTGGCGCCACAACAGGAAGCTGCATTTTCAGCTTTGTCTTGTTCTGCAATTTTTGTGTAGCGTTCTTTGACGATATCTTTTAATTCTTTTTCGTTTTTCATAATATATATTTTAGGTGTGATGATGCGTATTTGTTTAGCAGCATTCTGTTGTAAGAATGTCTTGGTCTAAAAACTCGTGCATAACTAACTTCATTTTGGTCCAATTTTCTTCATCAATGCAATAGCAAACTTTTGTGCCTTCTATATTTCCTTTAATCAGTCCTAAATTTTTCAACTCTTTTAAATGCTGGCTAATAGTAGGTTGTGCTAGTCCAATCTCTTCAACCAAATCGCCACAAATACAGGTGTTGATTTTAAATAAATGTTGAAGAATAGCTACGCGAGCTGGATGACCAAATGCTTTTGCAAAGTTTGCAATTTGATTTTGCTGTTCCGTGAATTTTTCAGATTTAGTGATTCCCATTTTTTGAGTTAATTAATACATTGCAATATTACGATTAAAGGATTGATATATTACTAATACATTTAATTTTTATTATAAATTTGGCAAAGTGAATTGATAGTAAAACAAAAAAACGTGTAGAGTTTCACAAAGAAAACCTTACACGTTTTTACGCTTGTTAAAATAGAAGAAAGTATATTTCTATTTAATAATTAATTTTTGCGAGGAAATTTTATCTTCATTTGATATTTTCAGAATGTATTCGCCTGCACTTAGGTCACTTACTTCAATAGTTTTAGAAGTTTGATTATTATTAATTTCACTTTTTACTTTTCTACCGTTTATATCAAAAATTGAGATTGTCGATTTCAATGCGTTAATAGGAAAATGTATTATTAAAACATCATCTGCAGGCACTGGAAAAACTACATAGTCCAGAGTATTTTGAGAGTTTGTACTCAATTGTATATCGTTTCCTTCAACTACTTCATATGTTTTGTTTTTATTAATTTCATTAAAAGTTTGCACTGCGCCTGAAGGCCATTCTATGATTACTTCAGAAACATTAGTAGCATCACACAGTCCAAAATGATTGGTGTAACTATTTTGACTACAATATCCACTTGCTGCTTCAATTTGGCGAATCTGCCAAATTTCATTTCCATTAATCGTAGCTTTTACTTTAACCTTTGCACCTATGGCTGAACCGTTAGACGGATTACCAACACATTTAATTTTAATCCAATTATTGCCACTTCCTGTGTTTTTAAATAAAGAATTGCTTTGGTTTTCGTTTAGAGTGTTTGCTAAAATAACATCTAGCCAACCGTCATTATTGTAGTCTCCAAAAGCACAACCAAAAGTATTTCCTTGGTGGTTGGCTAAATTACTAGTTGTATCTTTTGTGAAATTTCCAAAACCATCGTTTATATAAAGTGAATTTTTAGTTTGTCCGGTATAATATGCATTGCAAACAAGTAAATCTAAATCACCATCATTATTAACATCGGCAAAGGCAGAACCAAACGAACTTCCAATTTCCGAAGCGATTTCAGAATTTACTTGTTCTATAAAAGTGCCATTTTCATTGATAAATAACTGGTTTGCTTGTCCGTTCCAGTTAGCCACAAATAAGTCAAAATCACCATCATTATCTACATCTGCCCAAGAGCTTCCAGCAGAGTTTTTTCCGTTTTGGGTGATAGCTAGATTAGTCATTTGTGTGAAGTTGTTAGGTCCATCATTTCTGTATAGCGAATTTGTAGAATTGTTTTCATTGGTTATAAATAAGTCACTGTCGCCATCACCATCATAATCAATCCAATTAATTGAGCGGGAAGTAAGAGTTTCATTAGTAATCGATAGACCAGTTACCGCTTCAAAAGATCCATCACCTTGATTTTCGAAGTATAGGTTTCTAGTAGAAACTATACTGTTTGTGATATAGGCATCCATATATTGGTCGTTGTTGAGGTCTATCCAATTTGCCATTTCAGAGTAGGTTAAAGGCGCTCCAATAGCGTTACTCGGTTCATAGTTAAATGTGCCATCGCCATTGTTTCTATAGAAATAATTTTTCTTTCCAACACCATTTCTACCATAGGTTACTACCAAAGCATCCAAATCTCCATCATTATCAACATCGGCGAAACTCGCGCCATCTGAACGGTCGTTGTCTAAAACTATGTCGTCTGTTGTAACTGTGGTAAAAGTGCCGTTACCATTATTTATGTACAACATATTGTTTTGACCTGATGCCGGTCCGTTGGTAAAGAAAATGTCGTCCCAACCATCCCCATTTATATCAACAAAGTTAGCACTTCGCGAAGCAGATGGAGTTGTAGTAATATCGTCTAGAGTTGCTTCTTCAAAAGATTGGGCATTGGTGTACTCTGAAAATAATGCAATGAAGCAAAAGCTAAAAGGTATAATAGTTTTAATCATAACAGTTTGGTTTTGGGTTTTTATAGATTGAGCAAGCACTTTACAGGTGTAAAATTAATTTTTAAAAGCCTCGTCTATTCAGTGTTTGTTGTGAACAGATGAAAATTGTTTTAAACTACCCTCAAATTGTTTTAAAAACTTAAATGACACATATTGAAACCTTATAATAGCTTAAGTTCTTAGAACTTTCACAATAAGATGTGAATCGCTTAATATTTGATGTAAATAGCCCAAAAATGAATTCGAAGTATAGTCTTTTAAGTGTGGAAATAATTTATGCAACTAAAATAACAGCTAGGTTTTACTACATTTACTTTTTTAATATTCTACTGAATTTTAAAACTACCTTATCGAATGAAAATTAGTTGCTTAATAATAGATGATGAACCTTTAGCTAGAAAGCGATTACTTTCATTGGTAGAGGAGGAGAACGTTTTAAAACTTCTCGGGCAGTGCAAAACAGGTAAGGAGGCAATTTTAAATATAGAAGAATTACAGCCAGATATTATTTTTTTAGATATTCAAATGAAGGATATGAATGGTTTTGATGTTTTAAAGAATTTAAAAACTGAAAAAAAACCAATGGTCATTTTTGTCACAGCTTTTGATGCGTATGCGGTAAAAGCTTTTGATGCTTTCGCTTTAGATTATTTACTTAAACCATTTAAAAAAGAACGGTTTCAGCAAGCTGTAGCTAGAGCAAAACAGCAATTTTTTAAAGAAACCGAAAACAGCTTGGAAGACAAATTCAAAAAACTCTTTCAATATATTGATAATGAAGGTTCTCAAAAAAGTAAGAATATTTTAAAGGATAAATTTCCGATTAAAATTGGCAATACCGTGTCCTTTATTAATTATTCAGATATTCAATATATGTTAGCTTCAGGAAGCTATGTTGAAATTTGTACGGCGCAGAAAAAACATGTTCTTCGGGATTCTCTTCAAAACTTGATGAGTAAAATGAATAGTAATCAAATGATTAGAATTCACCGATCTACTATAATAAATACTCATTTCTTAGATAAAGTAATACATTCAAATTTTGGTGAAATTGATGTGCTAATGAAGGACGCTTCACTTTTTAGAGTTAGTAAAAGCTATCGTAAGGACCTATTAAAAAACATGGGAGTGTAATGGGATTAAAAAAACACATCGATATTAATCTCCTTAAATACTTAGCTCTTTTTTATACCATAGTTGTGCTATTGGTACAATTAAAAAAAAGCTATTGGAAAATTATGGGTACAACTAGTTATGGTCCACTAAGTTGGGGGAAACTTTTTAACTACGGTGTTCTTATAGATTGGGTTGTGGTTATATTGTTTATGACTTTTATTAGCATATTAACAAAGTTGATGTTCGAGAAATGGGGCGCTAAGGGATGGAAGAAGATTATTTGGGTGCATGTTTTTTTTTCTTTTTTTATTGGATACTTCATCTTTTTTATGACTGCTGTAATATCATTATTAATTGGAGAAACCTCTTTTTCTGAAGCATCACGATATCTGTCTTTTGATTATTTTGTTTCAGTAGTAGAAGTGAACTTTCTAGTTTACTTTGCTATGATAGGAATAATAAACGTCTATTATTACATTAAAAAAGTTCGCAATATCGAAATCCAAAAAGCACAGGTGGAAACGCATTTGGCAACAGCCAAACTCAATATGTTGAAGGCGCAACTACACCCTCACTTTATTTTTAACACCCTTAATAGTATTTCAGCATTAATAGAAATTGACAAAGAAAAAGCTCAGAACCTAATAGCTGATTTCGGAGATCTTTTTAGAGATATATTGGATTATAAAGATGAGAATTTGATACCTCTTCACAGAGAACTCGCTCTTTTGGATAAGTATATTGAAATTATTTCCATCAGATTTTCAGATCATCTATTGGTGGAGAAGGATATTAATAGCGATGTGCAAGATGTACTAGTGCCCCATATGCTTTTACAACCTATTTTCGAAAATGCAATAAAGCACGGTTATGGTTATAATAATACCGAGCTAAAAGTAAAATTGAAAATTTATAAGAATATTGATTATCTTTTTATTGAAATCAAAAATAATGGTGAGCCACTTACAGATTCTTTTAAAGCTTTGTTACATAAAGGAACTGGTCTAAAAAACACTCAAGATAGACTAAATACGCTATACGGAAACGAAATAGAGTTTTTTGTGGAAAACAATAAAAGTGACAACACGGTCGTCACTTTTATGAGAATTCCTTTAAATGTATAATTAAGAATCGACTACATATTTCATTTAAAATATTTTACACTCGACCTTAAATTTAAATTTCGTCTGTTGTTTTCACAACGTTTGGATTGTGATTAAACTGCCCTTTATGGGATTTGTAGTAAAGTAATCCATAGCCAATAATAGCTGAAAGGAATGAGCCAATAAGGATTCCTATTTTAGCAGAATCTATATACTCAGGATGTGTATTGAATGCCAAGCTGGCGATAAAAATAGCCATTGTAAATCCGATACCTGCTAAGAAAGATACTCCAATTATTTGCTTGTTTGTAATATCGCTAGGTACAGTGATAATTTTAAACTTTCTAGCTAAAAAGATTGTCGTTGATATTCCTATACTCTTCCCTAGAATTAAGCATATAATAATATTTATAACCAAGGTGTTCTCAAGTCCAGTATCACTTGAAAGTGCCACTCCAGCATTTGCAAGAGCAAAAATTGGAATTACAATAAATGCAACCACATTGTGAAGTTCGTGTTCTAAAGCCTGTAAAGGTGATCGGTACTTGTCTGCCCAATCCTCTAAGTCGTCAATCAGTACTAGCTGTTCAGCTGAAAGTACTGGTTTCTGAAGAATGGTGCTTTGTTTTATAGAATTTACAATTCCTTCAAGTTGATGAGAGAATTCGTGCGTGCTAATTTTTTGACGAACTGGTACGGCAAAAGCCATTAAAATACCCGCTAAAGTTGGGTGTAGTCCAGCTTTTAGAAACAGCAACCAAACTATAAATCCAAAGAGCATAGTTAAATACTTAGAGTAAAAACCTTTGTAGCTAATGAAATAAACGAAGGCCAAAAATGCAAGTGCAGATCCCAATAACACAAGGTCTAAACTACCGCTATAGAAGATAGCAATTACAAGTACAGCACCTAAGTCGTCTACAATAGCAAATGCGGTTAAAAAAATCTTTAAACTTAAGGGAACACGGTCTCCAAGAACTTTTAAAATTGCCAATGAAAAAGCAATATCGGTAGCCATAGGAATTCCCCAACCTTTAAGGGTTTCGGGGTTTTGGTTTATTAAAATAAACAGTAATACGGGCAATACAATTCCTCCGAGTGCCCCAAACAAAGGGAACATAACTTTTTTGGTGGAATTAAGTTCCCCAATTAAAAACTCCCTTTTAATCTCAAGACCAATCAAGAAAAAGAAAATGGCCATAAGCCCATCATTAACCCAAAGTAGCAAGGGTTTTTTCAATTCAAAATTATCGGTAACTATACCCAATTCATATTCCCAAAGTGATGAGTAACTATCTGCAAAGGGGCTATTTGCCCAAATTAAAGCAATTATAGTAGTAGCTAGTAATAGGATACCAGTAGCACTTTGGAGTTTAACAAACTTTTGAAAAGGGGAGAGTATAGCTTCTTTCATATTCTATTTCTTATGTATAGGGGGCAATATACCAATTTCGAGGTGGTTTTGTTATGTGTAGAAGGGTGCTTTAAATCGTTTTATGAAAAAATTATGATTTTTTTAAGTACAACCTCACAACACGAATATATTTAAAATTAGTAAAAAACCTAGTTTAAGACATATATAATACAGTGTACTTTTTTGATACTCCCTTCCATAGTGTTATCTTTGCACTCCAATTCAATAGCTTTAGCTAAAGAGTTAATAATATAAAGAAAGCAACAATATGTTCGATAATTTAAGCGATAAGCTGGACAAAGCGTTACACGTTTTAAAAGGTCACGGTAGTATTACCGAAGTAAACGTAGCAGAAACTTTAAAGGAGGTGCGTCGCGCTCTTTTGGATGCCGACGTTAACTTTAAAACTGCTAAGGAGTTTACCAATACAGTAAAAGAAAAAGCATTAGGTCAAGACGTACTTACTACAATTCAACCTGGTCAATTGATGGTTAAGTTGGTAAAAGACGAACTTACTCAATTGATGGGTGGTGAAACTGCTGGTATTAACTTAAGTGGTGCGCCTACTGTTATCTTAATGTCTGGTCTTCAGGGTAGTGGTAAAACCACATTCTCTGGAAAACTTGCTAATTTCTTAAAAACTAAAAAGACTAAGAAACCACTATTGGTTGCCTGTGATGTTTATCGTCCTGCAGCAATTAATCAGTTGCACGTAGTTGGAGACCAAATAGGTGTTGAGGTTTATAGTGAACCTGAAAATAAAAACCCTGTTCAAATAGCGCAAAACGCAATTGAACATGCTAAGACAAACGGATTTAATGTTGTTATTGTCGATACTGCTGGACGTTTGGCTATAGATGAAGCGATGATGACAGAAATCGCGAATGTTCACCAAGCAATAAATCCTCAGGAAACCCTTTTCGTTGTTGATGCCATGACAGGTCAAGATGCTGTAAATACAGCTAAAGCTTTTAACGAAAGGTTAAACTTTGATGGGGTGGTACTTACTAAATTAGATGGTGATACTCGTGGAGGTGCTGCCATCTCTATTAAGAGTGTTGTAAATAAACCAATTAAATTTATTGGTACTGGTGAAAAGATGGATGCCATCGATGTTTTCCACCCGGAACGTATGGCAGATCGAATCTTGGGGATGGGAGACGTTGTTTCCTTAGTTGAAAGAGCACAAGAACAATTTGACGAAGAAGAAGCAAGAAAACTTCAGAAGAAAATTGCTAAAAACCAATTTGGTTTTGACGATTTCCTTAACCAAATTCAACAGGTTAAGAAAATGGGTAGTATGAAGGATCTTGTAGGGATGATTCCTGGAGCTGGGAAGGCCCTAAAAGATGTTGATATTGATGATGATGCTTTTAAAGGAATTGAAGCTATTATTCATTCAATGACACCAACTGAAAGATCTCAGCCGTCTGTGATTAATGGAAGTAGGAAAAAGCGCATAGCTAAAGGTAGTGGAACTAGCGTTCAGCAAGTAAATCAATTGCTAAAGCAGTTTGATCAGATGAGCAAAATGATGAAAATGATGCAAGGTGGCGGCGGAAGAAAGATGATGCAAGCTATGAGTAAAATGCGTTAAACCTTCAAAAATTTTCAGAAAGAACTACTTTTTTAAAAGTTTTCCGATTGTTTATTTATCGCTTTGCTAATTTTTTTTACTGTTTTTTTATAGCCACTGCAAATAATGTAGATGTCTAAAATTTTTAAAGATAAAAACAGCTTTAAAGCTAAAAGTGAAAAATTAAGTAAGTATATAATTATATTTTTTTGATAACCAGGCAAAGTTGGAGTGTGGTTTAAAACTAACAGCAACAGCCGCTGAACACATTAAATTCAACCATGACTATTCTAGACGGAAAAAAAGTAAGTAACGATATTAAAAATGAGATTGCTGCCGAAGTTGAAAAGATGAAGGCAAAAAACGAAAAAGTTCCGCATCTAGCTGCAATTATTGTAGGAAATGATGGTGCGAGTCTTACTTACGTTGGTAGTAAGGTTAAAGCATGTGAACGTGCTGGTTTTGAATCTACATTAGTAAAAATGCCTGAAACAACTAGCGAGCTAGAGTTGTTGAAAAAAATTAAAGAATTAAATGAAGACGATAATATCGACGGATTTATTGTTCAACTTCCATTACCTCCACAAATTGATACACAAAAAGTATTACTTACTGTAGATCCTTCTAAAGATGTTGATGGCTTCCATCCTGAAAACTTTGGAAAAATGGCTTTGGATATGAGTACATTTATTCCAGCTACGCCATTTGGAATACTTGAATTACTTCAACGTTATAAAGTTGATACTAAAGGGAAACACACCGTTGTTATTGGAAGAAGCCATATAGTAGGGCGTCCAATGAGTATATTAATGAGTCGTAAAGGTTGGCCAGGAAATAGTACTGTAACCTTAACCCACAGTAATACCAAAAACATTTCTCAAATTACCACGCAAGCAGATATTATTATTTCAGCACTTGGAGTTCCTAACTTTCTAAAAGCTGAAATGATTAAAGATGACGCTGTAATTATAGATGTAGGAATTACAAGAGTAGAAGACCCAAGCAAACCAAAAGGATATGTAATTACTGGTGATGTAGATTTTGAAAATGTAAGCAAAAAAGCATCATTTATTACACCTGTTCCTGGTGGAGTTGGGCCAATGACTATTGCAATGTTGCTTAAAAACACATTATTAGCACGAGAGAGAAGAAGTCATAATTAATGCTTAAAGGCCTTTGCCTTCTTTTATTTTCCAATCGAGATATTTGTGTAAGTCACTTTCTATCCAACCCGTTCCTATAGCTAATACAGATACGTCATCTATGTATCCTATCCCTGGTATAAAATCTGGGATAATATCAAAAGGGTTAAGAACGTACAGTAATGCCAATACGATTGTTGCAAAAGTAAACCACGGGATTTCAGGGTAGACTCTATTCTTGATATCTTTAATCATTCCTATCATGATTTTACCTAGCTCGGCGTATTTTGATAAGGAATTAGCTCCGCTAAATTTTTTATTTATCTCATCTTCGTTTTGAAGAACGATCTCAACGTCGTCATCGTTGATTTTAGCCACTTCCTCCTCTAAATAATCTTCCGTAACACCTGAATCTCGATTACCTGGATTGAAGTTCTTTTTTGAAAATATTCCTTTAAATGACATAAATTTTTTTATTTTAAAGATACAATATTGCTGAGGTTGAAAGTTTTAAAATTTTGTTATAAAATTAAGGGTCATACAAAGTTTTTAATTTACAGTTCTTGAGCTTCCTCTTTGTGATTATAAATTTTAACCGATTTGCCGTACTCTTTTCTGTAAATCTTAACAATCACCATAAATAAGCTAATTAAGAGAGGACCAAAAATTAGCCCAATAAATCCAAAGAGTGGTACTCCAACTATAACCCCTATTAAGGTAACCAAGGGATGTACATCATCTAGTTGCTTAAGAACATAAAGTCTAATAATATTGTCAGTAGAACCTACTACTACAAAGCCATAAATTAAAATACCCCAAGCTTGAAAGTTGTCTCCAGATGATAGAGTAAGTACAAACACGGGTAAAATACCAACTAAAGTACCAACGAAAGGAATCATACTTCCGATAGTTACTATAACAAACCAGAAAAATGGGTCTTCAATTCCAAAGATTAGGAAACCTATTAAGGCAACTATTCCTTGGGCTACAGCAACTAGAGGAATTCCCAAAGCGTTAGAACGCACCATTGCCTGTATTTCTTTTCCAATTTCCTTTATATTTTCACGATCCATAGGTATATATTCCTTCAGGGATTCTTTTAAATCTCTTCGGTTTGTGAACATATAAAAGAGTATAAAATACATTAATCCAATTGCTATAAAGGCATTGAAAGTACCCCCAGCGAAACCTTGTAGATTTTCAGTAAGCCATCCGGTTATTGCAGATGTATCTATATTTGAAACAAAATCGTAACCAAACCTCTCTTCCACATCTTTTAATTGGTTTTTAAGTGCGTTGATTACATCTGCTGAATTTTTGGCTGCTTTTCCTATTTTATTAGTCAGCATCCAAATAATTCCTGTTATGGGAATCAAAATTCCAACAAAGGATATTATCATTAAGAAAGTAGCCGCTAAAGAAGGATTCCAATTTTTCTTTTTGACTAACTTTGTCATCCATTTACGCATAAGTACATAAATTGTAATGGCTCCCAAAACGCCAGTGAGATATGGTAAGAGTTCACGAAAAATAAGCGTACCCATTAATAGAATGAGTAAGATGACAAAAACCTGTCTAATTATTTGCGGTGGTATTTCTTTAATCATTTAGAATATTGTTAGTTAATGATTTTGTATTGGGTTAATTTATACCCTGTAGCATTGAAAGCTCAGAATTTATAGTAATAACTTTCCTGCAGTTGTTTGAAATCCAAAATTATCATGAGAATAAATTATATGTCGAATTATTCTAAGCTGATTTTTTTATTTACGGCTTAGGCTATAAATTCGAGGCAGCGGGCAGGTATCAAAGTTTTTCTTCGTTTAAGTGATATATTTTTTAAAAACAATGTCATCTAATATAAAACTATTGCGGTAAATAAGATTTAGTACAACTTTAAACAGACAGGCATTAAAATAGTTTTTAAAAAAGGATTTGCCTTAAAAGCTTCTTCTTTATTAATATCTATTGATTAATTATTCCTGAGTGCATGAATAAGCTCGTCTTTATTCATTTTAGAACGGCCATTAATACCAACATTCTTTGCCTGGGTGTATAGCTCTTCTTTGGTCCACTCTTCATAAGGTTTTGCCTCACCTCCTTTCTTTCCGGAATCGGGTGTATTTGCTATACGCGCAGATTTTTCTTTGCTGTATCCTTTTTCACGTAATGCTTCGTATTGTTCCTCATTTTTAATTCTTGATTTTGCCATAATATTCTTTAAAAATAGAACCCTTTGACAAGCAAAGGGTTTAAATTATTACTTTAATATTTATGTTTGATCGGTATCTTTTCGGTTTTTTAAGAGACCAATGCCAGCGAGAAAAAATACAACTCCTAAAATTATTAATGCCCACGGGCTCATGCCAACATCAAGACTGCCAAACGCTCCAAGAACACCCATAACGAGTGCAATACCTCCAGCTATTGTTAATATAAAGCCTAAAATTTTAATCATAATTCAGTTTTTTAATAGTTAACAGGATTAAAATTAAAGGAAACAAAACAATACTTAATGATTGTTAACAAAACCTTTACAGCTATAAATTATTCTGCGGTTGTTTCCCATCCAATCATAAAATATTTAAAAGGCGCATCATCTGGTATTTGTGTTGCCTCCACCTTAACTTCTGGATCGTATCTCAATTCTTCAGGTAGATGTTTTTTATCGATTGTTAGATATACGTCGGTGTCTTTTAAGAATACAACTATCGAATTAATAGTAGTTTGGATATTTTCAACCGTATAGTTTGCTTTTACATCTTTAAACTTACTTGCAGAATTTAATCCTTTGGCTGTTTTAAAACGTGAATCGAAAACCTGAATATTAGTTATTGGTGAATTTGGGTCAGATTCATTTTTAGGTGAAAGTAGCATTAATTTCTTTCCTCCCTTTTCATATATTTCTACTTCTCCTTGAGTTTCCAAAGCATTAGGAGAAGAACTTATTTTTACAATAGAATCATTTGCGAAAATGGAATCGATCTGCTTTATTTTAATTTCACTCGTCAAACTCCCAATAGCTCCTTTATTAATGGTATACGGATCCTTCTCTTCTTTACATTGTACAAATATTAATGCCGCTACAGCACCTAAAATTAATGTCTTTTTCATTTATTTTTTTTGTTATTCTGGTTTATAAGTTGTTTTTACTATTCAATTCTAAAAAGAATTTTATTTCATCATTTTGCTTAAAATTCCTAGTACACTTCTTATCACAGTTGGACTAGAAATTGTTTTAATCCAAGGGTTTGTAGTGCTACTACTTCTTGAAGATGAACGTCTGCTACTAGATTTATTTGCAGCTTCCTTTTCTTTTTCTGCTTTTGCTTTTGCCTCCTCTCTGTTGGCGATTTCTATCTTTTCAGTCAACATTTCATATGCACTCTCCCTATTAATTAATTCGTTGTATTTAGGAATAAGTTTTGATTTCTTCAACAAACTCTTTAATTCATTTTCAGAAAGAATATCCATTCTACTCATTGGAGCACGAAGCATTGTACGCGCAAGTGGAGTAGGGATTCCTTTTTCATTTAATGCACTCACTAAAGCTTCTCCGATTCCTAAAGCTGTTAAAACTTCATCGGTTTTATAATAATCGGAAAGTGGATAGTTTTCAGCAGTTAACTTTATTGCTTTTCTATCTTTTGCGGTAAATGCTCGAAGTGCGTGTTGAATTTTTAATCCTAATTGACCCAAAAC
This sequence comes from Aequorivita sediminis, assembly GCF_032080575.2. Taxonomy (NCBI): domain Bacteria; kingdom Pseudomonadati; phylum Bacteroidota; class Flavobacteriia; order Flavobacteriales; family Flavobacteriaceae; genus Aequorivita; species Aequorivita sediminis. Next base: position 371,977 of record NZ_JAVLSO020000001.1, on the reverse strand, counting down.
TGCGTCTGGCACATCGGTAGGATTTTGAGTAACAAAGTAAAGTCCAACACCTTTTGATCTAATTAACTTAACAATACTTTCTATTTGATTAAGTAAGGCACTACTTGCTTCTTTAAAAATTAAATGTGCTTCATCTATAAAAATTACCAACTCTGGTCTTCCACTATCTCCCTGTTCTGGAAAAGTGGCATATATTTCAGCTAGAAGGCTAAGCATAAATGTTGAAAATAATTTTGGACGATCTTGAATATCAGTTAGTCTGATAATGTTAATATATCCCATTCCATTTTCATCAATACGAAGTAAGTCTTGTGGGTCGAATGATTTTTCACCAAAAAACAAATCGGCTCCTTGTTGTTCAAGTTCAATTACTTTACGAAGAATAGCTCCAGTTGATGCAGTTGAAATTCTTCCGTACTCTTGGCTAAACTCCTCCTTACCTTCTTCGGTGGTGTATTGTAATATTTTTTTGAAGTCTTCTAAATCAAGAAGAGGCATTTTATGATCGTCGCAATACTTAAATATAACTGAAACAATCCCCGATTGTGTATCGGTTAAATCTAAAATCCTCGAAAGTAAAACAGGACCAAATTCGCTTACGGTTGCTCGTAGACGAACTCCTTCTTGGTCTGAGAGAGAAAGAATTTCAGCAGGAAATTGTTTTGCTTCGTAGGGAAAGCCAATGGCATTATGGCGTTCTTCAATTTTGGCATTATTTTCTCCAGGTTGTGCAATCCCACTTAAATCACCCTTTACATCCATTAACAAAACAGGAATTCCTTTTTCAGAAAGATTTTCTGCGAGAATTTGAAGCGTTTTGGTTTTTCCTGTACCTGTCGCTCCAGCTATAAGCCCGTGACGGTTAAGTGTTTTTAATGGGATTTTTATAAAAGTATCTTTAATAGTTGCTCCATCCAGCATCGCTGAACCTAGGTTTATAAAGTCACCTTTAGTCTGGTATCCAGAATTAATGCTATCTATAAAAGCTTGCTTTCTATCCATCTTCATAAATTTTGTTCAAATGTAAGAAATATAAGCGCCAAATCATTTAACACAACTAATTCCAAGTGCAAAATTTTTAAAAATCTTTTAAATTTAATTCATATTAGTAAATTCAAGTTTTTAATTTTTGGTTTTTAGGGTTTTTGCTAACAAATAAGGTATTTTTGCAGCGATGAAAAAGGAAATACAAAATTTGGTTAATAAGGGAGTTATGCTTCCTTTAATGGAGGAATTCTACACTATTCAAGGTGAAGGATTTCACAAAGGAACTGCTGCTTATTTTATAAGAGTTGGCGGTTGCGATGTTGGTTGCCATTGGTGTGATGTTAAGGAAAGTTGGAATGCAGATTTACATCCGCCTACAGCAATTGAAACAATTGTTGAAAATGCAGATAAATATTCAAAAACCATTGTAATAACGGGTGGAGAGCCACTTACTTGGGATATGGGGCCATTAACCGAAATGTTAAAGAAAAGAGGAATGCAAATTCACATTGAAACTTCTGGGGCATATAAGCTTACAGGAACTTGGGATTGGATTTGCCTTTCACCCAAAAAAATGAAACTGCCTACTGAAGAAGTTTATGAGAAAGCAAACGAATTGAAAGTAATCGTCTTTAATAAAGATGATTTTAGATTTGCTGAAGAACAAGCAGCCAAGGTAAATAAAGATTGTATTCTTTACCTACAACCAGAATGGAGTAAACGTGAAAAAATGAGTCCATTAATTGTGGAATACGTTATGCAGAATCCACAGTGGAAAGTTTCACTTCAAACACATAAATATTTAAATATTCCATAAGGTTTATTTTATAAATGTAAAGCGCCATATTTCAATATCAATTCTGAAATTTGGCGCTTTTTTATGTATAAAATCTTGTTTAAATCCTCTTAAAAGGAATCTCAACATAATGATCATCCCAACCTATAAGAAGAACTGTGCCTTTGTTGTCTGTTTTAAAAATCATTGACAGTGTCTCTATTGGCGCAACTGCTTGTACACAGGGAACTTCAAGTCGTGCAACATCTTTTTCTTTTTGGTAGTTAAAAGCACCCCAAACATTTGTTTCGCTATTAATTATAATAGTCCAAATATCGTTATTAGGGATTGTATAAAGAGTGTATGAGCCAGGTTGAAGTAAAGTTTTTCCGAACATTAGTGGTTCGTATATTGTGAGTTCTGTAGCCTCGTTTGCTCCTGTACGCCAAACTTCGTTATAAGGCACTAGTCCTCCAAAAATATCCCTTCCGTTTTTCTCTGGCCTACTGTATATAACTCTTGCTAATGGAGGCGCATTTTTGGATGGTCTAGCGATTGCTAAGTCCATTGGTGAAGCATCCCGATTAGGAAAACTCTGGGCATTTAATTTTTGAAAACCAAATGCAGTTAGTGTTATTAAAAATATAAAGAATGATTTTTTCATGTATTGATTTTCAGAATTCTTACTGTTTAGACGATTGAATTAAAAGTTTGTTTCATATAATATATAAAAACAACGATTAAAATACAGGTTTTCAATATGTTTAACGTAACATATTACATAATTAGTGTTTATTTTTTAGATGTTAGTTCAGAACTTAATATTGTGTTTTAAATAACAATGTTTTTTCACAGTTATTTGTTAATAACTTAGCGTATATATTTAGCGTAAACCCCTGATTTTATAGGGGATTTCGTTATATTTGTTCATTACGAAAAAAACTGAAAATCATTCAAATAATTATATGAGCGAAGAACAGAAAAAAGGTAGCTACGGCGCCGACCAGATTCAAGCGTTAGAGGGAATGGAGCACGTGCGCATGCGTCCATCGATGTATATAGGGGACGTAGGTGTTCGAGGGTTGCACCACTTGGTTTACGAGGTGGTTGATAACTCCATTGATGAAGCAATGGGGGGCTATTGCGATACCATAAAGGTTGTTATTAATGAAGATAATTCGATATCTGTTGAGGATAACGGTCGTGGAATTCCAGTAGATGTCCATAAAAAAGAAGGGGTTTCAGCGCTAGAGGTTGTAATGACCAAAATTGGAGCTGGAGGTAAATTCGATAAAGATTCTTATAAAGTATCCGGAGGACTTCACGGGGTTGGGGTTTCTGTTGTAAACGCACTTTCTGAAAAGTTAACTGCAACTGTGTATCGCGATGGTAAAATTTACGAACAGTCTTATGAGCGTGGAAAAGCAATGCAACCTGTTAAGGTTGTTGGTGAAACAGAGGAACGTGGTACAATAGTTACATTTAAACCTGACGGAGATATATTTACACAAACACTTGAATATAGCTATGATACACTTGCAAGTAGAATGCGCGAGCTTGCTTTCTTAAATAGAGGGTTAACTATTTATGTTACAGATAAGCGTCATAAAAATGAAAAAGGTGAATTTGAAACCGAAAAATTCTACAGTGAAGAAGGTTTAGAAGAATTTATTCGCTTCTTAGATGGAAATCGTGAGCCAATTATTGGTGGGGTGATTGCTATGGAAGGCGAAAAGAATGATATTCCTGTTGAAGTTGCTATGATTTATAACACTTCTTACAGTGAGAATTTACATTCTTACGTAAACAATATTAATACACACGAAGGAGGTACGCATCTTTCGGGATTCCGTTCAGGGTTAACGCGAACATTAAAAAAGTATGCAGATGCTTCAGGAATGTTGGACAAACTTAAATTTGAAATTGCAGGTGATGATTTCCGTGAAGGATTAACTGCAATTATTTCTGTGAAAGTGCAAGAACCTCAATTTGAAGGTCAGACCAAAACAAAATTGGGGAACCGTGAGGTTACTGCAGCAGTAAGCCAGGCAGTTTCTGAAATGCTTGAAATTTATTTGGAAGAAAATCCAAATGATGCAAAAACAATTGTTCAAAAAGTAATCTTAGCAGCTCAAGCCCGCCACGCAGCGAAAAAAGCTCGTGAAATGGTACAGCGTAAAACTGTAATGAGCGGTGGTGGGTTACCAGGGAAGTTATCAGATTGTGCTGAACAAGATCCTGAAAAATGTGAGGTATTTCTTGTGGAGGGAGATTCGGCAGGTGGTACGGCTAAACAAGGTCGTGATCGCGATTTCCAAGCTATTCTTCCACTTCGAGGTAAAATTCTGAACGTTGAAAAAGCGATGCATCACAAGGTTTTTGAAAACGAAGAAATCAGAAATATTTACACGGCTCTAGGTGTAACTATCGGAACTGAAGATGATAGTAAAGCCCTTAACCTTTCAAAATTACGTTATCATAAAGTAGTAATAATGTGTGATGCGGATGTGGATGGTAGCCACATTGCAACATTAATCCTTACATTCTTCTTCCGATACATGAGAGAACTTGTTGAAGCTGGTTGTGTTTATATTGCAACACCACCACTTTACTTAGTGAAGAAAGGAGCTAAGAAAGATTACGCTTGGAGTGATAAAGAACGCGACGAACTAAATGAGAAGTTTGGTGGTAGCGCTTCAATTCAACGATACAAAGGTTTAGGAGAGATGAACGCTGAGCAACTTTGGGATACTACTATGAATCCTGAATTTAGAACGCTTCGTCAAGTTACTATTGATAACGGAATAGAAGCAGATAGAGTTTTCTCTATGCTAATGGGAGATGAGGTTCCACCAAGACGTGAATTTATCGAGAAAAATGCAATTTATGCGAATATTGACGCATAATCTGTCAGCTTACAAAAATTTGTAAGTATAATGAAATCCCATTCCTAATTTTTTAGGAATGGGATTTTTAGTTTTTAACCGTTTGTTATCATAAATTTAAGCAGATAATAGTACTTTTGTGACAAGTTCAGAATGAGCTTTGAAATAGGTGTCAAAATATAATTTTCTTTAACGATTTGACCACTATTAACAATAACCACATAATGATTAATTAAAAAGATATGAAAGTAACAGTTGTAGGAGCAGGTGCTGTTGGCGCAAGTTGTGCAGAGTACATTGCCATTAAAGATTTTGCAAGTGAAGTAGTTTTATTAGATATTAAAGAGGGTTTTGCTGAAGGGAAAGCAATGGACCTTATGCAAACAGCTTCTTTAAATGGATTTGACACTAAAATCACTGGTGTAACTAGCGATTACTCTAAAACTGCTGGTAGTGATATTTGCGTAATTACAAGTGGTATCCCACGTAAACCAGGAATGACTCGTGAGGAATTAATTGGTATTAATGCTGGAATTGTAAAGGAAGTTTCTTCTAACCTTGTAAAGCATTCTCCTGATACTATTATTATAGTAGTTAGTAATCCAATGGATACAATGGCTTATTTAGTTCATAAAACTTCAGGATTACCTAAAAACAGAATTATCGGAATGGGAGGTGCATTGGATAGTGCTCGTTTTAAATACCGTTTGGCTGAAGCTTTAGGAGCGCCTATTAGTGATGTGGATGGAATGGTAATTGGTGGTCATAGCGATACTGGTATGGTGCCATTAACTAGATTGGCTACAAGAAACAGTATTCCTGTGTCTAAATTTATCTCTGAAGAAAGATTAAATCAAGTTAAAGAAGATACTAAAGTAGGTGGTGCTACACTTACAAAATTATTAGGTACTTCAGCATGGTACGCTCCAGGAGCTGCGGTTTCTGCTTTAGTTCAAGCAATTGCTTGCGACCAAAAGAAAATGTTCCCTTGCTCAGTTATGCTAGATGGTCAATACGGATTGGAAGATATTTGTATTGGTGCTCCAGTTATTTTAGGACGTAATGGAATTGAAGAAATCGTTGAAATTGAATTAAACGATGCAGAAAAAGCACATATAGAAGAAAGTGCTTCAGGAGTGCGTAAGACTAACGATTTGTTAGAATTGTAAACCCGAGTTTTATTGTAAAAATATAAGACCTGTCAGGTTTCCAAGACCTGACAGGTCTTTTTTATTTTGATAAACCACCAGAGATTTTTAAAATCCGTGGGAATTTTAAAATAAAAATTCTTAAGTCTCAAAGCGAAGCGTTCTCACGTCTCAAATCTATCTACCCACATTTAGAAGATCCACAGTCTTTGCAAGTCAAGCAGCCTTCTTGGTATATAAGCGAGGTGCTATTACAGTTTTCACACTTCTGTTTTCTGGCTTCAGTGCCATCAGCAACGTAACGTTTTAAGGCTCTGGCGACGCCGTTTTTCCAAGTATTTATGCTTTCGGTGTCTAATTGTAAACTGTTTATTAATTCCACAGCTTTTTCAATTGGCATACCGTGTCTAAGGGTACTAGAAATCAATTTTGCGTAATTCCAGTATTCAGGATTGAATTTATGAGACAACCCTTCAATAGTGGTTTTATAACCTCTTTTGTTTTTGTATTGGAAGTCGTATCGTGAGCTTCCATCTTCGTTACGGTTTTTAATAATAACACCATTGTTCACCCAACGCGGAATTAAGATTCCATCTTCATCATCTGCGAAACCAGTGAAAATTTCATAAGGTTTGCCGTCTATTAGACCGATAAAAGCAATCCATTTGTCTTTGTTGTTTTGGAAGCGTACCACATCAGCTTCTAAAACTTCAGGACGTTTTGTAGGAAAAGCAGTAAGAGTTTCATGTTCTTCTTCCTCTTTCTTTTCGTCGTTAGAAATTAAAACTCCAGAGCGAGAGCCGTCGCGATATACGGTAACACCTTTACATCCTGCCTGCCAGGCTTCTAAATATAGTTTTCCAACTAATTCTTCAGTGGCGTCATTAGGTAGGTTAATGGTGACAGAAATAGAATGATCTACCCATTTTTGTACTGAACCTTGCATTTTTACTTTACTCAGCCAATCTACATCGTTTGATGTTGCTTTGTAGTATGGAGATTTCTTAACAATATTGTTTAGCTCTTCTTGAGAATAATTTTTATCAGTTGCAATCCCATTTACTTCCATCCATTGTTTAAATCGGTGGTGGAAAACAACGTACTCTTCCCAGCTATCACCAACTTCATCAACAAAATCTACACGTACATTCTTATCGTTCGGATTTACTTTTCTTCTTCTTTTGTAAACAGGCATAAAAACTGGTTCGATTCCAGAGCTAGTTTGGGTCATTAAGCTAGTTGTACCGGTAGGCGCGATGGTGAGTAAAGCAATATTTCTTCGCCCGAATTCCAACATATCGTAATAAAGTTTCTCATCAGCGTCTTTTAAGCGAAGAATAAAAGGATTTTCTTTTTCTCTTTCGCTATCAAATATTTTGAAAGCACCTCTGTCCTTTGCTGTATAAACCGAAGCTCGATACGCTTCTAAAGCAAGGGTTTTATGTATTTTAACTGAAAAATTATTACCTTCTTTACTGCCATATTTGATACCTAAAGCAGCAAGCATATCGCCTTCAGCAGTAATTCCGATTCCAGTTCTTCTACCTTCCTCAGCTTTTCTTTTAATATTTAACCAAAGATTTCTTTCAACTGATTTTACTTCCTCAGTTTGAGGATCAGCATCAATTTTTGCAAGGATAGCATCAACTTTTTCAAGTTCTAAATCGATAATGTCATCCATTATTTTTTGAGCGATAACAATGTGTTTTTTGAAAAGCTCGAAGTTAAACTCAGCTTTATCAGTAAACGGATTTTCAACATATGAAAATAAGTTGATAGCTAATAAACGACAAGAGTCGTAAGGACAAAGTGGGATTTCACCACAAGGGTTAGTAGAAACAGTTTTATAGCCAAGGTCTGCATAACAGTCTGGTACCGATTCGTTAATAATAGTATCCCAAAAAAGAATTCCAGGTTCAGCAGATTTCCATGCGTTGTGTACTATTTTCTTCCAAAGTTTTTCAGCCTCTATTTCTTTTGAATATTTTGGATTGTTACTGAAGATAGGGTATTGCTGTGTGTAGTTTTTTCCATCTTTTACAGCTTGCATAAACGAATCGTCAATTCGCACAGAAACGTTGGCACCAGTTACCTTGCCTTGTTCCATTTTGGCGTCTATAAACTCCTCAGAATCTGGGTGATTTATGGAAACTGAAAGCATTAATGCTCCACGACGTCCATCCTGCGCAACCTCGCGAGTAGAGTTTGAATAGCGCTCCATAAACGGAACGATACCCGTTGAGGTTAGGGCAGAGTTTTTAACAGGCGAACCCTTAGGACGTATATGTGAAAGGTCGTGACCAACCCCGCCACGACGCTTCATTAGCTGTACTTGCTCTTGATCTATTTTCATAATTCCACCATAGGAATCTGAGTCTCCTTCATTGCCAATCACGAAACAATTAGAAAGTGAGGCAATTTGGTATGGATTGCCAATTCCAGCCATCGGACTTCCTTGAGGGACAATGTATTTAAAGTCTTTTATAGCTTCAAAAACCTCTTCTTCAGTTAAAGGGTTTGGATAACGTTGCTCAATTCTGGCAATTTCACTTGCGATACGACGGTGCATGTCGTTAGGTGTTTTTTCGTAAATATTTCCATCAGAATCTTTAAGAGCGTATTTATTAACCCATACGCGGGCTGCAAGATCATCACCCTTAAAGTATTCAACAGAAGCTTCAAAGGCTTCATCTTGGCTATAAATTTTGCGGGTAGGGACGGCTGTTTTAATTGACATATATTTAGGTAATTAGAAGGTTGTAGGTATTGAGTTTTAAAGTAGGTAAATATAACAAATTAGTTACTTCATTTTGAGGTTAAAAAATAAAGTTGTCATAAAAATAGACTCAAGTATCTGAAATAGAGCGATATAAAAATTTATCAACACTCAAAAGTTGACAAATTTTTAAAATTAATTTAAAGGCTATTGATTAGTGGTTTTAAATGATAAATTTATCTGAAATAGTGTAGATGTAATGATAAAAGTCATGTTTTGAAAGAGTTTAAATGTCTTATCTTTGAGGTGTGAAAAATGTAATCCTCATATTAATTTCTGTGTTAATGTTTACAAAGCCATTATGGCCTGTTGTGGATTACATTGCAAATTATGATTACATCGTTAACGTGCTATGTGAAAATATAGATAAGCCAGAGCTTGAATGTGATGGAAAGTGTTATTTAAGTAAAGAGCTTGCAAAAGAAGCGGGAGTTGATGATAAAAATCCGCTAAATAGCAAAACTTCTAAAACTGAAATTCCTCAGGTTATAATTTCTGAAAATCTATATGAATATGAGTTTGTATTTCAAACTGATTATACGTCTACTCAGGAAATTGGGTATTTTCCCAATTTAAATTCCTTATTATTAATTTCAGGTATTTACCACCCTCCGCAGTTGGGATAATTTTTACTGACCATCGCTTTTATTTCTGACGGAATATTTTTTAGCGATAAATCAATTATAAATTATCAAAACATTAGAAAATGAAATTATCTATAGATGTATTTCCTTCTAGGGGAATGCTTGTAGGTAGTCTAGTGGGTGTAATGCTATGCGGAGTTGTATCGCCATTGCACGCGCAAGAATATCCTACCGACAGCCTGAAACTAATAAATCTTAGTGAGGTAATTGTTATTTCAGCAGGGAAACAATTAGATCACCAAAAGCAACATAAACCATTGTCGACACTCGATGAGTTTTTAGAAACTTCTCGAAGTATTAAAATGGTAAAACGTGGTGCTTATGCTTGGGAGCCAACCATGAACGATATGGCCTCTGAGCGTCTTGCAATTACAATAGATGGTATGCAGATTTTTGGGGCGTGTACCGATAAAATGGACCCTATTACATCGTATGTAGATGTGTCTAATTTGTCTGAAGCGCAAATAGGCTCAGGACAACAAGGTGCAGCATTTGGAAACACAATTGGAGGTGGCATAAATTTAAAATTAGACAAAAGTGATTTTAAGCCTACTGGCTGGACAGGTTCTCTAGAAACAGGATATGAAACCAACAATAAAATGAGAGTTTTTGGAGGAGAGTTGAATTATTCCGATGAAAAATTCTATTTCAATACCGATGTAATATACCGTAAAGCCGATAATTATGAAGCTGGAGGGGGCCAAGAGGTGAAATATTCGCAGTTTGAGAAATATAACTTTTCGATTAATTCGGGCTATAAATTGGCAGATGATAAATCAATAACTGCTTCCTTAATATATGATGAAGCTAGAGATGTTGGTTACCCAGCATTAACTATGGATGTTTCCTTAGCTCGTGCGGTTATTGGGTCTATAGGTTATAATCAAGATACTTTATTTGGCAAGTTTAATAATTGGGAATCTAAAGTGTATTATAACACCATAAAGCATGTGATGGATGACACCACCCGCCCTGATGTTGTAATACATATGGATATGCCAGGTTGGAGTGAAACTGCCGGATTTTATACTCAGGCCAACTTAAATAAAGAAAAAAATCATTTCATGTTTAAGTTAGACGGTTATTACAATAAGTCGTATGCCGAAATGACTATGTATCCTGTTAACCCGAATGAACAGCCAATGTTTATGCTTACCTGGCCGGATGTTCGTACTAAAAATGTTGGGTTTTATGCTGAAGACCATATAGACTTTAGCGAATCATCATTAAAACTTTCAACTAGGTTGTCTTACCATTCCAATACCGTGGAGGATGATTTTGGATTGAATAGTTTAAAGATTTTTTATCCAAATATGGAGAGAACTAATACCCGTTTCCTGAAAAGTTTCTCTTTTCAATATCATAAGGGGTTGGATGATTTCCATTTCAATGGAGGACTTTCTTATGGTGAACGCGCTCCTTCAGTTTCGGAAGGGTATGGGTTTTATTTGTTTAACAGTTTTGATAACCACGATTATATTGGAGATCCAAATTTAAATACTGAAAGATCCACAGATGTAAATCTTTCAATAACTTTTAAAAAGCCGATTTTTGAAATTACTGCTGCTACTAATTATTTTCACGTGTTCGACTATATCATAGGACAGCTTGACAATTCGTTGAGTACAATGACTATTGGGGCTTCAGGGGTTAAAATATACTCAAATCTCGATTTTGCACAACTCTTTAATGCGTCTCTTTCTGGAAGATATAGTATCTCGAATGCTTTTAAATTTTCCGGGAATATTTCATATCACAGAGGCGTAGATGACGACGGCGAGAACTTGCCATTAATAAGCCCGCTGTCTTATGGTGGAGCTCTAGATTTTTATAAAAATCAATATTCGGCATCGCTTTCAATAGAAGGAGCGGGTGAGCAAGGTAATTACAATCCTGCTTACGGGGAAACGAAAACTGTAGCTTATGCAACTCTATCAGCTAGCTTCGGAAAACGTTTCTTTATTAATGATAACGACCTTTTTGTAAAAGCAGGAATTCAAAACATTTTAGACACAAACTATTCTTCTTACACCGATTGGAATAATATTCCGAGGATGGGGAGAAATGTTTACGCAACAATTTCTTACGCAATAAATTAATTTTAAAAAACCTTAATAAAAATGAAAACACTTAAATATATATTCGCATTTCTTTTAATATCAATATCAGTTGTAAGTTGTTCTGACGACGATGATAATACTTCAATAGAGGTTAACCCAGTTGAAGGCTTAAGCAAAATCTATGAAATTTCAGACGTAAATCACGTTGTTGAAATCTATTCGGAGAAACAAAATCTTGAAATTGGTTATAATGAAATCTCTATTAGAATTAAAGATTTAACAACAGATAAATACCTAAATGATGCTGAATTAAGTTGGATGCCAATGATGAATATGACGGATAGAACTCATTCTGCGCCACATAGTATGTTGAGTAACGCCGAAGAAAGTACGGTTTACAAAGGTCATATTGTTTTTCAGATGCCAAGCAACGAAACAGAGTATTGGGAGCTAAAACTGAATTATAATTTGAATGGTGAATCTGTTGAAGGAGTAACTAGGATTACAATTTTACAACCAAATGACGGAATGGTAAAAACTCAAGTATTTATGGGGGTAGATGGTGTTAAATATGTTTTGGCATACGTTGGGCCTCAAAATCCTGAAGTAGCGTTAAACGATATGCAAGCTGTTCTCTACAAAATGGAGGACATGATGAATTTTCCTGTTGTTGAAAATTTTAAAATAACAATCGATCCGCGTATGCCAGGTATGGGAAATCACAGTTCGCCAAATAATATAGATTTAACGTACAATTCAGTTAACAAAATGTACAATGGAAAACTGTCGTTAACGATGACTGGTTACTGGAAAATTAATTTAAAGTTGTTAAACCAAGCTGGTGAAATTTTAAAAGGTGAAGATGTTACTGAAGATAATCCTGAAAGTAGCCTTTACTTTGAATTAGAATTTTAATTTAATTTCGGGAAGATTTAACTATAAATCAATTAAGGAATTATAAAACTTAAAGACTGTAGCAATACAGTCTTTATTTTTTTTATATTTGGCACGTGAACTGGAGATGGTATCTTACTGGAATAACAATTGCTCTTGCCTTTTTAGGAATAAGCATAGACAAAGCTACGCTTCCTAATCAGGAAATTGTAGTACAGTTTGATGCTAATTCCGTAAACTCTGATGAAGCAAATCACGCCATTTCAGAAATTACTTCGCAGCTTAAGAGTATTGGAATTGAAGATGTGCAAATATCTAAATTTCAGGATGGCAAATTAACGGTAGCGTATTACAGTGCTATTGATGTTGCAGTAGTAAAGAATCTGTTTAACAGTCAAAATAAACTTCAAATTGACGAGACAGATTTCACAAAAAATGATAATAGTACTGAGTTTCCTTATTCGTCCGACTCTAAGGTTTACAAGCTAGAGGTAGTTGTAATTCAAAAAGATTTACATACAGATTCGGGTCTTCAAGGATTACCAGTTGCAACTAAACATTTAAAAGATCAGTACTTAAATCCCATTGTATCGTTAAGAGCTTCAGAAATTGAGGTAGTTTATAAAACGGGATATGATGCAGTTGCTTTTAAAAATTTTGGTAAACTTTCACTTTTAATAGACAATGCCTCCTACAAAATACCAGAGGTAAGAGCAGGTCCTTATTCTTAATTTCTACATATTATAGTTGAAGTCTACCCATAGATTTCAATTTTCTAAAAATTTTAGAGGTAAATATTCTTTAAAGTTTAATATAACTTATTTAAACAATATCATATTGTCAGATAAAATCGCAAACCATATATTTGCGGCCCTATTTCGAAACTTCGCAATAGGAGTGTAAAAATCTGACCCCAAAAAACAAATTATGCAAAACAAAGGATTAGTAGCGGTATTTGCCATCCTCTTTGGATTGGTAAGTATTTATCAGCTTTCTTTTACGTTTATTACAAGTAAAGTAGAGGATAGTGCAAAAGAATTTGCAAACAGCAAGTTCACTGAGGATCAACCACACGAAAGAAACGTTGCTGAGGCACGTTACCTGGATTCTGTGGCAAATAACCCAGTATTTTTAGGAGTTGATTATAAAACTGCTAAAGAAAAAGAATTGAATAAAGGTCTTGACCTTAAAGGAGGTATTAACGTAATGCTTGAGGTGTCTGTGAAAGATATCCTGCAAGGTCTTGCAAACAATTCGAAAGACGCGGCTTTCAACCAAGCCTTAGAAAACGCAAAAGAACTTCAGAAAACAAGTCAAGACACTTATTTAGAGTCTTTCTTTAAAGCTTTTGAAGCACTTCCAGGTGAAAATAATCTTGCATCGCCAGATATTTTCTTCAATAAAAATCTAGAAGATGTAATTGAGGTTGGAATGACTAACGCTCAAGTAAAACCAATTATCGAAAAGAAAATTGATGAATCAATTACTTCAGCTTTTGAGGTTTTAAGAAAACGTATTGATAAATTTGGTGTTACCCAACCAAACATTCAGCGTATTGGAAAGTCTGCGAGAATACTTGTTGAACTTCCAGGTGCTAAAGATGTAGACCGTGTAAAAAAATTACTTCAAAGTACAGCTCAACTTGAATTTTGGGATGTTTATAAATTTGAAGAAGTGGCAGGTTTCTTACAGGCTGCAGATTTAAAGGCTGGTGAAATAGAATCAGCTAATTCAAAAACTGCAACAACGGTTGAAACTACACAAGAAGAAACAGATTCTACTGCTACAGAAGATGATGATGTAAGTAAATTATTAGGTGGACAAGACGTTAAGGATTCGCTTGCGAATGATGGTGTGTCAAACCCAATTCTTTCTAAGATGGTTTCTTTGGGAAGTCAAGGTAGTCCAGTAATTGCGACTTTTAGACTAAAGGATACTTCTGTTGTAAACGGATATTTACGCAACCCTCAAATTAAATCATTACTGCCAAATGAATTGCGTTTTGCAAAATTCGTATGGGGATTACCAGAGGCTAATCCACAATTAGACGGTGAAGAAACTTCTTCATTATATGTATTAAAAGGAAACAGAAACAATACACCACCTCTTGGAGGAAGTGTAGTTGTTGATGCAAGACAAGAGTTTGACCAAATGAGCCGCGTAGTTGTATCTATGCAAATGAATGGTCAAGGTGCTAAAGTATGGGAGCAAATGACTGGTGATGCATACCAAAACCAAAGTCAGATTGCGATTGTTCTTGATGATATCGTATATTCTGCTCCAGGTGTTACTTCAGGACCAATTGCTGGTGGTCGTAGCCAGATTTCTGGAAACTTTACTGTGCCTCAAGGTCAGGATTTAGCAAACGTACTACGTGCGGGTAAACTTCCTGCTTCTGCAGAAATTGTACAAGGTGAAGTTGTTGGACCAACATTAGGACAAGAGGCAATTAACAGTGGTGTATTATCGTTCTTATTAGCTTTAGGGATAGTGCTTGTTTGGATGATTTTCTACTATGGTAAAGCTGGAATCTTTGCTGATATCGCTTTATTAGTAAACATACTATTTATATTCGGAATATTGGCAGGTCTTGGTGCCGTACTTACGCTTCCTGGTATTGCGGGTATCGTATTAACAATAGGTATGTCTGTGGATGCTAACGTACTTATATTTGAGCGTATTAAAGAAGAGCTAGCAAAGGGTAAGGCGCAAAAAGATGCTATTAGAGATGGTTTCAACAACGCGCTTTCTTCAATTCTAGATGCTAACATTACTACTGGTCTTACCGGTTTAATTCTATTAGTATTTGGTACAGGTCCTATTCAAGGGTTTGCTACTACCTTATTAATTGGTATTGCAACAGCATTGTTTACTTCAATATTTATCACAAGATTATTTATTGATAATTATACAAAGAATGGAAAGGATTTACCTTGTTCAACTTCAATTACAAAGAATCTATTTACGAATGTAAATATTGCTTTCTTGAAGAAGCGTAAAATGGCTTATATCTTTTCAGCAATTATGCTTACAATTAGTGCAATCTCACTTTTTACTAATGGACTTAACCAAGGTGTTGATTTTGTTGGTGGACGTACTTATACTGTTCGTTTTGCTAAGGATGTTAATTCTGCTGAAATTCAAGAAAACCTTATTGCAACTTTTGGAAGTGCAGAGGCAAAAACCTATGGAGGAGATAACCAGTTAAAGATTACTACTAAATATAAAGTAGAAGAAACTGGTACAGAAGTAGATGATGAAATAGAGCGTATGCTTTTTGAAACTGTGAAAAAAGATATGCCTGCAGATATGACTTTCGAAAAATTCGTGGGTGATCAAGAAGGAAAATCGATCGGTAGGATGGAATACTATAAAGTAAGTCCGACCATTGCAGACGACATTAAGAGAGACTCTTTCTGGGCTGTATTTGGTTCGTTAATTGTTGTTTTCCTTTATATTTTATTACGCTTTAGAAAATGGCAATTTGGACTTGGTGCGGTAGCTGCAATTTTCCACGATGTGGTAATTGTACTAGGTGTTTTCTCACTTACCTATAAGTTTATGCCATTCAGTATGGAGATTGACCAAGCGTTTATCGCGGCAATCCTTACGGTTGTAGGTTACTCTCTAAACGATACCGTAATTGTGTTTGACCGTATTCGTGAGTTCTTCGGTGAGCATCCAAACTGGAAAATGAACAGAGTAATTGATGTGGCTTTAAATAGTACGTTAGGAAGAACCTTAAATACTTCATTTACTACGCTTATCGTATTGTTGTGTATGTTCTTCTTTGGAGCTGAGTCTATTAGAGGTTTACTGTTTGCAATTATAGTGGGTATCTTTGTAGGTACATACTCTTCATTGTTTATAGCAACTCCAATTATGTATGATACTGTAAAACGTAAAAACATTGAGGATTTACTAGATAGAAAAGAAGAAGAAGAAGCTCCTGCTGTAGAAGCTTAATTCAAATCTCAATAATAGTAAAATAGCCCTTTTCGGATAGAAAAGGGCTATTTTTATTTTAGCAGTTTTACAAGTATTATTTGAAAGCCTCGTTAGTTATAGGGTAATAGTAAGTTTAAAAATAGTGTAAGACAGAAGCTTTAAGTTAATTTCTAGTGTATCGAATTTTATCACCCTTCTCTAATTTCCATTTATCAGAAAGACCTGCATTTACTTCTAATACGTATTGCGCTGGTGATTCTGATGGTAGAGAAGTTTCATTAAAAGGTTGGGCATTTTTTTGGATGCTAACAATCTCCATATCTGAATTTAAGTATATTATATCAAGAGCAAATTCGGTGTTCTTCATATAAAATGATCGCATTTGCATATCGTTGAATATAAATAACATTCCGTGGCTTTCGTCCATAGAACGGCGATACATTAAACCTGTTTGAGTTTTATAGTCGTCATCAGCTATTTCGATGTCTAGTTTTGCGATTACTGAATCGTTTTCTGCCTTTAATAACTCGAGTTCACCATCTTTTTTAAAAGTAACTTCTTTGGTTAGAATTTTAGTTTCAGTTTCTGGAACATCTTTGCAATTGTAAAATGTCAACATAGCGCCGACAATTGCGGCAGAGATAAATAGTTTTTTCATTTTATTATTATACTTACACAGCTTTTCTAATTATGGTTTTAACAAAATAAACCAAAGAATTAAGTTAGGTTGATTTTTATTCGGTTTAATAATTGAGTTTCTGTGATTGTTAGTTATTCTGTAATTGGTTTTTTTGAAGCCTTCCACATAATGAATATACCTGCAAGAATAAATGGAACACTAAGCCATTGACCAGTTGAAAGAAGCCCTAAAACAGATTCAAAACCGCCTTGGCTAGCTTTTACATACTCGGCTAAAAAGCGAACCATAAACAAAAGAATTAAAAACACTCCAAAGATGTAACCAATTTGTTTTCTGCGTTCAGTTTTCCAGTATAAATACCAACAAACTAAAAACACGATAACATAGCCTGCAGCTTCATATAATTGGGCTGGATGACGTAATGGCACCGATTGAAGTATCTCTGCAAATTGAGGGTTATTTGCGATAGCATCATAAGCCTTGCTTACAGGTTGTATACCGGTTACGCTTACGGCTTCTTGTGGGCTAATGCTTTCATGTAAAAATCGAACACCTAAAGGGAAATCGCCAGAAGGTTTTCCAATAATTTCTGAATTGATAAAATTTCCAATTCTTACAAAAACACCACCTGCTGCTACAGCAATTACTATTCGATCCATTACCCATAAAAAAGGTTTTTTTACAACATTCTTAGTGTAGTAATACATAGCAATAAGAATTGCAATTGCAGCCCCGTGACTTGCCAGACCTTGAAACCCTGTAAATTCAAATTCCGGTACTGTGCTTATAGGTAAGAATACTGAAAGCGGATCTTGAACAAATAATTCTGGTTGGTAAAAAATAACGTGACCTAATCGTGCGCCTATTAGTGTAGCTGCAACCATATAGATAAAAAGGCTATCTAGTTTTTCCTGAGCTATACCTTCGCGTTCGTATATTTTTTTAGTTAGAATCCAACCCAGCGTAAAAGCTACAACAAACATCAAGCTGTAATAGCGTATCATGAAAAAGCCAAGATCAATTCCTTCAGAAGGATTCCAGGTAAAACTTAAGTAATGCATATGGAAAATTTTATTGCGTCGCGTAAAGATAACAAAAGCGAAAAAGTAACGCCGAACTAATTTATTTCTTTTTTGGTGGTACGGGATCGTAGCCTGAACCTCCCCAAGGATTACAACTACCTATTCGTTTTATTGCGAGCCAACTACCCTTTATCAAACCATGAATTTGCAATGCTTCAACTGCGTAATGTGAACAAGTAGGAGTGTATCTACAACTTGAAGGTAACAAAGGTGAAATAAAGCCTTGATATCCTTTTATGAGTAAGACAAATGGGTATATAAGGACTTTTTTCATAAAACTTTTTTTGAAGGTTTAGCTCCTAAATCAGTGAAAATGTTGTTCCTTCCTTCCCGTCATTAAGTTGAATTCCCTTTGCTGCAAGCTCATCGCGAATTTTATCACTTAATGCGAAATCTTTATTGGCACGTGCTTCATTTCGTAATTGAATAAGAAGCTCTACGGCTGCAGAAAGTTTTTCACTGTCTTGAGAGTTATCTGAAGTGTTATCTTCTAAACCTAAAACTTCAAAAAGGAAGTCGTGCATTGTTTTTTTGAAAATCTCTAAATCTGCTTTAGAAATAGTCTCTTTTTCTTCTTTTAGAGCGTTTACAAATTTGATGCTTTCAAAAAGATGGGCGATTAAAATAGGGCTATTAAAGTCGTCATTCATCGCATCATAGCAAGATTTTCTCCACGCTTGAATGTCAATAGAGCTTTTGTCCTCGGAAGATTCTAATTTTAAAAGAATTCTATGTGCCTCCATTAATCTATTAAATCCTTTTTCAGAAGCTTCAAGAGCATCACTACTAAAGTCTAATATACTGCGATAGTGTGCCTGATACATAAAAAACTTTGTAACAGTAGGAGAGAATGGTTTGCTTAATATATCGTTATTACCAGTAAACATTTGATCTGGCAAAATAAAGTTTCCGGTAGATTTGGACATTTTTTTCCCGTTAAGGGTTAGCATGTTGGCGTGCATCCAATAATTTACAGGAGAGGTGTTGTTGCAAGCTTCAGCTTGTGCAATCTCACATTCGTGATGAGGAAATTTTAAGTCCATTCCACCTCCGTGAATATCAAAATTGTTCCCTAGGTATTTTGTGCTCATAGCAGTACACTCTAGGTGCCAACCAGGAAATCCATCGCTCCAAGGAGAAGGCCAGCGCATTATATGTTGCGGCTCAGCTTTTTTCCAAAGGGCAAAATCTTGTGGGTTTTTCTTATCGCTTTGAGCGGCAAGTTCGCGGGTGTTGGCTATCATGTCTTCTAGCTTCCTACCACTTAGTTTTCCGTAATCGTTCGTTTCGTTAAATTTTAATACATCGAAATAAACAGAGCCGTTTTTTTCGTAAGCAAATCCTTCTTCAATGATTTTTTCTACTATATGAATTTGCTCATAAATATGTCCTGTAGCAGTCGGTTCGATACTTGGGGGTAAAGCGTTAAATTTCGCCATTGTAGTATGAAAGTCAACCGTATATTTTTGAACCACTTCCATTGGTTCTATTTGCTCTAGACGTGCTTTCTTTAAAATTGGGTCATCGCCGCTTTCACCGTCATTTTCTAAATGTCCGGCATCTGTAATGTTACGCACATAACGTACTTTATAGCCCAAATGCTTTAAATATCTAAAAACTAAATCGAAAGAAAGGAAGGTGCGACAATTCCCCAAGTGCACATTGCTGTAAACTGTTGGTCCACAAACGTACATGCCTACTGCACCTTCGTGTATGGGAGTGAACTTTTCCTTCTTTTTCGAAATTGAATTGTATATGTGTAAGTCATTCATAATTATAGGGTAGATGACGGATGACAGGTGACCGATTTGGTTACCAAAAATTTAATCGATTTTATTTCTTAGTACAACCATCTTATTTACAAGATGATATGTTTCGGTATAATTTACTTTTTAGCTTTAACCTATTTCATTTGGTCTGCAAAAATGTGTAAATTTTAAATTGCTTTGTCCGAGTTCTGCTGAATTACTTAAATCCTTGAAAATCCTACCTCTTAAAAAACTGAATGGTGTAATATAGTTAATAGTACATCGATTAAGAGGTGTCTTGTCAATAATTAGAATTCAGTATCAAATTTAATATAGTCTAAAAATTCTCTACGAGTCTCAGGGTTTTTAAACGCACCACCAAACTCACTTGTTACAGTACTGCTATCGATATCGCGAATACCTCTAGAGTTTACGCATAAATGTTTTGCATCTATAACACAAGCTACGTCTTCAGTTTTTAGAACATTTTGAAGTTCCTTAACTATTTGAATTGTAAGACGTTCTTGAACTTGTGGTCGTTTTGCGTAGTAATCTACAATTCTATTCATCTTTGATAAGCCTACAACTGTACCATTGCTAATATAAGCAATATGAGCTTTCCCAACAATTGGAAGTAAGTGGTGCTCACAAGTAGAATAAAGCGTGATATTTTTCTCTACCAGCATCTCCTGGTATTTGTATTTATTGTCAAAAGTTGATGCTTTTGGCTTTCTATCTGGATGTAGTCCGCCAAAAATCTCTTGTACAAACATTTTTGCCACTCGGTTTGGAGTACCTTTTAGGCTGTCATCAGTTAGGTCTAGCCCTAAGGTTTGCATGATGTTGTATACATCTTTCTTAATGCTCGCAATCTTTTCTATATCGCTAAGTTCGAAGGCATCTGGGCGTAAAGGCGTCTCTGTGGAGCTACCAATATGATCGTTACCCATTTCTTCTATTTCTCTAAGTTCTTTTTCTATACCCATTAGTATTTTAAAAATAAGTTTTTATTGGGGTTGCAAAGATACACAATAGGTTATTGTATATGAAAAGCGTGTCTTTATATTTTTAATAAAACTCACAAGGTGGTTTCATAAAATTTTCTTAATTTCCCGCCCATTATACCCTAGTAAGATGATAAAGAAAAATTCCCCGTATTTATTAGTATTAATTATCTCCTTTTTATTTTCCGGAATGTCTGCTTTTGCACAAGGCAGTACTTGTGCAACTATCGAGCCATTTTGTGCTGGCGATCAGGCTTTAATATTTCCAAATTGTAATAATCAAGACCCAAATTGTAATGCAACGGCAGAAGCTGGTCCAGATTACGGATGTTTGTTTACCCAGCCATATCCAGCTTGGTTTTATTTACAAGTAGATCAAGCAGGAAGGTTAGATTTTGAGATAGTTCAAAATACAGCTTTTGATGCAAATGGTGACCCTATAGGTCAGGGATTAGATGTTGATTTTATTGCTTGGGGGCCTTTTCAGGAAGGAGATGATCTTTGTGATTATACACAACTTCAATCATTTAACGAAGTTGCTTGTAGTTATTCTGCTCAACCTATTGAGTCTTTTTCCATTTTAAATGCGCTACCGGGTGAAATTTATGTTTTGGTTATAACCAATTATAATCAAAGTCCCGGTTTTATAAAATTAGAACAAATCAATGCAGGGAATCCGAATAGTGGTTCAACAGACTGTTCAATTGTAACTACGCAAACAGGCTGTGTAGGTGACGAATTTGTTATAGATGCTGAGATACAAGGAGCTAATAACTATTTATGGGAATATGATGATGGAACTGGTTTTGTGACCATATTTAATGGAGATTTTCCAACTATCACAGTTACCGATGGGGGTGATTATAGGGTTACAATAAGTTTTCCACTTGGAACCGATCAAATTAAAGAATTCGAAATTATTACTAATCCGCAACCAATCATTGCCAATCCTCCTTTAGATCTCTCAATTTGTGATAATGGTTCCACCCCTGGTATTTTCGATTTAACTCAGAATAACAACGTTGTTTTGGGAGCTCAGAATCCTAACTTTTTAATTACATATCACTTAAATTTATTACAGGCAGAATCTGGTCTTAATCCAATTAATCCAGCTAATGCTTATCCTATTGTTGGTTCAAATCAAACAATATGGGTTCGCATTGAAAATGAAGAGGGAAATTGTTTTGCAATTGATACATTTGAATTGATATACGAAGGTGCTACAGCTACTGCACCAACTTCACCACATTATTTATGCGACCAAGATGAGGATGGTCAAGAATTGATTAACTTAGAAGCGGTATTCTCAGCAACAATTCTAGATGGTCAGAACCCTTTAAGTTATACAGTAACTTATCACGGTACGCAAGGTGAAGCTAACGCGGGAACAAATCCTTTACCGCAACCTTATACAGTGGCAGCTAGTCCTACAACCATTTATGCTCGAGTCCAAAATAACAATGACAATACTTGTTTTGAAACTACTCAATTCGATATTATTTTGGATGGTCCTCCAGTTGTAAATGCTACTCCTGATGCTTTGATAGCTTGTGATCCAGGAAATGATGGGTTTACATTGTTTACACTTCATGATGCAGATGAGGATATTACAGGTGGTGACCCAGCGCTTACCGTTACTTATCACTACACTTATTTGGATGCGCAAACCAATGAAGGTGAGTTGATGGATCCTTATGAAAACCGCAACCCTTATAACGACCGCGTATATGCACGAGTAATAAGTGGAAATACAAGTTGCTATAACATTGTTGAATTGCCTCTAGAAGTTCGTGATAGTCCAATTTTAACCGAACCAACACCTTATCATATATGTGATGATGACCAAGATGGATACGCAGTTTTTGATTTAACCTCTAAAGCTTCAGAAATTTTAGGAACATTAGATCCAACACAATACGATTTATATTATTATACAAATGAACAGCAGGCAATTGACGCTGGGGAGGTAGCGCTTACTGCCCCTAACTACTCACAAGCAATTGCAACACCAGAAACTTTTACAAATCAAACAATCAACACTCAGATAATTTATGTTCTTGGGGTAGGAAATGCTACTAATACAACACCTAATAATGGAAGTTTTGGATGTTATGATATCGTAGAACTCGAATTATTTGTAGATCCAGAGCCTATAGCTATCGAGCCTCAAGATTATCATTTATGTGATGATACGGTAAATGGAAGTACCCCAACCGATCAGCTTAGTACATTCGATTTAACATCAAGAAATTTTGAAATTACTGGGGGGAATACTAACGTAACTGTTACCTGGTACGAAACTGCAGCTGATGAATTGGCAGACAATCCAATTGTCAATCCACAAGCTTATCAAAACAGAGCAATTCCACCAGCACCTAGTAATCCGCAAACTGTAATTGCTCGTGTTTCCAACGGTTTTGGTTGTAAAAAACTTGTTACGCTAACTCTTGTAGTAGATCAATTACCTACACCTGTTGCACCAACACCTTTAGAAGTGTGTGATGATAATAACGATGGTTTTGCAGAATTCGACCTTACCTTAAAAGATGACGAGATAATAGGAGGTGAACCAGATGTAATAGTTAAGTATTACCCACTGGAAGCACTTGCCCAAGCAGGTGGAGCTGGTGAAATTACTGGTCCATATTTAAATAATATCCCTTTTACTGATACCGTTTGGGCTCGAGTAGAAAATACCTCTACAGGTTGTTTTGCTGTTGTTGAGCTTACACTAATTGTAAACCCATTGCCAAATCAACCTACTTCAGAATTTGGAGATCTTTTTGCTTGTGATGCAGATGGAAGTGGTGAGGCAGTATTTGATCTTACTATAAACACTCCTTTTGTTTATGGAACTCAATCAACAACGGACTTTACTATTTCATATCACACCCTTTTACAAGAAGCAATAGATGATCAAAACCCTATATTAACTCCAAATGCTTTTACGAGTGCTGGACAAACAATATGGGTTCGCTTAGAAAATAATATCACGCTTTGTGCAAGAATCAGTGAGTTTGATTTAATTCTAGGTGAATTTCCAATAATTCAAGAGCCTGATGCAATGGAGCTATGTGATGATCTGGAAAGTGGGAGTGATACGGATAGAATTTCAACTTTCAACCTTACAACTAATAACGCATTTATCACAAATGGCGATGCCACATTAACTGTTAAGTATTTTGAAACTTTAATCGATTTACAAAATGACAATCCAATTCTAAACCCAACAACATACACAAACCCAGTTGATGGTGGTGGATTTGGAATTACACCGTATACAATTTACGTGGCTGTAGAAGGTCAAACCGGATGTGTGGCAACTACAGAGTTGATTCTAAGGGTGCTTCCTGTTCCTACAGTTGTAGAGCCTACTCCATTAGAAGTATGTGATACAGACCACGATGGTTTTGCTGAATTTGATTTGACCCTAAAAAGCGAAGAGATTGCAGGAGGGGACCCTTCTATAGTTGTGACTTATCACGAAACTTTAAACGATGCAAATAATGGAACTTTCCCATTGGCATCTCCATTTCAAAATATTGTTGCTTTTAACCAGACAATTTACGCAAGAGCCTCTTTTGATTTACCTCCCAATACAAGTGGGTGTTTCAAAGTAGTGCCATTAGATTTAATTGTTAAACCAAGTCCGATAGTACCATTAGATTTACCAGACCTGGTAGCTTGTGATCCTGATGGTAACGGTTTTGCGGAGTTTGATTTAACGGTGCAAGAGCCATTAATTTATGGCTCACAAGATCCTACGCAACTTGAATTGTCGTACCACACGACTCTTGCAGATGCTCAATCTGGTCTGAATCCAATTGGTGAGCCTGAAACTTATACAAACGTTACAAACCCACAAGATATTTTTGTTCGTTTGGCTTTTATCGATGGATCTGATTGTTATACTGTAGGAAAGTTTACACTTATAGTCTCTAGAGCTGTTTCTATAGTAGATCCTACTCCTTTTGAGCTTTGTGAGGATTTAGGTCCTATAAACGATGGGTTTACGACATTTGATTTAACGCTTAAGAATTCCGAAATAGCAAATGGTGCTCCAGGAATGGGAGTTAGTTACTTTTTAAATGAAAACGATGCCTTAAACAATTCTAACAAAATTGATCCAGATACTGCATTTGTAAATACTGTAAATCCTCAGACGCTATATGTAAGAGTAGAAGATGGTTCAACAGAATGTGTTGCATTCACAACATTATTGTTACGAGTATTACCTAACCCAGACTTAGTAGTGCCAGAACCTATAAGATTGTGTGATGAGAATATTGTGGTTGGTCCTGGTCCTGATGATGAAGTTGAAATATTTGATTTAACTATAAGAGAAGACCAAATTCTTAATGGTGGTACTTGGGATATTACGTATTATGAAAGTTACGACGATGCATTCAACGGAATAGATCAAATTCCTAATCCAGAAAGCTATCAAAATATAAGCAATCCACAGACTGTATATGTTAAAGGGAGTAATCCAGATAGTTCTTGTTTTGAACTTGTAAAACTAGAATTAATTGTAGATCCTGTACCAGATGATAGTGCTATAGTATCACCATATATGATATGTGAAATTAATACTGATGGAGTAGCAGAATTCGATCTAACCACTAAGATTCCAGAAATATTGGGAGAACAATCACCTTTTAGTTTAATGGTAAGTTTTTACTTGGATCCTACTGATGCTGCCAACGGAATTAATCAAATTGTAAATACAACTGCACATCAAAACAGAGATTTAGCTGGTAACCCAGAATCTCCACAAACTATTTACACGCGAATTGAAAATTCACTAACAGGTTGTTTTATAGGTGGAAATCAAAGTTTTGAATTAATTGTTCAAGAAGGCGCTCTCGCAAACACACCAAACCCACTTATTGTGTGTGACAACTTTGAGGCAAATGATGGCATTGCCGAATTTGATTTAGAAGACCTAACGAACCCTGATGTTGTAACGCTTCGTAATCAAATATTGGTTGGACAAGATCCAAACATTTATTTAATTAGTTATTTTGAAACTTATGAAAATGCTTTAAATAATGTAAACGCAATTTCATTCCCTTACTATAACGTAATCAATCCTCAAGTAATTTATGCTAGAGTTACCAATAGCGAAAACCAATACGAGCCAAAATGTTTTGAAGTAGTTGAGGTGATTTTAAAAGTGCAAGAATTACCTAAAGTAAATTTAGAAGACGAATACAGGTTGTGTGTGGATGAGAATGGCAATCCTATTGAAAACGAAGATGGCCAAACTTCTCCTCCATTAATCGATACAGGGCTAAACCCTAACAATTATACTTTCCAGTGGATGTTGAATGGAGTAATGATTCCAGGTGAAACTGGAGCTTCCATAATAGCATTAGAAGAAGGTGAGTATAGTGTGATTATAACGGAAATAGCTTCGGGATGTGAAATTACAGCTGTAACAACTGTTGTAGTTTCATCTCCACCTCTAGTTTATAGTGCTGAGGTTATTACTTCGGCTTTTGCTAACCCACATACCATTGAGGTTTCCGCTGAAGGATTAGGAGAGTATGTGTATCAATTAAACAATGGACCTTTTCAAACCAATAATATATTTGAGGGAGTTTCACCTGGAATGCATACTATTACTATAAGAGATATAAATGGCTGTGGAAGTGTAACGATTGAAGTTGGAGTAGTTGATTATCCATTGTATTTCACTCCAAACGAGGATGGATACCACGACACTTGGAATATTATTGGAATTGGAACGGCCGATCCTACTGCTAAGATTTATATTTTTGATCGTTACGGAAAGCTTCTTAAACAGTTAAGTCCAATTGGAGAAGGTTGGGATGGAACGTTTAATGGAAAACCAATGCCATCAAGTGATTATTGGTTTAGAGTTGAGTATAAAGAAGATGATACGCCGAAAGTATTTACAGGTCATTTCACCTTAAAACGATAAGAGTAATAGAATAATAGAATAATAAATAAAAAGCCTCTGCATTAGGTAATGCAGAGGCTTTTCGCTTTCAAAAAGTTCTTAAATGTAATTGAAATTATAAAGTAAAACTCAACGAAAGTATAAAGTTGTTGTAAACTGAATTTATTAAAGCAGTATCAGTTAATCCAACAGAATACAATTGTTGGTTTCTTTCTTGTTCTGATCGAGAATATGCAATGTCTGCATTAAATCGTCCAAAATTATACCCTGCACCTAAAGAAAATCCTGTTAAGTCTCCCATAACTTCACTGTTTTTATAAGGAGTTTCTTCATAGTGAAATCCACCTCGTAGGCTTAATTGATTAATACGGTACTCTGCACCAGCATTAAATTTAGAAGCTGCTTTTAAAGTGTTTTTAATAGCGTTGTTCATTGTATCAAAATATGGGTCGTAATAATTGTTTAAACGGCTAAACTCAATAGAAGAGTAATCTTTATATGAATAATCAAAGCTTATTAATCCGCTTTGACCAAAAATATAAGCGGCACTTGCAGTAACCTTTGCAGGAGTTTTAAGGTTGTAATCTTCATAAACATTAATAACTCTCGGATCTATATATTCATTAATCGTTTTTCCTTCAAAAACACGACTGCTTTTAAGTGACTGAGTTGTTTCTTCAGCTATTTGATACCAGGTAGGAGTGTCGAAGCTTAAACCTAGTCTAAGATTGTTCGCTACTTTAGCAATACCACCAATTTGAGCAGAGATACCAGAGCCTGTAACCGAAAGATTGTTTTCAAATCCTACGCTTCGAACAATAGAGCCCGGATTATTATTCTTTTCTAATAGAAATGTAATTTGGTCGTATTCAATAGTGTGGGTGTTTATATTTGCTCCAAAGTATAAGTTATTTGTAACCTGAGTGGCAAAATTAATAGTAAACTTACTGTTGTATCCCTGTGAAAGATATGCGTATTCTTGGTTAAATACTCCTCCAGCTATATTTGAAATGTATTCACTGTTTAATGGATTACTAGGGTCTATAGGGTCAAATAGAAAACCTTGATAGCCTAAAAAGGCATTTTGTGCTGCACTTCCTTCAGTTTCACCTAGGTATTGATATAAATCTGTAATTGTTTCTCCAGATCTTAAGTCTAATAGGTTTAAAGGCATTCCTTGCGCTTGTTCTAAAAAGAAATTACCGATAGTGTTATTTCCAGTTCCTGCAATAAAGAGCTTGTTTTCAAAATTGTTTGACTGATTGTAATTTAATCCAATAGTAAACTTTTTAAAGGAGGATTCTTCATTTGCATTGTTTATTACGAAAATAGCACCTAATTGATTTAGAGAAAAATCAGTTTTAGAGGTTTCTTCTTCGTTGTTAAAATAATTGCTGCTATTATTTATGTTGTTGAAAGATGAGGAAAGCGAAAGGGTAGAGGTTAAAAAAACTGCCCCTGAAGCGGGGTTTGAGCTCATGGCAGAGAAATCACCTCCCAAGGCGCCCATTGAACCACTTAAGGCTGTATATCGAGCTGTTCCAAGGTTTTGGTTGCTGCTATAGCGTAAGCCGTCTGATATATCTTGAGCTTGAGATGTTGCAAAACAGATGCTTAATGTTATTAATAATGAAATTCTTTTCATTTTGATAATATTGATTAAAATTTTATTAAAAGATAATGCCCAAAATAAGCATTTCGAGTTATAATGAAATGGTTATTGGGCATTGTTAGAATCTTGAAATTGATATTGCGTTATTATGAATGTATTACGCTAGTGATAGATGCTATAATCGATGGGTTTTATATACACAATAACGTTTAATGTTATCCTCTTCCGCCGCTACTTCTTGAGCCTCCACTAGAACGTGTACTTCCGCCAGAACTTCGCATAGAACCAGAGCTACTACTTCTTGAAGGAGAAGAGAATGTACTATTTCTTGTAGTATTGTTATTTCTTCTTGAAGGCTGTGAGTAACTACTATTTCTATTGCTACGTGTGTTTCGAATCGTAGGGCTAGTGCTAGGTTTCGTGTTTCTGTTGTTTCTAATAACAGGTGTTGACCTAGTGTTGTTTGAACGAGTGTTTCCACTTCTAATAGTGCTATTGTTTGAAGAGCGTGTATTAGAATTTGCGCGAACACTATTTCTATTTATTCTGCGAGTAGTTTCTGATCTACTATATGACGAGTTTCTGGTTGATACATTGTTAGAGCGTCCACGAGCTTGTGATCTACTATAATCTGTATTTCTTCGTCCGCGATTATATGACACACCATTGTAATAGTGGTTGTTATAATAATAATTGTTGTAATAGTGTGGGTGATAGTAGCCATAACCATAGTATGGGTAGCCATATCCGTAACCATATCCATATCCATAATAAGGATAGCCCCAACCATAGCTTATTCCCCAAAAAGGTGTGTAATAAGAGTGTCCCCAATACCCACCATACCAGTAAGGTCTATGATAAAAGCCATATCCATGTCCGCCATAGTTGTATATGTTTACAGTAATATCTTCAGAATTGCTTCCCCAAGCGCCATAACCTTCATCTTCGTAATTATCTTCAATAACTATATATCCTTCATCGTCTAAACGCTCTGTAGTAGCGTAGGCTTCGATATCAGTAAAAATAGCGCCTTCTTCAGGCATCTCTGAAATAGATTCAGCTTTGCTTTTAAAGTATTGTTGGTAGTAATTAGCTTTTTCGCTCGATGGGTTGTTGTCGTAACTTTCAGTACGAGATTCATTTCCAGATGCGTAAATTCCATCCGAGTCGTAATAGCCGTTGTTATGGGTTCCACAGGACGATAGTAAAAGAACTAAAGCTCCTATAAATGCTATCGGGGTGAAACGTTTTATATTGAATTTTTGAGTGAACATATCTTGGGTAATTTAATTGTTGGACATTATAAAAATAAGTAGTTTTGCGGACAATAACTAATCATTTAACATAGGTGCAACTTTTGTGCCAAAACCCGGCCTATGGCAAAGAAATTAACTACACGCGAAGAAGATTACTCCAAATGGTATAACGAACTGGTAATCAAAGCAGACCTCGCTGAAAACTCAGCTGTAAGAGGTTGTATGGTTATCAAACCATACGGATATGCAATATGGGAACGTATGCAAGCTGAATTGGATAGAATGTTTAAAGAAACAGGACATCAAAATGCTTATTTCCCTTTGTTTATACCCAAATCTTATTTCAGTAAAGAGGCAAGTCACGTTGATGGATTTGCTAAGGAATGTGCAGTTGTTACTCATTACAGATTAAAGAATGCTGAGGATGGAAGCGGAATTGTTGTAGATCCAGATGCTAAATTAGAAGAGGAATTAATCGTACGTCCAACATCGGAAACTATTATTTGGGATACCTATAGAAAGTGGATTCAATCTTACAGAGATTTACCATTATTGATAAACCAATGGGCAAATGTGGTGCGATGGGAAATGCGTACACGTTTGTTTTTGCGTACTGCCGAGTTTTTATGGCAAGAAGGACATACTGCTCACGCCACTAAAAAAGAAGCTATAACAGAAGCAGAACAAATGATGAATGTATATTCAGATTTTGCTGAAAACTATATGGCTATTCCAGTAGTAAAAGGAACAAAAACAGAAAGTGAACGCTTTGCTGGTGCTTTAGAAACTTATTGTATTGAAGCTCTTATGCAAGATGGAAAGGCACTTCAAGCGGGAACATCACACTTTTTAGGTCAGAATTTTGCTAAGGCTTTTGATGTGAAATTTGCTACAAAAGACGGAGCATTGGATTACGTATGGGCTACATCTTGGGGTGTGTCTACACGTTTGATGGGAGCTTTGGTTATGACGCATAGCGATGACAACGGATTGGTATTACCTCCAAATTTGGCTCCAGATCAAGTTGTTATTGTACCTATTTATAGAAAAGATGAAGAGTTTGAAGCTGTAAATGAAGTTGCTTTAGACTTAATGAAGGAACTTAGATCGCAAGGTATTAGAGTAAAATACGATAACCGCGATACTCAAAAGCCAGGGTGGAAGTTTAACGAATACGAATTAAAAGGAGTTCCTGTGCGTATTGCCATTGGTCCTAGAGATGTAGAGAAGGGTACTGTGGAATTGGCACGAAGAGATACACTTACAAAAGAATTTATCGCTAACGAAGATGTAGTTGAAAAGGTGAAGTCTTTAATGGATGAAATTCAAAAAAACCTTTTTGATAAGGCCGATACCTTTAGAACTGAAAATACTACTGAGGTATCTTCATACGAAGAGTTTAAAGAGGTTTTAGAGGCTAAAGGAGGTTTTATACTAGCTCATTGGGATGGAACCATAGAAACTGAAGAAAAAATTAAAAACGAAACAAAAGCTACAATTAGATGTATTCCTTTACAAGGGGAGAACGTAGCAGGAACTTGTATGGTTACAGGTAAACCATCGACCGGAAAAGTGCTTTTTGCAAAAGCATATTAATTTTTTCAAAATTTTTTTCAAAACATTTTGGAGTATTGAAAAAAAGGTATATTTTTGCAGCCGCATTTGAAAATATAATGCACGATTAATCCGGTTATTTTAGACAATTAGTTTTGTTTTCGAATTGGGGAAATTGGTTAAAAAAGTTCTTTTTTATAATCCAGATCAAAATTTTAAAAATTTTTTAAAAAGGATTTGGAACATTAAAAAAAAGGTGTATTTTTGCACCCGCATTAAACAATGTAATGGTCCGTTCGTCTAGGGGTTAGGACGCCAGGTTTTCATCCTGGTAACAGGGGTTCGATTCCCCTACGGACTACAAAAATTTAGAATTAAATAAAAATACAATGGCAAATCACAAGTCAGCATTAAAGAGAATTAGAAGCAACGAGGCTAAACGCTTGCGTAACCGTTACCAGCATAAAACTGCTCGTAATGCCATGAAGAGATTTCAAGAGCTTTCTGATAAATCAGAAGCGGAGAAAATGTTTCCTTCAATTGTTTCTATGATCGACAAATTGGCTAAGAAAAACATTATTCATTCGAATAAAGCTTCTAACTTGAAGTCGAATATGGCTAAACATGTAGCTGCGCTTTAATTCTAGATTATTCAAAATTTTTAAAACCCTTTCAGTTTTCTGAAAGGGTTTTTTGTTTTCTAAATTTTTAACTCTACTGAACTAATAACGAGAACAATTCTAACTTAAGTATGCTTGTTATTCATACAAATCGATTTTCAAGTTATCAATAAAAACGGATGTCTGAGCTGTACTTTTTAAATAAAAATGTATTTTAACAGCTTGAACTTCCTCTGTTAAACAAATGCCCGTTGCTTTAAAGTCTTCGTATAAGACTAAATTTGCTGAATTTTCTGTAGTTAAATTATAATATCTTCCAAATCGCAAAGGAATTCCCGGACTTGGATACTCTATAAAATCTATTACTATACCAACATAGCCTTCTGTTAAATTATCTGCAATAATATCAGCACTCACTACTAGATTTGAGCAATTGTTGAAATTGGAAATATCATAATACTTATACCAATAACCAACCGCTTCAGGATTATTATTGCCTGAACTAGATATTCCAAGGGCATAAGGGAGAGAAATTGCGTGACTTTCATCAACAAAAAAGGTGTATGAATTATTAGTGCCATATTCTGTATCATGTTCCCATCCATCCAATGAATTGTCAAAAGTGTCAGTTTCTAAAGTGTAACTATAGAATTTTTCGCTGGCCCAATCTGGTTCCATTGCAGTTCCAGATACAAGTTGGTCTAAATAGAATATCTTTTGATCGGTTTGATATTTGTTATAAACTCTGTAATTATCAGTAACTTCTGAAGAACACATAATGGAAGTTGGTGATCCGTTTGGGAATAAAGAATAGGTATGGCTCTTGCTCATAAGAGCATGGCCTAGTTCATGGTAAATCAAATTTTCATGTTCTACACGATTTTTTGACAGCCAACATCCAATGTTTTTTATTACCTCTACAGTGGCTACCCCATTTAAATTTGGATAACCATATGCACAAAATTGAGAACTATTTGGAGCTGAAAGCTCATTCACAAAAATTGCAGAAAGTGGCTTATTTCTATAGTTTAACCCACGTTCTTCCATTTCGATATAAAAACTTTCTACGAAGGGCTTTAGTTCAGGATCTATAAAGGTTACAGGGTTTTGATTAGTGGAGGTAGAAGACGATAATACTGTATCATCCTTATTACAGGATAATATTAGCATTGCTATTATGGAATAATATAGAATTCGATAGCTATTCATTTTAGCTAATTTGATTCTATAAGGTATTGAAAACAAACTAGATATGCAAATATAATTTAGAAGAATTCAATTTTACCAGCTATTAAATTTTTCTAACTGACCTTGGAACTAAATGTAAGTAATCGCCATCATTTCGCATAATATCTCTAACTATTGTTGATGAAATATTAGAAACCTCGGGAGAGCAGATTAAAAATATGGTTTCAACATTAGCCATTTGATAATTCGTTTGAGCTATTGGTTGTTCGTAATTTAAATCGGTAGTGTTTCTCAATCCACGAACAATAAATTGAGCATTCTTATCTATACAGTATTTAGCTGTTAATCCAGAATAATTTTTAACGCTTACTTTTTCTTCATCTTTAAAGATGTCTTCAATAAATTTTAAGCGTTCTTCCAAAGTAAACATTGTTTTTTTATCGGCATTAACACCAATAGCAATAATTATCTCATCAAATAGGGGTAGTGCACGGTTAATTATATCTAAGTGTCCTAGTGTAATAGGATCGAAAGTTCCGGGAAATACTGCACGTCTCATTCTTTTGTATTTTATTATTAGGTTTTTAAATTACTAAGTTAATGAGTTAATAAAAAATCCCCGCTATAATTTTATAGAAACTTTGTGTATAAGATCACCAAGGCGGCAATTACAGTTGCCATAACAACTCCTCGTGCTCTGTAAACTTGGTTTTTCTTAAGGTAAATAAAGAAAACTATTAAATTTAGAATGGCTCCTAAAGCGATTAAACTACCTAGAAAATCATTAGCTAATGCAGCTTTTATTGTATCTTCAATTTCTAAGTCAGAAAAAAAGAAAATATATAGATAAGTTCCTGCAAGATTTGCAAGTAAACCTATAACTAGCCCTATTAAAATTTCTTTTATATGTGGTTTCATTGGTTATTTATATATATTAAAATAAACGGGGGTCATTAAATTATTTAATGTTATAGCTTTTTAAAATTACTGTAATTCCCAAGAATTGATTTCCTTAATAGCATGATGAGCTGTTAAGTCGTATTGAACAGGAACAATTGAAACATACCCATTTTCTAAAGCCCATTCATCTGTATCTTGTCCTTTATCTTGATTAACAAACTCACCAGAAAGCCAATAGTAATCCCTTCCAAGAGGATTAGTGCGTTTGTCGAATTTTTCTTGCCAATAGGCATTTGCCTGACGGCAAACTTTTATACCTTTTATTTCGGAAGCATTAAGCTTTGGAATATTTACATTTAAAACTACTCCATTAGGAAGTCCGTTTTTAAGCGTTTGCTCAGCAATGGCCTTTACAATTTTTTTTGAGGCTTCAAAATTAGCTTCTAACGAATAATCTAAGAGAGAAAACCCAATAGATGGGATACCGGTAGTTCCAGCCTCAACTGCTGCGCTCATAGTACCACTGTAAATAACATTAATAGACGAATTGCTTCCGTGGTTAATACCGCTAACACATAAATCTGGTTTTCGATCTAAAATTTCGTTTACTGCAATTTTCACACAATCAACAGGAGTTCCACTACAACTGTACTCTTCTTGTGGTTCATTTTTATTTACGTTTATACGATTACAGTACAAAGCGTCGTTAATAGTTATAGCGTGTCCCATTCCACTTTGTGGAGAATCTGGTGCAACCACACAAACGTCCCCTAATGTGTTCATAACCTCAATTAAAGCTCTTATTCCAGGAGCGTTAATTCCGTCGTCATTAGTTACTAAAATAAGTGGTCTTTTATTTGTCATTCTTTTAAATTTTGAAGCCACAAAAGTACATTTATTAAATTTGAAATAAGAATCCTTGTTTCTCATTAAATAACGGCTGTTTAACAAAATATTAGTAGCAAAATAGTTTAATGGCACGGTTTTTTATATAATTTAGACACTCTTAAATTAACACCCTTACTATGCGGATAATGAAGAAGAATTTTAAAGTTTTATTTTTGGCAGTTTTTGTTTCTGTTGCCTCTTGCAGTTTCACTACTAAAGAATTTGAAAACCCGGATAAAGATAAATTACTACTCGATCTTATAACTTATGTTCTTGAAAAAGGGCACTATGATCCTAAAGCTATTGACGATACTTTTTCGGCTGATGTTTTTGATAACTTCATTAAAGGGCTTGATCCTTTAAAAAGATACTTTTTAGCTTCAGATATTGAAGAGTTCAGTAAGTACAAAACTCAAATTGATGATCAAATAAAGAATAAAGATTTATCTTTTTTCAATTTAGTATATAATCGCTTCCAAGAACGAATGGAAGATGTGAAGAAAATTTACCCTAAAGTTTTAGAAACACCTTTCAATTTTGATATAAAAGAAACTATCAATGTAGATTACGACAATATCGAATATGCTACGTCAACAAAAGATTTAAAAGCTCGTTGGGAACAGCAGTTAAAGTTCACTACACTTTCTAGCTACTACGACTATGTTGAAGAGCAAAAAACTAAACAAAAAGCTTTAGAGAAGTCCGATAGCGATGATAATGCGGAAGTAGAAGATAATGATGACGAAAATGATGAAAAATCGAGTGAAACTTCTGAAGAGCCATTCGAGCCAAAATCTATGGCTGAGCTAGAACAAAAAGCTCGAGAAACTGCAAAAACATCATTAGACGAATATTTCGATTTCACAAAAGACCTTGTGCGTAAAGATTACTTTGCAATTTATCTAAATACTATTGTTGAAGAATTTGACCCACATAGTAACTATTTCGCACCACCAGATAAAGATCGTTTCGACCTTCAAATGTCTGGAAAACTGGAAGGAATTGGGGCTAGACTTCAAAAGAAAAATGATTATATAACGGTAATCGAGGTTATAAGTGGAGGACCAGCTTGGAGAAGTGAGCAAATTGAAGTTGGTGATGCTATCCTTAAAGTTAAACAAGAAGGAGAAAATGAATCTGTTAGCATTGTTGGAATGCGTATCGATGATGCTGTAAAACTAATTAAAGGTCCAAAAGGGACTAAAGTTACTCTTACAGTAAAAAATGTTGATGGAACTATTTCAGATAAAGTTATTACTCGCGATGTAGTTGAACTTGAAGAAACTTATGCTAAATCTTCATATATAGAAAATAACGGTCGCAAATTCGGACTGGTCAACTTGCCTCAGTTTTATTTTGATATGGACAACTATAAAGAGCGCAATGCTGCCTCTGATGTTAAAAAAGAAATTCTTCGTTTAAAAGAACAAGGAATGGAAGGACTTGTTTTAGACCTTCGAAATAACGGTGGTGGATCATTGAGAACGGCTGTGGATATTGCTGGGTTATTTATAAAGAAAGGACCGATTGTTCAGGTTTCTTCAGCAGGAAAAAAAGAGGTTTTAGAAGATGAAAGCAACGAAATTGTATGGGACGGACCTTTAGTAATTTTAGTAAATGAACTCTCTGCATCAGCCTCAGAAATTTTAGCTGCTGCTATGCAGGATTATAAAAGAGCTATTGTAATTGGTAGTAAACAAACATACGGAAAAGGTACTGTGCAAAATGTCGTTGACCTAAACCAATGGGTTAGAAACAATGATGTAGGAGACTTAGGAGCTATAAAAATTACATCACAAAAATTCTACCGAGTTAATGGTGGTTCAACACAATTGGAAGGTGTAAATAGTGATGTTGTTATGCCAGATCGTTACAGCTATATCGATATAGGGGAGCGAGATTACCCAAACCCACTACCTTACGATAAGATTGATGCTGCTAAGTATAACATTTGGGATGGCTATATTGGCTTTCAAGAAACCATTGAAAACAGTAAAGCTAGAATGGCTAAAAATGAGCAGTTGCAACTAATAGATGAAAATGCGAAATGGATTAAGGAGCGCAGAGACGAAAAGGAAGTAAACCTTAACTTTAATGATTATACTGCCGAAATTGAAAAGCGTAAAGAAGTAAGTAAACGTTTTGATGCAATTGATAAGTATGATAATAAACTAACTTTTAAATCTTTGCCTTATGAAGTTGAATTGATGAAACAAGATACAACGCTTTCAGAAAAACGTAAGAGATGGCATAAAAGTTTAAGTAAAGATATTTATGTTGAAGAAGCTATCCATGTGTTAGAAGATTTAAAGCTTAATAATATAAAAGCTAAAAAAGTAGCTGATATAAAAAACTAGTACTTTCTAGTATTTCCAGAAGGCAGATTTAAAACCTACAAGATATCAAAAACCTTGTAGGTTTTTTTATGGCCATTCACCTAAAATTTTCAGTAAATTTGAAACGTGAAAAACTCAACCTCATTAACACAAATAGCGCTTCAGAAGTTTAAAAAGAACTTCTGGGGCGTTTTCAGTTTAGGGTTTTTAATGGTTTGTGTATTAATAGCCATATTCGCTTACGCATTGGCGCCGGATAATTCACAAAATGCCAATCAGATGCACTTGTCTATTCATTCTAAAAATCCTGGTTTTTCAGTGCAAATGCTTACAATTCCTGTTGCCTTAGAAGATCAAAATCCAATCTCGGTTTTCTTTTTTGGTGAAAAGAATGCAAATTCTGAAATTCCAATTTCAAATTACTCTATAAAATCTAATATTATTGAAATAACCGAATATACTCCTGATGGCACTGATGGACTTCAAAAGGAATATTCAGTATCGCTCTTTCCCAATGTTTCTTCGGTGAAGGAAATTCCTAACAAATACATTTCAGAAAAAAAATTCTATCTCGGAACAGATAAATATGGCCGTGATTTGCTAAGCCGAATGTTAATTGGAATTCGAATCTCGCTTGCCATAGGGTTTGTTGCTGTCTTTATTTCCTTGGTAATTGGAATTACATTGGGCGCAATTGCTGGGTATTTTGGAGGGAAAGTGGATGCAGCAATTATGTGGGTAATCAATGTTACTTGGTCTATACCAACGTTACTGTTAGTGATAGCTATCACCTTAGCTCTTGGCAAAGGTTTTTGGCAGGTTTTTATCGCTGTAGGGCTCA
Source organism: Aequorivita sediminis (assembly GCF_032080575.2). NCBI lineage: Bacteria > Pseudomonadati > Bacteroidota > Flavobacteriia > Flavobacteriales > Flavobacteriaceae > Aequorivita > Aequorivita sediminis. Next base: position 334,265 of record NZ_JAVLSO020000001.1, on the reverse strand, counting down.
CAATGTGGGTAGAAGTTGCAAGAGTGGTTAGAGGGCAGGTAATGGGGGTAAAAAAGATGCAATATGTAACTGCTGCTCGAGCACTTGGTTATAATGACTTCAGAATTATTGTAAAACATATTTTGCCCAATAGTATGGCGCCCGTTATTATAATTTCTGCAGCCAATTTTGCGGGAGCAATCTTAATAGAAAGTGGCCTTTCGTTTTTAGGCATTGGCGCTCAGCCACCAATGCCAAGCTGGGGAGGAATTATAAAAGATCATTACGCCTATATTATTTTAGGAAAACCTTATTTAGCCTTAATTCCTGGCCTGGCAATTATGAGCTTGGTTACAGCTTTTATGCTTATCGGAAATGCATTAAGAGATGCTATGGATGTGAGAAATTAATGTTATACACTAAAACTCAAACTCATAGAATAAACAATTGAAACTTTTAAAGATTATAAGTTAATAGTATTTTTGACCCATGAATCGAAAATACATTTATCCTATAGTTATAATTATTCTTACCGTAGTATTGTACTATTCAGACGATATCTTTGATGGGAATAATAATATTATTTCAGATACATCAACACAAGTTGTTAGAAATTCTAAAGAATTTGATGACTCATTTCTTCCAGAATCTACTACTGGAGCTACAGTAAAGCACAATTATTTCACGCTTTCCTATTCTGAAGATCATGAACAGGCAGAATGGGTAGCCTATGAACTTAGTAAAAGCGACCTATCAAACAATGATTTCAAAAGACCTTATTTTGAAATTGACCATAAGGTGAAAACAACATCAGCAGACTGGCGCAATTACAAAAACTCAGGTTATGATAGAGGGCATTTAGTTCCTGCAGGTGATAGAAAAATGTCCTTTGAAGCTTATAATGAAACTTTTTTAACCAGTAATGTGAGTCCTCAAAACCGCGAATTTAATGCTGGAATTTGGAATCGTTTAGAACAAAAAGTTCGGTATTGGGCGGATAAGAACGACGGACTTTATGTGGTAACCGGAGGTGTTTTAAATGGAAATATGGAAACGATTGGGCATGAAAATGTTTCAGTTCCTAATGAGTTTTATAAAATTGTTGTAGATGTTACAAATGGCCATCATAAAGCAATAGCTTTTTTAATACCTAACGAACCTAGCGACAAATCTTTTTATGAATATGTAGTTTCTATCGACGAAATAGAAGCTAAAACGGGTATAGATTTCTTTCCTGCTTTGCCTGATTCTATCGAAGATAAAATGGAAATTATGATTGATTTAAAAGTTTGGGGAAAGAAGTAGTTATAAAAGTTTTCCGGTTAGCAGAAAAATCTAATCTTCAACTCTGTTAGGTGTAGTAATAGTTGGCTGCATCTAGCTTTACAAATATAAAAAGTAAAATAGTAAAGCCCCATAGTCCAGATCCTCCGTAACTAAAGAAGGGGAGTGGAATACCAACGGTTGGGAATATACCAGTAACCATTCCTATATTCACAAAAAAGTGAAGAAAGATAATGGCTGCTACACTGTAGCCATAAACCCTTCCGAATTGATTTTTCTGTTTTTCAGCTTTGTAAATAATTCTGAGAATAAGGCCAACAAATAAAAGGACTACAATCATACTACCAACAAATCCCCACTCTTCACCAACCGTACTAAAAATGTAGTCGGTATGCTGTTCAGGCACAAAATTTCCTTTCGTTTGTGTGCCCTGTGTCCAGCCTTTTCCTAGCCATCCACCATTCGAAATTGCAATTTCACTTTGGTTGGTATTGTATCCAATTCCTCGTGAATCCACTTCCTTACCAAGTACTATATTAAAGCGGTCTCTATGGTGTTGTTTAAATACGTTATTAAAGATATAGCTCACTGAAAATGCAAACCCAATACAAGCAACCACAATCATTATAAATTTTAAAATGTTTGGACGTTTTTTTCTATTTCTGTAATAGACTACTCCAGCAATTATTATAACCGCTACTGCCGCCCAAACTGCTCCAAACGCTAGTGTAGAAACAAAAATAACAGTAGCAAAAAGTCCTAGTAATAAATAAACTCCGTGTAATCCTTCTCTGTATAATGGAAAGACAAATGCCGCATACACTAATACACTTCCAGGGTCTGGTTGTAGTATAATTAATATAACAGGAAGAGCTAGAATAATAAATGCCCTTATTTGATGCTTTAACTCTTGCATATTGGTTTGAATGTCACTAACGTATTTAGCAAGTGCTAAACCCGTAGCTGCTTTGGCAAATTCACTAGGTTGGATGCTGAAACCTCCAAAGTCATACCAAGCGGTTGTTCCGGCTATAGTACGTCCAAATACAAAAAGCCCAGCAAGGGAAAGTAACGAAGCTATATAAATAATACTGGCGTAATTTTCATAAAATTTTGATTCTATTGCTAAAATGAAAATGATAAGTATAAAACTCAATCCTATCCAAATCATTTGCTTGCCGTAAATCTGCTTAAAATCAAAATATCCCTGAGCAGAATCACTGAGCGATGCGGAGTAAATATTAATCCAGCCCATTGAAACTAAGGCGATGAAAATAAAGATCATCAGCCAGTCAAATTTCATATATGTTTTAGCTGCAGACATTATCTGTTAATTGTAAATGGTTTCCCGCTATACGGCTTAGCATATTCATCCTCTAAACTACCTTCAAGGATATATTTCTCCATATCCTTTCTAGTTATTTCACCTTTAATATATTTTTCAATCATTAGCCCAGCGATTCTACCTGCCCAACGTGAACCCCAATATCCGTTTTCTACAAATACAGCTAAAGCTATTTTAGGGTTGTCTTTGGGTGCAAATGCCACAAAAATAGAGTGGTCCGTAAGTTGTACTCGTTTTCCATCGATCCTGGTAAAGTTTTCGGCTGTACCTGTTTTACCGCATATTTCTATTCCTGGTATTCTAAGATATGATGCTGTTCCCGATTCGTACACTTGATACATTCCTTCAACCACAGGTTCAAAATGCTTAGGATCAATGGTTGTATGGTGTTTTTCTTTGAATTTTTGTGGAATGGTATCGGTTCCAATTATGTTTTTAATTACGTGGGGCGTATAATACCACCCTCGGTTTGCAATGGCAGCTGTAAAGTTTGCCATTTGAATTGGTGTTAGGTTAATTTCACCTTGACCAATAGAGTTTGAAATGGTAGCAGTTGAAAACCATCTGTACTTTGGAAAATTATAAAAGCGATTATAAAATTCTGAATCTGGAATAAGTCCTCTCTTTCCACTAGGAAGGTCGTAACCTAGGAAGTTACCAAGTCCAAAACTTGCTAAATGTTCTTTCCATTTATCGGTACCTTCTTGAATGGTAGCGTAGTTGTCAACAGATCTGCGATAAAGGGTTGCAAAATAAGTATTACAAGATTTGGCAATACCATATACCATACTTGTGGCGCCGTGAGCTCCGTGACATTTCATCAAGCGTCTTCCATTGTAATAGTACCCTCCAGGACAGTTTATTCGGTCGTCTTCTGTGGTTACATTTTCCTGAAGTGCTATAAGTGCTGTTAATGCCTTAAAGGGAGATCCTGGTGGATATTCACCCATTAAACCTCTATCGTATAAAGGTTTTGCAATGGTATCATACCATAATTTCGTAAAGTTTTTCGATCGGTCTCTTCCTACCATTAGCGATGGATCGTAACTAGGTGCTGTAACAAGAGCAAGGATTTCACCAGTATCTGGCTCAATAGCAACTATACCACCTCTTTTGTTAACCATTAATTCCTCACCATACTTCTGAAGTGCTGCATCTATAGTAAGTTGTATGTCTTTACCTCTTTCTGGAATTGTGTCGAATACTCCGTCTTTATAAGGGCCAATATCTCTGTTAAAGCGATCTCTTTGGATGTATTTTACCCCTTTTACACCGCGTAATACTTCCTCGTATTCTTTTTCAACACCAGCGGTTCCAATTAGTTCCCCCATTTGGTAATAGGGATTCTTTTTAATAATTGCGTTGTTTACTTCAGCAATATACCCTAGAACGTTAGCAGAGTGTTTTACTTGGTAATCGCGAAGGGAGCGACGCTGAATGTAAAAGCCTTCATACTTGTACATTTTTTCTGAAAGGGAAGCGTAATCGGCTTTATTTAATTGTGGAACAACTACCGAAGGTAACCTCGGAGAGTATATTTCAGCCTTACGTAGTACTTCTTTAAAATCTTCTTTAGAAATCTTTAAAAGTTTACAAAATTCTAAAGTATCTAATGGCTTTACATCTCTAGGAATAACCATAACATCGTACGATGGTTGATTGGAAACTAAGAGACTTTCATTGCGATCAAATATATACCCGCGTTGCGGATAATCATACATCACTTTAATAGCGCTATTTTGCTCAAGAGATTCTGGAGAAGAATCTAATACTTGCAGATAAAAAAGTCTAGCCGTGAAAAGTACACCACTTAATAAAACTAATGCTATAAGTACAACTTTTCTCATTTCGATTTTCTATTGAACAAAATCAATGTACACATTGTCAAGATTATTGTAAATATTCCTGAAAATAACGTAGATTTTAATAACAATGGTATATGTTTAAAACTAAATATTTCTAGTGAAAACATAACAAAATGATGCATTAATACTAACGAAGTGAAATAAGTAATTTTCTCTGTTGTATCTGCTTTTTTAATTTTCACAGATTTGTATTCGTAGCTTACCCCAAATGAATACTTCAAAACAAACGGACGAATGTATGCAATAAAGGCTGATGCAGCCGCATGAACACCACCTGAATCTTCAAAAATATCGATAGAAAGACCTAAAAGAAAACTTAAAAAAATTAATAAGCTTTTATTGCCATCCAGTGGAAACAATAGAATAAAATAGATATAAAGAAATGGATTGATGTGACCACCTAAATTAATATTATTAAGCAGTAGCACTTGTACAAAAACAAGCACTATAAACCTTACTATGTTAATTAATATATCGTTACTCTGCATTTTCCACACTTTTTTCTAGCTCATTGATCTCTATTGCATCATTATTTTTAATTAAAAATACGTGCTCAAGACTCGTCATATCATTAAATAAATCGATGTTTATGTAATAATAATTATCGTCATTGTCTAGGTGAAAATCCTTCACGGATCCAATCAGTACACCTTCGGGAAAAATAGTTGATCGTCCACCTGTGATAATTGTATCTCCCTTTTCAATGTCTGCAATTCTTGGGATATCAATTAACTGGGCTGTGTTTGGGTCTTTTGTATTCCAAATAAGTGATCCAAAATGACTGGATTTTTTTAATTTAGCGTTAATTCTACTTTTGGTATTCAAAATAGATTGAACCGTAGAATAGTTGGTTGAAACATCGCTTACAATCCCTACTATTCCTTTTGAAGAAATAACGCCATAATCTCTTTTAATACTATCTCTTCTACCGCTATCTAGGGTAAGTTGGTTTTTAGTTTTCGAATAGTTATTGTTTATTACTCGTGCAGAATAATACTCAAATTTGTTAATGATATTACCGCTATCTAAAGTAGGGGCTAAGTTCAATTCATTGTATTGACTTAGCTTTTTGCGGAGCATTAAATTCTCTTGTAATAAATCTTCGTTTTCCTTAGCTAGCGTAAAGTAATCTGTAATATTATTTCTCACAGTATAGACTCCACCTGTTACAACGTTTGCGGAACTTATGAATTTGTTGTTGTGGTAATTGTGAGATTGAATCGTTAAAGCAAGGGCAATAATGAACAATACAGCAAATAACAGGAAGTTTTTATTCCGTATAAAGAAAAATATTATTTGCTGCATTGCTTAATAGGTTAAAATATTCTGCTTTCTAATGGTAGCAACGCCATAAACAGTATGCTATTGTTTTTGATTAATCGCTTTTTGAAAATTATTTTATAAGTACACTTTTGAATTTATTAAGATTCTTCAAACATATACCTGTTCCACGTACTACTGCGCGTAAAGGATCTTCAGCGATATAAACTGGTAAATCAGTTTTTTGTGAAAGTCTTTTATCTAATCCGCGTAGCATTGAACCACCACCTGCAAGGTAAATACCTGTGTTGTAAATGTCGGCAGCAAGTTCTGGTGGAGTTTGTGATAATGTCTCCATTACAGCATCTTCTATACGTAGAATAGACTTGTCTAATGCTTTTGCAATTTCTCTATATGAAGTTTGTACTTGTTTTGGTTTTCCAGTTAACAAATCACGTCCTTGAACGTCCATTTCGTCTGGTGGAAGCTCAAGATCTTCAGTGGCAGCACCAATCTGAATTTTTATCTTTTCAGCGGTGCGTTCACCTACATATAGGTTATGCTGAGTTCGCATATAATATACGATATCGTTAGTAAATACATCACCAGCAATTTTAACAGATTTGTCGCAAACAATACCTCCTAGGGCAATAACTGCAATTTCTGTTGTACCACCTCCTATATCCACAACCATGTTTCCTTTTGGTTGCATGATATCAACACCAATACCAATTGCTGCAGCCATAGGTTCGTGGATTAAGTAAACCTCTTTTCCGTTTACTCTTTCGGCACTCTCTTTTACCGCCCGCATTTCCACTTCAGTAATACCACTTGGAATACAAACAACCATTCGCAATGAAGGTTTAATCCATCTCTTTTTTAGAGCAGGAATATCGCTGATAAACATATTTATCATCTTTTCACTCGCGTCAAAATCTGCAATTACACCATCTTTTAAAGGACGGATTGTCTTGATGTTTTCGTGCGTTTTCCCCTGCATCATAGCGGCTTCACGACCTACCGCAATTATTTTCCCAGTAGTGCGATCGCGGGCAACTATAGATGGTGCATCCACAACTACTTTGTCATTATGAATTATCAGTGTGTTCGCGGTACCAAGGTCAATGGCTATTTCTTCAGTTAGGAAGTCAAAAAATCCCATAGTTTTTAATTAGCGGTGTTGTATATTAAGCTGTTGTACTTTATGTTAACAAATGTAATGATTTTTTAATGCTTAAAATGACGTGTTCCTGTAAATACCATTGCCATATTATGCTCATTACAATAATCAATACTTAGTTGATCTTTAATAGAACCTCCAGGCTGAATTACTGCAGTAATACCTGCATTGTCTGCAATTTCCACACAATCGGGGAAAGGGAAAAATGCGTCACTCGCCATGACAGCTCCTTCAAGTTCAAAATTAAACGACTTTGCTTTGTCAATTGCCTGCCTTAATGCATCTACACGGCTCGTTTGTCCGGTTCCACTAGCGCAAAGTTGTTTTCCTTTTGCTAAGACAATTGTATTACTCTTAGTGTGCTTGCATATTTTAGAAGCAAACAACAAGTCTTCTAACTCAGATGAACTAGGTTTATTGTTAGTCGAATGTGTTAAAATATCAGCAGTATCGGTAATATTGTCTTTATCTTGAACTAAAACTCCGTTCAAACAAGTTCTTACAGTTTTTGAAGGTAGTTCAATTTCTTTTTGAATTAATAAAATTCTATTCTTCTTTCCTTCTAAAATTTCTTGAGCTGGTTTTGAGTAAGAAGGAGCAATTACTACTTCACAAAAAAGACTGTGAATTTCATTAGCTGTAGCTTCGTCAATTTCAACATTACTGATTAAAATTCCCCCGAAAGCCGAAACAGGATCACCTGCCAATGCATCTAAGTAAGCTTCTTTTACAGTGTCACGTTGTGCAATTCCACAGGCGTTGTTATGTTTAAGAATAGCAAAAGTTGGTGCTTCGCCTTTAAATTCGTTCATAAGGTTTACTGCGGCATCAACATCCAGGAGGTTGTTGTAGCTCAATTCCTTACCGTGAAGTTTAGTGAACATTTCGTCAAAATCTCCGAAGAAAAATCCTTTTTGATGTGGGTTTTCGCCGTAACGTAATTCCTGCCCTTTAGTTTCACTTATCTTAAACGCTGCTATGTTTTCTTCTGAATTGAAATAATTAAAAATAGCAGTGTCGTAATTTGAAGAAATATTAAATGATTTTGCAGCAAAACGCTTGCGATCTTTAAGTGAAATTTCTCCATCGTTTGCTGAAATTAATTCTAAAAACTCAGCGTAATCATCAACTGAAGATACACAAATAGTGTCATTAAAGTTTTTAGCTGCTGCACGAATTAACGAAATACCACCAATGTCAATTTTTTCAATTATCTCTTCTTCTGACGCTCCAGAAGCAACAGTTTTTTCAAAAGGGTATAAATCAACAATAACAGCATCCAACTGTGGAATGTTAAATTTTTCCATTTCCGCAACATCACTCTCGTTATCTTGTCGGTTTAAAATTCCTCCAAAAACTTTTGGGTGTAATGTTTTTACACGGCCTCCAAGAATTGAAGGATAATCGGTTATATTTTCAACGGCAACTACATCGATGCCTAAATCGTTAATGAATTTTTCGGTACCTCCAGTTGAGTAAATTTTTACATTTTGTTCATGTAACTTTTTTACGATTGGAGCTAGTCCTTCTTTGCTAAAAACAGAGATTAAAGCTGACTTGATTTTCTTGGAATTGTTCATTGCTAAAAATTAAGGTGCAAAAGTACATAATTGAATAGTAAATTTGTAACATATACAATGAGAAAACGTCTTACTTTTAATAAATTTATCAACCAGGTCGAAAACGAAATCGCCAATCGCTAATTTAAAATCTTAATGCTAATATATCTTCGCGTTTTAAAGGAAAGTTTCAACTTCGCATTAAATGCACTTCGGAACAATAAATTGCGGACTTTTTTGTCTTTAGTTGGAGTAACTATTGGAATTTTTTCGATTATAGCTGTACTTGCAGCAGTAGATTCTCTAAAACGGGAGATAGAGGGGAGCATGAGTGGATTAGATAATAGTACAATCATCATAATGCGTTTTAGTTTTGGGCCTACCGAAATCCCCCGTTGGAAATGGCAACAGTTTCCAGATGTTACTTACGACGAATTTCAATACATCGAACGAAATACTCCAAATTTAGAAGCTGCATCCTTTACATTAGGTGTGCCAAACGAAAGTATAAAGTCTGAAAGCAATCAGGTAGATAATGTGCCGATTGGTGCGGTTACAGAAACCTATTACGACATTGAAGCACTCAAGCTTGGCCAAGGAAGGTTTTTTAATGCTGCAGAATCTAATAGCGGCTCTATGGTTGTGGTTTTAGGTGATGAAATTGCGAACCAACTTTTTGGAGATGCTGCTAATGCCATTGGAAAAGAAGTGAGAATTTACGGCCGAAGATTTAATGTAATTGGAGTTTTAGAAAAAGAAGGGGCTGGTTTATTTGGGAATTCAAAAGATACTTCTGTTTGGATTCCAGTAAATATTGTTAGACGAATATTTGGCGATAATAACAAAAATACTTTCCCGCAAATTGTAGTAAAACCAGAAAAAGGAGTTGACAATGCCGAGTTTATTGCAATGTTAACCCAACAACTTCGATTAAAACGTGGTATAAAACCAGATGAGGTTAGTACTTTTTTTATTAATCAACTTCAAGGCTTTGCCGATTTAATAGACAATATTACAGGAAGTATGAACCTTATTGGGTTAATAATCAGTGGGTTTTCATTATTAGTCGGAGGTTTTGGAATTGCAAACATTATGTTTGTGAGTGTAAAAGAACGAACCAATTTAATTGGAATTCAAAAGTCACTTGGAGCTAAAAATAAATTTATCCTATTCCAGTTTTTGTTTGAAGCTATAATCTTAGCTGTAATAGGCGGTTTGATAGGGTTGTTCTTAGTATTTATAGTTTCGATCTTGGCATCGCAATTTACAGGCGATTTTGAATTTGTGCTCTCACCCTGGAATATGCTTATCGGTACTGCTATAAGTGCAGCTATAGGTTTAATATCTGGAATACTTCCTGCTATTTCAGCATCGAGATTAGATCCAGTTGAAGCAATTAGAACAGGAATGTAGAACATTGCGATTTGCAGAAGTATCATATTAAAATCAAAATTCCAAAAGCAATTTATTATGCCTTTGGAATTTGTTAAGTATTAGTACATTCAGTTCTAGAATTTATTCAGTGGTTGCTACTAGAGTATCGCCGCCACTTTTTCGTTCACCCATTCTAAAAACTTCTCGTCTGCTTCAGTAAATGGGTCTGCAGTATTAGAGTCGATGTCTATCTGACCAATGTTTTTACCATCTTTAAAAAGTGGAATTACAATTTCAGCTTTTACGGTAATGCTACAAGCTATATAATTGTCTTGTGCTTTTACGTCTGGTACTACAAAATTTTGGTTGCTAACGGCTACTTGTCCGCAAATCCCTTTTCCAAAAGGTATAACTGTATGATCTGTTGGTTCGCCTGCAAATGCTTTTAAGTGAAGTGTTTTTTCGGCTTCATTTGCAAAATAAAACCCAACCCAATCGTAATATTTTACAGTTGATTGTAGTAATTCGCAAACATGATTTAGGCGCTCATTTGTACTCACAGCATCATTAGCTAGAATTGTTTTTATTTTTGGTTTTAACTCTGAAAATGGCATAGTTTTATAGTGTCTAATATGATTAGACAAAAGTATTTTAAAATGCTCGTTAATCACCAAGAACAAATAATGTATTTTTGTTAAAATTGCACTAAAAAATAAACCGTAACTTTCAAATTTTTAAAAACTAACCGGTGAAGGAACTCTTGTTTAAATACAAATCAGTGGTGCGCTTTGTAGGTCTATTTATCGGAACATATTTGTTGCTAGCAATTCTGTATTCAGTTTATTTGAATTTGTCTAAAAACGGTTCTTTTTACCCTGATTATTTAACACATCTTGTCGCTAAACAGAGTGTTGCTGTATTGAATACTTTTGGTTACGTAGCGTATTTAAATCCAGCGCAAAGCGTAGAAGGGATGTTGTTGACAATAGACGGGAGATATACCGTAAATATTGTAGAAGGTTGTAACTCGGTGAGTGTAATTATACTTTTTGTAGCCTTTATAATTGCATTTGCAGAAAAGTTCAAAAAAACCATTCTTTATATCTTTGCAGGTGCAGTATTAATTTACATTATAAACATAATTCGAATAGCCATTTTAACCGTAGCGCTTTATAAATTTCCCGAATATGAAAATGTGCTTCACGCCGTAGTTTTTCCTGGAATAATTTATGGTTTCGTATTTATGTTGTGGATACTATGGGTGCGATTGTTAAATGTGAATCCGAAATCAAATCTTGCAAAGTGAGTAAGTTAATAAGGGTATTATTAGTTGTAATTTTCACTTCCTTGTTAGTGCTAATTCGCGCTTTTGAAGACGCACTTTTTTATGATCCTCTCTTGAGTTTTTTTAAATCCGATTATAAAACCGCGCCTCTTCCTGAAATGGATGTGCTTTCGTTGTATGCAAGTACAGCCTTTCGGTTTATACTAAACTCAGTTATTTCACTAGGAATTATATCCCTACTATTTAGGAATTGGGAGGTAATTAAAATTTCATCGCTTCTTTATGCAATACTTTTCGTGGTCCTAATGATTGTATTCAGTACAATAATCTACACTTCAGAAGGAACATCGAGTCATTTTGTGCTTTTCTATGTACGTCGTTTTTTAATTCAACCATTATTTCTATTGATATTACTTCCAGCCCTTTATTTTCATAAGTACAATTCAAATTGAAATTAATATATTTGCAACTTAAATTTAAAAATAATTATGAAAAAGTTATCTTTTGTAGTTTTAGCATTTATAGCTATTGCATTTACGTCTTGTAAAGACAATGAGAAAAAGGTGGAAGAACCTGAAGTAGTTACTGTAGATAATACTGCTTCTGAAAAAGAAGTTTATGAAATTTCAGAAAGAGAAGCTGAATTCAACGATCCTAATGTAGAAGCTATTTTTGATCAATATATTGAAGTTCAAGAAGCGTTAGTGAACACCGATGCTAAAAAAACAGCTACAGAGTCCTCTAAACTTGAAGTTCTTTTTAAGGAAGTGGAAGTAAGTGAAGCTACTCAAACAGCAGTTGCTACTATGGCTGCAACAGAGGATGTTAATGTACAACGTGAGCATTTTGAAACTCTTACTGCAGGGATTGAAGGGATGCTAGAAGGAGCATTAGCGTCTGGTACACTTTACAAGCAATATTGCCCAATGGCTTTCAATAATAAAGGTGCTGCCTGGATTAGCAGTGGTAAAAATATTCTAAATCCTTATTTCGGTGATAAGATGCTGAAATGTGGTAGGGTTGATTCCGAAATTAACTAATTACAAAAAAGCCTTCCAATATTTCGGAAGGCTTTTTTTTTGTACTTTTGCTTCGCAATGAAAAAATTGATATCCATATTTTTGTCTATACTGATGCTTGCTAGCAGTACTGGGATAGCTTATGCCCAACATTTTTGCGGCGGTATGGAAATCACTTCTGAGGTTACATTAGTCGAAAAACAGCTTTCCTGCGGAATGGATGCAGAATCTCCCGACTCTTATTGCGAGATGGAAAAGTTAGCTTCTGAGGCCCCAGACTGTTGCGATAACCATATAACTAAAATACAAACGGACGAAAATTTTACAAAGGCATCTTTTGATGTTGAGTTAAACAAAACCTTTGTCGCTTCATTTGTTTCGGTGTTTGTTCTTCAAGAAGTTGATATAACTTCTTTTCAAAAAATCTTCTATGCGGAATACAATCCGCCATTTCTCGAACGGGATTTAAACGTTCTATACGAGACCTACTTAATTTGATACCTTAAATCTATTTGTGCTTATATTTCATTAACTTGGAATATGGGTTTTGCTGTTTAATACTTTTAAAACAGTGATATACTTAGTTATAGATTTAAAATCAAACAAAAATGACACATAAATATACTATAGACGGAATGACCTGTAATGGTTGTAGAAGTCACGTGGAAAAGATACTCAATAATGTTGATGGTGTTTCAAAGGCATCTGTGGACCTCGAAAAAGGGGAAGCCGTGATTGAAATGGAGCAGCATATTCCGCTTAAAGTTTTTGAGAATGCTTTGGAATCAGATGGAGATAGATACAAGATTTCTTCTCCTAATAAAGCTGAAAAAAAGGTTTTGCATGAGGATGATAAAAAGCCACAAGAACACACTATAAGCAGTTCTAATGTTTATTATTGCCCAATGCACTGCGAAGGTGATAAAACATATGATAAGCCGGGAGATTGCCCTGTTTGTGGCATGCATTTAGTAGCTCAGCCAAGTAAAATAGCTGCTGTTAAAGAGAATTATCAAATTCACGGGATGACTTGCGAAGGCTGTAGAACTCATGTAGAACAGACTTTAAATAAAATTGAAGGAGTCGAGAAGGCTTCGGTAAACTTAGAAAAAGGAGAAGCTGTAATTGAAATGACAAAACAGGTTCCTCTAAAAGTTTTTGAAAAGGCTTTCGAGGAAGATGGAGGAAGTTATAGTATTGCTGTAAAAGGCGATACAGAAGCCGCTGCTAGACACCAAGAGCGAAAAGAAGAAAGAAGAGCAAGCCAAAGCAAGTCAGGAACTTTTTATTGCCCAATGCACTGCGAAGGTGACAAAACCTACGATAAGCCTGGCGATTGCCCCGTTTGCGGAATGGATTTAGTGCCTATGGCAAGTAATTCTGCAGATGAAACTGCAGATGATAGTGGTTATAAAAAATTGCTTAGAAAATTCTGGATTGCTGTTGCTTTTACAATTCCAATATTTATTATCGCAATGTCAGAAATGATCCCTAACAATCCGTTGTATGATTGGATGCCAATGAGAAATTGGAATTGGGTTCAATTTGTCTTGTCTATTCCTGTAGTGTTTTATGCTACTTGGATGTTTTTTGAACGCGCTTATAGGTCTATAAAAACGTGGAACTTAAACATGTTTACCTTAATTGGTATTGGTGCAGGTGTCGCTTGGATTTTCAGTGTTTTCGGAATGTTGTTTCCAGATTTCTTCCCAGTACAATTTAAAACTGAATCGGGAAGCGTTCACGTTTACTTCGAGTCGGCTGCTGTAATTCTTACTTTGGTGTTAATGGGGCAAGTACTAGAAGCTCGGGCTCATAACCGCACAAATTCTGCAGTTAAGGAATTATTGAAACTCGCGCCTAATAAAGCTGTAAGAGTTGTGGATGGTGTAGAAGAAACAATTGCGATAGATGATATTCAACTAGGAGATAAACTTCGAGTAAAACCCGGCGAAAAAATCCCTGTAGATGGTAGTATTATTGAAGGCGAAAGTTCGATAGACGAATCGATGATAACCGGAGAACCTGTGCCTGTAACTAAAACTGTTGGTGACCAAGTAAGCTCTGGAACCATAAATGGGAAGCAGACCTTTGTTATGAAAGCAGAAAAAATTGGTAGCGATACTTTGCTTTCTCAGATTATCGATATGGTTAATAAAGCCAGTATGAGCCGTGCTCCAATTCAAAAATTAGCAGATAAAATATCGGGTTGGTTTGTACCAATAGTTGTTTTAATTGCCATCATCACTTTTGTGGTTTGGGCATTAATTGGTCCGGAACCTTCTTATGTGTATGCGTTGGTGAATGCAATTGCGGTTTTAATTATCGCATGTCCGTGTGCTCTAGGACTTGCTACCCCAATGTCTGTAATGGTAGGAGTTGGGAAAGGAGCTCAAAATGGAGTACTTATTAAAAATGCCGAATCTCTTGAAGCGCTTAATAAAATTGATGTGTTAATCATTGATAAAACTGGGACAATTACAGAAGGAAAGCCCTCGGTAGAAAAAGTAGGTTCGTCTGAAGGTTATTCTGAAGATGAGGTGCTTCAATATATAGTATCACTCAATCAAAATAGTGAGCACCCTCTTGCTGATGCCACTGTTAAATATGGAAAAGAGAAAAAAGTAAATATAGAAGCAAGTGGTTTTAAAACTACAGACTTTAATTCAGTTACAGGAAAAGGTGTTACCGGATTTATCAATGGTAAAAAGGTGGCACTTGGAAATGAAAAGATGATGGAAGAGGCTGGTGCGAAAATTTCTAATTCTCTTCAAGCTAATATTTCAGAAGAACAGAAAAAAGGTAAAACTGTTCCAATGCTTTCAGTAGAAGGCAATGTAGTTGGTTATGTTGTTATTTCTGATAAAATAAAGGAAACTAGTAAAAAAGCTATTGCTGATCTTCAAGAAAAAGGAATTGAGGTTATTATGCTTACTGGCGATAATCACGATACGGCGCAGGCGGTTGCTTCGGAGTTAAATCTAAAAGATTTTAAGGCAGAAATGCTACCTCAAGACAAACTTAAAGCAGTAGAAGAACTACAAGCTAAAGGTAAAAAGGTTGCAATGGCAGGTGACGGAATTAACGATGCTCCTGCTTTGGCCCAAAGCGATGTGGGAATTGCGATGGGAACGGGAACCGATGTAGCTATAGAAAGCGCAGGAGTTACTTTAGTTAAAGGGGATTTACACGGCATTGTAAAAGCGTTTCAACTAAGTGAAAAGGTAATGAGAAACATTAAACAGAATTTGTTTTTTGCAATGATTTACAACACGCTAGGTGTTCCAGTTGCAGCGGGGGTGTTATTCCCTGTCTTTGGAATCCTGTTGTCTCCAATGATTGCGGCCTTAGCTATGAGTTTTAGTTCGGTTTCAGTTATTACCAACGCCCTTAGATTGCGCGCTGCTAAAATTGATTAAATAAAATAAAAAAACTTTAAAGCGTAGAACGAATATCAAATTTAGAAATAGGCTTTCGTTTTAGGTTTAAAACAAACACTTATACTATTATATGAAAAGCTATAGATTAATATTAATAGCCCTTTTATTTCCGCTCTCAATTTTTTCGCAGGAAAAATTAAACGGAATAATAACCGAAAACATCAATAATAAAGAGGTGCCAGTGGCTGGAGCCAATGTATATTGGTTAAATACTTCAGTAGGTGCGGTTACAGATTTTGATGGAAATTTTGAAATTGAATACAAGCCAGAATACAAAAAAATGGTAGTGAGTTTTGTTGGGTATAAAACCGATACAATTACGGTTAATTCTACAAAGAGAATAAAACATACGCTTACTTCTAAAGCAAATTTAGATGAAGTAACAATTACAGCCCGTAAAAAGGCGAGCTCACGATCTTTTTTACAGTCTCAAAACGTGATCAATGTAAGTAGTGCTGAATTATTAAAAGCAGCTTGTTGTAATCTTGCGGAAAGTTTTGAAACAAACCCTTCTATAGATGTAAATTTTGCAGATGCGATTTCAGGAACAAAACAGATTAAGATGTTAGGGCTCACAAGTCCGTATATTTTAATTACAACCGAAAACGTACCTAGTATTCGCGGCGCGTCTCAAACTTATGGCTTGAGTTTCATTCCGGGCACTTGGGTGGAAAGTATACAAATAACTAAAGGTGCGGGAAGCGTAGTAAATGGTTATGAAAGTATTGCTGGACAAATTAATGCTGAACTTCAAAAACCGTTAACAGATGATAAGCTTTTTGTAAATGCTTATGGCTCTGGAAATGGAAGGGTTGAATTAAACACTCATTTAAATACCCAAGTAACTAATAGATGGAGTACGGGATTATATATTCACGGTAATATGCGTGATTATGATTTTGATAAAAACAACGATTCTTTTATTGATGCTCCATTAATGCAACAAGTAAACGTTATGAATCGTTGGCAATACACCGATCAAGAAAATGGCTATGTTGGCTTTTTTAACGTGAGGTATTTGAATGATGAAAAACAAACTGGTCAGGTGAATTTTGATCCCAAAACAGACCGTGGAACAACAAATGCTTGGGGGAGCGAAATTAAAACACAGCGATTTGATGTTTCAGGTAAAGTTGGATTCGTTAACCCCGATATACCTTGGCGTTCAGGTGGAATACAAATAGCGTATAGCCACCACGATCAAGAGTCTTATTTTGGGTTAAACGATTACAATATTCAACATAATAGTTTGTATTCGCAATTAACATACAACTCAATAATAAGTGATTCTAGGCATAAAATTAAAACTGGACTTAGCGGAACTTATGATAGTTACGAAGAATTAGTTTTAACAGAAAACTACAGCCGAGTTGAAAATTCAGTAGGTGCATTTTTTGAATACAACTTTGATAATTCTAGCAACTTAAGTTATAGCCTTGGGATTAGAGGAGATATTCATAATAGACTTGGCGCGTTTGTTACGCCTCGTTTCCACTTGCGCTATACGCCTTGGGACAAGTCTGCTATTCGTGTTTCTGCGGGAAGAGGTAAACGTAGTGCAAATATTTTTACTGAAAATCAAAGTCTTTTCGCTACCTCACGTAATTTAAATGTATTAGGTAATTCGGGTAAAATATATGGACTTGACCCTGAAATTGCTTGGAATTATGGAATCTCGTTTATGCAAGGATTTAATTTGTTCAATAGAAGAGGAGATATAACAGTTGATTTTTATAGAACAGATTTTGAAAATCAGATAGTGGTTGATTGGGAAATTCCTACAGAAATCAATTTCTATAATTTAGATGGTGAGAGTTATTCAAACAACTTTCAAGCAGAATTCAATTATAATATGTTCGAACGCTTTGATATGCGTTTAGCCTATAAGTATTACGATGTAAAAACCACCTATTTAAGTGGTAAAAAACAGAATCCGTTAACGCCAAATCACAGGTTTTTCGCAAATGCTTCGTATGAAACTAAATTAAATACAAAGGGAGGAAACTGGAAGTTTGATGCAACCTATAACTATATTGGGGAACAACGTTTTGCTTCGTCTGCAACTTATCTAAATACCATTGGTCTCTCAGAGTTTTCTTCAAGCCTATCAACGGTAAACGCACAAATAACTAAAGTTTTTTCAAATAGTTTTGAGGTGTATGTGGGGGGTGAAAACTTGACAAATGTTAAGCAAGAAAACCCAATTATTGGAAGTGATGATCCTTTTGGAGCAAGTTTTGATACAACCTATGTGTATGGACCGATTTTTGGAAGTTCGTATTACGCGGGCCTAAGGTATAGGCTTAACTAATTTAATCCTTTTATTATTTTTTAAGGAAGTGATTATTTCAATTAATTTAAAGTAACAAACAAACAATTTATTAATTATTAAAATTCGAATATTATGCAAAAAGTACTTTTAATTCTAGGAGTTATGTTTATAGGAGCAACAGGTTTTGCTCAAAACAAAAACGCAAAAGCCACTATTGAAGTAGATGGAGTTTGTGGCATGTGTAAAGAACGTATTGAAAAAGCTTCAATTCAAGCTAAAGGTGTTAAAATGGCTACCTGGGATGTAAATACACATGAATTGAATTTAATTTACAATGAAAAGAAGACAGATTTAAACACCATTCAACAAAGCATTGCAGATAGTGGTCACGACACACAAGACATAACAGCTACAGATGAAGCTTATGAAGGTCTAATGGGTTGCTGTAAATACCGCGATCCGAAAGTTATCGAAGATCATCAATAGGGATTGATAGTTTTTACATTAATTTATTATTTCTTTAATATAATAGGGTTTGTTGAATTGGTAAATTGTAATTCATTAAAAATCAATTACTATGAAAAATCAAAAATTAATTCACGCCCTTGGCAACTGTATCAATCATTGTAATTTTTGTGCAGATGCCTGTTTGGACGAAGATAACGTAAAAATGATGGTAGACTGCATCCGATTGGATAGAGTTTGCGCTGAGGTTTGTAGTACGTTAAACCAATTGTTAGCAATGAATTTTACTGATGTAAACGACTTGGTAAAATACTGTGCGAAAATTTGTGATATGTGTGCTGATGAATGTTCAAAACACGATACGCAACACTGCAAAGATTGTGCAGAAGCGTGTAGAAAATGTGCAGAAGAATGCAGAGCTTTTTTAGCATAGACCTAAACTTTAAATTGTAGCTAAAAATGTTATATCTGTTAAGATTAGTTTTATTCTCTTGAAAATATTTTTGTTTCGGACCTTAAATGTAACATTAAGGTTCTTAGAATATGGTAATTATGTGTGAATATTGCTTATAATTATCAATAAGAATAAGATGTATTTAACAGATGTTATATATATTAAGGTATAATTACTTTAAAATCCACTTCCATAAAACGAAGTGGATTTTAATTTTAGGCGGGTTATTTATAAAAAAAATTTCGATCTAATTTTTTAATTTTACGAATTGGATAAAACATATTAATAGCATATAAATGAAACAAATTTTAGGAATTGGCTCAAGGATTAGCCACCCCACTTATGGAAAAGGAGTTATTACTAATGTTACTGCAAAAATGTATTGGGTAACTTTTATAGAAAATGGTTTAGAAACAATTAATGTTGATGGTGATTTTGAAGTAATTGAAGCTGCCGAAGATGAAGTAGATTCTGTTAGCTTTTACGAAGTAGAGAGAAGTCTTCGTGAAATTCTTAAAAAATGGAATGGCATAAGTGAAATAGTTCCTATTGCTGATAAGTGGAAAGGAGGTACCATGGTTTTACAACCGGCTGATAGTAATTTAAGTTCTAAGGAAATTCCAATAGACACTTTTTTTCATAAAATAGTAATGTTGCGAGATAGGCTTAGAGTGATGGAGCAAAAGATTAATTCTAATAAAGAATTAGATGAAGGTTTAAAAATTGATCTACAGCAATATATTACTCGTTGTTATGGAAGTTTAACAACTTTCAATATCCTTTTTAAAAGTAGCTCACATAATTTCAAGGGAGAAGGAGCTTCCAAGTAAGTTGTAGATCTTGTAAATTTAGAAACCTCAATTATTGTAAGAAGTAATTGAGGTTTTTTAATTGATGCGATATCGAATTTCTGAAAAAGGTCATTATTATGTTAAAAAGTGGAAAAAATCAAATTTATAGTCGTTTTAACAAAATTGTTAATAATGTGTGTGAAAATAATTTGACTCACGTAATTATCACATTAATGTTATTATTAGTGTTCGCGCAAGCTTCGAAGCGTAACAAAATCAGATGATTGTGAAAAAAAATCGGTTTTTGACTATGATTTTTTCATTGATAAAAAATTCTTTTCAGTTAAATAATTGTGAATCTACATCCATTAAAAGTTGGAATTGTAAGATTTTATTGGCACTTTTGAGGTGCTAATTCAAACAAACAAAAAAATGAAAACAAAGTTTAGTGGAATTTTAACGCTTTTACTAGCGTTAGTTGTGCAGCTCGCAGTTGCACAAGAAAAATCGATTTCCGGAACGGTGACTGATGACACAGGTCTCCCGCTTCCAGGAGTTAACATTATTATAAAGGGTACTAGTACCGGAACACAGTCTGATTTTGATGGTAATTACACCATTGAGGCAGCAGTGGGTCAAACACTCGTTTATAGTTATGTAGGTTTTGAAACCCAAGAGGTAGCTGTTGGGGCTTCAAATAACATGAATATTACTATGCAAGCCGGATCTGCTCTGGATGAAGTAGTAGTAACTGCACTTGGTGTATCTCGTGAGAAACAATCTCTTGGGTACTCTACGCAGGAAGTAGGTGGTGACGATGTTGCTACTGTAAAAGGGAATAACTTTACAAATGCCCTTTCTGGTAAAGTTTCTGGTCTTCAGATTAGAAGAAACAACAACTTTGGTGGATCTACTAACGTAGTTATTAGAGGTAACACTTCTTTAACTGGAGATAACCAAGCTTTATTCGTTGTTGATGGTGTGCCAATTAGTAATAGAAATACCAACTCTGCTGGACAAACTCAAGCATCTGGTAACTATTATGACTACGGTAATGCCGCTGCAGATATTAACCCAGACGACATCGAAAGTATTAACGTACTTAAAGGTGCTGCTGCATCTGCACTTTACGGTTCACGTGCTGCAAACGGGGTAATTATTATTACTACCAAAAAAGGTAAGTCTGCAAAAGGATTAGGTGTTACTCTTAATAGTAATGCAACTGTTGGTTTTATCGACAAAAGTACTTTTGCTGAATACCAAACTGATTATGGTCCTGGTTATGGTGACTACTTCACTTTTGGTGACGTTGATGGTGATGGTATTGATGATCAAATTGAGAACTATGGAGATGATGCATCTTATGGTCCAGCTTACGATCCAAACTTATTTATCTATAAGTGGGATTCATTCGATCCAGCTTCACCAAATTACTTGAAGAAAACTGCTTATACTGCAGCAAAGAATGGCCCAATCTCTTTCTTTGAAACTCCAGTAACACTTACAAACTCTATCTCTATTTCTAATGGTTTAGAAGGCGGTTCCTACCGTATGTCTTATACTAAATTAGATCAATCAGGTCTTATGCCAAATAGCCAGATAGATAGACATAACTTTATTTTTAGCGGAACATACGATGTTAGTGAAAAATTAACTGCTAGTGGATTTGCTAACTATATTAAGTCTGATGCCCTTGGACGTAACTCTACTGGTTATACAGATAACGTTGTTGGTATGATGAAGCAGTGGTGGTCTAACAGTACAGACTTGAATGCTCAAAGAGATATTTACTTTGCTACAAAAAGAAACGTAACTTGGAACCCTAACAGTACAACTCCAGGTGCAGCTCCACTTTACTGGGATAACCCATATTGGACACGTTACGAAAACTACCAAAATGATGGAAGAAGCCGTTTTATTGGTAACTTTGAGTTAAACTACGAATTGGCTGACTGGGTAAATGTAACAGGTAGAGTTTCTACTGATACTTACAATGAGCAACAAGAAGAGCGTAGAGCTGTAGGTTCTGGAGCCGTTAACTTTGGTGTTTCTCGTGGAAATGTTAATTCAGGTTACTTAAGAAGAGATATTACTGCTGTTGAAACAAACTACGATTTAATGTTCAACTTCAACACCGATATTACTGATAACTTAAGCTTTGCTGGTATCTTAGGTACTAACATTAGAAGAAGTGAGTTTAACTCATTAACATCTTCTACTGCTGGTGGTTTGGTAGTTCCAGGACTTTATTCTTTACAGAATGGAGCTTCTCCAAATCCTAACCCAGTTGAACGCGCTGAGAAAGTTGGTGTAGATGGTGTTTACGCAAGTGCATCTTTCGGATTTGCGAATGTTGTTTATTTAGATGGTACTATTAGAAGAGACCGTTTCTCTACACTACCAGAAGAAAATAGTTCATTCTACTACCCATCTGTATCTACTAGTTTTGTGTTTAGCAAAATATTAGATGTTAACGCAATTAGCTTTGGTAAACTTCGCCTAAACTACGCAGAAGTAGGTAACGGTGCTCCATTTGATAGATTACGTGATACTTATACAATTAATGGTGACATAGGAAACTCTATTCCTAACACAGCTAACAACGCAAACCTTAAGCCAGAAACTACTAAGAGTTACGAGGCAGGTTTAGAAATGAGATTTGCTGATAATAGATTAGGTTTTGATGTATCTTACTACAAATCGAACTCTATAGACCAAATTGTAACTGTTCCAATTTCTGCTTCTACTGGTTATACTGGTAAATTGCTTAATGCAGGTGAAATTGAAAACAAGGGGGTTGAAATATCATTAAACGCTATGCCAGTTAAGAATGATAACTTTACTTGGGCAATTAATGCAAACTGGACTCAAAACAAGAGTGAAGTTGTTGCTTTACCTGATGGGATTAAAAACCTACAATTAGGAAGATTCCAAGGTGGTGTTTCTATCAACGCTGAATTAGGACAGCCTTACGGTGTAATTTACGGACAAGATTTCGTTTACTTGAATGGTGAAAAAGTTGTAGATCCTGACTCTGGTAGATACCTTAAGTCTCCAAACTCTAATAACATTCTTGGAGATACTAACCCAGACTGGTTAGCTGGTATTACAAACACATTCACTTATAAAGATTTCTCTTTTAGTTTCTTAATTGATATCCAAGAAGGTGGAAGCCTTTTCTCTCTTGACCAATACTATGGTGAAGCGACTGGTCTTTACGCAAATACTTCTTATACAAACGATTTAGGAAACCCAGTGAGAAATTCACTAGACAATGGTGGTGGATTTATCAACCCAGGTGTTAACCCTGATGGTTCTCCAAATACAACAAGAACTGATGCAAACAACTTTAGCGCATTTGGATATGCTGCTTTACCAGCTGCTGCATTTGTTTACGATGCTAGTTACATTAAGTTACGTCAAGTATCACTTACTTATACTATGCCATCTAGATTCCTTGAAAATACGTTTATGACTGGATTACAGTTTAGCGTATCAGGTTCTAACCTTTGGATTATCGACAAGAATATTCCTTATGCTGATCCAGAAGCAGGTTTGAGTTCAGGTAACCTTCAAGGATATGTTACTGGTTCATTACCAACTACCCAAGATTACGGGTTTAACATTAAAGCTCAATTTTAATAAAAAAAAAGATGAAGAAACTAATTTTAATATTAACCGCGGCAGTTATGGCCGTGTCGTGTTCAGATAATTTAGAAGATCTGAATCAGAATATAAAAGACCCTACTAATGTAAGTGGTGAGAGTTTGTTTGCTTCTGCTCAAAAACAATTAGCAGATCAATTTGTAACTCCAAACGTAAACCTTAACAACTTAAGGTTATGGACACAGCAATTGCAGGAAACTACTTATACCGATGAGAGTAACTACGATCAAATCACGCGTGCAATTCCTGATAACCACTGGAGAGAATTATATCGTGATGTGTTAAAGGATTTGGACGAAGCTGATAGAGTTATTGCAGCTACCGATAATGATTTAACAAATGCTCTTAAGCCTAATAAGCTTGCCATTATAGAGGTGATGACTGTTTTTGCTTACAGTAACTTAGTAGAAACTTACGGAGATGTTCCTTATAGCGAAGCATTAGACATTGATAACCTTTTGCCAGCTTATGATGATGCTGCTACTATCTACAAAGACTTACTTACTCGTTTAGATGCTGCTATTGGAAGCATGAATACTAGTGTTGGAAGTTTCAGTGATACGGAAGACATGATGTACTCAGGAAATGTTGAAAACTGGAAAAAGTTTGCTAACTCATTAAAGTTAAGAATGGGTATCATGCTTGCAGATGTAAATCCAGCACTTTCTCAATCTACTGTTGAGTCTGCTTTCACAAGTGGAGTATTTACAAGCAATGCAGATAACGGAAGTTATATGTATCGCCCTGCAGCTCCAAACAACAACCCTATGAACGATAACTTAGTTCTTAGTGGACGTAATGACTATGTTGCTGCTGAAACTATCATCGACTTGATGAACGATTTGGAAGATCCAAGAAGAGCAGTTTATTTTACTACTGTTGATGGAGAGTATATTGGTGGTGGTATTGGTGAGATTTCTGCTTATGCAGAGCACTCTCATGTAGCTGACCGTTTAGTAGATCCAGCTGAACCAGGTGTACTTTTATCTTATGCTGAAGTTAGATTTTTATTAGCTGAAGCTGCTGCTAGAGGTTATGCTGTTGGTGGTGATGCTGCAACTCATTACGAAGCTGGTATTACTGCATCCTTCGAATACTGGGGTGCTGATGATTTAGCTGATTATTTAGCTTCACCTGCTGTAGATTATGATACTGCAATTGCAAACAGTTCTTCAAGCCCAGCTTGGAAACAAGTAATTGGTACGCAAGCGTATCTAGGTCTTTACAACAGAACATTTGCTAGTTACAACTCAGTTCGTCGTTTAGATTACCCAATCTTAAAGCAACCAGCTGGTGCAACTTCAGGTTTCCCAACTCGTTACTTATACCCTGTTGGAGAGCAAACCTTGAATGAAGCTAACTGGAGCGCTGCTTCAAGTGCTATCGGTGGTGATGCTGCTGAAACTAGATTATTCTGGGATAAATTCTATACTTTCGATTTCTAATAAATCGATAATTTTAAATCTAAAATCCCCGACAGCAATGTCGGGGATTTTTTTTTGGAAGTATTTTTAATAGTTTGCATTTTTAAATATGTTCCTTTATTTCAGTATGCTAAATTTATTAGCAATATCTACCAATTCTCGCTACAACATAACTTAGTTATACTGGTAAGTTACATTAGCCGCCTAATGGAATTAGTGAGATGTTGGAGAATTACAACTAAAAATAAATATGCATTAAAGGTTTCAAAGCCTTATGTAGAAACTTGAAGTAATTAATAGACTTCTAAAAATTCCTATGCGTAGCATATGCATCAGGAAAAGTCATACTATTTAGAATGCTGTGAATGTGAAAAAGATATTTTATCAATCCTTTTTTAAGGGTAAGCCTTGATTTTTTATTTCCAACTAACAACTACCAGTTATTTTAATATGTCTTGCACAATTATCTTGGCGTGTATTCTCGAATTTTCGATAAACCATTTGTGAGTTTCCATGCCACCGCAAATTACTCCTGCAAGATATAGTCCTCTAACATTGGTTTCCATTGTTTCTGGATTGTATTGAGGAAGCCTTTTCTTATCGGTTGAAAGTTTTACACCTAGTGTTTGTAAGAAATTAAAATCAGGCTTGTAGCCTATAAGCGCCACTACATAATCATTCGGTAAAAGAATTTTACCTTGTGGTGTGTTTATTGAAACTTCTCTTTCTGTAATTTCTTCTATTTCAGAATTGAAATATGCTTTAATGCTTCCTTCTTTTATTCTGTTTTCGATATCTGGTTTTACCCAGTATTTTACACGCTCGCCAATTTCCGGTCCGCGAACTACCATGGTTACATCTCCTCCTTTACGCCAAATTTCTAATGCCGCATCTACAGAGGAGTTACTTGCGCCCACAACAATAACTTTTTGCATAACAAAAGGATGCGCTTCCTTGTAATAATGCATCACTTTGGAAAGATTTTCTCCAGGAACATTTAGTGTATTTGGGATATCGTAGAATCCAGTACTTACTATTATGTTTTTAGCCTTGTAATTATTTTTATCTGATTCAACATTAAAGCTATCTTCATTCTTTTCAACAGAAATGATCTTTTCATATAAATTAATATTGAGATTATTTGATGTAGCTACACGGCGATAGTATTCTAAAGCCTCATTACGGGTTGGCTTAGGGTTGTTGCTTATAAATGGAATCTCATCAATTTCTAACTTCTCTGAAGTAGAGAAGAAGGTCATATTTAGTGGGTAATTGTAAAGCGAATTGGTAAGTGCTCCTTTCTCAACTACTATATAACTTAAGCCATTTTTTTTTGATTCTAAGGCGCAAGCTATCCCAATAGGACCTGCGCCTATAATTAATACATCAAATAAATTTTCAATTGAAGAAGTTTTAGACATAATTAAACTCTAGAGTACTATTTTCTTTAAGTCTGCAATAGTTTCAGTTGGATTATTTGCGCCAAACACATAGCTTCCTGCCACCAAAACATCAGCACCTGCTTCTACTAATTGTTTAGCATTTTTATTGGTTACACCACCATCTATTTCAATTTTTGTAGTAGCGCCGTTTGCTTTAATAATTTCACGAAGTTGTTTTACTTTTTTATAAGTATTTTCAATAAAGCTCTGTCCGCCAAAACCTGGATTAACACTCATAATGCACACTAAATCAATATCCTTTATAGTGTCTTCCAATAAAATTACATTGGTATGTGGATTTATGGCAACACCAGCTTGCATTCCTTCAGCTTGGATAGCTTGAAGTGTTCGGTGCAAATGTGTACAAGCTTCGTAGTGAACTGTTAATACATTGGTCCCTAAATCGGCAAAGGTTTTAATGTAGCGATCAGGGTCGACAATCATTAAATGCACGTCTAAAGGCTTTTTAGCGTGTTTACCTATGCTTTTGATAACTGGCATCCCAAAAGAAATATTTGGCACAAAAACACCATCCATCACATCGAGGTGAAACCAATCTGCCTCACTAGCATTAACCATTTCAATATCTCTTTGAAGGTTAGCAAAATCTGCAGCAAGTATGGAGGGAGCAATAAGTGTATTTTTCATGATAGCTTATAATAAGAAAGGTTCTAAAAGTCTTTTAATATTTGTTGGGTAATTATTGTTTGAACTATATCTTGACAGATAAGTGTTTAGCTTTTCGATATCATCTTTATTTTTTAGGATACTAAACCTAGCGTCATAATTATTAAAAATTCGGTTTTCAATTTTTTGATCTAAAACAATTAAGATGTCTTTATGCCTATTATCTTTGCGTATAGTAGCGTAAAGTTCCTGAATATTTTCCTTTTTTCCTTCGAGAACTTGAAGAAAAAAGTTGTTGTTATGAAGCAATATCCCTGATATATTTGAGGAATTATTGAACTCTAAAACCTGGCTGAACAAGTCCTCCAACTCCGAGTTTTTCATCGGTTGGTGATCCTTGCTTAAATAACAAATTGTATGTTTCATGGGTAGGCAAAGTTACAAATTAGTTTGCAGTTTGTGCAGTTTTGCACACCGCAGATAGAATTATAGTTTTAATGAAAAAACCTCCGGTAATCAGCCGGAGGTTATTCATCAATCAAAAAACGAACAGTTGTTATCCTAATACAAGACTAGGGGTATACTGTTAGTTATCGTTAAATTTTTTTCTCATATTTAGACTTAGCTAAAGGTAAACAAATAAGTTTACCCTAAATATGTCATTAAAATCTTACTTCTTGAAGTATGCTTTAATCTTCTAATCGCTTTTTCTTTTATTTGGCGTACGCGCTCACGAGTAAGATCGAAAGTTTCGCCTATTTCTTCTAATGTCATTGGTTGTTGATCGCCAAGACCGAAGTATAAACGGATAACGTCTGCCTCACGAGGAGTAAGTGTTTCTAAAGCACGCTCAATTTCTGTTCTTAAAGATTCGTGAAGTAATGCACGGTCGGGATTCGGACTTTCACCACTGCGTAAAACGTCGTAGAGGTTACTGTCTTCTCCTTCAATAAGGGGAGCATCCATAGATACGTGACGACCAGAGTTTTTCATCGACTCTTTTACATCACTAATGGTCATATCCAACTCTTTTGCAATTTCCTCAGCCGAAGGTGGACGTTCGTTTGCTTGCTCTAAAGAAGCATACATCTTATTTATTTTATTGATGCTTCCAATTTTATTAAGCGGTAAACGAACAATACGAGACTGTTCTGCTAAAGCTTGTAAGATAGATTGACGAATCCACCAAACGGCATACGATATAAATTTAAATCCACGAGTTTCGTCAAAACGTTGCGCGGCTTTAATTAAACCAAGATTTCCTTCGTTTATAAGGTCGGGTAGGGTAAGACCTTGATTTTGATATTGCTTTGCTACCGAAACAACGAAACGTAGATTAGCTTTGGTTAATTTCTCCAATGCAATGTGGTCACCCGCTTTTATGCGCTGTGCCAATTCTACTTCATCTTCTGCGGTAATTAAGTCAACTTTTCCAATTTCTTGAAGGTACTTGTCTAATGAAGCGGTTTCCCTGTTGGTAACCTGCTTTGTAATTTTAAGTTGTCTCATTTAAGGTATGTCCTGTAGATTAAGTTTTAAAACTTTTGTATTGGGTTATACGTAAGAATTACTCTAAAGGTTACAAAAACTTAAAAAAAATCGGAAATAATTTTTTGAATTCTGTAAATGTAATGATTAGTCTTCTGTATAATTTGCTTTATCAGCTATTAATGAATCAGCAGATTTGTTGTTTTCAGAAATTAAACTGTCAATTTCTTTCTTATTAGACGTTATATACTGCTGGTTTGTTTTGCTGTTGTAATAATAGTAGTTTTTAGACACCTTGTATTCATCATCCTTAAATCTAGATATACCTTTTTCGTTTTTAGCATTAACTTGATTAGATTTCAATTTATTTTCTTTAGTATTCTCTATTTTATCACCTTTAGAGGCCTCTTTAGAAACACTTGAATTGGAAGTCTTTTCAATTTTTTTATTAGAGTGATTTAAAGTATCTATTATCGAAATTTTAAGGTTATTTGCTGTGTTTACTTCTTCTTCTTTTAATGTTGATTCCGAAGCATTATCTTTTTTCTGATCGGTTAACTTATTATTTTCTTCTGTACTGTCTATGTTTATAATTAAGATAACCCCAAGTAAAAGAACAACACTAATTGCCGTGAACCAATAATACACAATTTTTTCTCTCTTACTTTTTTCAGCATCTAAAGAGGTGTTTAGTCTTTCCCATACCTTTGTGTTGGGTTCTTTTTTTCCATGTAGTAGCTTGTCTTGAAAAAGCTTTCCTATGTCTTTTTTATTTTCCATTCTAAAGTGCTTTTGAACTGAGAGTTTTCTGTGTCTCTTTTATTTTATCGCGTAAAATTAATTTTGCACGATGATAATTTGATTTTGATGTTCCTTCTGAAATATTCAAAAGCGAAGCGATCTCCTTATGTGAAAAACTGTCTAATTGGTATAAGTTAAACACCAGTCTGTATTGATCTGGAAGATCTTGTATTAGTTTTAAAAGCTGATTTAAAGAAAGACTGTCTTCATCTTCCACTTCAATTTCAACTGAATCTTCAAGAATATCGTTTTTAAAATCAACAGCAAAAGGTTTTTGTACCTTGTATTTATCAATGGCTTTATAGATGGTTATTCGTTTCATCCACCCTTCAAAAGACCCTTTTCCTGAAAAAGATTTTATTTTTTGAAAAATTGTAATAAAAGCATCGTGCAAGTTATCCTCTGCATCTGCTTCGTTTCGGCAATATTTTAATGAGGTGAAATACAAAATATCCTTGTACCGCCGGAACAATTCACTTTGAGCAGCTCGGTTGTTTTTACAACATCTCCTTATTAATTCGTCTTCTTTCAATTGTAACTACCTATTTAAGAACATTCAATTACTTTTAAAACTAGTGGCATAGATGTTACTAGTTCTCCTGTGATAATGTCATCAAATCTAACATAAATTATTTGAGGATTTATAGTGTTTTCATACAGTAAGTTTACTATTGGGTTTATACCTGAAAGCATATCCTCATAGTTTTCGTAATAAGTAGTTCTAACTGTTGACGGATCGTCTATTCTTGTTAATGGAAAGAAACACTCAAAATAACTATCTAAATTGAAAATAGCTTTTTCTGAACCAGGGCGAATTTCACATTCTTCAAATAGAAATTTTTTACAAGGTTCTGTGCATTCTTTTAATAATTGAAAACGGTCGGTACCATTCTCTATGGTCATCTGTGAATCGTCATAGCTAATTACTTTCCAATCGTAGTTCCACGCTTCTTTTACAACTTCATTACCCATTAGAAAAATATTGAGATGAAGTTCATCTTCTATAGAATAGATAATCCAAGTCCCCGCACAAGAGTTTTCATCAAAATACAATCCTACAGTACCAGTATTGCTTACTTCAAAATAAGAACCATCATATTCATTATTTGGTCCTTCTATGTGGCTAATTTTCCAAATACATGAAGTTTCGGTTAGAATATTGTTGCATGTGGTAATCTCGTCTGCAACTAAACATTTCTCGATAGCCTCTTTCAACTCGTCGTTATTATTTATGGTGTAGGGCTCACCACTGTTTAATGTGCTTGTAATAGGATAGCTTAAGCTAATTGATTTGCCTTCATCGAGTGTACCTAAAAAATCACTAAATTCACTATCACTATTTATGACCTGATAGCCGAAAATTTCAAAGTTTTCATCGTAAATAATCAAAGTGAATCCATAATTAAAGTCTATACAAGTAATTTCATTAGAAAAATCACTACTAGCAGCCTTTTCAATCAAATTGTAAAGTTCAGAATTTACTTGTATAACCTGTGATGGATCAATTTGCCCGAGAGGTTCATTTTCGCAAGAACCAAAAATTACAATCAGAAAAATTAATGGAATTAGCTTAAAGATTTTCATAAGATGCTTGATTAAGTTGTTTCCCTATAGTCTGATAATATTAAAAAGGTTGCGTTACACGGATTGATTTATTCATTATTTTAATAAATATCAAATAAAAAGCCTTCATTCAAAGTTTTGAAGAAGGCTTCTTAAAGGTTAACATTTTAAATTCTACACTCGAATATGGCCATTTCCATAAACGTAGTATTTATTAGTCACCAATTGCTTTAACCCTAAGGGGCCGCGATGATGTAGTTTATCTGTGCTAATAGCAAGTTCGGCACCAACGCCCATTTGTCCGCCATCTGTGAAGCGAGTAGAGGCGTTGTGGTATACAGCAGCACTATCTATGTTTTCCATAAAATTAGCTGCTTTGCTATGGTCTTCAGTTAGAATAGCACTTGAATGTCCACCACTGTATTTATTTATTATTGAAATAGCTTGGTCCATGTTTTCAACTGCGCCAATTGCAATTTTCATTGCTAAAAACTCTTCATACCACGTATCTTCATCGTCGATTAATTCTGATGTAGAAAGTGTTTTTTTAACTTCAGGATCTACAATAATTTCCACTTTAGAGGCTTCGAGCACTTCTTTTAATTCTTGAAGTTTTGCTGCGTAGTTAGGGATATTTTTGTCTACTAAAACTTTATCTAATGCGTTGCAACCTGAAATTTTATCGGTTTTTGCATTGATAATCACCTCAAGGGATTTTTTCCAATCGGCATCTTCATCTATATACAAAAAGTTATTTCCACGTCCACTAACTAAAACCGCACAATTGGCGTTTTCCTTTACAAATTTAATTAATCGTTCACCACCACGTGGTACAATTAAATCTATTGGTTCCTCTGGATTTTTTAAGAAAGCTTGTGTTTCTTCTCGGTTTAGCTCTAGCATTGTAATCCAATCTTTCTCAAGTCCGTTTTCTTGTAAGGCATCATGCCAAAATTTCACCAAAACTTTATTGCTATTATAGGCTTCTTTACCGCCTTTCAATAGAATTTTATTATTAGCTTTAAAAGCCAGTACTGCTGCTTCGATGGTAACATCTGGTCTTGATTCGTAAATAATCATAATAGTTCCAAATGGAGCTGTTTTATTAATTATCTTAAGACCACTTTCTAGCTCCCTACTGCTTATTTCTCGGTTTACTGGATCATCTTGATCTTTAACCTCATAAATAGCTTTAATCATCCCATCAATCTTGGAGTTATCTACCACCAGTCTGTCATATAGCGCTTGGTCGTCCTTGTTAAAGGCTTGTAGATCTTTCTTGTTTGCTTTTAATAATTCTTCACGATTTTTATCGATAATATTTATCATCGAATTTAAAACCTGATTTTTTAATTTTTCCTCTATCATCTTCATATTCTCTTCTGTTTTTTAAATTATGCGTAAAATTTTGTACCTAAATCTTGGCCGTTTAAAATGTCGACAATTACATTTTTACGTTTTCCATTAGCAATATAAGTAGGTATGTTTTTCTTGGCCGTTTGCTTGGCAATTTTAAGTTTAGACTTCATTCCACCACGACCTTCACCTTCGCCTTTACTTGAAGCTTGAACGTATTGTTCCACAGCCTGATTTGGGTGAACTTTGCTCAGTTTTTCAGAGTCTTCATCATCTGGATGACCAGTATATAAGCCATCAGTATCTGTTAAAATCACTAAAGCGTCTGCTTCAATAAGTTCGGCTACCAAGCTAGCGAGTTCATCATTATCACTGAACATAGACATTGTCAACGAAACTGCGTCGTCTTCATTTGCAATGGGAACGATGCCTTCTGCTAAAAGACCTTCGTAGCAATTAATCATATTTTCACGATGTTTACCAGGAGCGAAATCTCGTTTGGTTGCTAAAATTTGAGCACATCGCATTCCGTAATCGTGGAATAGACTATAATAGTGTCGCATCATTCTAGGTTGCCCTACAGAAGAATATATTTGCCTTCTTGTAGCATCATCCTTTGCCAGACATTCCCCTAAAACTTCCATACCAGCAATTGCCGATCCCGAAGATACCAAAACAGGCGAATACCCATCTTCGTATAAGGCTGCAATTTGTCTTACCAGTTCGGTGAGAATTGGTCCCACAATACGATTGTCTTTATTTGTCATAACGTTGGTTCCTACTTTTATAACCACTCGTTTTTCCTTCATAAAATATCTTATTTTTTTATTTACCTAATTCTGTTGCTCTGTTAAAAGCTGCATAAGCAGCTTCTTTAATTAATTCTTTTACATTATTATCTTCCATAGAATCTAATGCTGCTTGAGTAGTTCCTCCTTTTGAAGCTACCATTTTCATCCAACTATTTGGTGAGAGATCAGATTCGGTGAAAAGCCTTACTGCCCCCTCAAATGTTTGGGTGACCAATATTTTTGAATCATTTTGTGAGAAGCCCATTTTTAGAGCTGCTTCTAACATAGATTGCATAAAATAAAAAACATACGCTGGGCCACTTCCTGAAATACCGGTAGACGCATTAATAAAATTTTCGTTTTCTACGTGAATAGCCTCTCCAGTTGTATCTAATAGGTTTCGCACCATTAAAAGTTCTACGCGACTAACATCCTTTGCCGCCGTAAATGAGGTCATTCCCATTCCTACTTTTGCTGGAAGGTTTGGCATGGCTCTAACCACTTTTTTGACATCTAAGTTATTTTGGATGGTTTCGATAGTAACTCCTGCCATTAATGAAATAAAAACCTGATCACCGTTAATCATGCTTTTCATTTTATGGAATAGCTCATCACTGTGGTATGGCTTTACAGCTACAAAAATAATATCTGCTTTTGGAAGGCAGTCTTCTAAATTTCTATAAACATCGAATTTATCAGTTTTTTCGAGAGATGAAATTTTTTCATCTGAAACATCGAAAATCATTAATTTTCTACGATTTAATAAAGGAGAATCAGCCATGCCTTCGGCATATGTCAACCCCATATTTCCTGCGCCAATAACTAGTACTTTCATAATTTGTTTTATTGTTAGGTCTATAAGGTTGCAAGTACTGTGCGAGAGGGTCGATAAAAATTTTTAATACTGAACTTTAAAATTAAAATCGCTCTTAGCCTACTAAACAAGGTGATTTAAACGCGTTTAAGCTATTTTAAATATCTGAAACCCTTGGGGTGACAGGATTGCACAATTGCTGCTTTTTATGCAATTATGGCATAAAAACCAAAAACGCCTTCATTTCTGAAGGCGTTTTTTTAAGTTTATGGTTATGAGATAAAATAATCTCATAATTAAAATTTAATCTCTCTTTCTGTCTCTATCGCGATTATCACGTCCGCGGTTATCGCGACCACGATTGTCACGCCCACCTTTTCGGCTATCTTCACGTGGAGCACGTTCTTTGTAGCCTTCTGGTTTTGGTAATAAAGCTTTTCTAGAAATTTTATCTTTTTTAGTTCTTGGGTCGAAACCTAAATATTTCACATCAAATACATCTCCCATGTTTACAACATCAGATACATTTTCTGTACGTTCCCAAGCTAGTTCACTAACGTGTAATAGCGACTCATTTCCTGGAGCTTCTAGATATTCTACAACAGCGCCAAAGTCAAGCATTTTAATTACTTTAACTTCGTAAACGCTATTCATTTCAGGTTTGAATGTTATAGATTTTATTTTGGCTAAAACCGCATCAATTCCATCCTGACCTGTTCCTAGAATTTCTACAATTCCTTCTTCGGTTTCAGGATCTTCATTAATAACAATTGTACAACCTGTTTCTTTTTGAAGCTCTTGAATAACTTTTCCTCCAGGTCCTATCAAAGCACCAATGTATTCATTAGGAATTCTAACAGTTACCATTTTAGGAGCGTAAGACTTAACATCTTCACGTGGCTCAGCAATAGTCTCAGTTAATTTTTCAAGAATATGAAGTCTTCCTTCTCTTGCTTGTTTTAAAGCATTTACAAGAATCTCGTAGCTTAATCCTTTTACTTTAATGTCCATTTGGCAAGCAGTAATACCGTCTGCCGTTCCAGTAACTTTAAAGTCCATATCACCTAAGTGATCTTCATCACCTAAAATATCAGAAAGTACAGCGTATTTACCACTATCACCATCAGAGATTAATCCCATTGCAATACCAGATACTGGTTTTTTCATTTTGATTCCTGCATCCATCATTGCCATTGTTCCGGCACAAACAGTTGCCATAGAAGACGAACCATTAGATTCTAAAACTTCTGAAACTACACGTACAGTGTAAGGACAATCGCTAGGCACCATTCCTTTAAGTGCACGTTGCGCTAGGTTACCATGTCCTATCTCACGACGAGATGTTCCACGAATAGGTCTAGCTTCGCCAGTACTAAAAGGAGGGAAGTTGTAATGTAGGTAGAATTTCTCTTCACCTTCAAATGAAGGCATGTCTATTTGGTTTGCTTCTCTTGAAGTTCCTAAAGTCACTGTTGCAAGTGCCTGAGTTTCTCCACGAGTAAAAATAGAAGAACCGTGTACTGATGGTAAGTAATCAACTTCACACCAAATAGGGCGAATTTCATCTGTTTTACGTCCATCCAAGCGCAAACCTTGGTTAAGCGTTAAATCTCTAACTGCAGCTTTTTCAGCCTTGTAATAGTATCTTGAAACAAGGTCTCCAAAGTCTTCTAATTCTTCTTCAGTAAAAGTAGCTTTTATAGATTCTTTTATTTCAGCAAAAGCAGTCGTTCTTTCGTGTTTAGCAGAACCAGCTTGTGCAATAGTATAAACCTTATCGTAAGCCATATCGTAAACCTTTTTTTCAAGGTCTGCGTCTTCTCTTTCTGCAGGGTATTCACGAGTTTCTTTCTTTCCAAAAGCTTCAGCAAGTCTTACCTGTGCAGCACATTGAACTTTAATATGCTCGTGTGCAAATTTGATTCCTTCGGTCATTTCTTCTTCAGAAATCTCATCCATCTCACCTTCAACCATCATCACACTATCAGCAGAAGCTCCAATCATCATATCGATGTCAGATTCTAGTAATTGTGCTCTTGTTGGGTTGATAATAAATTCACCGTTAACTCTTCCAACTCGTGCTTCTGAAATAGGGCATTCGAAAGGAAAATCAGACAGCTGAATTGCAGCAGAAGCTGCTAATCCTGCCATTGCATCTGGCATAACATCGTCGTCGTGACTCATTAACTGAATCATTACTTGTGTTTCAGCGTGGTAATCTTTTGGGAAAAGTGGAC
Source organism: Aequorivita sediminis (assembly GCF_032080575.2). NCBI lineage: Bacteria > Pseudomonadati > Bacteroidota > Flavobacteriia > Flavobacteriales > Flavobacteriaceae > Aequorivita > Aequorivita sediminis. Next base: position 298,484 of record NZ_JAVLSO020000001.1, on the reverse strand, counting down.
GTAAAACTCGGTCTACTAGACGCATTGTTAATACTTCTCCATCACTTGGTCTTGCTTCTCTTTTAAAGAAACCTCCTGGGTAACGACCAGAAGCAGCATACTTTTCGCGGTAATCTACTGTAAGTGGTAGAAAATCTAAGTCTTTGTAGTCGTAGTTAGAAACTACAGTACATAATAACATACATTTTCCAGATTGTACAACTACAGAACCGTGAGCTTGTTTAGCTAACTTTCCAGTTTCAAGGGTGATTTGTCTTCCATCACCAAGGTCAATGACCTCTTTAAATACTTTAGGTATCATTTGTTTTTCATTTTTGCACTTAAAGATATGTGCAGTTAATTTTTGGTCTGAGCTTGTTTTTCAAGCTAAGTGTTGTTGTGTTGTTGTGGTTTGACCAATGAAAAACTAAGGGGGTAGCCTTCTTTATAAATTATCGATTTCTCTAATAAAACCCCAAATCAAATTTGGAATAAAAATAAAGGGGCGTAAAACGCCCCTCTAATAATTACTTACGTAATCCTAATTCTTTAATAATAGCACGGTAACGAAGGATGTCTTTTTTCATTAAATAATCTAAAAGAGATCTTCTTTTTCCTACTAACATTACCAATGAACGCTCAGTGTTGAAGTCCTTTTGGTTGTTTTTAAGGTGTTTTGTTAAATGCTCGATACGGTAAGTAAACAAAGCGATCTGTCCTTCTGCAGAACCAGTGTCTTTCTTTGATTTACCGTGTTTTTCAAAAATTTTTTCTTTAGCTTCTTGTGATAAATACATGCCAATATTGTTAAAATGATTTTTATGTATTGACTACCATTTTGATAATCAAGGCTGCAAAAGTAGTAAAACTTATTGAGTTACTATATTCTTTTTTAGAATAATATCTACTTATTCAAATTTATTCAGTTTCTTTACGTACAGGTCTGTTTGAAACCAGGTCTAGATATAGGTTAACTTTTCGCTTTAAATCTTTGCGATGCGTAATAAAATCTAAAAATCCGTGCTCTAATACAAATTCAGATGTTTGGAAGCCTTCAGGTAATTCTTTACCTGTAGTATCTCTCACAACACGTGGTCCAGCAAAGCCGATTAATGCACCAGGTTCACTAATGTTGATATCACCCAACATTGCAAAAGAAGCTGTTGTACCTCCCGTAGTTGGATCTGTAGCTAAAGAAATATAAGGAATACCAGCATCGCTTAATTGTGCCAGCTTTACACTTGTTTTAGCAAGTTGCATCAATGAAAGTGCAGCTTCCATCATTCTAGCTCCACCACTCTTTGAAATAATCATTAGTGGAATTTTTTTCTTTAAAGAATAATCTGCAGCACGTGCAATTTTTTCACCAACAACGCTACCCATAGAACCTCCAATAAAGCTAAAATCCATACAAGCAACAACTAGATCTTCACCCATTGATTTTCCTACAGCACAACGCACAGCATCTTTTAACCCTGTTTTTTCTTCTGCTTCTTTTAGCCTGTCTGTATACTTCTTTTTATCCTCAAACTTAAGAGGGTCTTTGGAAGTAAGGTTTTTATCTAATTCTTTAAATTTATTATCGTCGAATAAAATTTGAAAATACTCTTTACTTCCTATTCGTACGTGGTAACCGTCTTCAGGACTTACATAAAAGTTTCTTTCAAGCTCTTCGCTATCCACAATTTTTCCTGTAGGCGATTTGTACCACAGCCCTTTGGGGACGTCTTTTTTCTCTTCAGTTGGGGTTTGTATCCCTTTTTTCGTTCTTTTAAACCAAGGCATTTTCATCTGTTGTTATTGGTTGAAGTTTCACTTTGTTGATTTTAAATTCAGTAATAATAGATTGAGACAATATAGCTTAAGACATATTATATCCTATTGTTACGAGAATTATATTATAACGTGTTTACGTTATTTAAATCTTCAAAAGCTTGTTCTAATCTTTTCTTAAATGTTAACTCGCCTTCGCGAAGCCATTTTCTTGGATCGTAATATTTCTTATTTGGAAGGTCATCACCTTCTGGGTTTCCTATTTGCGTTTTTAAATAATCTAGGTTTTTTACAAAATACTCTCTCACACCTTCTGTGAATGCGAATTGCATATCAGTATCGATATTCATTTTTATAACTCCATAGCTTATTGCTTCACGAATTTCTTCTAATGAAGATCCACTTCCGCCATGGAAAACAAAGTCGATAGGGTTGTAACCTGTATTAAATTTTTTCTGAACGTACTCTTGAGAATTTTTTAGAATAATAGGTGTTAGCTTAACATTTCCTGGCTTATATACACCATGAACATTACCAAATGCTGCAGCAATTGTAAATTGATCACTTATTTTTGAAAGCTCTTCGTAAGCGTATGCTACTTCGTCTGGTTGTGTGTAAAGTTTTGAAGAATCTACATCTGTATTATCTACACCATCTTCTTCGCCCCCTGTAATCCCTAATTCAATTTCTAATGTCATCCCTATTTTGCTCATGCGCTCTAAATAGCGCTTACAAATCTCGATGTTCTCCTCGATAGGTTCTTCAGAAAGATCGATCATATGTGAGCTGTATAGTGGTTTACCAGTTTCTTTGTAAAATTTTTCACCAGCATCTAGTAGTCCATCTATCCAAGGAAGTAATTTTTTAGCACAGTGGTCTGTATGTAGAATCACTGTTGCGCCATAAAGCTCTGCAAGTTCATGAACATGTTTTGCACCTGCTATAGCACCAGCAATTGCTGCTTTTTCATTTTCATTAGAAAGTCCTTTTCCTGCATTGAATTGAGCTCCCCCGTTTGAAAATTGAATAATTACAGGAGAATTTAATCCAGCAGCGGTTTCCATTACAGCGTTAACGCTATCTGAACCTACAACGTTTACTGCAGGCATAGCAAAACCTTTTTCTTTTGCGTATTTATGTATTTTTTGAACTTCTTTTCCGGTGGCAACACCTGGCTTAATTCCGTGACTCATAATTTTTGAGATTATATGTTAATCGAAAATTCTTCTATTTTAAACTATAAACTGATAACTCAATTAGCAGACAAAAATAACAAATTTATATGGTTTAGAAGGGGTAGTTAATACCTATGTTGTAAACAGCTTTTGAGAAGCTGTAATCTTTAAACCAACGTTCACCTACAGGACGAGCAGGGTTGTGGGTTTTAAAGCCTACATCCAACCTAATAACGAAGAATCCAAAATCGTATCTAAGTCCTATTCCGGAGGCAACAGCTAGCTCTTTTAAATCTTTTAACCCGTTAAATTTTGCTTCTTCATCTTGTATGTTGTCGTAAACATTCCAAATATTGCCAGAATCCACAAATAATGCGCCTTTTACGGCACCGATAATTGTAAACCTATATTCTGCGTTTAAAGCTATTTTAAAGTTAGCCTCATTAAACTCATCTTTACTGCCGCTGCTTCCTGGACCTAAGTCATATGCTCGCCACCCGCGATTGTCATTTGCACCACCTGCAAAATAGCTTCGCGTAAATGGAATACTATTACTATTGCCATACGGAATAGCAATACCACCAAATGCTCTTACCGCGAGAATATTATTGTCGTCTAGCTCCCAGTGTTTAATATATTCTGCTTCCCCTTTAATGTATTGAGAGTATTGAACATTAAGAACTTCGTAGTTTCCTCTATCGTTCTTTTTTGCGCCAATTAAGCTTGCCACACTAGAAAGTATATTTCCTGCGCTTTCAAGTTTAAATCTTGTACGTGAAAAACTATTGTCTTGAATGTTTTCACGTGTGTCTCTTGTACGGGTGATATTGGAAGCGAAAATTAAGTTATTTTCAGTAAGTCTTGCTTTTCTTTCATCAATATTATCAACTAACTGATATGCTTCTCCTTGGTCTGAAACAGGAGTGATGTCTCCGTTTAATACATCTCTAATAAAGCCATTTGCACCACTTGGAATTTCAAGAACTAGGTCGTTATCGTTGTTGACTGAATAATATTCAGGGTTGATACTTCCAGGGGAAGCAATTTCTGTTTGCTGTGCTATGTCATTGAGTTGTTCAAAACTGTTTTTGTATACATTGAAATAATTTCCAATGTTGAGGTTTTTCACATATTGAACGTTAAGTACGTCAACTTGATAGTTGAGGATTTTAGAAGGTTTCCAACTGTAATTGTAAAAACTGTTAAAGGACTGTCTATCCAAACCAATATTGTTTTGTGCACTTGCACCAAAACTTAAAGTTGTGGTTGGAAGCATATATTTTGGAATTAGCTTTTGGGTATTAAACGGCATAATAATACGTGGGAAAGTTAATTTTGCATCCCCACCAAATTCTGAAATATTGAAAAAGCTACTTGAGTTATCCGCAGCATCTTTAGAAGAACCTAAACTTCCTTTTCCTGAAATTTGAAGTATTTCGGCTCCTCTAAAAATGTTTCTAAATGTCATATTTCCACTAAATCCAATCCCGTATTGTTGAATGGTAGATAAAAAGGCATCAAAATCTACTCCTAAGGTTTTATTGTCACGAGGGCTTAATAAAATAGAGGTGTTTAGCATGGTGCCTGTAGTGTCATTCGGAACAGGGGTATAGTTAATATTGGGATATTTGAAAATTTTTAAATCGGTTAGCTGATTGTAGGTAAGCGACCTGTCTATATCTTTAAATATCTTACCTGGTGTAATTGATACAGCATCTGTTATTGCTTTTGGTCTGTAGCGCATTTTACCGTAACTATATAGCTTATAGCCATTATAGCTTATGGAATCGCTATAGGTTTTATTTCGGTTGGCATAGCTGTAGTCTGTAACAATTCGAACTTCATTAATTTTATGAACTTTAAACGGTACCGTCCTAGAGCTATCGGCATCGGTTATTTTTCTATCAGCAATTAGATAGGTGATATTCGCTTTGTGATCTGTATTTACAGTATCGGCTTCAAACCTGACGTAATCCTGTTCAAAATGATAAAGACCAGAGTTCCTTAAAAGTACGGTTAATCGATCTCTTTCATTTACAAAATCGGCAGCAGAGTATTGTTTTCCTGCTTTAATAAACGAATTATTTTTTGTTCTTTGAAAAAGGGAATCTACTACTGGAGAGCTTATTTTTTCGATAATTGTATCTCCAATAATATAAGGTTTCTGTCTATTGATATGGAAAACTAATGAAGCTCTTTTTACTCTTTTCTTGTCAGGCTCGATTTTAAAATTTACCTCATTGTTAAAGTACCCAAGACTTGCATACCATCGTTCCAATCGCTCTAAAGATTTTTCAGCTTTATTCTCTCTAATAATTACGGGAGCATCACCCAATTTTTGAAGCCAATTGTTGAAGCTAACATAGCTACTATCTATTTGGTCAACTTGTTTTTTAGATAGAAATCGGATAAGCCTTTCCTCTCTTTTTGGGTTTTTATAAAGCCACTTTAAATAAGTTGAATCTGGCTGTGGGTCTGCTAAGTTGTAAATGTGTAATCCTAAAGGAACACCTATTAGTGGAATGGTAGGATTGGGTTTTTGAGCTAATTGGCTGTAAACTCCAGCGTCTTTAATTTTAGTGCTATCTACCAATATAGTGTTCTCTGTTAGTAGAAATTCTCCATCGGGTACCTGTTTTACAGCATTACAAGAATATAATAAGCTTATAAATACTATAAATAATGATATTTTTGCAAATAAGTGCGTCAAGAGTGCTCGTTTAGTCAACTTCAAAAATACTATATTTTGGTTAGCAAAAGTCAAACAAAATTAATAACAAGTCTTCAACAGAAAAAGTATAGAGATCAAACTGGTTTTTTTGTGGCAGAAGGGCCTAAAGTTATTGCAGAATTAATTAGTGAAGGCATAGAACTTCAATGGTTGTTTACCGTAGACCAATCAGAAATTGTCGACGAAAATCACATTCTTGTAGATGAAAAAGCGCTAAAGAAATTAAGTTTTCTAAAAACAGCGAATACTTCTGTTGCTGTTTTTAAATTTCCTAAAAATGAATCTATCAAAAATACAGGATTAACGGTAGTCTTAGACGCTGTTCGTGACCCTGGGAATCTTGGTACAATTATACGTTTGTGCGATTGGTTCGGGGTTCAACAATTGGTGTGTTCTAAAGATACTGTAGATTGTTATAATCCTAAGGTGGTACAAGCCACCATGGGGTCCTTGGCTAGGGTAGCTGTGCATTATACATCACTTCCAGAATTCTTGAATAATACAACACAGAAAATTTACGGTGCTTGTATGGACGGAAACAATGTTTATTCTGAAAAGTTGCCTAAAGATGCCGTGATTGTAATGGGTAATGAGGCAAATGGGATATCAGAAGAAATAATGAATATTCTGGATCAAAAATTAACTATTCCACGTTTCGGAGAAACCCAAAGAGCGGAAAGCTTAAACGTTGCTACAGCGACGGCTATTTTTTTGAGTGAATTTAGAAGCGCTACTGAAAGGTAAAGTTTATAAATATTGCCCTTGAGGATAATTTATCAATGTTTCCAGTCCATGGGCTATTTGGGTCGTCATCTCGGACTAACTCATCATTTAAGGCAAATACTCCTCGAATTGAAGGCGTGAATTTAAAGTAGTATAGATAGAAGTCTATACCAAAGCCTAATTCATAATAATAGGTTCCTTTCATCATCCTGAATTTCCCTTGTTCGTTATCTTCGGGATTGTCCTGATTGCTAGAAAGGTTTAATGAAGCCGAAACGCCACCAACTACAAAAGGCCTAAAGTTATTTAGTTTATTGGTAGAAAATTTCACCAAAAGCGGTACGTGTATATAAGTAGATTTAACTTCACGCAGAGAGTCTTGAGCACCAGTTATATTTCGAAATTCTAAATCGCGTTGGGTAAAATATAAACCTGGTTCTAAACGCAGGTGAATATTTTCAGTAATTTTCATATCTCCTACAAGACCAACATTAAAACCTGCCGAGCGTTGTACCAACACATCTGTGTCGTTACCAAGATGTTGTTTATAATCAAATTTGAAATCGTAGCTATTAAAGCCTAAGAAATAACCGTAAGTTAGAAATCTTTTGTCAAAATTTTGTAAATTTTCTAAGCGTTCCTTACTAAAAAGGCCTCCTTGTGCAGAGCTGCTAGTTACACAAAATAAAATGGCAATTACAAAAAATATTTTTTTCATACTTATTTTGTTGCTTTATAAATGGTAGCTACACCAAAAGTTTGGGGATGATTTTCCACATTCTTAAACCCGATTTCTTTTAAAATATTGTTGAGCTTTTCACCATGTGGAAATGTGGAGGCGCTTTCACTTAAATATTTATAGGCAACTTTATCTTTAGAAAATATTTTGCCGATAAGCGGTAAAATGTTTTTAGAATATAAGTTATAACCTTGTTTAAAAGGGAATTTTGAGGGTACAGAAGTTTCTAAAACTACAAAGATTCCATTGTTCTTTAACACTCGAAGTATTTCTGAAAGCCCTACTTCAAGATTTTCAAAATTTCTTATACCAAAAGAAACTGTAATGGCGTCAAAGGTGTTGTCTTCAAAAGGTAAAGCTTCAGAATCGCCTTGAATAAATTCAATTTTTTGAGAAATTGGTTTCCCAAAAACCTTTTTCTTGGCGATAGAAAGCATCCCTTCCGAAAGGTCTAGACCAACAATTTTTTCAGCATTTGTACTTTCAGCAAATTGTATAGCAAGATCTCCAGTTCCAGTAGCGATGTCTAAAATTGCGTTTGGCTTTGTATCACCAACCATTTTAATAACCTTTTTTCGCCACTTAATATCAGAGCCAAGTGAAATTACACGGTTTAAGCCGTCATAATTCTCAGAAATGTTGTCGAACATCTGTTCAACTTGTTTCTTTTTACCGTCTTGTGAATCTTTGTAGGGAGTTATTTTTTTCTTCATAATTGTACGCCTACAAAACTACATATTTTTTGGACAGATGATACTACCTTTGTTAAAGTTTCAAGAAGTAAAAATATATACTTTAATGCGCTAATATTCAATATCAATATCATAAATACTTATCTTTGCATCCACTTATTTCATTCGCTAAAACAAATTTTTCATGAAAATTATTATCGCTGGTGCGGGAGAGGTAGGGTTTCATCTTGCTAAACTACTTTCGTTTGAATCGCAAGATATAACCTTAATAGACACCGATCGCGAATCATTAGCAAATGCTGATACACATTTGGATATACGTGTGGTAAGAGGAGACGCAACCTCAATTTCAGTATTGCAAGATAGTAGAGTAGCCGAAACAGATTTAGTTATTGGAGTTACTTCAAGTGAAACTACCAATATTACACTTTGTGTTTTAGCTAAAGAATTAGGTGCCAAACGTACAATTGCCCGTATTTCTAACACCGAATTTATTGAGAAAAAGAACGATGTAGGATTCTCTAAGTTTGGAATTGATGAACTCATTTCTCCAGAATCGCTAGCTTCCGACGAAATTGAACTTCTCTTAAATCAAAGTGCATTTAATGAAAGTTACGAATTTGAAGAAGGAGAACTAACCATGATTGGTTTAAGTCTTTCAGGAGCTTCAGCATTTGTTGGGAAAACTGTAAAAGAAGTCGCTAAAATTTATCCAGATTTAAAATATGTGCCTATTGCGCTTCAACGCTTTGGGACACAATATACAATTATACCTAGAGGTGATACTCAATTTAAACAAGGTGACCAAGTTTATTTTACCACAGTAAAAAAGGGAAACGAACAAATCTTTAAACTTTCTGGTAAGAGTAAGCAAGATATTAGAAATGTAATGATTCTTGGAGGTAGTAAGATTGGATATAAAACAGCCAAAGACTTATGTAAGGCAAAGTTTAAAGTAAAATTGATTGAAAGCAGTAGAGACAAAGCCTTCGAAATTGCTGATGAGATACCAAGCTGCTTGGTAATTAATGGAGATGGTAGGAATGTAGATTTGCTTTTAGAAGAATCTCTAGAAGAAATGGATGCCTTTATAGCTGTAACAGGAAACAGTGAAACTAACATTATGTCGTGTTTGGTAGCAAAATCTAAAGGAGTTAAGAAAACGATAGCGCTAGTAGAAAACATGGATTATTTTCAGTTGTCGCATTCCATAGGCATAGATACACTTATTAACAAGAAATTGTTGGCTGCCAATAATATTTTCCGTTATGTAAGAAAAGGAGAAGTTGTGGCTATGACTAAGTTGAATAATATGAATGCTGAGTTATTAGAGTTTATGGTGTCTTCGCATTCTAAGGTATGTAACAAAAAAATAAAAGATCTCCATTTTCCTGATTCTGCAATTATTGGGGGTGTAGTTAGAGACGGAGTAGGGATTATTGCCTTAGGAGATTTTGAAATTAAACAAGGAGACAGAGTGGTAGTATGTTGTCTTCCTCAATCTATAAATAAGGTTGAAAAATTATTTGTGTAATGAACTCCCTCACCAAGCTAAACTTTAAGATTATAGCGCATTTAATGGGGCTTTTGTTCGTTGTGAATGGCGGATTTATGCTTTTATCTGCAATAATTAGTTGGTATTATAGCGATGGAGTTTTAGCTCAAATGATTTATTCTGGGTCTGTAGCGCTTGGGCTTGGAGGAATAATTATGATTTCAACTAAAAATCATAGAAAAGAAATTCAAAAGCGTGAGGGTTATATTATAGTAGCTTTTGGATGGATTTTTATGGCGTTGATTGGTACCCTCCCTTATCTTTTTACGGCTGCAATCCCAAATTTTACCGATGCTTTTTTTGAAACTATGAGTGGTTTTACAACTACGGGAGCATCTATTTTATCTGATATTGAAGCGGTACCTAAGGGTGTGCTTTTTTGGCGAAGTATTACACATTGGATAGGAGGTATGGGAATAATCGTTTTAGCAATAGCTATTCTCCCATTATTGGGAATAGGTGGGATGCAACTTTTTGCGGCTGAAGCTCCGGGGCCTGGAGGTGATAAGCTTCACCCTCGAATTACCGATACTGCAAAACGACTTTGGCTTATTTATGTGGGATACACTATAGCAGAAACAATTCTTCTTAAGTTGGCGGGGATGAGTTTTTTCGATGCTATAAACCATTCGTTATCGACATTGAGCACGGGTGGGTTTTCTACTAAAAACAATAGCGTAGCTTATTGGAACGACAACCCTTTGGTGCAATATATTATTATACTTTTCATGTTTTTAGCGGGTAGTAATTTCGTTCTCAGCTATTTTGCATTTAAAAGAAAGTTTCAGAAAGTATTTCAAGATGAAGAGTTTAAAATGTACGCTGCTATTATCTTAGGGTTTACGTTAATCGCTGCTTTATTAATATATTTCGAAGCAGATATGTCTCTTTCTAGTGTTGCTCATCCAACGGTATGGGGGCCTTTTGAAAGCGCAGTTCGTCATGCATTATTCCAAGTGCTTACGGTAATTACAACTACAGGATTTATAAGTGCAGATTACACCGCCTGGACGCCATTTTTAACTATATTTTTCTTTGGAATGATGTTTTTAGGAGGATGTGCAGGTTCTACTTCAGGAGGAATAAAAATTATGCGCCATCTAATAATGATAAAAAATGGAGTACTAGAATTTAAAAGAACTCTTCATCCCCATGCAATTTTGCCTGTGCGATATAACCGAAAAGCTGTACAGCAACCTATTGTTTTTAATATATTAGGCTTTTTTATACTTTATATGCTGTCGTTTATAGTTGGAACATTAGTCTTCTCTTGGGTGGGCTTAGACTTTATAACAGCTATAGGTGCGGCTGCTTCAACACTTGGAAATATAGGGCCTGCACTTGGTGGTCTCGGTCCAGTAGAAAATTATGGGCATTTGCCAGATGCGGCAAAATGGTGGTCGAGCTTCTTGATGTTAATAGGAAGATTGGAGCTATTTACAGTTCTTATCTTATTAACGCCATTTTTCTGGAGAAATCGATAATTGGAAGTTAAAATTCAGAATTCGACGAGAAAATTAATTTCCTGCAAGGTTTTTTATAACCTTGTAGGCATTACTCCAACTTATAATTCATTTCTAAACTGGCAATTAAATACACCCTTCGACTGCGCTCAGGGGGACAGGGTCTGGTATTGTTTTAAGAATAATTTTGCAATGAATAATTTTCCGCTCATCTCATTGTTCGGCAAGGTTTCTATAGCCTTTTGGTATTACCCTTATAATTATTTTTAAAACATAGAATATCTACTTCTTAAGTTTTATAAACAAATACTGGAGTACTTATCGATAGTTGATTTTTAATATTCCGCTCAATCTTAAAGTTTATCTTTAATTCACCTTAACCTGTTTAACAAGATTCTTTGCTTTTTCGGTTACTTCAGCAATATTTCCATCTACATTATCATAGGTTAAAACCACTCCCATTCTTCGGTATGGCCGAGAAGTTGGTTTACCAAAAATTCTAAAATCTGTTTTAGGTGATGCGGCTACTTTTTCAAGTCCGCTGTAGGTCGGATTATCTGAATTTTCTGAAGCTAAAATTACTGCACTACAGCCAATGCGTTCTTGAGTTATTTCTGGAATTGGAAGTCCAAGAACAGCCCTTAGGTGTAATTCAAACTCGTTAAAATTTTGTGTTTTTGCAAGAGTTACCATTCCAGTATCGTGCGGTCTTGGAGAAAGTTCAGAAAAGTAAACACCGTCATCGGCCACAAAGAATTCTACTCCCCAAATGCCACAACCTGTTAGGGCGGTGGTAACTCTTTCGGCCATTTGTTGAGCTTCTTTTAAAACCTCAGTTTGCATTGGCTCGGGTTGCCAACTTTCCATATAATCGCCACGTTCTTGTCGGTGGCCAATGGGGGGACAGAAAAGTGTTTCTCCATTGCGTTGTGTTACGGTTAGTAACGTAATTTCATGATTAAAATCTATAAAGGCTTCTACGATAACTTCGGCCACATCACCACGGGACCCATCTTGTGAATAGGTCCAAGCGTTTTCAATATCTTCTTCAGTTTTAATAGTACTTTGACCTTTTCCGCTAGAAGACATTAATGGTTTTACCACGCAGGGCATTCCAATTTCCAAAACCGCTTTTTTAAGACTTGCGGCCGAGGATGCATAGCGATAAGCTGCCGTTTTTAATCCCAATTCTTTTGAAGCTAAATCGCGAATGGCTTTGCGGTTCATGGTAAAATTAGCTGCCTTCGCTGAAGGAATAACCATATAACCTTGCTTTTCATATTCATAAAACCGTTCCGTACGGATAGCTTCAATTTCTGGAACTATATAATCTGGTTTGTATTTTTCAACTAAAGCGTCTAAGGCCTTGCCGTCTAGCATATTTATAACTTCGGCAAAATCTGCGAGTTGGGCTGCAGGTGCATTTTTATAACTATCAACAGCTATAACTGTTTGTCCGATTCTCTTGGCGGCAATGGTGAATTCTTTACCTAATTCTCCGCTTCCTAATAATAAAATTTTGGCCATGTATCGATTTTTGGTAAAAATACAGCAATAGAATTCATAAAAAAACCCAAAGCAAATTTTATGCTTTGGGCTTTTATGTTAATTGTAAAAAATAATTATTTCACAATTATACGTTGTACTCTTCCGGTATCTCGATTACCAACACGGATTAGGTAAACGCCTTTTGCTACATAACCCATATCTAGTGTATAACTATAAGTTCCTCCTTCATTTTCAAGTTTTCTAAAAAGCAATCTTTGTCCTAAGATGTTATAAACAGACAATTGAAGATCTTTTAGGTAATCTTGAGTTTCCACTTTAATATCGAACACATTGTTATCTAAAGATAAAACAGTAAGTCCGTTCTCATTAAAAATTGAATCTCCAACTCCTAATTCACCTATTTGAACGCTGTAGTCTTCTGTTTCTCCAAAAGTTGTTTCTTCACAAGCATCATTAGGAACAGGTGCATTCCAGTTTGTTTTAGCGCGCATTAAATGTTGCCCTATAGCAGCATCTGCAGGAACTACAAATGGTGTTGTTAATGTAAAGGTACCCGATGTTTGTCCTTGACCAATAATAACATTATTTACCACAATTTCATCCTGTGAAAACACAAAATCGTCGTTAAAATCTACCCATACACGAACATATTGGTTCCCATAGTTGGTTTTCAACGTAAGGTCGTAAGTAGTATCTGGATCCATAACCGCAATTTGATCGGTAAAGTCAGCATATCCTTCACATTCTGAAGGGTTATCAATGGTGGTTAAATTGAACAATCGTAAACCGTCTCCTGAATTACAGTTCATCGTTGGTGTACAATTCTGATTTGTAATTATTACAGAAGTTGTGTCGTTAGAAGTGTCGCTATCATTAGGCAGCGACGTGTAAGCGCTCAAATCATAATTTCCGAAAGCAGAAAAATCACCTGTTTCGGTAAAGGTATAAGCAATCTCTGAATTTCCTTCTAGTGGGCCCGCAACAATTTCGGTAACAATTGTTCCTTCTAAATTGTACGATACATCGAAATTTGATTGTGTTTCACCTCCAAAGTTTGTGATTGTAACAGTTATTTCTTCTGAGTCACTTAGCTGTGTACCAGAGGTAGGTGAGGAAATATCACTTACTCCAATATCATTCGGCTCTAAGAAGGTAACAGATTTTGTAAGCGAATCGTTGTCTGTATTTTCATCGCCAGCCATATTTGTTGCAGCGGTGATAGAGTAGGTTGTGCCAACTGTTCCTAAATTTGCAGTAGCTGTAAAGGTGTATTCAGCAGTTGTAGAAGAAGGAATTGTTCCTGAAAACGTTTCAGAAACTATTGTACCACCATCTATCTGAAAAGTTATTGGGAAGTTGGAAGCGCTGTCTTCTCCATAGTTGAATATAGTAACCTTAACAGTTTCACTGTTTGAAAGTGTTCCAGATTCAGGACTGTCTATACTTACCACCCCAACATCTTTGTTAAAGTTTGGTGCAATTTGAAAAACACCTACAACGTCTTTTCTACCGTTGTTCATATATTCGTTTATATACCAAAACTCCTTATCGTTTACAGGGTCGATATCAATTTTACTGTAATCTCCATATCGCAATCCAGGAATATTTTGATTTCCCGCTGCAATTAATTCTTCACTGATGGTCATGGTGTTTAGCGGGTCATTTGCAAATCGCCCTGTATAGTATGAACTCACTCTTTTAGAAGTTGGATCTGGTGTAGTTGGCCCTGCCATAGCAGTATATCCCATGGCTATATTACCTTGCATATCCATCATCATACTTCCGTGCCAGGCGTGTTTTCCTTCGGGAGAAGTGTGCGTTCCTTCTTGGTAAATACTCCAAGGTTGCCCATCGCCATCTTGACGAAGTTCGAACCAACGGATTCCTGCAAGTTCACCATTAGTAGCATCGGTATCTACAACAAAATTAAATACCGCAGCGTTGTGCGTGTTAAATTTTCTGAATTGAGCCTGATTCATGATAGTTGCTTGAAGTGCATCAATTGCAGCACCACCACCAGGTTGTGAAAGATTAGAAAAACTTCCGCCGTCAAAAACGGATATAAATGGAGTCGTGGTCAGTTCGATTGGCGATGTAATTGTTGAATTGGCAGGAGTTGCCCAATCAACATCTATAGTCCATAATTTTACATGATCTTGTGAAACACCAGACCAAGCATCGTCTTGAAGATAAACAATAGGAGCTGCTCCAGGAGCCGGAAGGTTATTGTTGGTAACGTTTAAAGCTTGCGGGCTGTAAAAGCCATTTCTTACAATTCCTGGAAGTGGAAATCCAATAATTTTTGCTGAAGCGTCTCCATTAAGCATTTTTGAACGCTCCATGGCATATACCTTATTGGTTGCACTTGTGTTATCGGTCATATAATATCCGTCACTCCAAATTGAAAGTTTTTGATAGTCACTAATTTGAGCAATATTATAAACATACCATCCATCATTTACAGGGTCTGGCCCATCTGATACTGCAATTTGAGCACCATTACCAAGAAATGTAATGACAAACCTATCAGCTGCATTGTCATAAGAGACAGTTAGGTCGCAACATCCACCATTAGGAAAAATAGTTGGATTAGGGCTTAATTGTCCAGTTAAAGGGTTTCCACTTTTATCGAAAATTCTGAAACCAGTATTAAAAACAACAAACACATGATTAGGGCCAACGCCAACGGCAGGATCGGTAGGTTGTGAGTTTGATGAGGCAGCATCAAAAACTAACGAAGGGGTGCGTCCCTTTAGAGCTTGTGTTAATTTATGAGGATTTCTAACAAAGAAATCATCTTCAATTTGAGGATCTTTTCCAGGTACAATTAAGTTTCGCGATGCTCTACCATCTTGCATCACAGATTTTTTAACTCGGGCAGGAGCTAATTCGTTCTGTGCGGCTTGGGAAGCAATTGATGGAACATGCACTACATTTCCTACTGTACCTACATAGGTGGCTTTGGTTCTATCTTGTGCTTTAGCCCCGAATGCAAAAGCAAAAAGAATAAGAAATAATGTAAATTTTGTTTTCATTAAAGTTAGTTTTTTTTTGATTTTAAGCTGCCTAAATTACAGAGAATTTATAAAAACAAAACAGGATTAGTTGTATTTAACTAATCCTGCTACTAAAATATTATTATTTTTTAAAAAAACACCTTGTTAAGAAAGAGCTTCTTTAATTCTGCGAATAGCTTCTTTAATGTCGCTTTCTGATGCAGCATATGAAAGCCTAATGCAATTAGGGTCTCCAAAAGCCTCACCAGTTACAGTAGCTACCTTGGCTTCTTCTAATAAATAGAGTGATAAATCTGAAGCATTTGTAATATTTTTTCCACGAAGTGTTTTCCCAAAGAAATAAGAAATATCTGGAAAAACATAAAAGGCACCCTCTGGTTTATTAATCTTAAAACCATCAATTTCTGAAAGTAATTCTAGTATGAGTTCTCTTCTCTTCTTAAAAGCATCGACCATAAATTTAATTTTACTAGGTGGATTCTCTAAAGCTGTAATTGCGGCTCTCTGAGCAATAGCATTTGCTCCACTAGTTACTTGACCTTGCATTTTGTTACAAGCTCTTGCAATCCATTCTGGGCCACCAATGTAACCAATACGCCAACCCGTCATGGAAAAGGCTTTTGAAACGCCATTTACGATTACGGTACGGTCGGACATATCATCAAACTCTGCCATAGAAGCGTGACCACCACTAAAATTGATGTGTTCGTATATCTCGTCGCTAATTACAATTACATCTGGATATTTTACTAATACATCGGCTAATTTTCTAAGTTCTTCCTTACTGTAAACCGAACCACTTGGGTTGCAAGGTGAACTGTAAATAATCATTTTTGTCTTTGGAGTAATTGCAGCTTCTAGTGCTTCTGCAGTAATCTTAAAATCGGTTTCTATAGTTGTGGGAATTTCTATCGGAACTCCTCCAGCAACTTTACATTGATCTGCATAACTCACCCAGTAGGGGGCTGGAAGTAAAACTTCATCCCCTTCATTTAAAAGGACCATGGTTAAGTTAGCTAAAGATTGCTTGGCACCTGTAGATACTACTATTTGAGAAGGTTTATATGAAATGTTATTATCTCGCTTAAATTTGTGAATTATAGCGTTTTTAAGCTCGACATAACCATCTACAGGAGTATAAGAATGATAATCGTCTTTAATTGCTTGAATTGCCGCATCTTTGATGTAATCCGGAACTGTAAAATCAGGCTCGCCAAGACTTAACCCAATAATGTCTTCTCCTTGTTCTTTAAGTTCTCTAGTTTTTGCAGCCATTGCTAATGTAGCTGAAGTTGCCATCGCATTAACGCGATTTGAAAGTCTTTTGTCCATAATAGTTAAGCAGTTAGAGTAGCAGGTTTTTGCCCCATTTCTCTTAAATGTCTAAAATGGGCAGCTATTGCCTCTCTGGTAGTTTTATATTCTTTATAAGGTAAATTGAATTCTTTTGTGGTGCTTTTTACAATTTCAGAAATTTTCTTGTAGTGAATATGACTGATGTTTGGAAAAATATGGTGTTCTACTTGGTGATTTAATCCGCCAGTGTACCAATTAACAATTGGATTGTTTGTAGAGAAATTCATTGTAGTAAATAACTGGTGAATAGCCCATGTATTTTTCATAGTTCCGCTTTCGTCTGGAAGGAAGACTTCGGTATCCTCAACGACGTGAGCAAGTTGAAAAACAATACTTAGGATTAATCCAGCAACGTAGTGCATAATGAAGAAACCTATCAATATTTTCCACCATACAATGTTGAAGAACAAAATTGGAATTACTATCCATAAGGAAATGTAAATAATTTTTGTTATTACTAAAATACTCCATTGTTTTACCGGACTAGGGAATTTACCGTAGGATAGTTTTCTAGCTAAATAACGTTTAGTTTGAAAAAAGTCTGTAGTTAATACCCAGTTAAAGGTTAATAATCCATAAAGTAATACGCTGTACCAGTGTTGATATTTATGGAAACGCTTCCATTTAGAGTGTTCTGAAAATCTAAGAATACGTCCTGCTTCTAAATCTTCATCGTGACCGTGAATGTTTGTATAAGTATGGTGTAGCACGTTGTGTTGTACTTGCCAATTATAGACGTTCCCGGCAAGAATATACATACTGCTGCCCATAACCTTATTTATCCATTTTTTGGATGAATACGACCCGTGATTAGCATCGTGCATAACATTCATACCCACACCAGCCATTCCTACTCCCATAATAATGGTAAGCAGTAATTGAGCCCATCCAGGGAAATTTAGTGTTAAAAATAAAAAGTAAGGGGTGAGATAAAGTGAAAACATAACAATTGTTTTCAGGTGAAGTTTCCAATTTCCTGATTTATCAATTTCGTTTTCTTTGAAATAATCGTTTACTCGTTTATTTAGTGTTCTAAAGAATTTGGCGCTATCCTTTCTTGAGAAGTTTAAGTTTTTTTGATTCATGTAATAGTTAACAAGGGTAATATAAATTGTAGATTGAACAAAAATAGACATCTTTTATGGAAATCTAGTTGTCGAAATTCACAATTTTAGTTAAGATATTCTACTTTTGCCACTTATTTACTTATATGGAGCTAATTTTAAAATATTTCCCGCAACTTACTGATATTCAGAAGAACCAGCTTGAGCAATTACAAAAACTCTACCAAGACTGGAATTTAAAGATAAATGTAGTATCTCGAAAGGATATTGACGAACTATACTTAAGACATGTTTTGCATTCGCTTGGAATTGCGAAAATTCAAACTTTTCTACCAGGATCCAAAATTTTAGATGTTGGTACAGGAGGTGGTTTTCCAGGTATTCCACTTGCTATTTTATATCCAGATGTTCAATTTCACCTAGTTGATAGCATAGGAAAAAAAATAAAAGTAGTAGATGAAGTAGTAGATGGTTTGCAATTAAAAAATGTAAAGACTACAAATGCAAGAGTTGAAATTATTTCAGGTAATTACGATTTTATTGTAAGTCGTGCTGTAGCGCAAATGGAAACATTTGTACATTGGATAAACGGAAAAATTGCTAAAAAGAGTCTACACGATCGTAAAAATGGAATTCTCTATCTAAAAGGAGGTGATTTAACAGAAGAATTAAAAGTGTATAAAAATGCTGAAATTTATCCTTTAGAAGATTACTTTGAAGAAGACTTTTTTGAAACGAAAAGTGTGGTGTATTTACCACTTAAATATAAAGGATAAGAGAAGTAGCTTCAGGCGGAATTTCGATTTGTTTTAGTAATTAAAACCACCAGAGCTTCATTAAACTGGGTTATTTATAAGAAACCATTGTAGTGCGAGTATGGTTTTTGCATCTTTATATTCGGTGATTTTCGAATGAATTTCTGCTCTAGGTAACTTAACAAGTTGAATATCTTCATTTTCAGTTTTAACTCCACCGCCTTGTGAAATTTTGTCTTGAACTGAAACCTCTGCAAAATATAAAAAAATGCGTTCGGTGCTAGCGCCGGGTGAGGTGTAGAAAGTATTTATTAGTTTTGGGTTTTCAATTTTATATCCAATTTCTTCTAGCACTTCCCTTGTAATACAATCTTTGGGATTTTCATCTTTTTCTAGAGAACCAGCCGGAATTTCGAGCAGCCATCCGTTGTGGTGTTTGCAAGTAGGATACCTAAACTGATTGGTTAGGAGCAAGCTTTGCGATTCCTTTTCATATAAAAGTATCGCCACAGAGTCACCTCTTTCAAATGCTAAACGTCTAACTGTTATTTCATTTCCATTGAAAGTATCGTGGGTTATTTGTCCCTCAGTTATCTTGTAGTGGTCATCAAAAATTGTTTTTTCCTTCTTGATAGTATATTTCATATTGGTATTGATTTAAAATGAGAACTCTTGCAGTTGTATCTTCTGTAGGGTTAAGGTATAAAAAAACCCCGAACGAATCGGGGTTTTCAAAATATGTACTTCTAAAACTATTTAGTAACTAAAAACTTCTTAGTTGTAACCGAGTTATCTTTAGAGATTTTAATAAAATAGGTTCCAGCTTGTAGATTAGCAACATTTATTTGAGCGTCTACATCAAGGTTATTTTGAGTTAGAATTAATTTTCCTAAAATATCATAAACTTCGATATTTGCATTTTCAGCATTCTTAAGGTTAAGAACTGTACTTGCTGGGTTAGGATAAAGAGCAATGTTTTCAGTGCTAAATTCCTCAGTGCTTAATACACCGTTACTACCAAACTGTCCTGTGGTTTCAGCTCCCCAATTACCTACTGCGTAAAACAGTTGGGTTCCTTCACTATCAGTTAATGTGAATCTTGTTCCACCGTCACCCCAAGTGTCTATCCCAGTAAATAAATAACAGTCTTCATCTAAATTAAATGTAAGGTTTACTGTAGTGTTGTTTGGGTAAGGTCCACCATTTTCGATAATGTTCCCATTGCTATCTTTAATGTTCCAGCGGCACTCAGATCCATATCCATCGGTACGAATTTCTAAGTTAACTGTTCCTGTACCTTCAGTTGCTTGGTCAAAAGTGGTAGATTGTGAGTTGTTAGAGTTATCGTCGTCGTTAGGGATAGTAACCTCCAGTGTGTTTGTGCTATTTAACGTATAGGTTACTGCTGGTAAAGAAACCGTCTCCGATCTAAGCGATAATAAGTTGCCAGTCCATGTAAATGTGTGCGCTTCACCATTAATTGTGTATGTAATAGGTAGCGAAGTAATTGGGTCTGCGCCTAAATTTTTGATTACTACATTGGCTGATAATTCAGTATCACAAGTAGGTTCTATTTCAGGAATTTCTGCTATCGCAGCATCATTATTATTTGTTAGACCTGTATATGTAGGTAAAGTTGTTACACCAGTAGGTATTTCTTGAGTAGTTTCTGTAATAAATACAACTACTTTCATATCAGCAAGATTTGTAGGAACATCTCTATAGTCTGCCGGTATAGTATAAGTGAAAGTACGATCGATGAAGCTTCCGGCTGTAGTATTCGTAATGTCTTCACCCCACTGTCCGGTAATTAGATCAACCAAACGATGCATATGGTTGTAATTGCTGCCTTGACCTCCACCACTTTGAGGTCCTTTGGTGTTATCTTGTAATACAGCCACATTCAATTTGTTTGTAGATTCAACACTGCTACTGGTATAATAAGCTTCTACGTGAACTGTTAGCTCATTGGTTTGCACATTTATATTTGCTTCGGCAGCTACGTTTACATTTGAAGCAGTTCCTAAAATTTGGTTAGCTCTACCTGCCCATTGTGTTCTATCAAGTATAGTGTTATTTCCAGAAAATACGTGACGGTTAACCGTTCCAGATGGATATCCAGTTAAACCAGTTTGTGCAGCAATGGCAGCACCGTAATTTGTTCGGAAATCAGGGGCATTACCTGAAGGATTCGCAAATCCGCCAGTGTGGATGTTTATTAACGAGACTCTGTCGGGATTAGCATCTTTAATAGCTTGAGCACGTGAATGTCCGTCTGGACAAAATTGACAATAAATTCCTGTGAATTCTTCTAAGACAACATTTTTGTCTTGAGGGGAAGTTGATACAATAGTTTGCGCGTACGAGCCAAATGCAAATACTGTAAAAACTAAGGAAAGAGATAGTTTTTTAAACATGATTTTAGTTTTTTAGGAGTTTTAAAAGATTTAATACCTACAAATCTACTATTTTCAATGAAACATTGTTAATAAAAGATTAAATTTTTTACATAATTATACAATTTTAATAAATATACAAATAATACTTTTATTCTTGTGTAAGTATTTGATTTTTAGTGTTTAGTATGGTTTTAACAAGTGTTAAAAATTCAAATGTTTTTAATATTCAGGACTTTATATATAATTAAAATCGTTACTTTTGTTAGATTATAATTCCTTTTAACCTTAAAATTTTAAATTAATGAAAATCAAATTACTTTTATTAGCGACCATAGGATGTTTTACAGTTGCTAATGCACAATTTACTGTAACAGACAGAGCTGGGAATGAATTGAATAATGGCGATGTTATCGAGTATGGTTCTATTGACTACGCAGATGCCGAATATGAGTTTTTTGTAACCAATGATAATCCATCAGAAGAAATATATACTCGAATTGAGGTTATTGAAAAACAAAACTCTGTAACTGGTACATTTGAGCAATTGTGTTACGGATTATGTTATAACGATTTAGAAATTGGAGAGACTGTTCCTCCAGCTGTAGACCCTGCATATCTAATTGGAGTTGGAGAAACTACTGGTCTTGGAAATCACCTATGGAATAACGATGCGGGTAATGGAACTGATAATGTAGAATTTAAATTTGCATTCCGTCAATATTCTGATGCTGCAGGAACAAACGAAATTAATGAACCTTTAATTTTTTCATACCGTTACAACCCAACTTTGGGAGTTAACGAATTAAGAAAAGTTAAATTTGCTGTACAGTCTACAATAGTTTCTAATGAAATTGTAATGGAAGTTGCTGAGCCAATTCAATTAACTATGTATAACGTATTAGGGAAAGTTGTAAAACAAGCATCTTTTGATACTGGACGTCATATTATGAATGTTTCAAACTTGGCTTCACAGGCTTATGTTTTACAGATAACTAACAAGGCTGGCGCTGTACAAACTACTAAAATACTAAAGCAGTAAGACTTTATTCTTTATAGCTTTCTTAAAAGACTATTCTTAATTGGAATAGTCTTTTTTGTTTTCTATAGCTTTACGAATTAACTCCGCTTCAGATATTGGTGAGCATTTAAGATATTAAAAGTGCTAGTTTGAATGATTAAATGGTTTGATCATAACTTCTTAAAGTAATTTCTCGTTGTTGGGCTTTATTAAGGATTTGTATATTTCTCGATATCCTATTTCAATTAATTACTTAATAGGTTTTCCTAATTGGGTAATTACTAAACAGCACAGCCTTAATTTTTAAATACTTCAGATTACACCTCTCAATATATGAAATCTGTAAAATAATTCATTATTGATAATTGAATAGAGGTTAAATTGAAAATTCTAATCTCAGTATATTCCAAATAAAAAGGTCGTTCAAATTGCTTTGAACGACCTTTATAAATTTATAAATAAGTAGTTTAGAATGTAACCACAAGGTTTGCTGTTACTCCTGAACTTTCAGGAACTTCGCGACAAACACCTCCTACACAAATTAAACCACCTCTTTGGCGACCATAATTAAGGCCGAAACGAGCACGTCCTTTCGAATAACTACCTCCAATATTATAAAAGTGGTCGTTATTTGGTCCTCCATAATTCCAAGAATCTGCTACATACACACCTAAAGATGAGTTGAAATTGTATTCAAGAACTCCTGCAGCCCAGTTTTTATCATCGTCTGCAGTCCATAGATGTTGCAACTCCATACGCAAAGCTTTAGCACCTGTAAAGCGTCTAGTTCCTTCTATAACGGCAATCTGAGCGCGGATGTCTCCTTGCTGCCCTAGAATTCCTCCTTTAGAAACACTCTTGTCTATTATAACATCTTGGAAAGATGCAACAGTGCTCCATTTTGAGCTCCAACGGTTTTTTATTTCAATATTCAAATCTCTAAAGTATCTATCACCTTTACCAATAAACTTAACATCGTAGTTTTGATCTGTTTTATTGAATTCGGTATCAAGTCCTGCCCAGTATGAAAAGTTACCAGCTAGTTTAGTTCCTACTTTACCTAAAGCGCTCTCTTTGTCGAAAGAGTAGTAAACATCAACCTGAGTTCCTACTTCTCCAGCCCTTTTTTCATTTGTTGTAAACAACAGTCTTGGTTGAGAGTTGTACACATATATATTAGAAAGCAAATAATCGTGTTGCTTTGTAATTGCAGGAACATAGTTTATAATTTGTTCATTGTATTGGTTTCCTTCAGCATACCTATCTGAATAAAAAGAGAAGTTTTCTAGCCTTCTAAAAGTAGTATTTATACCGAGTCCTTTTTGTGCGTAACCTAAATTTACTAATAGAGCAGTTCCGTCAAACAATTGAGGAGATGTTACTATAGTTTCGTTAATAAGTACGTCTGGATCCTTTGTATTTGCTTCAACTCCACCGTAAAACTTTCCAGCTACAAAATCAAGTCTTCCTCCATAGGCATTAACACTTGCTGGAATTGTATCGTTTGCACCATTGTCTTGATATCTTCCAACGTAACTAGCACCAAATTTTAAATCTACCGCATCAATATTCATTAATGCACTTAAATCTAAATTGGCATCAAGTCCTTGGATTACTCCTTCAGAAACATCAAAACCATTACGAGTCTGTCCGTAAACTCCAGTCATATTGAAAGTTGAAGTTGGGCTGAACTTAACACGAACACCTTTCAAAGCATTGTTTATTCCTAATTGTCTATCTTCCCAAGTACGTAACAGTAATCCACTACCAAACTGTTCGTAGAAATAACCAGCAGTAATATCTAGGGTTTCATTTCTAAAATTTAAATAATAAGTACCAATTCCGTTTTGATTATCCCAAGTTGGAGAGTATCCTTCTAACGCTTTTGGTAAATACGATTCGTATTGTACTCCAGCAGTAAATTTTCCTAATGAATAGTTTAATTGAAGGTAATTGTTGGAACGAAACTGTTCTTTTGGGGCAAAATAACCAAAATCTTCATCGTCTAAAAGCCATTGAGAATTCGATTCAAGTCCACCAAAAAAGTAACCATTTTCCTGTGAAAAGCCAATTGCTCCCACTATAAGAAAGGCGCCTAAAATAAGTTTTTTCATAATTATTTGTTGGGTTTGTAATGTAGAGATTAGTTAGAGAATTCCTTTATTTTTTCATAAAGTTCATACTCTGCACCAGGGCTATATCCAGAATGACGATAAACTATTTCGTTATTTTTTACAAGAAGTGTTAATGGTACAGTTGCAGCACCTAAGGCACGTTTAAAATCATTATTAGTGTCTAAAAGTACAGTATAATCCCAGCCTTTGCCATTAATTAAAGGCTTAACTCTTTTTACAGTTCGACTATCGTCTACAGAAATTGCGTAAAGCTCAACTCCAGTTTCTTCTTGCCATTCGTCATAAATTTCGCTAATTGCATCTAATTCTTTTAAACAAGGCACACACCAAGTTGCCCATAAGGAGACAATAGTAACTTTGTTGTCGGTTGAAATACTTGAAGAGTTAAATACATTACCGTCTACTGTTGTAAGATTTACTTGTGGCATTTCATTCTGTGATGTAGCAGCTATGGATACAAGTAGAAGTAAAAGAGGGATTAATTTTTTCATTTTGTGATAAGGTTTTAATTTAACTTTATATTGGCAATATTAAGTTTTTTTTAATGAATTAGAGATTGGTTTTTTGAAAAAATATTGATTTAACAATTTATTCTTTAACATTTTTTTATAATTGCGCTATATTAGCACACTTTAAAAAAACTATTTTTATTATGAAAACACATCCCTATATTAAAATTTTATTCCTTTTTGCGGTTTTGGCAGTTGTTTCTTGTAGCAAAAAAGAAGATCCATTTGTTGAGCAAGGACCTGCTTTAGAATTAGAGCTTAAGAGTGATGCCGGGAGTGGAGAGTTAGAAGTTGTGAGCATTAATCAAGTGGTTAATTTTACTGTTATAGGTAACGACGATCAAGATTATACATCGCTTGCAAATATCTTAGTAAATGATGTTGAAATTGAAGGTAGTAGCTACACGTTTGCTGAATTGGGTAATTACCAAGTAAAAGCTATATATGATGATGTAGTAAGTAATATATTAACTTTTGAAGTGCTTGCTGAAACTGAAAGAGCCTTAACTGTTAGTGTTTCTAAAGCAATGAGAAATCAAACTGTTTCTTTCGGTCTACTAGATAGTGATGGTACTGATACTTCAGATGAAGCAACTTTTTATGTAAACAATACAGCTATTGAAGGTAATACATATTCGTCTAGTACAGTAGGAGACTTTGAAGTTTATGCTGAGTATGTAGTAAACGATGAAACTTATACTTCAGCAACCAAGAATTTTGCGGTATATATTCCAAAACGCAAAGTAGTAGTTGAAGATTATACAGGAACTTGGTGTGGATTCTGTCCAGCGGTTGCTTTGGCTATAGACGAGGTAAGAGCTGCTACAGAGCACGTAAGTATTGTGGCTATTCATAAAACTGCTGCAAGTTTACCAGATCCATTAGATTTTCCTAGAATTCAGGAATTACAAGATATGTTTGGTGTAAGTAATGGTTTTCCTAAAGGACAAATTAACCGTACAGTAGCTTGGCCAGATCCTTACCCAAGTGGTCAAATTTTATCAATGGCAGGTGCAGATACTGATGTTGCAATTGCAATTAACTCAAAGCTTACAGGTGCTAACTTAACCGTAGAAGTAAAGGTTGTTTATGAAAATGGTTCAACTTATGGAGATAAGGTTGTGGTTTACTTATTAGAAAACGGAGTTGTTGCGCCACAGGCTAACTACTTTAATGAAACTCCTGGGCATCCATATGAAGGTCTAGGAAATCCAATTGAAGACTATGTACACAATGATGCCTTGAGAAATTCACTTTCTGACTTGTTTGGAGATGCAATCCCTTCAACACCTGCTTTCCAAGAATTTAAAAAGAACTACACATTTACAGTTCCTTCTAACTATGTAGGTGAAAATTTAAGTTTTGTGGTTATGGTAGTTGACCAAGACAACAATGCTAAAAACTCTCAGTTTGCAAGTATTAATGAGACTAAGAATTTTGAATAAAAGTTTTTTAAAATAGATCATAAAAAAGCCCCGATTAAAATTTTAATCGGGGCTTTTTCTATTTAAATGATTTTAGGTTACCCTAAGAACGGATATCTATAATCTGTAGGAGAAACAAAAGTTTCTTTTATCAATCTAGGAGAAATCCAACGGTAAAGGTTTTGTTTGCTTCCTGCTTTATCATTTGTACCACTTGCACGAGCCCCACCAAATGGTTGTTGCCCTACAACAGCTCCAGTTGGTTTGTCGTTGATGTAGAAGTTACCTGCGGCATTTTCGAGAGCTTTTACAGCTTCTTCTAAAGCGTATCTGTCTTCACTAAAAACAGCACCTGTCAGTGCGTATTCGCTAGTTCCGTCAACCAAATCAAGCATTTCTGTCCAATCTTTATCTTCATAAATATAAACTGTTAATACAGGTCCGAAAAGCTCAGTACACATAGTAGTGTATTTAGGGTCTTTAGTTACAATAACAGTAGGTTCAATAAAGTATCCTTTACTTTTATCGTATCCACCACCAACAATAATTTCAGCGTTTTTATCTTTCTTAGCTTGGTCTATGTAGCTTGCAAGCTTATCGAAAGAGTTTTCGTTAATTACTGCAGTAATAAAGTTCCCCATGTCTTCTGGAGTACCCATTTTAAACGAACGAACATCATCAATTAAATGCTTTTTAACATCTTCCCATATTGTGCTAGAAATGTAACAACGACTTGCAGCACTACATTTTTGACCTTGGAATTCAAATGCTCCACGAGCCATTGCAGTAGCAACTTGCTTTGGGTCGGAAGTTTTATGAGCAACAATAAAGTCTTTACCACCAGTTTCACCAACTATTCGTGGGTAAGTTTTGTAATTTGAAATATTGTTTCCAATTTTCTGCCATATGCCTTGGAAAACTCCTGTTGAACCAGTAAAGTGAACTCCACTGAAATCTGGGCTTGCCATAAGCGTATCAGAAATCATTACAGCGTCTCCCATTACCATATTGATAACCCCTGCAGGAACACCAGCCTCACGGAATACATCCATAATAACTTTTGCTGAATAAACCTGAGTGTTACTTGGTTTCCAAACTACTACGTTCCCCATTAATGCAGCACTTGCAGGAAGGTTCCCAGCAATGGCAGTAAAGTTAAATGGAGTAATAGCATAAATAAATCCTTCTAGCGGACGGTATTCAACTCTGTTCCAAGCCGAAGATGTAGATTCTGGTTGCTCAGCGTAGATTTCAGTCATATACTGAACGTTGAAACGCAAGAAATCTATTAACTCACAAGCAGAATCAATTTCAGCTTGATAAATATTTTTCGACTGCCCAAGCATTGTAGCAGCGTTTATTTTTGCTCTATATGGTCCAGCAATTAGTTCGGCAGCGCGAAGGAAGATTCCAGCACGTTGTTCCCATGGCATTGCAGCCCATTTTTTTCTTGCTTCCAAAGCAGTTTCAATTGCTTCTTCAACATTTTTCTTAGTAGCTTTATAGTAAGTACCTAACACGTGCTTATGATCGTGTGGAGGCGACATTGTAGCGGTTTCCTTAGTTTTTACCTCTTTTCCGTTGATAAATAAAGGCACTTCAATTTCTGCCTTATACATTTCTCTATACGTTTTAAGTACTTCTTCTCGTTCTGGTGAACCCGGAGCGTAGTCCTTAACAGGTTCGTTTACAGCGATCGGTACTTCAAAAAATCCTTTTCCCATTACATTATTATTTTTGTGTTCTTAAAGGTTGCAAAGATACAATTTTTGAAGCACCTAATCTTCATATTTCTTAATTCCGAAATGGATAAATTTGGTGATCAGCTTAATTTTACATTTAAAGCCAGTAAATTGGTGTTTTTAAGTTTCCTTTTGTAGATTCGATTACTAAATAAATCATAATGTGCACTATTACTTTCACTCCTATATCAAATCACGGATTTATATTAACTTCTAATCGTGATGAAGCTCCAGGTCGAGAAACCTTACCGCCTGAAATTTACAACGAAGATGGCGTAAAACTACTTTATCCTAAAGATGCGGTTGCGGGAGGAACTTGGATAGGAGTAAGTGATAGAAAACGAGTTGCTTCATTAATGAACGGAGGCTTTGTGGCTCACGAACCCAAACTATCTTACCGTAAAAGTAGAGGAGTAGTGCTAAAAGATATTTTGAAATCAAACGATTTAAAACCTGAAATAGAACAATACAATTTCCAAGATATTGAACCATTTACCGTTGTACTTGTAGATTGGAATGATGGTGTTAGATTATTTAAATTAGTTTGGGATGGGGAAAAGCATCATTTTTCTGAGGAACCATTGGCTCCTCAAATTTGGTCTTCCTCACCATTGTACCCTGAGGTTTTAAAGAAAAAAAGAGAGAAATGGTTTTCAGAGTTCCTATTCGAAACTATTAGACCTACAGCAGATGAATTGCTGAATTTTCATAAAACATCAGGAGATGGAGATTTCAACAGCAGTTTAGTAATGGATCGAGAATATGTAAAAACTAAAAGTATTACACAAATTGTTAAGAATAACGATGCTATTTCAATGCGTTATGAAGATTTACAAACTGATAAAGTTAGTAAAACAGCATTTTAATTCAATGAGAAGGGAGCGCTCAAATTAAAAAGTGGAATGGCAACACTAAATTTACGATTAAATTCAAAATTGATCATGTTAAAATGACCTTTCATCGAGCCAAAAGGTGAGAATAATAGGCAGCCACTAGTGTACGAATGTCTTTCACCAGGCTTTAAAATAGGTTTCTGCCCAATAACTCCTTCACCTTCTACAATCACAGTGTTGTTTAAAGAGTCTTTGATTACCCATCTTCGCGAAGTGAGTTGAACTGTGTGTTTTCCTTGATTTTCAATGGTAATGTTATAAGCAAAGGCATATTGCATTTTACGGTTTTTGTAAAATGTCCCATCAAATTCAGTAAGTACCGAGATTTTAATTCCTTGTGTTACCTGTTGTACCATTTTGTTAATATAAAGCTGCGCTTATAGCTACAAAAAATCCTATTGCCACCATAAAACTCAGCGAGAATATAATGCTTAAAAATACAAATTTAAACAATGTTGTCCACTTTCCCTGACCATAAAACTTCTTCAGTGCGAAGTAAAAATATAATGGCCCAATGATGACAAATAAAAGGGTTTGGAAAAAACTGGAGTTAAAGATTATGTCAGGAATACTGAAAATAATTAAATACAGAAATATAAAACTGAAAATATGAAATACAAAAATAACGTGTTCAATGAAATTGTATTTATTTCGAGAGTAGGAAAGCCAAAAAAACAAAGCATAAATTGGAGCAAAAAAGAATAAGAAAAATGGCAATTTAGCTTTTAAATAAGTGAAGAATTCGTCTGTATTGTGAATTATTTTAAAAACCGAAACAGATCGCGAATAAAGCCATCGGTGTTTAAAGGTGTTGGTATGACCTAAACTATCAAGAGCTGCAATTGGGCTTTCAATCTTAGTTTTTAAATAATAAGAATAATAGATGTTTCCGCGTTTACTGTAGCTTTCGAGAAATGATAAACTATCTAAAGTTTTATCTGAATAATATTGTGATATCCCCAGTTCTTTAGCTTTTAAAACCTCCTTAGCAGAACTATTTGAAATGAAATTCTCTGGTTGTTCATTGATTAGCGAATCCATCGAAACGACATTTTCAACATCATTGTTTAGGCTGAATGAGCTAGGTTTTTCCGAATTCTGTACAAACCCTATAAAACTTTCCAAAAGAAGATAAATAATAGATACACTTAGAAAAAGGCGAAAAGGATTGGCGTATTTAAGACGTTGTCCTTTTACATAGTTCTTAGTAATAACACCAGGTCTAAATAGTAAATCTTTGAAAGTTGTGCGTATTCGAGAGTCATAAACCAAAATACTGCTAAGAAATTCCGCCAAAAAATCTTTGGCAGAAAGTTGTTTATCGCTATTAAGCTGTGAGCAATAAGAACAGTAAACATCACTTTTGTCAAGTGGTTGATTACAGTTCAGGCATTTAGTACCGCGGTATCGCATTAATCTTCTCCCACCGTGAACTTTTTGCTTATTTTCGCTCATCACTCGATAATTAAGTGAAATTCATAGGTTAATTATTGGTAATTGAGGTTGAATTTGCACGACCAATTCCTATAATTCTATCGTATCTAGCGCCAAGGTCTCGGAAGTAAATTACTACGGTATAATCGTTTTCTGTTTGCCAGAAATCTCCACTAATAGCGCCTTCATCTATACTTCCATCTCTGTTTACTACCACATATTTGTAGTTGTAAAACCCTTGTTTGAAAAGTCTAGTATTTCTGTAAGTATCACTTTCACTATCATAACGTAAGTACGTGCTTCCGTCTATGGTCCAGTTGTTGAAGTTGCCGTAAACGTGAATCTCTTTGTCACCTAAATCTTCATAATACTGTAAATTGAAATGCATACGAACGTATTCAGCTTCAATATCTTGATTTCTAGCATCAATATTCCTTACCACAAAATTACCGTTAATATCGGGGTTGTAGGTGTAAGGTCTATTATACCTTGGAATATTTGTAAATAAATAATTTTCGTATAAATCGGTAACGGCGATCGACCTTATACCGTTTGAGGCTGAACGCTCATCCTTATTATCGAAAGCTAAAAATTCATTTCCACCTCCAAATGCTGCTTCCTTGTCATACTTATAAATAAGCTCATTCCCCATAGTGTATTGTGGAACAAGGTCTGTTATAGCAGTTTTAAGGTTGCTGTTTTGAAGAACTAAAGTTTTAACGCTTTGCTTCGGATTTCTCAACAATAGGCTTTGTGAGTTTACAGTAAATTGAACTACTTGTTTCTCATCGATAACATTAAGATCTCTTGCCCGCTTAATTTCAACTCCCACCGATGCGATATCCTCTACGACTAAGAATTTTCTAGTAAAAATTAAATCTCCATTACTACTAAATATTCTTAGTAAATAATTCCCACTTTTTTTAATTGTTCGTGTGTCTCGGTTAGGGATGGTTAATTTGTAATGTGAATATATTTGAAGTGTGTTTAATGAATTTTGATATTCGGTAATGCGAACATCGTCAAATCCATCCAAATATTCACTTTTTGAAAGATCTGATGGGGTCCAATCAAAATTGTGGTGAGTGATGCTATAAAAGTAATCTGCTTCATTTCCGTTTAATGCATCGAAGGTTAATTCTAAAGATTGCCCTAACCTAATTATTGGTAATTCACTTAATTCTGTTGCACCTTTAAACTGTACAGTTTGGATATAAGGTGGTTCTACTTTTTCAGTAATTTGAGCCGAAATTTGAGGCGCAACCAATAAAACGATAATGGAGAAAGCGAATGATTTTAGCATAATGTTGATTTATGGAGCTAAGATAAACAATTTTAATGCCTGTTTATTATGTTAAGCAATCGTTCTCTTGTGAATAAAGCTTTTAAAGCTGAAAAGAAAATTAATTTAGATCCATTGTATAAAATTATAGTAAGTTTTAATCTACTATTCTCGAAGGCTCCATATTTCATTTATGGGGTCACCTTTGCTTGAAAATCCTGAGTGGTTCCAATTTCCGTTTTTTAGTTTATAGTTAAACTTTAATTTTAGTCCAACTTTAGAATTGTCTTTAGAAAAAAATTCAATATTTTCAATGTAGTTGCCATCTAGGGTAGTGTAAGTACCTCCGCCGGTTCCCATGAATTTTTTAGTTTCGGTATTATAAGCAATCCACTGAAATCGAGTTCCAGATAAAATTTTCATCGTTTTTCTCGGTCCGTCAGTATCTCTTAATTCAGTTTTCCCGTCTTTTACTCTTCCAGACATTAACCAAGCACCTTGTAGTTTTCCAGGTTCACCTTTATCTATTCTTTTTAGCCGTTGGTTATTTACAGGAAATTTAATTTCAGTTTCGGTGATCAGTATTTTGTGGTTTTCTTGATTTCCTACAGCAAAAGAATTGGTAGAAGTAAACTCTAAATATTGGGTTAGTACGTTTCCATTTAACTCCCAAGCACCACCATGCGTTTTGATAAAGTCTCCAGTTTTAACATTATAAGTGGTAGATGAATAATAGCCATCTGTAAAAATCACAACATTCTTTAATTCCTCATTATTTTCAGATGTTAAATAATTTTCCCAAGCGCCAATTAAACCTTGTGCATTTATGCTATAGGAGACTAAGACAAACAAAAGTAAAGTTATAAAGCTTCTCATAATTTAATTAATTAAATGATTGATAAAAAGAACGATCGGTCAGTACCTGGTGGTAAGTTGTAAATTATACACTTGTAAGTTGTAAGCGGTAATGGGTCTTAAACAGTAAGTTTTGCCGCAACCCAAGCAGCTTCTGTATTGGCAGTGTTTTCAATTTGCCCCGAAAACTACCATAAAAAGGGGCTGGTACTCGCCCCGACCATTCTAGCCTTTCGGCTTAATCTTTAAGCTCGGTGAGCCAATTTATTTCTTGAATCTTGCTATCAATTTCTCTAAAAGCTCTTCCTGTTTCATCCATTTCATTCTGAAGCTTTTTGATGCTAATAGTGTTTTTTAAATTGCTGTCGCCACTGTTGTTAAATTGTGCATCATGTCTAATTCTCCTAAGTCTTTCAGAGAGTATTTTTAAAGAATCCCTTTTCGCTAGAGCTTCCATAAGAACTCCTTCACCTTCAACTAAAGTTTCGTTGTTAGTTTTATTAATTCGAATAACTAAGGTTTCTAAATCTTGAATTGCTTTTCGTAGCTGAGCAATCAATTTATCAGGATCTTCTTGAGGTAGTTTGTCGTCTGAAACTACTAAAATAGGTCTAATTCTATTCTGAAGATGTTCAATTTTCTTCAATAAGTCTGCTCTTAGTAATAGCCCTTCAGCAAGCTTCATTTTCTTATTTATTTGATCATTATTATTTGACATTAAAATACTTTTAAAATTAATTAATGTGTTTCTGAACTATTAAAGCCTTGTTTAACTTCATTAATGAGGTTCTATATTTTGATTGACCTTTCAAAAATACATTCAGATTACAGTATTAAGATAGTAAAGAAATGTTAACCTAAGTTTTGTTTGATAGCTAAAATAAATAAATTTCTAATTTAAAATAATAATGGTTTATAATACCTACAAATTGTGTATTTCAAGAATTAGGTTTATTCGGTATTATTTTGACTATTTTTTCTTTTCAAAACTCGTCCCCTAGGTTCGTTTCCTTTATGGAGTGCAATTTCAGAATGAAGGAATTTTGCTGCAGCTGCAGAGTCTTGTACTTTTGAAGCACTTCGCTCTAACATATCAGCTTCAAATTCATTTAAAACACTTCCTCTTATCCCGGTTTCTCTCCATTGGGAAGAAGTATTACACCCTTTAAGGATTGTTCTTGCTAGGGAAAGTGCGTCCAACAAAGCTTGATTAGCTCCCTGCCCTTTAAAGGGGCTCATTGGGTGGGCTGCATCTCCAATTAATGTAATGGGTCCGCATTTTTTTAAAACCTCATTATCGAGTAATTCTCGGTCGTAAACTGGATATCCAGAAATTTGATATTCTTCTGTAGCACTAATAATTTGAGGGATAGGTGTATGCCACTGAGTTCTTTTAATTGCTTCTTCCTTTAACGCTTTAGCTCCATTTTTGCTTAATGCTTTTGCACCTTTTTCCGACATTGGGAAGCTAAGCTGCCACATAACGGAATTTGAAGTGAAGGGCATAACGTATATACGTTCGTTGCCATTTGCTGTTTGAAAAACTGTTCTGGAATCTAAAAGTGAGCTATCGATATTAGGTAAGGATTCTAAAGAGCAAACTCCAAGAATTACAATACAATCAAGATGTCGTAACGGAGAAATACTTTCACCAATTACGAGTCTCCTCACTGAACTTCGAATGCCGTCTGCACCTACAACGAGATTAGCTCTTGATGTTTTAATTTTTCCGTTTACTAAAAATCTTAAATTAACATTATCGCCTTTTTTTTCCTTAAGGTCAATTAATTTGTGACCCCACTTGATTGAGTTTTTTGAATCTAGTTGCTCAAGTAAGGCTAGGCGAAGGGGTTGCCTTGCGATATGAATATTAGTTTTTTTTGATGTTTTTTTTGAATCAGGTTTAATCCATTTTCTCATTCCCCATTCCCCAATAATTTTTCCTTCAATAGTGTGAACTAAATGTCTGGTTGATATCACGCCATCTTTTAACGGGAGAATTCCTAATGCAGCAATGGCTTTGCTAGCTTGTTGAAGTGTGAGACCGTAACCTTGAGATCGAGTGTTAAAATTATCGTCTCGTTCATAAAGAGTATATGGGATGCCGCGATGTAAACAAGCTACTGCAAGTGCTGCGCCTCCTATTCCGCCACCAATAATTGCTATATGTGGCAGTGTTTCACTATCGGGGATTGGATGGTTTTTTGAAGGAGTTATTCCCGTCCCTTCACAAGTTGTACAAGGTTTAAAAGGCGCTTTAGGTCGAGTGGGAGGGTTGGTTTTTGTTGTTGAATTCTCAAATTCATCTATTTCATTTTGGTAGCGTTTTCTAGCTTTTATGCTGAGTTTTTGACGTTTTTTTCCACGCCCTTTACAATTATTACAAACAGCCCAATAATCTTTATTATTTTCCACCCTTCTCACTTCTGTATGCTTATTTTGATATAGTTACTTCGATTTTAGTGAAACAGTCAAAACAAACTCTGATTTTTTTCATGGCACAATAGTAATTATATTTTGTGGTTGAAACTGAAGGTGGTAGAAGGAATTTATTTTTTTAAATTAATGGGTATAAGAGAAAACTTTTATTAAAGTCGTTTTTTGAAGTGAAATAGTAATTTATATGCCATATAATCTTTCAAATTCTTTTTAATTTGCCTAATCTTATTTTTCTGAAATAAAATTATACTCATTTGTTGTGCAATGGTGGTTTTAATTTATAAATTTGCACGCCCTTAAACTCAGAGGAAATATTATCTTGGGTTTATTAAGGTGATATAAAGGCATTATTAATATCTATATTATGTCCAAAGACATTAAAATTAAAAAAGGTCTCACTATTAAGCTAAAGGGTGAAGCGGAAAAGACAATTTCTAGCGCACCAAGATCCAGAACTTTTTCTATAAAACCATCGGATTTTCATCTTATTGTCCCGAAAATGGTGTTAAGAGAAGGCGATAAGTTTCAAGCTGGTGACACCATTTTCTACTCAAAGAGTAACGAATCTATAAAATTTGTTTCACCTGTAAGTGGTACTCTTACTAAAATAGAGCGCGGTGCAAAACGTGTAATTACTAATCTTTTAATTGAAGCGGATACGCAGGATACTTATAAGGATTTTGGTGTTTTAAGCCCAGAATCTTCAAGTGCTGATGCTATTAAGGCTAGACTGCTGGAGTCTGGTTGCTGGCCATTTATTATGCAGCGCCCATATGCGGTTATTGCTAATACTGAGCAAGAGCCAGAAGCTATTTATGTTTCAGCAAATACTACTGCGCCTTTAGCAAACGATGTTGATTTTTCTTTAAATGGTAAAGAAAAAGAACTTCAAGCTGCTGTAACTGCTCTTAGTAAACTTACTAACGGCCAGTTGCATGTTGGTGTTGGTAAAAGTGGAAGTTCTCCTTTTAAAGGTTTAAAAGATATTACACTGCATACTGTGTCAGGACCGCATCCAGCTGGAAATGTGGGTACGTTAATAAATAAGATTCAGCCAGTTAATAAAGGTGAGGTTGTTTGGACTGTTGCGCCCCAAGATCTTGTGATTATTGGTGAGTTATTACTAACTGGTAAGTTTAACGCTGAAAGAACTATCGCTCTTTCAGGTTCAGAAGTGAAAGCTCCTAAATATTATAAAACTAAAATAGGTTCAGAGGTTTCTACGTTCTTATATGACTCTGGGCTGAACAGTGAGAACGTACGCGTTATTAGTGGTGATGTTCTTACTGGAACCAAAATTTCACCAAAAGGGCATTTAGGATATTACAGCAACACTGTATCTGTAATTCCAGAAGGCGATGACTACGAATTATTTGGTTGGAACAAGCCTGTTTTTGATAAAATATCTACTTCAAGAGCGTTAACATTTTCTTGGTTGATGCCAAATAAAGTTTACGATCTAGATACAAATACTAACGGAGAGCATAGGGCTTTTGTGATGACTGGTATCTATGAAGAAGTTTTTCCATTAGATATGTATCCATTACAAATGCTTAAGGCTTGTATGGTTAAAGATTTAGATCAAATGGAATCTATGGGAATGTATGAGGTAGCTCCAGAAGATTTTGCGCTTACAGAATTCGTTTGCGTAAGTAAGCAGCCACACCAACAGATTATTAGAAACGGTCTTGACATAATGTATAAAGAAATAGGATAATTATTCATTTTGAAGAAATGAAAAATACGTAGTATATGGGATTGAAACAGAATTTACATAAGCTAAAGGAAAAGTACAGAGGTACAAAAATGGCTCCTGCATTTAATGCGTTGCATACCTTCTTGTATATGCCGAATGAAACCACACATTCTGGTTCGCATGTTCGAGTAGTGGACGATTTAAAGCGAACTATGAATACGGTTATTATGGCGCTTGTTCCTTGTTTAATTTTCGGAATTTTTAACGCCGGATATCAGCATTATGCTGCTATAGATGGAACTTTGCGATTAGATCCTTTTGCTAACTTCTTTACTTGGGACAATTTCGCTCTAGGTGCTATGAAAGTGTTGCCATTGGTTATAATTTCATATGGAGTTGGTCTTTTAATTGAATTTATTTTTGCAATTATCAACAAACACGAAGTAGAAGAGGGATACTTGGTAACTGGTATGCTTGTACCTCTTATTGTTCCTATTGATATTCCACTTTGGATGCTTACAGTAGCAGTAATCTTTGGTGTTGTAATTGGTAAGGAGGTTTTTGGTGGAACAGGAATGAATATCCTAAACCCAGCGCTTACTATTCGTGCTTTTCTTTTCTTTGCATATCCAACTTGGATGAGTGGAGATAAAGTTTGGGTTCACGGTGCTAGAGAAATGGCTGGACAACCAGATGCTATTTCGGGAGAAACAATATTAGGTAGTTTAGCTCAAAATCAAGAACCTATTTATAGCATATGGGATAGTTTCTGGGGGTTTATACCAGGATCGGTAGGGGAAACTTCTACATTCTTAATACTATTAGGTGCGGCTTTCTTAATTTACACAAAAATTGGAAGCTGGAGAATTATGCTTTCAGCAGTTATTGGTGCCCTAGCCATGGGTCTTATCTTTAATGGTGTAGTAAATGCAGGTTGGATTCAAGAAGGGAATACTTTCTATGGATTAATGAGCGAAACATTCTGGCATCACCTTGTAATTGGTGGTCTAGCTTTCGGTATTGTTTATATGGCCACAGATCCAGTTACAGGTTCACAAACTAATTTAGGTAAATGGTATTACGGTTTCTTCATTGGGTTTATTTCGGTGCTAATTCGAGTATTTAACCCAGCTTATCCAGAAGGTGTGATGCTTGCAATATTGTTGATGAATGTATTTGCACCAACAATTGACCATTATGTGGTACAAGGAAATATTAAGAAGAGAATGAAACGTTTAAAAGCTAAAACAGCGTAATCATGTCAAAGAAAACAGATAAAAACTCATATACTATAATCTTTGCAGTGATTATGGTAATTGTAGTGGGATCACTTTTAGCCGGTGTTGCACAAGGGTTAAAAAGTAAAATAACACTGAATGAGCGTTTTGAAAAGATGCAAAACATTCTTTACGCTATGGGGGTTAATGGGAATGAAGGTGATGGTGATATCACATTTATTTCTACCGATAAAGTGGAAGAAGCATTTTCAAAATACATTACTAAGCAATTAGTAATTCAGGGTAAAGAAGTAACAGAAGACACAGAAGCGTATTTAATAGATATCAAACAAGAAGAAGCTAAAGCTAAAGACCCAAACTACAAGCGTAGACTTCCATTATTTGTGGGAGAAAAAGACGGTAAAACCCTATATGTTATACCTATGAGAGGAAAAGGTCTCTGGGATGCAATTTGGGGCTTCGTAGCTGTTGATAAATCTTTAGTAGTACAAGGCGTATTCTTTGACCACGCAGGAGAAACTCCTGGTTTAGGAGCTGAGATTAAGCAACGCTACTTTATGGACGACTTTACAGGTGAGCACATTTTAGATGGCGATGCCTTTAAAGGAATTACCGTTGCAAAAGGTAATAACGATCCTGTTAATGAAAATAAAACCGACAATAAGGTTGATGCTATTGCTGGAGCAACTATCACTGGTGATGGAGTAACAGCAATGATTAAAAAGGATATGAGAATGTACCTTCCTTATTTAAAATCTTTAAATCAATAAATTATGGGATTGCTATCAAAAAAAGACAGTAAGCTTATTCTAGATCCTTTAGCGGATAATAACCCTATTACAATTCAGGTTTTAGGAATTTGCTCTGCATTAGCTATTACAGCCCAACTTAAAGCCTCTATTGTAATGGCCATTTCGGTACTTGCAGTTATGGGAATTGGTAACGTGGTTATATCGTTAATGCGTAATGTTATACCTTCGAAAATTAGAATTATCGTTCAGTTGGTAGTAGTTGCCTCTTTGGTAATCATTGTAGATCAAGTTTTAAAAGCTTTTGCTTACTCGCTGAGTAAAGAACTATCAGTTTTTATTGGTCTTATTATTACTAATTGTATTATTATGGGACGATTTGAAGCTTTTGCTTTAGCAAATGGTCCTTGGCGATCATTCTTAGATGGAATCGGAAATGCTGCTGGTTATGGTCTTATACTTGTAATCGTCGGATTTTTTAGAGAATTACTTGGTTCTGGAACGCTTCTAGGATACCAAGTGCTTGGAGATCCAATTGCGCAAACAGGTCTTTATGCTATAGGGTACGAAAACAATGGGTTTATGCTGTTGTCGCCAATGGCTTTGATTATCGTAGGTTTAATCATCTGGGTACAACGCGCAAGAAACAAAGACTTAATAGAGGAATAACAAACTTGGCAGATGACGGTTGTAGTAGGTTCGCCTATTTATAATCGAAGCTGCAAACTCAATTACTGAACAAATGGAACACGTAGAGTTATTTTTTAAATCGATATTTATAGACAATATGGTATTTGCCACTTTCCTTGGAATGTGCTCTTACCTAGCGGTGTCTAAAAAAGTATCAACAGCTGTTGGTCTTGGTGCTGCGGTTATTTTCGTACTAGCAGTTACTGTACCTATAAACTGGCTTTTAGATCAATATATATTAAAGGATGGAGCTTTAGTTTGGTTAGGGGAAGAATATGCTTCTTATGACCTAAGTTTCTTATCATTTATTCTATTTATTGCAACCATTGCAACTATGGTTCAGCTGGTAGAGATCGTAGTTGAAAAGTTTTCACCTTCGCTATATAACTCTTTAGGTATTTTCTTACCACTTATTGCTGTAAACTGTGCAATTTTAGGAGGATCATTATTTATGCAATCTAGAGAAATTGAAACTTTAGGTTTGGCATTAAACTACGGAATTAGCTCAGGAATAGGTTGGTTTTTAGCTATTCTTGCAATTGCAGCAATTCGTGAAAAAATCCGTTACTCAAATGTTCCAGCACCATTAAGAGGTTTAGGAATTACATTTATTATTACTGGTTTAATGGCTATTGGATTTATGAGTTTCGGTGGGATGTTAACTGGTGGCGATGAGGATACTACTTCACTAGAAGGAAATCCTGAAAATTTAGGAATTCAAACTGAACAAATTCAAAACGAAAATACAGAGGCCGTGAAGACGGTTGAAGTTTCAACTATAACGAAGCAATAGTATGTTTTTAGCAGTAAGTACACTCGGAGTAATTATAGTAACAGTTGTAGCCTTTTTAGTGCTAACCTTGTTATTGGTTTCATTGTTACTCTTTACCAAACAAAAATTATCACCGTCGGGTCCTGTAAAAATCACTATCAACGACGAAAAGGTGATTGAAGTAGAAAGTGGTGGCACACTTCTAACTACTTTAAGTAACGAAAAAATATTCTTGCCATCTGCTTGTGGTGGTGGTGGAACTTGTATTCAATGTGAATGCCACGTATTATCTGGTGGTGGTGAAGCATTGCCTACAGAAACGCCTCACTTTACTCGTAAAGAGTTGCAAGAAGGTGCCCGTCTTTCTTGCCAAGTGAAAGTTAAGCAGGATATGAATATTTCAATTCCAGAAGAAATATTTGGAATTAAAAAATGGGATGCTACTGTTGTTAGAAACTATAACGTTGCATCTTTTATTAAAGAATTTGTAGTTGAAATCCCTGAGGATATGAACTATAAAGCTGGAGGGTATATTCAAATTGAAGTACCGCCTTGTGAGGTTAAATTCTCAGAAATGGATATTACGGCTCACCCAGAGGAGCACGATAGACCAGACAAATTTCAGGAGGAGTGGGACAAATTCAAACTCTGGCCATTAGTGATGAAAAATACTGAAACTATAGAAAGAGCCTACTCAATGGCTTCTTATCCAGCAGAAGGACGTGAGATTATGCTTAACGTTCGTATTGCAACTCCGCCATTCGACCGTGCAAAAGGTGGATGGATGGATGTTAATCCAGGTATCGCTTCATCGTATATTTTTAACTGTAAGGAAGGTGACAAAGTTGTTATTTCTGGTCCTTTCGGTGAATTCTTTATCAACCCTTCAGAAGCAGAAATGCTTTATGTAGGTGGTGGAGCTGGTATGGCACCAATGAGATCTCACCTATATCACTTATTTAAAACCTTGAAAACTGGACGTAAAGTTACCTATTGGTACGGTGGACGTTCTAAGAGGGAGCTTTTCTATCTAGATCACTTTAAAGAACTAGAAAACGAATTTCCAAACTTTAAGTTCTACTTAGCATTATCTGAACCATTAGAAGAAGATAATTGGAAAGTGAAAAAGGATATTCACGATGAAGAAGGAGATGGTTTCGTAGGGTTTATTCACCAAGTAGTTATTGACAATTACTTAAACCACCATGAAACTCCAGAGGATATCGAATTGTATTTCTGTGGTCCTCCATTGATGAACCAAGCTGTTCAAAAAATGGGTGAAGACTTCGGAATCCCAGATGAGAACATCCGTTTCGATGATTTCGGGGGTTAATAAACACATTAAACATTATAAAGCCGTTTCAATTTTGAAGCGGTTTTTTTTTATAACGTAATTCTATTTTCTTTAATTTTGAATTAATTATGGCCGAAGAACTTACAAAACAAGAACTACATAATCTTGCAATGAATATTGTAGGGAAACAATTGAAAGAAGACGGATTTGAATTTTTAGGGGTTAACTCAAAGCTTAAAAAGGATCCCCAGTTTGTCGCTTTAAGGAATAAAGAACTACATTTTATAATTGTAAGAGCTGTATCCTATCCTCAGGATGCTGCAGCATACGATCCTGTTTTTATGCAAACCATAAAAGAACACGCTTCTAAATTTGAAGCAAAAACTTACTATGCTGGAGTAGGCTTAGGGCATGGCAGTGATTACGGGAAGCCCGTTTTAAAAGACGAAGATTACACCCTTGTATATAAAGGATTACAAGAAATAATTTAAACCACCTTAACGCTATATACTTATCGTATGTTTCAATTTGTGAAATACATCGCATTGTCTTTTTTACTAGTATTAACTTCCTGTGATAAAAACAAAGAGACGCCAATCTACTTTCAGGGTGAAGCTTTTGGTACCACCTATAATATTCAGTTATATTCTGAAAAAGATTTTAATTTTAAAACCGGAATAGACTCTGTTATCGACGCCGTAAATCATTCAGTAAGCACTTATATTCCTGAAAGCGATATTTCAAAAATTAATCGCGGTGACTCTACTTTAGTTGTGGATGCTATCTTTAAAGAAGTGTTTGAAATTTCAGAGGATGTGAATAAAAAAACAAACGGTTATTTCGACCCAACAATAGGGGTACTGCGAAATGCTTATGGATTTGGTGATGTTAGACCTTTGAAAGTTTTCGATAGTACAACCTTAGATTCGCTTATGGACTATGTTGGATTTCATAAAGTGAAAATAAATACAAACGGGACAATATCTAAAGAATACCCTCAAATTTACTTCGATTTTAATGCTGTAGCTAAAGGTTTTGGAATTGATTGTATCGGCCGCTACTTAGAGTCCAAAGGAGTTAGTAATTACCTTATTGAATTAGGGGGTGAGATTCTTGCTAAGGGGCAGAACTTAAACAGTCAGCAAGATTGGATAGTAGGTATTGAAACTGTAGATTCCGAATTAAGTGATCGTTCTTATGAGGCTACTGTTAAACTTAAAAATATTGCCATGGCGTCTTCAGGGAATTACCGAAAGTTCAGAATAGATTCAGCATCTGGTAGGCGTTATGTACACACTTTAAATCCGTTAACAGGTTCAGCCGAAAAGAGTGATGTAACAAGCGCCACTGTACTTGCCGAAACTTGTGCTTTGGCAGATGCTTATGCCACCTCATTTATGGCTTTAGGTCTTGAAAAATCTAAAAATTTACTTGAAAACCTTCCAGGTGTAGAGGCTTATCTAACCTTCAATGATTCATTAAACAACCATCAGGTTTTTATTACCAAAGGTTTTAAAAGACAATTAGGAA
The DNA here is from genome assembly GCF_032080575.2 of Aequorivita sediminis. NCBI lineage: Bacteria > Pseudomonadati > Bacteroidota > Flavobacteriia > Flavobacteriales > Flavobacteriaceae > Aequorivita > Aequorivita sediminis. Next base: position 255,854 of record NZ_JAVLSO020000001.1, on the reverse strand, counting down.
ATTAGTTTTCGGCAAACTGGAATTAATTCGCCTTTCGGAAGTTTGTACTTTTCAACCTCTGCAGAGGTTAACGTATTTGTGTAATTTACAGCTTCTACATTAAACCCAATGCTTTCTAGTTTTGTAAAGTAATCCATCCCGTAAACTCGCACATGGTCGTACTGTCCAAATATTTTTGCGCGTTCCTTAGGGTCTGTAATGCTATCGTCTTCAAAAGTAGTATCTAAATCGGCTTTGTAAGGCACCTGTAGAATCGCTGTGCCGCCAGGAGCTAGAATACGGTATAATTCCATCATAGCTTTAGTATCGTCAGGGATGTGCTCTAAAACGTGGTTGCAGATTATAAAATCAAATTCATTATCCTTAAAAGGTAAGTTGCAGATGTCTGCTTTTACATCGGCAATGGGAGAATTCAAATCTGTTGTTGTGTAATTTAGATTTTTCATTTTCCTGAATTTTTTATAGAAAGCTTGTTCTGGAGCAAAATGTAGGACTTTTATATTATCCGTGAAAAATCCTGTTTCATTTTTAAGATAAAGCCAAAACAGCCTATGTCTTTCCAAAGAAAGGGTTCCAGGAGAAAGTGCATTTTCACGAATAACTTCATATCCATACGGAAGAAACTTGCGGTAAGATTTTCCGTCAATTGGATCGGTGAATTTATTGCCCCTTAAGAAAAAAGCAAGAATCGGGCGTCCGATAATACTCAGCCTGATAAGCAAGGGTCGCGGTATAGTATTTAGGATTTTCTTGAACAAATTGTAAGGCTTGAACTCTTAAACTTTTGCACCTTGCGATTAAATATTAAAAGCATAGGTGCAAAGGCATTAAGTCTATAAGTTTCTGAATTCTTTTTCTTCGTCGCTAGTAATACCTAGCGCATCATAAATATAATCGAAGGTTGATAGTAATTCAGGTTTTCCATCTACAAGAGCTATATTATGTTCAAAATGAGCACTTGGTTGTCCGTCTAAAGTTACAATTGTCCAACCATCACTGAGTTGCTTTACTCTATGAGTTCCCATATTAATCATAGGCTCTAGCGCAATTGTCATTCCCTCTACAAATTTCTTTCCACGACCACGACGTCCATAATTTGGCATTTCTGGATCTTCGTGCATTTTACGACCAATGCCGTGACCTACAAGTTCACGAACTACACCATAATCATGTGCTTCACAGTAATTTTGAATTGCATATCCTACATCTCCTACACGATTTCCTTTTTTAAATTCGCGAATACCTATATAAAGAGACTCCTTAGTAACTTGTAAAAGTTTTTTTACTTCTGGTGAAACCTCACCTACTTCAAAAGTATATGCATGGTCCCCGTAAAATCCATTTTTTATTGCACCGCAATCGATAGCTACGATATCTCCTTCTTTTAAAGGTATATCAGTAGGAAGACCATGTACTACTGCTTCGTTTACACTGGTAAGTAAGGTTGAAGGACAGTCGTAAAGTCCTAGAAAACCTGGAATCGCATCTTGACTACGAATATATTCTTCAGCCATTTTGTTAAGCTGATTTGTGGTAACCCCTGGTTTTACCTCCTTTGCTAGCATTCCTAAAGTACGGGATACTACTAATGCACTTTCGCGCATTAATTCAATTTCTTCTCTTGTTTTTGGTATAATCATATATTTATTTCAAAAAGGAAAACCACCCTTTCTTTTTAGTGTATTTATTAGAAATAGGTTGTTCTCCCACTAATTCTTGGTAAATCTCTCCCCAACTTTTTAGTCCTCCAACATTTCTATCGTCAATAAAAATATCTGCGTTTATTTTTCGACTGTGAGTAGGGTTAAATTCCTCTTCGGGAAAGCTGTTGTTGACTGCGTAGAAAACAATACCATTATCCTTGCAAAACTGTACTGCCTCTTCCAATTCAGGGCCTTTTCTGTACGTCCACAATATAAGTCGATGACCTTTATCCTGTAGTTTCTTTAAGGTTTCAAAGGCAAAAATGATAGGTTTACCAATACGCGGATACTTATCCTCTACGATGGTTCCATCAAAATCTACAGCAATAGTTATTGTTTCTCCAATCATTTCAATTTTTTTCAAGCTGCAAAATTACGAAGAATTATACCGATGCTAAAGTTTTATTCGGCGTAAGCGTGCTTGTAATTTTTTCCACTCAATATTTTAAGCATATCTTTTTCAATTGTCTCAATTGGGTACTCTACAATTCGACCTAATTCAACACCATCCTTATAAAATATAAGGGTTGGAACGTTAATAATATTCTTTCCATCTTCCAATCCTTGAGGTGTAGTTTTTTCGTCATTGACATTTACTAGAGTAAGTTTAGATTCGTCAAAACCGGTGTCGTCTAGTATTTTATATAAATGTGGAACATCACGCTGGCTATCTTCACACCAAGTACCCATAAAAACGGAGATAGATACATCTTCAAGAAGTGGCTTTAACTCATTTGTAACCTCTGGAGCTGTTCTATAATGACTATAACCTAAATTATACCATTCTTTAAAAGGCTCCATTAGTAATCCTTGTCTGTTAGATTCTCCTAAAAGCATAACTGTGTCTTCATAGGGAACAGTGTCGTTAATTTTTTTATTACTGTTTTCTGTTGCCATTTCAATTGTGCTGTTTTCAAGTGAGTTTTTTTTGTCTTTTGAAGAATTACAGGCTACCAAAAGGGTAGCAGAGAGAATTAAAATTACTTTTTTCATAGTTAAGTTTGATGTTGATTTTTATATTATAAATTTTAAACTAAAGATTTCTGAGTCATTATTTCAGGTTGAGCTACACCCATAATATCTAAAATTGTTGGAGCTATATCACCTAAAATTCCATTTTTAACCGATTTTATATCCTCGTCAACAATGATGATTGGCACTGGGTTAATTGTGTGCGCTGTGTTTGGTGAGCCGTCAAGGTTTTGCATTGTTTCACTATTTCCGTGGTCGGCAATAATGATTGTTGTGTAATGACTTTTTAAAGCTTGGTTTACAATTGCTTTTACACAGTTGTCTACAGTTTCACAAGCTTTTATAGCTGCTTCAAAAACACCTGTATGTCCAACCATATCTGGGTTGGCGAAATTTAAACAAATAAACTCTGCGGTTTCATTTTCTATTTCTGGTAAAATCTTATCACGAATTTCATAAGCACTCATCTCAGGTTTTAAGTCGTAGGTAGCTACCATTGGCGAAGGACAAAGAATTCGTTTTTCACCTTCAAAAGGAACTTCTCTACCTCCTGAAAAGAAAAATGTTACATGCGGATACTTTTCAGTCTCTGCAATTCGAATTTGCTTTTTACCGGCTTTCTCTAATACTTCGCCTAGCGTATCAGTCAAGTTTTCTTTGTTGTATACAACTTTTATGTTTCCAAAAGAATCGTCGTAATTGGTAAGCGTTACAAAATACAATGGAAGCGTTTTCATTTCAAAGCTCTCGTGGTCCTTCTGAGTTAAAACTTCAGTGAGTTGTCTTCCTCTATCGGTTCTAAAATTGAAGAAAATAACTACGTCGTCTGCTTGTATAGTTGCAACTGGTTTACTTTCAGTGGTTGTCATTGTAATAGGCTCAAGAAATTCGTCTGTAATTCCTTCGGCATAACTTTCCTCAATACTTGATACTGCATTTTTTGAAGGTTTACCTTTGCCGAAGCACAACAAATCGTAAGCTTTTTTTACGCGCTCCCAGCGTTTGTCACGATCCATTGCAAAATAACGACCTATTACTGAGGCTAATTTTCCTCCAGTTTGTTCTAGGTGGTTTTCTAAATCTTCAATAAATCCTTTTCCTGAATGAGGGTCAACATCACGGCCATCGGTAAATGCGTGAACATACATGTTTTTTACTCCTTCTTTTTGGGCTGCTGACAGTAAGCCTTTTAAGTGTCCAATATGTGAGTGCACACCACCATCAGAAACTAAGCCTATGAAGTGTAAATTTCTATTATTCTTTTTTGCATACTCAAATGCTTTTTGAAGTTCAGGCTCTTGATTTAACTTTTGTTGTTCAACCGCCATGTTTATTTTGGCCAGGTCTTGATATACAATTCGTCCAGCTCCGAGATTCATGTGTCCTACTTCGCTATTACCCATTTGTCCGTCAGGAAGACCAACATTCATTCCATGAGTAAGTAGCTGTGCGTTTGGATACTTGTGGTAAAGAGAATCTATAAATGGTGTGTTGGCTTGAGCTATAGCAGATACCTCTGGATTCTGAGAAATGCCCCAACCGTCAAGAATCATTAAAAGGACTTTTTTATTCATTTTAAGATTTTTTGTTTGATAATATTAGTTTAAATACTGTAACAGTGAAACTGTTTATAAGCTTCCCTAAGGAAGTAATTTCGGATTTATATCTAAGATGTTTTCAGTGTAATACCTTTTGATAAAATCATCAGAAAAGTGTTCACTGCCTAAAAGCTCTTCTTCTGAAAGCATTTTCTTCACGTCAATCTTTTCCTTGTATTCTTTTAACATAGGTACAGATACTGGAGCATAACTAAAATGCCAAGGTTCATATTTAAAACCTTTTCGGTTTCCATTGTCAGTATAAACTTCATGAAAATCATATTTCTCTGCATTTTCATTAAGCCAAACTTTAAAGTCGCAATACGGCCCATTTCCATGAAAATTTTCAGGTTGTAAAACACTTGATGGCCGAGGGGCATTAGCATCAATAATATCTAAGTCGGTACCCCAATGATGGCGAGAAGTACCAGGGATGGTAGAATACTCAATAATTTTTTCGATTGCCTCCATAGGAGAGAGTCCCTTCGAGGTGAAGTTTCTATACTTCCTTTCAAAAATCTCTTTTTGACGCTGAAAACTGCGGTATGAAGAAACAACTTCTATATTAAAATTGTCTTTTGCGGCAGCTTCTTTCATTTTATTGAAAGCTTCCTTAGCAGATTTGTGCATCTTGGAGGTATAGCTTTCTCCTACAATATCAGGATTACCTTTACCAATAAGTTGATTTCGGGTAAATTCTTCTGAATAAATACTAAAAGAAAAATGCGGAAAAATAGCTAAGCTTAGACCTGCAAGACCAGAAATTTTAATAAATTCGTTACGCTTCATTATAGTAAATTATGAAGTTTTAAAATTACCATTATTTTGAAAGATAACGTTATTTCAATCCGCATTATTGAGTCTAAGAATATTTTAAGTATAGTTCCGCTATTACAGAAACTCGGAAATTACGCTGTTCCCGAAGACCTTATAAAAGAACGGTTGCTTGAAATGGCAGCGCAAAATTATGAGTGCCTAGGTATATTTGACGATCAAGTTTTAATAGGCACCTGCGGCTTGTGGTTTCAAACTCGGCATTATGCTGGCAAAAATGTGGAAATGGACCATGTTATTATCGACGATACCTATAGAGGAAAAGGCATAGGGGAGATGCTAACCAATTTCGTTACAGATTATGCAAAGAAAAAATCATGCAATTGGATAGAACTGAATAGTTATGTGCATAATTTTCCTTCGCATAAGTTTTTTTATAATCAAGGCTTTGTTGCAAAAGGCTATCATTTTGTCAAGGAGTTAAGCTAATTCAGAATTTAGAATTGTCCCGCTTGAAATTTCATACGGCTTCTTTCCTTGTTTAAACACGCGAGCATCTAAATCACCTTCTAAAATAATTTCATCCCCTTTTATACGTAACCAACTTCCTTCACGAAGTCCGACCACGGGAATGGTGTTTTGAGTGTGAAACTCTGCAATTCTTGTTTCTCGTGTTTCTCCCATATGTTTGCTAGTAGGGTCTGGGTCCAAATAATGCGGGTTTAAATTAAAAGGGATAACTCCCAATGTCTTAAACGATGGTGGATATACAATTGGCATATCGTTGGTGGTCTGCATAGACACCCCACAAATATTGCTCCCAGCACTTGTTCCCATATATGGCATTCCGTTAAAAATAGCTTCTCTAAGCGGTTGCATTACTTCGAACTTATATAGTGCGCTAACTAGTACAAATGTATTTCCGCCACCAGTGAAAATTCCTTTTGAATTATTAATTGCTGCTACAGGGTCTTTAAAAGTGTGAAGGCCGATTAATTTTTTTCCAATTTTATTAAATGCTTTAGCAGCCTTTTCAGTATAACTATCGTGGCTAATCCCACCAGGTCTAGCGTAGGGAATAAAAATAACTTCTTCAGTTTCCTTAAATAATTCTGCCATTTCATCTGTTATATAATCTAAATATTCACCACCGTAAACAGTGCTTGTACTAACTACTAAAAGGTTTTTCATTTTGAAGGATTTTTCTTGTCAGTTATAATATAATAAGAATGTTGACTTTTAAAACATGTAAATTTAACCATTGCGAATGGAAACTTTTAGTTTTCTTAGTCAAAACAAATCCGTATCTTTAATAGATGACAAAAAAACTACTTCTTCTACTTTTCATAATAGTAAGTCCCGTAATATTAGCACAGGAAATTGACCGTGTTAAAGTTTCTGGTAAACTTCACGTTCCCGAGGGTGAAGATGCCGAAGGTATATCAGTGTATAATATTTCCGCTCAAAATGGAACCATCACAAATACTGATGGAACTTTTGAAATTGAAATAGCAGAAAACGATAGAGTACAAATTACAGCATTGCAATATCAATCGTTTACAGTTGTAATAGATAAAGGGGTTGTTGATAGAAAAATTATGAATATTTTTCTTAATCCTGCAGTAAATCAATTAGAAGAGGTTGTAGTAAGACCTTATGATTTAACGGGGAATATTAATGTAGATGTCATGAAGATACCTACTTACAATGTGGCTAAAGATTGGGATTTGAGCTATATAGCCTTGGAGTATGGGTACAATTTTAAGCCTGATGATAAAACGGCTATTTCTGGAAATGCAGCCGAAGAAGCACTCCATAGTTATGCACTTAAAAATGGTGCCGATGTTTTAGCTATTTTGGGGGGAGTAGGGCAATTACTTTTTCCGAATGGAAAAAAGATTTCAGTTGTTGAAAAGCAAGAAAGAGATAATCTTATAAGTAATAACATACAACAGCGCTTTAGCAAAGAGTTTATAGAAGATAATTTTAATATTCCTCAACAAAAAACTGTAGATTTCTTGTTTTATGCACAAGAAAACGGCTTGGACAAGGATTTATTGAAGCCTGAAAACGAATTGCAATTAATGGACTTTCTTCTTGAAAAAAGTATAGAATATAAAAAACGGAGCGAGTAATTCTTCGGAGTTTTCACTAAATATCTTAAGTGAAAAAATATTTTTTAAATTACTTATCTGCACAGTTCTCAATTATCTATGCATAATTTAGACTAAAAAAAACAAAAAAATAATTAGTATTGTACTCTTAAGATTGTAATCTACAGATGTTTCGTCTTATGATTTGTATATGAAATACTTCAAAATTCTTATTCTATTAATTGCTTTTCCTTTAATGTCGGGTGTTCCGGTTCATAAGTTTTATGTAAGTATTACAAAAATTGAATATGCAAAACAGAAAAATTCTCTTCAGATAATAGCCAAAATCTTTACAGATGATCTTGAAGATGCACTACAACAGCGTTATAATTCCTCAATCTTATTAGGTGGAAAAAATGAATCGCCTAAAGTGGATGAGCTACTGAAAAAATACCTGTTTCAGAAAATAAATATTAAAGTAAACGGGAAGCCGGTAAAGCTTGAATATATTGGTAAAGAATATGATGTTGATATGGTCGTTTCCTATATTGAAGTAAAAGATATTAAAGAAATAAAGACGATTGAAATTGAAAATAAAGTACTAACCGAAACCTTTTCAGATCAGCAGAATATTATCCATTTAAAAACTCCCAAAAGCCGGCGAAGTTTAATTCTTGATAGGGATGAACCAAGTGGCTTATTAAACTATTAAACCTTTCGAATGAAATCAACTAACATTCTAATCCTCGCCGTATTATTCTTTTTCTCTGGACATGCATTTGCGCAAAATGAAGCAGAACCTGCTAAAAGGGAACAGGGCCATTACAACACCAATAGATTTAAGCAGCTCAATGAAGAGTTTGCCACACCAAATATGTTTAGAACTGCTAGTGGTGCTCCTGGTCCACATTACTATCAACAGCAAGCAGACTATATTATGGATATTGAGCTTGACGATGAAAACAAGAGGATTAGCGGGTATGAAACGATAACCTACAGTAATAATTCCCCCGACGTTTTGGAGTACCTGTGGGTGCAACTCGATCAAAACGTGAGAGCAAAAGACTCGAAGTCACCTTTAATTGAGCCTTCAGGCGTTTCTCCTGCAAATATGCCTTCGACTTTTGTTGAAAATTATATGACCGAAGCTTTTGATGGTGGGTTTAATATACTAGAAGTAAAAGACGCAAAAGGAAATGCATTGACATATACTATTAATCGTACAATGATGCGTATTGATATGCCTCAAGCCTTAAAACCAGGAGAAAAGTTTGAATTTTCTATTAAGTGGTGGTATAATATTAACGACTATATGGTTGTCGGTGGGCGAAGTGGTTACGAAACATTTGAAGATGGAAATCGCGGATATGTAATCGCTCAGTTTTATCCAAGAATGGCTGTATATAATGATGTAGAAGGATGGCAAAATAGCCAGTTCTGGGGAAGAGATGAATTTGCATTGCCATTTGGAAATTTTGAAGTGAATATTACTGTTCCTGCAGATCATATTTTGGATGCAACAGGAAACCTTCAAAACAGAAAGGATGTTTTTACTAAAGATATGTTGAAGCGTTATGAAGAAGCTCAAAAATCTTTTGATAAACCGGTCTTGATTGTAACACAAGAAGAAGCTGAGGCGGCTTCAAAAGGATTTTCTAAAGCAAAGAAAACCTGGAAGTTTAAAGCTGAAAATGTACGTGATTATGCTTTTGCAACTTCAAGAAAGTATATGTGGGATATGATGGCGGTTAAAATGGGAACAGGCTCTGTAAAGGCAGTTTCGTTATACCCACCAGAATCCAATCCACTTTGGGGTGATTGGTCAACTCTTGCGGTTGCTAGTACTTTAAAAACTTTTTCACGAATGACTTTTGACTATCCGTATCCAAAAGCTATTTCGGTAAGTGCTGAAAATCAAGGGATGGAATATCCTATGATATGCTGGAATTATGGAAGACCTGAAAAGGATGGCACAGTAAGAGAGCGTATTAAGTTTGGAATGATAAGCGTAATTATTCACGAGGTTGGACACAACTATTTCCCAATGATTGTAAATAGTGATGAACGCCAATGGACATGGATGGACGAAGGTTTAAACACTTTTACGCAATACGTTGCGGAGCAAGATTTTGGCGAATCATACCCAGACGCTATAGCGCCACATAAAAAGTATCCGTCGCGTCGCGGTCCAGCAAAAAACATCGTAGATTATATGGCTGGTGATCAAAGTCAGTTAGCCCCAATAATGACTAAAGGATTGAATGTTTATAGTTTTGGAGCCAATGCATATGGAAAGCCAGCTACAGCATTAAATATTCTTCGAGAAACTGTAATGGGACGTGAGCTTTTTGATTTTGCATTTAAAACCTATGCTAATCGATGGATGTTTAAGCACCCTACTCCTGAAGATTTCTTTAGAACAATGGAAGATGCTTCGGCTGTAGATTTAGATTGGTATTGGAGAGAATGGTTTTACACCACCAACTATGTAGATTTGGGAGTAAAAGATGTAAAGAGGTATCACGTAACCTCTAAAATGACTAAAGAGGTTAAAGAAATTATTGCAGAACGTGGTATTCTTGAAACCGAAATTCCCGCAATGGTATATATGGTCGCTGAAGATAGCGAGGATTACGAAGCAAGTATGAAAACTGCTAATATTAATGATGTTCAGCCATTAAAGGATTATATTGAAGAAAATATTCCAGTAGAGGAAAGACCAAGTTTAAAAAACCCGAAGTACTTTCATGAAATAACTTTTGAAAAGCTAGGAGGTATTCCGATGCCTATATTAGTTAAATACACTTATAGCGATGGAACTTCAGAACGAATTACATATCCTGCTCAAATTTGGAGAAAGAATGATGGCTACGTAAGTAAAGTTATTGCATCAGAAAAAGAAATTGTAAGAGTTGAAGTAGATCCAGAGGAAGAAACTGCAGATATTGATACATCTAACAATGTTTGGCCAAGACAAAAGGAGCTTGGAGCTTTTGAGAAGTTTAAAAATAATTCTAAAAAGTAATAACTCAATACTAAATTAAGAGCCTCCCTTCTGTGTTAAAAAATATAGAAGGGAGTTTTTGTATACTCATATTATAAAAACTCTTTACTCATCACAATTAACTCATAACTCATTAGTATATTTGCAGCATGATTTTACAGGCTTATTTTCTTTTCATTAGCGGTGCCGAAATAGGATTTATTCTATTCATCATTCTTTTGGTTTTTGGTGCCGACAAAGTTCCAGAGATTGCAAGGGGATTAGGGAAGGCTATGCGTCAAGTTAAAGATGCTACAAACGATATAAAATCTGAAATCACCAAAAGTGCCGAAAAGCAAGGTATCGATGTTGATATTACTAAGGACGTTCGCAAAGAAATTGATAAAGTTAAAGATGAGGTCGATGAAATAACGGGCCCAATTAAACGAAAGTTCTAGATGTTTGAAAGCCTTAAGCAATGGGATAGAGACCTTTTTGTTTTTTTAAACGGTCTTGGAGGTGAAGCTTTTGATTCGTTTTGGCTTTTTACCACACGAATTGAAATTTGGATACCTCTTTTTATTTTCTTTGTATACTTAATTTTTTATTATTACAAAGGTCGAAAGGCATTGGTCACTTTAACTTTTTTAATAATAACATTTGCGGTTACCTACTTATTCACTCTAATTGTAAAAGACTATGTGGGGCGTTTAAGGCCTAATAATGTGAAGGCCTTTGCAGAATTGATCCGAATTCTTCAAGAACCCAACAGCTATAGTTTTTTCTCAGGCCATGCTTCGTCCAGCTTTGCAATAACAACTTTTGTAGTATTGATGTTACGCAACTACACAAAATGGATTTACTTAGCTTATATATGGCCAATAATTTTTGTGTTAAGTCGAATATTTGTTGGTGTTCATTACCCAAGCGACATCTTTGTTGGCGCCATAGTAGGAATTGTATTCGCTTTTGTTTTTCACAATTTGTGTAAAAAAGTAATAGAAAAAGAATCTTTATTTCTTCACTCGTGAAATCGTCAATCCATCGCGAATAGGTAGAAGAACAGTCTCTAGTCTTGGATGTGTATTTAAAGCTTGATTGTATTGTAGAAGCGCTTGTGTATCGATATCGTCTTTCTTTACTTTTTCAACTACTTTTCCACTCCAAAGTACATTGTCGCTTAAAATAACAGAACCTTTTTTTAGTTTAGGAAGAATAATTTCAAGATAGTTGGGATAGTTGCTTTTATCGGCATCAATAAAAACTAGGTCGAAAATTTTATCGAATTCTGGGATAATCTCCAAAGCATTTCCTAAATGCTGAACTATTTGATTCCCATAAGCAGATTTATCAAAATACTTACGTTGAAAATCGAATAACTCTTCATTAATATCTATAGTATGAAGCTCCCCATTTTCTTGCATTCCTTCGGCTAGGCACAGCGCAGAGTAACCTGTATAAGTCCCAACTTCAAGAATATTCTTTGGCTGTATCAATTTAGATAACATACTTAAAATACGACCTTGTAAATGCCCGCTTAGCATTCTTGGCGCAAGTACTTTTTGCCAAGTTTCACGACTTAACCTTTGTAGTAATTCAGGTTCTGGTTGTGAATGGCTTTCAATGTAATCGTTTATTTTAGCAGGAAGGAAATCCATTTTTTATAGATGTAAAATTGTAGTTATTAATTTGATTATTCACCAAGAATACGCTTAACAAGTTTTTCTTTAGCAGTTTCATCATCGCCACATAGCCATTGAATTACATTGTCCTCCCACATAGCATCGGCCTCTGTTTGGGTAATAATCTTGCGGTCTAAGGCAAGATCTAATATTTTTCCAGGATATGATGATTGTGGAGCACTTTCCATTTCTCCCAAAGGGTATGGATCGTCAAGTCCTACTAAAACTTGTTTTGCACCTTGATTTTTAACTACCAACTCTAATGATCCTGTATCGTGTACAAGCGTATCGAAGAAGATATTTTTGTGTCCTACAGCTTTTCTAGGGTGTGTTTTTCCTTCAAATAAGTCTGGGCGACCATCAAAACCTTGTATTCTTCTACCTAGGTTTATTTGAGCTAATTGTCCTCCGTGTGCGAAACAGGTACGCATACCAGGGTATTTGTCGGCATAGCCATTTAGCGTTAAAAAGTGATAAGCATCGGCGCATTGTGCCAACATCCAGATAAGGTGAAAACGCCAAGCTGTATTTTCTAATTTTATGAATTTTTCACCATCATAAGGATGGATTTCTACAGCTAAATTATATTTTGAAGCAAGCTCAAATATCGGTTCATTTTCCTCGTCAAAAATACAGCGCCATGTACCGATAGAATCCATATAGTGGGTAGGTAAACACAAAAGTTGCATCCCTAACTCTTCAACACAACGCTCTATCTCCCACAAAGCACCTCTTACGAATCCAGGGTGAACAACAAACCCACAGGTAAATTTTGAAGGATTGTTGTGTTGCACTTTAGCGTTGAAATCGTTTTGAAAACGAAGTGCTTTTTTCATTTCTTCAACGCGCAAACCGTTTCCATAAAGTTGTGAAAGATTTAGTACCACAGCGTGGTCTATCTTAAAACGCTCCATCCATTCTAGCTTTTCATTTAAAAAGAAACTAGAGTCTGTAACAGGGCGACTCCAATCTTTTTGAAGCATAAACTTTCTGTCTTTATCTACCCAAAAAATTCCCTTGTCCTGCATAAATTGAGGAATTTCTTCTGGATAGGGTAGAAGGTGAGAATGGCCATTAATGCGGAGTTTTCGTTTCATATCATTTCACTATATTATAGAGTAATAATTATTTTGAATTTAAATTTACAAACTTTTGGTTCGTCCACCATCTACCGGAAGGTTAATCCCATTAATGTAGCTAGCAGCTTCACTCGATAAAAAAGCTACCGCATTTGCAATTTCACCAGGTTGTGCAAAACGTCTTGCTGGTACAAGATTTTTCATAGTCTCGGCAGCTTCTTTTTCTGTCTTGTTCATTCTTTTAGCAGCATTTGCTACTATATCCTCTAGTCTATCTGTAGCGGTAAATCCTGGGAGAACGTTGTTTACAGTTATTCCGAATTGCCCTAACTCATTTGCCATTGTTTTACTCCAGCTTGCTACAGCTCCGCGAATGGTATTACTTACTCCCAGATTATCAATAGGTTGTTTTACAGAAGTTGAAATAATATTTATTATTCTACCATAATCCGCTTCTTTCATTCCTGGCACAACGGCCTGAGCTAAAATCTGATTGCATATTACGTGCATTGAAAATGCTTTTTCAAATTCATCAGGTTCTGCTGAAAAAATAGGGCCGCCCTTTGGTCCACCCGTATTATTCACCAAAATGTGAAAAATCTTGTTTGAAACAGCAACTTCTACCTTGTCTTTTAATTGCTGCGGATTTGTAAAATCTGCAACAAAATAATTGTGCTTCTGACCTTTGTCATGTGGAAGCTCTATTAATGTTTCTTTTAATTTTACTTGATCTCTTGCAACTAATGTAACTGTAGCTCCAAGTTTAGCCAATTGTATTGCAGTTGCCCTTCCTATGCCTGCAGTACTTCCGCAGACTAATGCATTTTTATTTGTTAAGTCCATATTCATATCTATTTATCAAAGCGAGTGCAGTCGTAACCATTTCAATAGTCTTTCAACTTTTACAAGGCACTTCAACTGCGCTCGAGGAAAATTTATTTTATTTTTTTAGGTTCAATATTTATTTCGTATTCAACTTCATTCGTATCTAATACATACATTCTTTGCTTCAGTGAAAAACCTCAAAGCTTCAAATCCGCCTTCACGTCCCACACCGCTGTCCTTTACACCACCAAATGGAGTTCTTAAATCACGGTTAAGCCATGTGTTAACCCAAACTATTCCCGCTTCAATCTGTTTAGAAATTCGCATGGTTCGATTTAAGTCTGAAGTCCATAAAGTAGAAGATAAGCCATATTTAACTGAGTTTGCCATATTTAACACTTCTTCTTCAGTATCAAATGGCATAATGGTTACCACAGGCCCAAAAATTTCTTCTTGGTTTACACGACAATTATTGTCGAAAACCTCAATAATTGTAGGTTCTAAATAATATCCTTTTTCAAAACCTCTCACTTTAACTCGACTTCCACCGAAAAGTATTTCACCACCTTCTTCCTTAGCAAGTTTAATGTAAGATTCTACTTTTTCTAAATGAGGCTTGGAAACCAAAGCACCTATGTTGGTTTCAGCTTCATATGGATTTCCAACTTTTAGTTGTTTTACTTTTTCAACAAAGTCTTTTTTAAATTTTTCAAAAATTGGTCTTTCAACAAATATCCTACTTCCACATAAGCAAATTTGACCTTGGTTCGCAAACGATGAGCGGACAGTAACTTCTAGCATTTTCTCATAATCGCAATCTGCAAAGATGAGGTTTGGGTTTTTCCCACCTAATTCTAACGACAATTTCTTGAACATTGGAGCGGCAGTACGAGCAATATGTTCGCCAGTCTTTGTGCCCCCGGTAAATGAAATTGCTTTAATGTTTTTATGGGTTACTATTACTTCTCCGGCAGAAGGACCTAAGCCGTGAACAATGTTTAGAACACCTTTCGGTAGCCCAGCTTCTGTACAAATTTTTCCTAATAGGAAAGCGGTCATTGGAGTTACTTCACTTGGCTTAGCAACTACAGTGTTTCCTGCAGCAATTGCAGGTGCAATTTTCCATGAAAACAAATATAATGGTAAATTCCAAGGTGAAATGCAGCCTACAACTCCAAGAGGCTGACGAAGCGTGAAATTCATAGTATTTAACCCAACACTTTCATGAGCATCGCTTGAAAACTGGGTAATAGCATTTCCAAAAAACCTAAAATTTGATGATGCTCTTGGGATGTCAACAGACAACGCTAGACTTAATGGCTTCCCATTATCTTTTGCTTCAGCTTCGGCTAGATCAACTAAATTTTCTTCAATTAAATCTGCAATCCTTAAAAGAATACGACTACGTGCGTCGATAGTTGTATTACTCCATTTAGGAAAAGCTTCTTTAGCGGCTTGATATGCAATTTCTATATCGTCCTGATTGGAATTTGCAATTTGAGAATACACTTCTCCGTTGGAAGGATTATAATTATCCAACCATTGTTTTGAAAGTGGCTCAACGTATTCGCCGTTAATATAGTTTAGAATTTTCAATGTTAATTTATTTTCAATTTTATCCTGTTCCCTCAGTATAACTTTAAATAGAACAAAGCAATTTCTTATAACCTACCTGTAGGTTTACGACAACATTTAGTAGTTCTCTACTTAGCTTTTAACGGGCTTATACGCCATAGCCTTAATCTCGATCACTAAATGTGGGTGTGGTAATTGATGAACTGCAACGGTTGTACGCGTTGGTCCGGTTTCTTTGTTGAAATATTCAGAATATACCTGATTATAACCGCCAAAGTCATTCATATTTACCAGAAAAGTAGTGATATCAACCACATCGGCCATTGTTGCACCTTCTGTTGCTAAATAATCTTTTATATTTTCTAATACAGCACGAGTTTGCTCTTTAATATCGAAATGCATGGTGCCCATTTCGTCAATTTTATTTACCCCTGCAAAAGTATTGTCTGGCAAACGTGAGCTTGTGCCACTGATAAAAATAAAGTCTCCTACGCGTTTAACGTGTGGATATGCACCTCTTGGGGTTGCTTTTCCTTCAACTAACTTGCTACTGTTTCCCATTGTTTATTTTTTATTGAATTGTTTCTTTAACATCAAATAATGATGTTTTTAATATTTTAAATAATCAGCTTTCTCTTTTGTGTTGAGAATAACTTGTGTTTGTTTTCGTACTACTTCAAGCTTTTCTTTTAACGACATTGTTTCAGGAAGTTTTTCTTCGTGAATCAGTTCTAAAATAGCATTGTCTTGTGCCCTTCCTAACCTTTTAGCTTCAGAATATGGAATATTTTCGTTAAAGGTAACTAAAGAATATTTGCTGTAATACTCACCAGGGAATTCGGTTTCGAATGCTGTTTCAAGTTTTCTTTTCTTTTGAAAGATTTCCATTCCAGTATGCGCTTTCATTTCATCGAAATTGTCTACTGCAAGTTCGCCAATAGCATCGGCATCTTTTTTACGGACTTGTTCATATTCATTGAAAATGGTTCCCCAAGATGAGTCTCCTGTAGATAAACCATCTTTAAATTGATTTAAAATTTCGTCAAAAACTGCTACATCTTCAAAACTAGCATTCATTCCTTGGCCGTAAAATGGAACCATTGCGTGTGCTGCATCTCCCATCAATAAAATCTTCCCTTCGCGTTGCCAAGGGTCACATCTTACAGTTCCCATAGAACCAGTTGGATTTGCAAAAAAGGTTTCGGTAAGGTTAGGAATTAATTCCAACACATCAGGAAACTCCTTTTTGAAATATTCTTTTACTTTTTCAGGAGTAGTAAGGTTTTCAAAACAATAATCACTGTTTTTATACGGAAGAAACAAGGTTACAGTAAAACTTCCATCTAAATTTGGTAGCGCAATAAGCATGTCTTCACCACGTGGCCAAATATGAAGTGCATTTTTATAGGCTTTATAACCATTGTTTTCAGCAGCAGGAATTTCAAGTTCTTTATATCCGTGTCCCAACCATTGTTGTGAAATGTTTAAAAGAAATTCCTTGTCGTTTACCATGCTAGATCTTACAACAGATCCAGCACCGTCAGTTCCAAAAATTACATCTGCGGTATATGTAGTTAATTCGCCTGTTTCAAAATCTTCAAAAGTCGCAGAAGGAGTCTTGTGATCTACCTCCACGCAAGAATGATTGAAGATTATTTTCAGGTTTGGCATTTTTTCAGCTTCATTTAGTAAAAGCTTATTCAAGCCTGGGCGAGAAACTGAATTGATATATTCATCATCTCTTCCGCTATAAGGGCTTAAAAATGTTTTACCATTTTTCTCGTGAATCATTCTTCCCGACATTGGGATTAATAGTTCTTTGGCGGCTTCTTCAACACCTGCCAATCGCAAACCGCGTAATCCGCGATCACTTAAGGCTAAATTTATAGAGCGACCAGCATCAAGTGTTACTTTTCGTAAATCGGGTCGTTTTTCTACTAAGGTTATATTAAAACCGTGTTGCGCTAAACGTAAAGCTAAAAGGCTTCCGCAGAGACCAGCTCCTATTATTAAGATATTGTGGTTTTTGCTCATTTTAAAAATTGTCTGGTCGAGCGCAGTCGAGACCTTGTTATTCAATATTCTGAAAAAGATTTTCTCCTCGACTGCGCTCGGGAGGAATTCTTTTTATTTGTTTAATACTTGCTTTAATTTCTCTGAAAATTTATAAACATCTTCAAAGCTATTGTAAAGAGGAGTAGGGGCGATTCGTATAACATCAGGTTCACGCCAATCACTAATTACTCCTGCCGCTGTTAACTTGTTGTGTAAGCTTCTGTCTGCATTTTTCACTTGAATAGAAAGCTGACAACCGCGTTCTTCTGGATTTCGAGGCGTAATTACATTTATAGCGTCGTTTTTCATTTCATCTAGTAAAAATTCTAAATAGCCTGTAAGCTTTATAGATTTTTCGCGTAGGTTTTCAAAGCCAGCTTCAGCAAAGGTGTCCAATGAGGCTCTAATTGCAGCCATCGATAAAATTGGCGGGTTACTTAATTGCCATCCTTCGGCTCCAGGAAGCGCGTCAAAATCTTTTCGCATGTTAAAGCGAGTGTCTTTATTGTGTCCCCACCAACCTGCAAAACGATTTAAGTCCTTATCGTTTGCGTGACGTTCATGTACAAAACATCCTCCCAAACTTCCAGGACCGCTGTTTAAATATTTATAAGTACACCAAACAGCAAAATCTGCACCCGATTCATGTAAATTTGGTTGGATATTTCCAGCCCCATGAGCCAAATCAAAACCAACCTTGCAGTTGTACTTATGTCCCAATTCGGTAATTTTTTTCAACGGAAAAGATTGTCCTGTATAATAATTGGTGCTACCAATCATTAATAAAGCAATTTCATCACCACTTTGTGTCATGATTTCTTCCAAATCTTCAAAACGGCAAAGTTCTTCACCTTCTCTTGGCTTCCAGAGAATTAATCCATCTTGAGGGTCAATCCCATGATGCTTTAGTTGACTTTCCACAGCGTATTTATCTGAAGGAAAAGCATCACTTTCAATTACAATTTTAAACTTAGTTTCGGTAGGTTGGTAAAATGAAACCATCATCAAGTGAAGGTTTGTTGTAAGTGTATTCATCACGACTACTTCTGAAGATTTGGCACCTACAATTTTAGCCATGTTCTTAGTTAGAAATTCGTGATAAGGTAACCAAGGGTGCTTCCCTTGTACATGACCTTCTACGCCAAGATTGGCCCAATCCTGTAATTCTTCTTTGATGTATTCTGAAGTAAGGACTGGTTGCAACCCTAGGGAGTTTCCACATAAATAGATTAAATCTTCGCCTGAAGCATTTTTAGGTGTGTGAAATTTTTTTTTGAAAGATGCTATAGGGTCTTGGGAGTCCTGTTGTTTTGCGTATTCTAAAGTGTTCTGAAACATTTGGATGAGTTAAAATTTTCGTTCTTTCACAAAAATAGGAATTTATATCCGTTTACTTTATCATATATTTTAGCATTAACAGCTGCTTTTTTATGGTTCGGTAAATTAGTGATTTAGTATTGGGAATTTTTATTTTTTTACCAATATATCTGTAAAATACAATTTAAAACCGCCAGTTGAGTCTTTGTGTGTTTTGGCGATTTTTATGCCATTGAAATTTTCATAATCCTCCCAAGTGGTGATAAGGGATGGTGTGTCGATGTTTCCTTTTCTGTAGATCCATTCTTTAATTTTAAAATTTTGGTCGTAGAAAAAATCATATGCATCACCTGGGGTGTATCCTCCATCACCTCCGTAAACAATTGTAATTTGATTTAATGTGTCTTTTGATAATGGAGCGGTAACATTTTTCTTTTCAGAAATGGTGATATTTTCATCCCACATAAGTTGAAACGGAGAAAGTAACCAATATTTATCGTTTATAAATGCAGCATCGGTTTCCAAATTTAAGCTATCTAAGTGCAAACGGTTATAGCTAATTGTATCATTTACTGAGGTCATGGTAACGTCTCCGGACTTTGGATTCCAAGTCCAAGCTCGGTAAAAATGATTGCCGTCCCGATTTACATTAAAAGTAAAAGCTATTTCCGAAACGTCATTCCAGTTTTTGAAACCGCTTGTATTAGCAATTTTTTCTGCAGTGCTTAGGTTTTCAATAGAAATAGACTGGTTTTGATTCACGTTTTCGACTGACTTATTGTTATTTTTGCAGGATATTGCAAAGACTAGAAATAATATAAGTAATAATAAATTTTGCATGGTGTGTTATTTATTGTAAAAATAGCAAATCAATACATGCATAATGAATTTGTATTATAATTTATGCTTAATTATTCCTGTGTTTAGTAAGAAGCAGTTTTGAAATGTAGAATTAAACTCTAATTTGAATAGGGTTTACGTAAATTTTAAGATAATTAAAAGACAAAATACTTTAACTTGCTAAATACAATTTTTAGAAAAACCGCATTAATTTAAATAAAATAGAGTGGAAGATATAATTGAAAAAGCCGAACAATTTGTTTCACATTTATTTGAAACAAGATTGTCTGCAGTAAATTTTTATCACGATATACATCACACTAGACGAGTGGTTGACGATATTTCTCAACTTGCCGAATGGGAAGGATGTTCTGAGGAGGAAATAAAAATTTTAAAATTGGCTGCTTGGTTTCACGATACTGGTTTTGTAGAAGTGGATAAAGGGCATGAACAAGTAAGTGTGAAAATTGTTCAAGAGTTTTTGAGCGCCAATCAGGTTTCTAAAGATGTTATAGACCTTGTTACAGACTTAATTCTTGTTTCAATAAAAGATTTAAAGCCTAAAACGAAACTTCAAAAATTAATAAAGGATGCAGACTGTAGTCATGTAGCTGCTGAAAATTATTTTGAAGTATCAAACCTTTTAAGAAAAGAAAATGCCTTAAAGCTAGATACTTCTTTTACTGACCTAGAGTGGCTTGAAGGGAACAAAGAGTTTTTTGAATGGCATAAGTTTTATTCGGATTCAGCAAAATTAAAGTGGGAACCTTTAAAAGCCTTGAATCTTCGTGAACTAAATGCTAAAATTGATAAGATTAAATCAAAACAAGCTTCAAAAAAAAGCTCAAATAAATTTGGTAGAGGTGTAGAAACTATGTTTCGTGTAACCTTAAAGAATCACATTGAATTAAGTGCAATAGCTGATACAAAAGCCAATATTTTACTTTCTGTAAATGCTATTATAATTTCAGTGGCACTTTCTAATCTTGTTCCAAAGCTAGATAATCTATCGAATGCTTTTTTGGTATGGCCTACTTTGGTTTTAATGTTGTTTAGCGTTACCTCTGTTGTATTGTCTGTGCTTTCAACACGACCAAATATCTCCAGTGTTAATGTAACAAAGGAGATGATTGTGAAAAAGCAAACAAATATTTTATTTTTTGGAAACTTCTATAAAATGGGATTAAAAGATTTTGAATGGGGAGTAGATTACTTAATGGAGAATCAAGATGTTCTTTATAATTCTCTTACAAAAGATTTATATTATCTAGGATTAGTTTTGGAACGTAAATACAGACTTTTAAGAATTACTTACACTGTATTTATGTTTGGAATCGTTATTTCGGCTTTAGCATTCATTATTAGTTATTATAATTTTATGAAACCCTTAAAAGAATTAGTATGAGTAAAGTATTAACTTCAGGACCATTTGTGTCTAAGTTGTCTTTTAGGTTTCTTAAGGATAAGTATTTAGAGCTTTTAAAGTCGGACAACCCATTCGAGCAACTTCAGGCAGGTCAAATATTGAATCACTTTAAGGAAAATCCTATTCTTACCGAAGGTATAGCTTCCTATGATGAATTTAAACAGCATCAAGAAGAGATTGATATTCTTATGAGCTATCTATTTCCTTCGGTTTTAAGTAATAACGAAATTAAAGCGGCAATTGATCCTCTGTCTAATTTTAGTTTTTATAAAAGTAATAGGTTAATTAAAATACTCGAGGGTTCCGATGGTAGAAATCACAATGTTTTAAAGGAAGTTTTTCGCGACCATATCCAGGGATACGATTTTATTCCCTATGCCATTATATTAAACTCTTATTATCAGTATAATATTGATTTTGACAGACCAAAAAACCTAAAGATTAGAACGGCTAATGGCGAAGTGAAAAATTATAGAGTAACCTTTAACGCCGATTTTGTAGAAATCTACCCTAACGAAGGTGCTGTAGAAATAACACAAGAAGTAGTTGACGAATTGCTAGCTAATGCGGAAGACAAAAATGTTTGGAGGAAATATTTCCCTGAAGGATCTTGGACTATGGAGGGATTCGGTATTATAAATCTGATTGATACTACTTTGGATAACGCTATCGACGGTTTTAAAACTAATATGATACGCCCAAATAATGAAAGTTATAAGTTTTTGGTTGAAGACATTCGAAAAATTTTTGGCATTCCCGATTTACAACTTGGAAGCTATATTTTAGATAAAAACCAACTTCGACCTCCATACGATTTAAACTTCAAAATGTTGACAATAGGGGCAAATGACTCCATAAAATGTGAGGAATATGCATGTCAAAATGTTTATAACCGCCTGTTTAAAGAACATAAAACGGTTATTATTTCAAATGTACAACGTTATTATGAATTAACAGGAGGGAATAGCTTGAGCAAGTCCTTAATCAGTCAAGGCTTGAAAAGTGCGGTGTTAATGCCAATTGTTATTCAGGGCCAGATGATGTTTATTTTAGAACTCGCTACCTATAAGGCCAATCAGCTCAACGCTATAAACATGGTGAAAATAGAAACGTTGATGCCTTTTATCTTAAGTTATTCTGCTAGGACGATAACTGAGTTTAAAAATGAAATTAGTGCTGTGATACAACAAGAATGTACTTCTATTCATCCATCGGTTCAATGGCGTTTTGAGGAAGAAGCAAATCAATACATTCAGAATAGGAATAGGGGAGAAAATGCTGTGTTTAAAGAAATAGTTTTTGAAAATGTTATACCATTATATGGTCAAATTGATATCGTAGGGTCATCGAACGCAAGAAACGAAGCGGTACAAATAGATTACAAGGAACAATTATCCCAAACAAAGCGAATTTTAATTAAACGTATCCAGGATAATAAACTTCCTTTTTACGAACAATTGATATATCAAATCGATAATTTCTTATCCGAGTTAGAGTCAAATTTTCATACTAGTACCGAACAAGAAATCAATAATTTTTATACTTCACAAATATTTCCATTGTTCGATCATATTCTTACTTCTAATGAGGAGATTGAGGACATTACATCATTTTACGGGTTTTTAGATGAAAATTTAAAGTCATTTTATAAAGCGCGGAAAAATTATGATAATACTATCGATAAGATTAATAAAGAATTGTCTTGTTTTATTGATAAGCAGCAACGGAAAGCTCAGAACATGTTCCCTCATTACTTCGAGAAGTTTAAAACAGATGGGATAGAGCATAATATTTATATTGGTGAATCTATTGCTCAAGAAAGACCATTTCACCTAACAGATTTATACAATCTTCGTGTTTGGCAATTACAGGTAGCCTGTGAAATGGAGGCTATGTTTTATAATGCTCAAAAAGATTTTCCTCTAAAACTTAAAGTAGCCTCTTTAATTCTAGCCCACGATGTTCCTTTAAATATTCGGTATAGGATGGATGAAAAACAATTTGATGTGGACGGAGCATATAATGTACGATATGAGATTATAAAAAAGCGAATTGATAAAGCTCATATTAAGAATACCAATGAACGTTTAACGCAACCGCATAAGTTATGCGTGGTGTATTCAAGTTCTGCAATTGAAAAAGAATATTTGAAGTATTTCGAATTTTTAAAGGCCAAAAATTATATTACTGATAGTATAGAAATAGTTGAAATTGAAGAACTTCAAGGAGCCTCAGGAATAAAAGCTATCAGAGCAGAATTAAATCACAATTTGGAGAAAGCCGAAAACTTATTTACCACAAATGATCTCGAGAGAATATCTTAAACGAATAGAAATTTTCTATGCTATATGAAGAAAGTACTACTTATTTTAATTGCAATAACTTTAAACTCCTGTGCTACTTTTAAATTCACCCCAGAGGTCGGGCTAGAGACAACCCTGCAGGGTATTAATTCTGATACTCGAAATATATTTTTAATTGGAGATGCTGGTGCTTTTGAAAAGGATGGATCGCCTCCTTTAGCGTTACGAGCAATGCAGGAAAACTTTGAAAAGGCTGGGAAGGAAGATGTTTTGTTGTTTTTAGGAGATAATATTTATCCTAAAGGATTTCCAACTAAAAACGGAATTAAAGAACAAAGAGCAAAAGACATAATTAAATCTCAAACTGATGTTGCTAAAACTTTTCCAGGAAGAGTGATATTTATTCCAGGAAACCACGATTGGTATAGTGGGATTAAAGGTTTAAAAAAACAGGAAAAATTTGTAGAGGAGGCTTTAGGGAAAAATACCTTTTTACCTGAAAACGGATGCCCTATTGAGAAAGTGAAGTTAGATGATGATACAGTTTTACTAATAGTAGATTCACATTGGTATATCACAAATTGGAATAGGCACCCCAAAATCAACGATAATTGTGAAATTAAGTCGCGATCTCTCTTTTTACAGGAGTTTAGAGATGAGATTAAGAAAGCGCGTGGTAAAACTACATTAGTTGCAATACATCATTCTGTATTTACAAATGGTTCACATGGGGGGCAGTACAGTTTAATGGATTTCATGAAACCGCTGCCTATATTAGGGAATCTAAAAAACATAATAAGAAGCACGAGCGGCATTTCTAATGCAGACATTTCCAATAAATTTTACTACGAATTGACTAAAAATTTAAAAGCCGCGGCTCAACAAAATGAAAACGTAGTATTTCTTTCTGGACACGACCATAATTTACAGTTAATAAGATCAAATAATCTCACCCAAATAATTAGTGGATCTGGAATAAAAACAAATGCAATAAGACTACGGAAAAACGGTGATTTTGGATTTGCAGGGAATGGGTATGCGGTTTTAAATATTCATAAAAACATGTCTTCAGATGTACAATTCGTACAAGCAAAATCTAATAAAGTTATATTTAGAAAAACAATTAGTGCCCCATCCAATTTCGTGATTCCAGAATACCAATCCACCTTTAGAGATTCAATTTCAGCTTCTGTATATAAAAAGGAAGACACCGAGAAATCCGGTTTTCATAGGTTTTTATTAGGTGAGCGGTATCGAAAATATTTTGGTAAAGATGTAAAAGCTCAAGTAGTAGATTTAGATACTCTATACGGTGGCTTAATTCCAGTTAGAAAAGGTGGTGGGAGTCAATCTAGATCCTTGCGGTTGGAAGCAAAAGATGGTAGACAATTTGTTATGCGTGCTGTAGAAAAGAGTGCTACGCAATATATACAGGCTGTTGCTTTCAAGGATAATTATGTGGGAGGGCAATTTGAAAATACATTTTCTGAAAAACTCGTAAAAGATGCATTTACCGGTTCTCATCCATATGCGCCTCTAGCAGTTGGCCCCCTATCGGACGCTGCTGGAATTTATCATTTAAACCCGCAATTATTCTATATTCCAAAACAAAACTCCTTAAAAGAATTCAATGAAGAATTCGGGGATGAACTGTATTTGCTGGAAGAACATGCCTCTGAAGGACATATGCATTTGGCAGGAGGAAGTTTTACTGGAGAAGTCATAAGTACTCTAGATATGATGGAAGAGCTTTATTCTGATGAAGATGTAGTAATAGACCAAAAAGGTTATTTAAGAGCAAGATTATTCGATATGTTAATTGGTGATTGGGACAGGCATCAGGATCAATGGCGTTGGATGGAGTTTAAGAAAAAAGGAAAAACTATTTATAAACCACTTCCAAGAGATCGAGACCAAGCTTTTTCTGTAATGTCTGAAGGTTTATTATTATCTACTGCTATAGCACTTATTCCAGGAGCAAGAATGATCCAAAAATATGGTCCGGATATAAAAAATGTAAAAGGTATGAATTTAGAACCTTACCCATTAGATATGGCTCTATTAGTAGATGTTAATAAAGATGATTTGGATGCAGAAGTGCAATATATCACTGAAAATGTTACAGATGAGGTAATCGATTTAGCCTTTTCAAAAATGCCAAAGGAAATTCAAGATGAAAGTTTGGATATAATTAAGTTTAACTTACAGCAACGAAGAGGAAACCTTCAAAGTATCGCAGACAGGTATTATACACTTACATCAAAGTATGGAGTGTTAACAGGAACAAATAAGGATGACTATATAAGAATTAAAGTCTTAGATAATAATGAGGTTAAGGTCGACATTTTCCGTAAAAAAGATGACACTATTAAAGATCGTTTTCACTCCAGAGTATTTTCACCAAACACAACAAAGGAAATTTGGGTTTACGGATTGGATGACGATGATACTTTTGAAGTTATAGGGCAAAGTAAAGAGATTAAGATTAGGTTAATTGGAGGACAAAACAATGACGATTATATAGTTAGAGATGGTGGTAAAATATATATTTACGATCATAAAACAATGCCTAATGATGTTTCAAAAGCAAGAAAGGCAAGAATCAAACTCACGGATGATTATAAAATCAATGTTTATGATTATAAAAAACTAAAAAATAATACTAATCAAATTTTACCCACCATAGGAGCAAATCCCGACGATGGAATAAAAGTAGGGCTGTCTAATATCTATACTACCTACGGGTTTGAGCGGAACCCATTTACAAGTCAGCATAAAATTTTAGGAGCATATTACTTTGAAACAAACGGATATGAATTAAACTATCAAGGGGAATTTGCCAATGTGATAAAAAAAATAAACTTTATATTAGACATACAGTTTCAAAGCCCTAACTTCACTCAAAATTTTTTCGGATATGGAAACGAAACTATTAATCTTCAAGAAAAATTTGGGAAGGATTACAATCGAGTAAAAATTAAAGGCTTTTCCATAACTCCCGGATTAACGTGGAAATCTCATGCTGGAAGGAAAGTCACTATAAATGGATATTTTGAGAATATAGAAGTTCATCAATCGGAGCATCGCTTTGTTAGTAATACTCCTAATTTGCCTGCCTATATTTTTGACAATGTACGATATGCAGGTGCAAACATTCTTTATGAATTTACTAGTTCAGATAGTAGAGCGTACCCAACGATGGGAATGTCATTTAATTTACAGGCTGGAGTTAAAAGTAATCTCGATCAGGACAAAACATTTGGTTATTTAATTTCAAAATGGGGAATTGCACACAAATTAATTCCATCGGGGAAATTAGTGTTGGCAACTACTTTAAAAGGTCACTTGAATATATCAGATAATTACGAATTTTATCACGCTGCCAGCATTGGGGGGTCAGATGGGTTAAGGGGATTTAGAAATCAACGTTTTACTGGGAAATCTGCTTACTATCAAAATACCGATCTACGTTATTCTTTTGGAGAGTTAAAAACTCCTCTAGCGCCTATTAGACTAGGGGTTTATGGTAGTTTTGACTACGGTAGGGTTTGGATGCCAAACTTCGACTACTCTTCTAAATGGCATAATAATTACGGAGGTGGAATTTTTATTAATGGAGCAGATTTAATGTCGGCAAATGTTGGAGTTTTTAACAGTAAAGATGGAGTAAGAGCGGCATTTGGTCTTGGATTTGGATTTTAAATAAGTATTTTAGAAGATTAAATTACCTAAATTATAAAAATATGGAAGTGATTGATAATAAAGACAAAAGTAGGTTTGAAGCAGAAGTAAGCGATTCGATAGCATTTGTTGAGTACACTTTAAAAGGGGAAGTTATATCTATAACGCATACCGAAGTACCTAAAGCTTTAGCAGGTCAGGGTATAGGTAGTAAATTAACTGAAGCAGTTTTAAAGAATATTGAAAAGCGTGGGTTAAAAATGAAGCCTTTGTGTCCTTTCACAAAAAAGTATATTGACAAAAATCCCGAGTGGAGCAAAATAGTTGTTTAAATTAAGAAAGCCCTTTTATAAAATATTTTAAAAGGGCTTTCTATATTGTATTTAAAGAGTTAATTAATCTATTGCATCACCTACATCGTCTGCAACGTCTTCTATGTCGTCTGCGACAGTTTTATTTTCTCGGCAACTAATAAAGCTAGTGCTCATTAAACCTGCGGCAAATAAAATTAAAAATACTTTTTTCATAATTAATTGTTGGTTTTAAAGTTAATAATTGAGATTTAAACTGATGGTTTTAAGGTTTGCGGCCTGTAGCTAAACGATATAAAATACCAATAACTGCTAGAACCAATAAAATATGGATTAAACTTCCTACAGCTTCTCCGAAGCCGAAATAACCCACAAGCCATCCTAAAATTAGAAGGACAACAACAAGCCAAATAATGTCTCCCATAACAATTTGTTTTTAAGTTAGTGTCATAAAACTACAATATAATATATTGCTTCGTAATGTATTTAACCCGTTTTTAACGAATATAATAAAAAATAAATTAAAAATTTATCAATTTTAAATTTTAGCTTTTCCTTACATTTAAAAAAAATTAAGGTTGTGAAGTTTAAAAAAGAGTTTGATACCAATAGGAAAACTTGGAATAGGAAAGTAAAAATTCATGCTGAAAGTGACTTTTATAATTTGAAAGATTTCATCTCTGGAAAATCTTCTCTTAACAAATATGAAGTTAGCGCATTAGGTGATGTGTCAGGGAAGAGTATTCTGCATCTTCAATGTCATTTTGGGCAAGACACTCTAAGTTTAGCGCGAATGGGAGCAAAATGTACAGGGGTTGATATATCAGATGAAGGTATTAAACTAGCAAAAGAATTAAGTGTGCGATTAAACCTTAACGCAAACTTTATATGCTGTAATGTATTAGAAACTTCAGAATATATTTCTGAAAAGTTTGATATAGTATTCACAAGTTACGGAACTATTGGTTGGTTGCCAGATTTAAAACCTTGGGCAAAAATGATTTCGGAACGGCTCAAACCAGAAGGTTTCTTTTTCATTGTAGAATTTCATCCTATTGGTTGGATGTTCGATTATAGAGTTTCACCTCCTGCAATGAAATATGGTTATCGACAAAAAGAATTTATATACGAAGAATACAGAGGCACTTACGCCAATCCAAATTCTAATATGATTAGTAAGGAATACGGCTGGAATCACGGATTAGGAGAAGTGATAACTTCACTGACGGAAGCTGGCTTACATATTGAATATTTAAAAGAGCACGATGCCTCACCCTATAATATTTTCCCAGACTTAATAGAAAATGCAAGAGGTTTATTCGAGCTTCCTAACAAATTGTTTCCCCTTATTTTTGAGATTAAGGCAGTTAAGAATTGTCAAAAACCTAACTCAACTTAAACTTTACAATATAGCGTTTAGTGGTTTTGATCCTTTTTTAATAATTCAGGGAATTTTTCCTTGAATTTGTTTAACCTTGGAATAGAAACGTTTTGTATGTATGGATTGCCAGGATTATTGCGTTCGTAGTTTTGATGATATTCTTCCGCTTTCCAGAATTTTTGAAATGGCAAAACTTGGGCTGCAACTTTTTCTCTGTCTAATTCTTTATTGAGTTGAGATATCTTATCATCAATGATCTTTTTTTCATCTTCGTTTTGATAAAATATTATAGAACGATAGGATGTTCCACGGTCTGGCCCTTGACCGTTTATTTGTGTGATATTTTGGGAGCCAAAATAAACCTCAACAAGTTGGCTGTAACTTATCAATTTAGGGTCGTAAATAACTTCAACTGCCTCTGCATGGTCTTTATGATTTTGGTAGGTGGGATTAGCAACTGTGCCGCCGCTATATCCTGAAATCGCCTCCTTAACTCCAATCACACTTTCATAAATTGCTTCTACACACCAAAAGCAACCACTAGCGAAATATGCTTTTTTAAGGCCGTTAATTGATTCTGTTTGGACAGGAGATTGCTCTTTTTGAGCTATAGATTCAATTTTTTTATTCTTTTCATTTGAAGGTTTACAAGCTCCTTGTAAAGAGAAAAAAAGAATGCTTATAATTAAGATGGGTAATCCTTTCATGGTAAGTATTTTCAAAAGTGAGTTTAATAGGTCATCAAGAACATAGATTGAAGGTACAAAAAAAGCCCTCACTTTATGTGAAGGCTTTGTTATATTTAATGAATTCGCTTATTTTAATTTGGCAAACATTGCCTCCATTTTTTCGCGCTCTTCGTTAGCCAAATCAGGATCAACTAGAATACGACCACTGTGCTCGTCTGTAATAATTTTTTTACG
The DNA here is from genome assembly GCF_032080575.2 of Aequorivita sediminis. Classification (NCBI taxonomy): domain Bacteria; kingdom Pseudomonadati; phylum Bacteroidota; class Flavobacteriia; order Flavobacteriales; family Flavobacteriaceae; genus Aequorivita; species Aequorivita sediminis. The sequence continues at coordinate 226,333 of NZ_JAVLSO020000001.1, read as the reverse complement.
TCCTGCAATTTCTACTTGCACTTGTGGTGGGATAGTAAAGAAAGAGCCTCCAGAAGCACCTCTTTCAACTGCAACAATTGCTAGACCGTTTCTTACGTTACTTCTAATTCTCTTGTAAGCTTTAAAAAGTCTAGGCTCAATTTTAGCCTCATACTTTTCAGATTCCTTAATAAGAGTTTGTTCCTCTTTTTCAGTTTCTTTCAAAATTTCATCAAGTTTAGCTTGTTTGTGCTTTAAGTGCTCAGAACGCTCGTTATAGCGATTTTGAGTTTCTTCGATAACTTGATTTTTTTGCTCTATTTGAGCACGGAATTCTTTAATGTTCTTTTCAGAAAGTTGAATTTCCAATTCTTGGTATTCAATCTCTTTGCTCAACGAGTTGTATTCTCTGTTGTTACGAACATTATCTTGTTGAGTAGAATATTTTTTGATTAGAGTTTTAGACTCTTCAATATTATTCTTCTTTTCTTTAATTTGGTCTTCAATCACTTCAAGATCGGCCTTTAGCTTTTCTAAACGAGTGTTCATTCCAGCTACTTCGTCTTCAAGATCTTCCACTTCTAAAGGAAGCTCTCCACGAACATTCCTGATTTCATCAATTCTTGAATCAATAAGTTGTAGATCATAAAGTGTTCTCAACTTCTCTTCAACCGTAACTTCAGTTTTTGTTGCCATAAATTATAAATAACTAATTGGATTGGTATTTATTTGCGATATAAGAATCCTGCCTGCCGACAAGGAGGGTGCAAAATTAGTGATTTTTTTCTTAAGGAAAGAATGTAAAAGGTCTTTTGTGTATTGTTCACTCTCATAATGACCAATATCCGCCAAAATTATGGCGTTTTCGGCCCTAAAAAAGTCGTGATATTTAAAATCTGCCGATACAAATGCATCTGCTCCAGCTTTTTTTGCTGCGTCAATAGCAAAACTTCCGCTTCCTCCAAGTACTGCAACCTTTTTAATTTGTTTTTTTAATAATTTTGAATGACGTACGCAGTCGGTTTGCATTGTGGTTTTGAGAAATTTTAAAAACTCAGTCTCAGACTTTACTGTTTCAAACTCTCCAATCATTCCCATTCCTAGCTGTTGATTATAATTTTCTAGAGTGGTAATTTCGTAGGCGATTTCTTCGTATGGATGTGCATCAAAAAGGGCCTTTAAAACTTTACTTTGTAAATGCTTAGCAAAAGTGATTCCTATTTGAGTTTCTTCTTCGAAATGAAGTTCTCCTTTTAAACCGAGTGCAGGATTTGAATCTTTATTACCTCTAAAACTTCCAATTCCTTTTATATTAAAACTGCAATTGTCGTAATTCCCTATATTTCCACCACCAGCTTTAAATAACGCATTTCGAACTTTTTCAGCACTTTCAATAGGAACAAAAGTGATGAGTTTTTTTATCGTTTCATTTTTTTGGATTAAGACTTGGCGATTTCTTAACCCTAATTTTTTACAAATCATTGTATTTACACCGTTCCAGGAATTGTCAAGTGCCGTGTGATTTGAAAATATAGCGATATCGTGTTTAATGGCTTTTTGAACTACACGTTCCACATAAGTTTTACCTGTAATCTTTTTTAAACCTGAAAAGATTATGGGATGAAAGCTTACTATGAGGTTACAATTGTTCTCGATTGCTTCATCTACAACCGCTTCTAGTGTATCTAATGTTACCAGAATTCCTGAAACTTCTGCATTTTCATCGCCTACAAGTAAGCCGGTATTGTCAAAACCTTCAGAATATGCTAGAGGAGATAGCTCTTCTAGGAAACCAATAACTTCTTTTACCTTCATTTTTATTATTTTCTGTAAAGATAACGGATTATTGAAAATACAAAAAAGCACTTAATTCTTAAATATTGATTTTTCAGATTTGCACTTATTCCGGAATTAGTATTTTCGTTGAATGAAATCACTTCGGAAATTATTATTCCCATTTTCAATTTTATACGGTGGCATAACTGCAGCCCGTAATTTCCTATACAATAAAGATTGGCTAAAAAGTAAAGCTTATAATTTACCCGTTATATGTGTAGGAAATCTTTCTACAGGAGGCACCGGAAAAACACCGATGATTGAATTGTTAGTGTCTTTTTTAAAGGAAAATCATAAACTTGCTGTTTTAAGTAGAGGATATAAAAGAAAAACTTCAGGATATCGTGAAGTTTTAGTGAATAGTAAAGTTGAAGAGGTTGGAGATGAGCCGCTTCAGTTTAAAAAGAAATTTCCAGAAATTACGGTAGCAGTTTGTGAAGACAGGCAAACAGGTATCGAAAAATTACAACCTACATCAGAATTGATATTATTAGATGATGCCTTTCAACATAGAAAAGTAAAAGCGTCTTTTAATATTTTACTTACCCCGTACGACAGTTTGTATTCCGATGATTGTGTTTTACCAGTAGGAAACCTTCGAGAGCCTCGAAAAGGTGCTAAAAGAGCGCACCTTATAGTTGTTACTAAATGTCCTAATGATATTTCGTCATCGAATATCGAACACATAAAACGCAAGTTAAATCCTACCTCAAAACAAGAGGTTTATTTTTCAAAAATTGGCTATGGTTCAGAAATAAAAGCTGCAAACCAATCCAAGCCCATCGAGTATTTAAACGATAAAAAATTTTTATTGGTAACAGGTATTGCCAATCCTAAGCCATTAATTTCTTATTTAAAACAGCGAGGCTTAAGGTTTGAAGAAAAATCATTCCCAGATCATCATAATTTTACAACTTCAGAAATTGATAGTCTTAAAACTCACAAACTAATCTTAACTACTGAAAAAGACTTTATGCGGTTAGCGTCTTTAAAAGATGTTACAGAGATTTATTATTTACCAATTCAAACGGTAATTATGAATGGGAAAGAAGCAAATTTCAAAAATAGAATTAATAAGAGTTTAGGTGAATTTCACTAAAATTTTTAAACTTTTGAGTCGAATACAAGTATAACTATTTAGCTGAAATTTTTTCTATCAAATTGATGATTCTTGAAGAATAGCCGATTTCATTATCGTACCACCCAATAATCTTCACCATTTTCCCTATAACCGAAGTCATTTCAGCGTCAAAGATACACGAGTGGGTATTGCCAACAATATCGATTGAAACAATAGGATCTTCGGTGTATTGAAGAATTCCATTTAAGGAGTTTTCTGAAGCAATTTTAAAAGCCTTGTTTATTTCCTCAATGGTAACTTCTTCTTTTACGTTAAGGGTTATATCGGTTAAAGATCCATTTGGAACTGGAACTCTAATTCCACAACCACCAATTACATCGGCGAGATTCGGAAAAATTTTTGTCAACGCTTTAGCGGCGCCAGTAGTTGTTGGAACGATAGACTGCCCAGCAGCTCTTGCACGGCGTAAATCGCGATGTGGCTGATCGTGTAAGCTTTGGTCTGTGGTATAAGAGTGAACTGTAGTAATGTATGCCTGTTCAATTCCGCAAAGTTCATTAATAACTTTTAGCATTGGAGCTGCATTATTTGTAGTGCAAGAAGCATTTGAAATTATGATGTCGTCATCATTTAATATAGAATCGTTTACGCCAAGAACAACAGTTTTAATGTCATCATCAAGAGGAGGTACAGAAAGAATTACCTTTTTTGCTCCATTCTTTATGTGGTATTCTAATTGATTTCTTTTTTTAAACTTTCCTGTGCATTCAATCACAACATCAAGAGCACCCCAAGCGATGTCCTCAATATTTTTTTCTGAAGAAAACTTTACCTTTTTACCAGCTACAGCAATTTCATCGCTAGTAAATGAAATAGTTTCTTTTAATACACCGTGAATGCTATCGTATTTTAAAAGATGACTTAATGTTTTAGAATCAGCTAAGTCGTTTACAGCAACAACATTAATAGTTGGATGATTAATTAATAATCTAAATAAGTTTCGGCCAATGCGTCCAAAACCATTAATGCCGATAGTTGTCTTTGTTTCCATATAACTAGCAAAAGTACGAAAATGAAATACTAATTAGAGGTTAAGAATAAAGAAGAAAATTTAAAATACTATGAAATTCTGCTATTGTTTTTGGGTTATGATTTCTGCTAAGAGTTTCCTAGCTCTAAGCAATCTCACTTTTACATTGTTAAGAGGTTCGTCAAGAGTTTCAGAAATTTCATTATAGCTCATTTCCTGAAAATACCTAAGATTAATCACATCTTGATAATGAGGTTTTAGCAGTTTAATATAACGCAGCAATTCTGCAAGATTTTGTTCGCGAATTAAATTATCTTCGGGAGTAGGTGAGAGGTCAACAATTTTATGAGCGTGATCGTTAAATGTATCGGTAGTTTGAGAACTTATTGAAGCATTTTTTTTCCTTGATTTGTCTATTTGAATATTTTTTGAAATAGTAATCAACCAAGTTGAAAAAGTGTAGTTCTCATCAAAGGTGTCAATCTTATCAAATGCCTTGGCAAAGGTTTCAATGGTGATGTCTTCAGCTTCATGTTCGTTACGTACTCTTTTAAGTTGAAAGCCGTAAACATCATTCCAGTAAAAATCTAGCAAGAATTTAAAAGCTCCTTGCTTTCCTTTTTTAGCACTTTGTATTTGTTGGATTATTTCTTCTGAAGTTATTTCCATCTCGGGTTTTTTTCTCCGCTGTTGGAAATAAAGATACTTAATTGACTGAAAATTAAAAATAATTCAAAAAACAGTATAAACGGTATTAAATCCTGTTCTTTAAGTTTTTTGGCTGCATATCCGATAATAAAATGCTGAAATGCAAGTCTGATAATTATAATTACCAATCCATAAACCCATAACTCGGTAAACAATGTTGCAGCACCTAATAACCAGAAAAGAAGATTAAAGAGGTAATAAGCTCCTAGTAAAACTCGATGTTTAGTTTTGTAAAGTTTGGCTGTGGAGTAGTGTCTCTTTTTTTGTTTTATCCAACTGCTAAATTTTGTCTTCGGAATAGAATATGTAAACGCTTCCGGTTCCACACATATTTCTACATTGTCATTTGTGGCTGCTTCATTAACAAAAAGGTCATCATCCCCTGAAGGAACTTTAATATGGCTCATAAACCCATTGTTTTCGTAATAAAGTGTGCTAGTGTAGCCTAGATTGCGGCCTACCCCCATATATGGTGTTCCGGCTTCAGCGTAGGAAAAATACTGAACAGCGGTCATCAATGTTTCAAATCGTATTAATTTATTTAATAAACCGGGTTGTTTTTTATAGGCTCCGTATCCAAGAAGTAGTTGTTTTTGGTCAGTAAACTTCGACGCCATTCTCTCCAGCCATTTATTTGAAGAAGGATAGCAATCGGCATCAGTAAAGATTAAACGAGTGTTTACAGAGCGTTTTAACCCTAAGGTAAGTGCGTATTTTTTATTGCCCCAAAAAGCTTCGTTGTTTCTTACGTTTACAATTTGAATTCGAGGGTCACTTTCAGCAAACGATTCCATTACTTCTAGAGTATCATCTATAGAAGCATCATTAATAAGTATGATTTGATATTCAGGATAATCCTGTTGTTGCCAAAGCGGTATATGCTTTTTAAGATTTTCAGCTTCATTTTTGGCGCAAACTATAAGTGAAACGGGATGTTGAACCGAAACAAGCTTTTCGGTAGGTTTTAAGAATGAAAATTTTGAAAAAAGAAGATAATAAGCACAGTTAATCAACGCAACAGCGCCGAAAACGTAAAGTAGCACCATAAATTTATCCGATTGAAACCCCTAAAGCTGCTGTAGCAATTAAGATTGTTGATTAAAGAGTTTTGTTTCTAAGTTGATTATTTATTAGAAGCTTCCAATTTGTGCGTGTCCTCAGAGCAGTTGGCATATTGATCTGGAGTTTTACCACAAAACCCACAAGACTCTCCTTCCTTATTCAAAAACGGATTCTGACTAGCACAAGTTCCAGCAAATTTTCCATCTTTTTTAGCCCATATTTTTATTGCAATCCCTGCAACACCTAATAGTAATAATACTAATGTTATAAGTAATAGTTTCATGACAATATATTTGACTGCAAAAGTACAACCTTTCTTATTGTTTCACTCAGATTTTAGGTATTTTTAGGTTTCATTTAAACAATTTCATAATGCAAAAATTACTCTCATTAATTATTGTTTTTCTACTCATTTTTCTTGCAGCGTCTTGTAAAAATGAAAACCAAGAAAACAATAGTTCGAAATCTGATAATACGAAGAACGAAGAAGTTCAAAAGTCTGAATTATATAGAGCTCCCAAGAAAGCGTTAACTGCAGAGGATGTAGCGATATCAAAAAGTGTAATGTCGCAAATTATGAATGAAAGAAATTTAAAAAGATTTGCTAGTCTAATTGTTACCGCGGAAATGGCTACTCAACTTACGAAAAATGATGAGAATTACACGGTTTTTGGCCCTTCCAATACAGCTTTAGATTCCTTAGCCGATAAAAACAATAAGTTTTATTCAAAACAAGAAAATCTAGATAAGTTAAAAGACCTTTTAAAGTCCCATATCGTAGAAGGAGTGCATTCTAAAGAATCTTTATCTGAAAGTATTGGTAAATCAGGTAAACTTAAATTAAAAACATTGTCAGGAACAAGTTTGACATTAACTAAAGTAGATGATAAGATTATTATTTCCGATAATAAAGGGGTGAAGGTTAAAGTTTTACAAGGAGGAGAAGAAGGCTCTAGCGGTACAAGCTACGTTATTGGTGGAGTGCTTACAGCCGATTAAAATATGTTTACTTCGGGTTCTATTGTAATTCCAGATAAGTCTTTTACTTTTTTCTGAATATCCATTGCAAGTTGCCAAATTTCTTTGCCTGTGGCTTCGCCATAATTAACCAATACCAAGGCTTGCTTTTTGTGAACTCCAGCATCTCCAAAACGTTTCCCTTTGAAACCAGATTTTTCTATTAGCCAGCCCGCAGGAATTTTAAATTCTGTAGGTGAAACTTTATAAAATGGTGCTTCAGGATATTTTTTTCTGAATTCCTCAAAAGTATCGTTGTCTATTATCGGGTTTTTGAAAAAAGAACCGCTATTACCTAGTAATTTAGGATCAGGAAGTTTTGATTGTCGAATAGCAATAACTGCATCAGCAACATCTTTAATACCAGGATTCAGAATATTTTTTTCAGCTAATACTTTCTGAATATCTCCGTATGAAATACTCAACTTATGGTCTTTTTTTGTGAGCTTAAAAGTTACGGATGTAATAATGTATTTTCCTTTAGCTTCATTTTTGAAAATTGAATTTCGATAGCCGAATTTACACTCTTCATTTGAAAACTCTTTTTCATTTAAATTTTCAATATCAAGAACGGTACAGCTTTCGAAAGTATCTTTCAGTTCGACGCCATAGGCTCCAATATTTTGAATAGGGGCTGTACCTACATTTCCTGGAATTAATGACAAGTTTTCTAACCCGCCAAACTCGTGAGCTATGGAGAATTGAACAAATTCATGCCAGTTTTCACCAGCCATTACTTTTATTCTTACCTCACTTTGGGTTTCATCTAAAATCTCAATTCCTTTTAAGTTTAAATGTATAACAAACGAATTCAATTTGGCGGGAAGTAGCATATTGCTACCCCCACCAAGTATGAATATTTCATCTGATATATTTTGAGATAGTACTTCCTTTAACTCTTTTACTGTTTCTACCGAAACAAAGTAGCGAGCCGTACAATCGATACCAAAGGTGTTGTAATTTTTAAGCGATTTGTTCTCTTCAATTCGCATTAATCCTTGTATTTCTCTAAAGCAATTTTTAGAATTTCAACTGCTCGAATTAAGCTTTCTTTATTTAGCACATAAGCGATACGCACTTGATTTAATCCTACGCCTTGAGTAGAGTAAAAACCAGCGGCAGGAGCAACCATGATGGTCTCACCATTATCGTCAAATTCTTCAAGCAACCATTGTGCAAAAGCATCACTGTTTTTTATAGGTAATTGAACGATGCAATAAAAAGCACCTTTTGGTTCCCCTACAGTTACCCCAGGAATAGCTTTTAAAGCTTTAACTAAAGTATTACGTCTATCTTGATATTCCGTAATTACATTATCAAAATAGCTCTGTGGAGTTTCTAAGGCAGCTTCACTAGCAATTTGTGCAAAGGTAGGAGGACTCAATCTAGCTTGAGCAAACTTTAATGCTGTAGTAATAACTTCTTTATTTCTAGAAACCATGCAGCCTATACGAGCACCGCACATGCTGTATCTTTTTGAAACCGAATCAATAATAATTCCGTGTTGTGCCAAGCTTTCTTCTTCTAGAATTGAATAATGCTTAGATCCATCGTATGTAAACTCTCTATAAACTTCATCTGCCACTAAAAATAAATCGTGTTTTTTTACAATTTCAGCTAATGTTTGAATTTCTTCTTTTGAATAAAGATATCCTGTTGGGTTTCCTGGATTACAGATAAGAATAGCTTTTGTTTTTGGAGTAATAAGCTTTTCAAATTCTGAAATCGGAGGCAAGGCAAAGTTGTCTTCAATTTTAGAAATTACAGGAACAATTGAAATACCAGATGCCGTTGCAAAACCATTGTAATTTGCGTAAAATGGCTCAGGAATAATTATTTCGTCTCCAACGTCGGCGATACTTCCCATGGCGAAAAGCAAAGCTTCACTACCCCCCGTAGTTACAATTATATCATTAGCTTCAGCTGGAATATTGTTTCTATGATAGTATGCAGAAATCTTTTTGCGATACTCTTCCGATCCTTCAGAACGAGTGTAAGCAAGAATTTCTAGATTGTGTTCGGAAACTGCTTTCATTGCTATTTCCGGCGACTTAATGTCAGGTTGACCAATGTTTAAGTGGTAAACAGTTTTATTAGCTTTATAAGCTTTTTCGGCGAAAGGAACTAGTTTGCGGATTGGAGATTCCGGCATATTTTTCCCTTTTGTTGATACTGATGGCATAATAAAATTTTTAGCAGCAAAGTTGCAAAATATATTTTATAAAACTAATCTGAGACGATTAACATTCGCCTTTTTTTTATATCTTCAAGAGATATTCATCAATACTCTTATCAATTTGTATAAGCCATTGTTTTTAATCTTGTTGCTGTGCTCTTCTTCATTGATGGCGCAGGCGGGATTTATTTTGGAAAACAAGGCTAAAAAAGACCGAATTCCTTTTAAAATAGTAAATAACCTAGCAGTAATCGAAATCGAAATTAATGGTACGCCAATGTCTTTCATTCTCGATACTGGGGTAAAGTCTACAATCCTTTTTAGTTTAGAAGCTGCAGATAGTGTTCAGTTGAAAAACACGTCGCGAGTTCAGTTACAAGGTCTAGGGGCAGGGGGAATGGTTGAAGCATTAAAGAGCTTAAACAATAATATTAAAGTAGGAGAAGCTATTGATAACGGTCATGCACTATACGTGATATTCGATAGCTCTCTAAATTTCTCTCCTAGAATGGGGGTGCCTATTCACGGTATCTTGGGAAATGAATTTTTTAAAAATTTCGTAGTAAAAATTAATTATGCATCCGAGGTAATTACCATTTACGATCCTCAAAAACATAATTTTAAAAAGTGCAAAAAGTGTGAAGATCTTACGCTCAATTTTGTAAACGGCAAACCATATATCAACCTACAAGTAGCTTCCGAAACTATTCAAGAAGAAGTAACTTTATTAATAGACTCTGGTTCTAGCGATGTTTTGTGGTTATTTGATGAGTTGGGATTTATAAGTGAAAATCCTAAAAACTATTTTAATGATTTTTTAGGGCTAGGCTTAAGTGGAAGTATTTTTGGTAAGCGTGCGCAGGTTCCAGAATTGAAATTGGGCGATTACCGGCTACAAGATGTTAATGCCTCGTTTCCCGAAGAAGTTGCTATATTAAAAGCGCGCTTCTATGAAGATCGAGATGGAACCATAGGAGGTGGGTTTTTAAGTAGATTTACTGTAACTTTCGATTATAACGGTAGCGTTGTTCGTTTTAAGAAAAACCGAAACTTCAACAAACCTTTTCATTATAATATGAGTGGGTTGACTTTGGAACACGGAGGAATGGAGTTAGTAAAAGAGGAACGCCAAGCCGCTATAAACACAAATATTGATAGTAGAAATGAGGCTTTAACTAGAAATAGTATTTCTATAACCACCGAATTTAACTTTACACTTGTACCAGTTTATATTGTTGTAGACGTAAGAGAGGGTTCGCCTGCAGCCTTAGCCGGGATAGTCGAAAATGATGAGATAGTTAGCGTTAACGGCAAGCCAGCGTACAGATATAAATTATACCAATTAATATCTTTGTTTTCTAGTGAAGAGGACAAGCGAATTGCTATGCATATAAAAAGAGATGGCGAAATTCAAAAAGTAACTTTTAAACTCAAAAGTTTATTTTAAAAAAAATCCGGCTGAAAAGTTTACCTTCAGCCGGATTAGGTTTATTGAAGTATATTAATTTAACTTTTTTCAAGTACACTTGCCGCTGCTGGTTTTACAGTACCTTTTATCTTTAAGGCTACCATAGGCTCGCTTGCGTTAGAATATACAGTAATTGTTTTTCTAATAGGTCCCACACGATTAGTGTCGTACTTTACTTGAATACTGCTACTTGCACCTGGAGCAATTGGTCCTTCAGGTTTTTTTGGTACAGTACAACCACAACTAGATTTTACATCACTTATAATAAGTGGAGCATCACCAGTGTTCGTGAATTCAAATACACGTAAACCATCACTACCTTTTTCGATAGTTCCATAATCTACAGTGTCTTCATTGAAAGTAATTTTTGCTTGTTGTGCTTGAGCGGTAAAACCGATAAAGGCAACAAGTGCCATTAGAGCTAATTTTTTCATGATTTTTGGTTTTTAATATTTGTAAAAGTATCGAACTTTTAAAGATTCTGCAAAATAACTTATTCCTTTTATTATCCTACAGATATATTTACTTTTGCCATTCATAGTACAAATACTAGACCAAAGTATGGCATTAGAAGCAAAATATAACGCGAAACAGATTGAAAATAAGTGGTATAACTACTGGATGGAGAACAATTACTTCCATTCCGAGGTAGATGAAAGAACGCCTTATACTATTGTTATTCCACCTCCAAACGTTACTGGAGTACTGCATATGGGGCATATGCTTAATAATACTTTACAGGATGTATTAATTCGTCGTGCAAGATTACAAGGCTTTAACGCTTGTTGGGTGCCAGGAACAGACCACGCTTCAATTGCAACAGAAGCAAAGGTAGTGGCTAAACTTAAAGCCGAAGGGATAGATAAAGCGAATCTTTCGAGAGAAGAGTTTTTAGAACACGCATGGGAATGGACTCACAAACACGGAGGGATTATCCTTGAACAACTTAAAAAACTTGGTGCATCTTGTGATTGGGAACGTACTAAGTTTACAATGGATCCAGAAATGTCTGCTTCTGTTATAAAAGTGTTTGTAGACTTGTATAGAAAAGGAAATATCTATCGCGGCTACCGAATGGTAAATTGGGATCCAGAAGCCAAAACTACACTTTCTGATGAAGAGGTTATTTATGAGGAAAAACAAGGGAATCTCTATTACTTAAACTATAAAATTGATGGTAGTGAGGATACATTAACTATCGCCACTACACGTCCTGAAACAATATTGGGTGATACCGCTATTTGTATTAACCCTAATGACGAACGCTTTGCACACTTACGAGGTAAAAAAGCAATTGTTCCCGTTTGTAATCGTGTAATTCCAATTATTGAAGACGAATATGTAGATGTAGAGTTTGGTACAGGATGTTTAAAAGTAACACCTGCTCACGATGAAAACGATAAAGCTCTTGGCGATAAACACAACCTTGAGATTGTAGATATTCTTAATGACGATGGAACTTTAAATAGTTTTGGACTGCATTATGAAAGAAAAGATCGTTTTGTAGTTCGCAAAGAAATTGTAAAAGAGCTTGAAGAAATGGGAGTGGTTTCAAAAATTGAATCCCATATGCACAAGGTAGGTACAAGTGAACGTACAGGCGCTGTAATAGAACCAAAGTTGAGTGATCAGTGGTTTTTAAAAATGAAGGAACTTGCTCAACCTGCTTTAGATGCAGTTCTTGAAAAAGATGTAAACCTAGTTCCAGAGAAGTTTATAAACACTTACCGTCATTGGATGGAAAACGTACGCGATTGGAATATCTCAAGACAATTGTGGTGGGGACAACAAATTCCAGCGTATTTCTATGGCGATGGAAAAGAAGACTTTGTGGTTGCTGAAAACATTGAGGAAGCTTTAAAACTTGCTCAAGAAAAAACGAATAACAGCGCATTAAAGACTTCAGATTTAACTCAAGATCCAGATGCATTAGATACGTGGTTCTCTTCTTGGTTATGGCCAATAAGTGTTTTTAACGGGATTTTAGAGCCGGACAATAAAGAAATTAACTATTATTATCCTACAAATGATTTAGTTACTGCTCCTGAAATCTTATTTTTCTGGGTGGCAAGAATGATTATTGCAGGTTATGAATATCGAAATGAAAAGCCTTTTACAAATGTTTATCTAACGGGAATCGTCCGCGATAAACAGCGCAGAAAGATGAGTAAGTCTTTAGGAAATTCTCCAGATCCTATAGGTTTAATGGAAACTTATGGTGCAGATGGCGTACGCGTAGGAATGCTCTTAAGTTCTCCTGCAGGAAACGACTTGATGTTTGATGAAGATTTGTGTAAGCAGGGGAGTGGCTTCGTTAATAAAATATGGAACGCCTACAGATTAATTGATGGCTGGGAGGTTTGCTCAGACAAGAAACAGTCACAAAGCGATGTTATAGCATTAAATTGGTATAAAAGTAAATTTCAAAAAACACTTGCCGAGATTGAAGATCACTATAGTAAATACCGTATTAGTGATGCTTTAATGGCTACTTATAAATTGGTTTGGGATGATTTCTGCTCTTGGTTCTTAGAAATGGTAAAACCACCTTACGGTGAAAAAATCGCTAAGAAAACTTATGAGGAAGTAATTTCAGTGCTGGAAGATAATTTAAAAATTTTACATCCATTTGTTCCTTTTATTTCAGAAGAAATTTGGCAACACATAACTAAACGTGATACTTCTGAAGCTTTGATAGTTTCAGAATGGCCAAAAGCTCAGCCTTTTGACGAAAAGATTATTAAAGATTTCGATTTTGCTTCGGAGGTAATTTCAGGTATAAGAACAATTCGTAAAGAAAAGAATATTTCTTTTAAAGATACAATTGAGCTGTCAGTTTTAAATAACGATAACGCTTCAAAAGATTTTGACGCTGTAATTTCTAAATTAGGAAATATTTCTGAACTGAACTATATTACCGAAAAGCTTGACGGAGCACTAACTTTCCGTGCAAAGAGTAATGAGTACTTTATTCCGATAGCAGGTGCTATAAATGTTGAAGAAGAGATCGCAAAACTAACTGAGGAATTAGAATATACCAAAGGTTTCTTAAAGAGTGTCCAAGGAAAGCTGAAGAACGAACGTTTTGTAAATGGCGCTCCTGAAAAGGTTGTGGCCTTAGAAAAGCAAAAGGAAGCTGATGCCCTTGCAAAGATTGAGACCTTAAAAGCGAGTCTGTCCGGTTTAAAATAAAATAAAGGTAAAAGCTAAGTTTGCAAAACCTTGAAGATTTAAAATCTTGTTAGCTATAAATATTTATATTGTGCGACCCCATTCGGGGTCGTTTTTTTATAGAATTTGTAACTTAAAATATGTAGGTCTATTAGGCTTATTATATTATAGAGATTATTCAATTAGTTTTAAATCGAGGTTAATTTCTTGAATTCGAATGAATTTAGTTTGTATCTTGCTGTAAAATAGATAATTATGGATCAGGCTAAGTATAATGAAATGAAAGCAATGCTTCAAAAATTAGAAGACATTAAAAACAGTCAAGAAAGTATTCTCGATAAAATTAATCATGTTATTACCGATTTGTTTCAACATCCAGATAAAGAATTGGAAGAGGCTATGGAGTTGGCACATCAAATGGCGTCGGATAATGTAGATAAAATTCGCTCAGCTATTGAGACGTATGAAATAAAATTCAATAAGGCCCAGCAGTCATAATTTATTTTCTATACAAAAAGTACTGTTTTACAGCTTTAATGTAAAGCTCTTTAGCTTCATCAGGGGTTAGGCCACGAGTTTGGAATAGCGCATTTGTTTTAAAAGCGGATATATGTGCCTTTCGTCCACTTGGGGGATGGTCGTCATTTGTAGCGCGTTTGTAGTACGCATATAAACGTAATAAAACATCGGCAGGAAACGGATCTTTGTGTTCATTGATGCTTTTAACGGCATTTTTAAAGGCGATATCTAACTCTTTAGATGTCATTATTTTTCAGCAATTATTGAAATTCCACCTTTTACTTTTTGGTTTAATTCTACTTTTATTTTGGCGTGAAGTGGTAGGAAAATATCAACTCTCGAACCAAACTTAATGAAACCACTATCTGTTGTTTGATCCACTTCTTGTCCTACTTCGGCATAGTTAACTATTCTTTTCGCCATTGCCCCTGCAATTTGTCGAAAGAGAATTTCACCCATTACATCATTTTTAACAACAACGGTGGTGCGTTCATTTTCTTCAGAAGCCTTCGGGTGCCAGGCTACTAAATATTTTCCTGGATGGTATTTGCTATACGTAACTTGTCCTCCTACAGGATAACGGGTTACGTGAACGTTTATGGGGCTCATGAATACTGAAACCTGTAAACGTTTATCTTTAAAGTATTCTTTTTCAAATACCTCCTCAATTACAACAACCTTTCCATCCACCGATGATAAAACTTGGTTTGAGTTTAGAGAGAAGTTTCTTTTAGGATTTCTAAAGAATTGTAGAATGAGTAGTAACAGAACAATTAATGATATAATTACTCCCCCACGAATAGTTGGGTGTTCAATAAACACATTGGCCAACAGACTAAGCCCGATAACAATTACCAAAGCTATAATTATAATTTTAAAACCTTCTTTATGAAACATTGTCAACTATTAATAAAAATGCATATACAAATGGGCTGGCATATATTATACTATCTAATCTATCGTATAACCCCCCGTGACCCGGCATTATAATTCCACTATCTTTAACTCCGGCTTGTCGTTTAAATTTCGACTGAATTAAATCGCCAATCGTTCCAAATATAGCCACAATTAAGGCCATTACAATCCACATCCATAGGGGATATTCTAAGGCATCTAATTGGCTATAATGTTCTAGAACTTTAAATATAATATATCCTGCTAACAAAGCACCTAACATACCTCCAATAAAACCCTCAATAGTTTTTTTAGGAGAGATTCTTTCTAAGAGCTTGTGTTTGCCGAAATTCTTTCCAACTAAATAAGCAAAAGTGTCGTTGCTCCATACTAATATAAAAACAGCTACAATAAGTTCTGGCATAAACCTGCCATCGATATTCATGACGGGAATTAGCGTTAAAAATACAAAACCACTAATGATATAAAATATTACTGTAATGTATTTTTTCTTTTCAAACATTGGGATTTTGCTTGTCCAAAGTACGTCTTTTAGGAGAAATAAATTTACAAAACCACTTAGAATGAGTAAAAGGTAGATAGCGTTATCGTCGAAAACATTATAGCTTAAAAAATAAAAACCAGCTGCTAGTAAAAAATAAGCTAAGTAGCTAGTTAAGTGCACAAGTTTCAAGTATTCGCTTAAGGTAATTACTGCAAGAACGAAAAATAGCCCCATAAACCATTCGCGCGAGGTAAACATTGCTATGATAATAATCGAAATGTATAATACGCCCGAAAGGGTCCTTACGAGTGTTTCTTTCATTTTATAAGTCTTCCAATAGCAACAAATATAGGTTTTTTGTGCTACTTCCATAACTCATAAAATCCTTTTCTTTTTCTTTTTCAGTGTCGAAGTCCTGAATTGTAGTAATGTTGCTTGGAATGTGTTCTAAGCTTTGGTTTTTAATAATTCGCAAACCTTCACTTATAGTCTCAACAATCTGACTAGTAGTTGCAAATACTACGATGTTAAAAGGAAACTCACTTAATTTTTTTTCTTTAATCTGGTTAGATGAAAGTAGAATAGAACCATTTTTAGCTACAAGCGATTCACAAGTAGTAAGAAAAAATGTTGAATTTGTAGTTTTTACAAAGTTGAGGTTAAAGCCGTCAAACTTTTCAGAAAGCATTTCATTAAGGCAGAAAACATCTTGCTCGTACCAATCATTTTCTAAAAGGATGTTATCAAAAGCTTCTTTTATCTCTTCCCAATTTTCACAATATAAAAATTTACCTCCGTTATTTTTGAAATTGAAAGTAAATTTCTCGTCTATAGGAAGTTTTTGTTCAGGGTAATAAGTGCTGTGCTCAGGCAACTCAGACGTTTTAGTCTTAGCTTCTGTTTTTTTATATATTGGATTTAAAAGCCTTTTTAATAGACTCATTAATCAAGTAATTGAGGAGTTTATAAATGCGTTTACTTCAAAGATATAAAATACATTTTGAAGTATAGCAACTAGTTCTGTAATTATTAGTAATAACGCTAAAGTGACAACATAATTATGTTGTCACTCTCGGAACTTCTTCTGGTTTTTGAAATGGACGCTCTCCAAATATTTTTTCAAGGTTGTCTTTGAAAATAACTTCTTTTTCTAAAAGCACATTTGCTAATTCTGTAAGTTTATCCTTATTTTCTTCAAGAATTCTAACCGCACGATCATACTGTTCTTCAATAAGTTTTGAAATTTCCTGATCAATAAGTTCAGCAGTTTTTTCGCTGTATGGCTTAGAGAAATTGTATTCAGATTGACCACTGCTATCGTAATAGGTTAGGTTTCCAACCTTATCATTAAGACCGTAAATAGTAACCATTGCTCGAGCTTGTTTAGTAACTTTTTCTAAATCGCTTAAAGCGCCTGTAGAAATTCGGTCAAAAATAACCTTCTCTGCAGCACGACCACCTAGGGCAGCACACATTTCATCCAACATTTGTTCTGGATGAATAATTAGTCTTTCTTCTGGTAAATACCAAGCAGCACCTAGAGATTGTCCACGTGGTACAATTGTTACTTTAACTAATGGGGCAGCGTGTTCTAGCATCCAACTTACAGTGGCGTGACCAGCTTCGTGGAATGCAATGGCGCGCTTCTCGTCCATAGTCATTATTTTATTTTTCTTTTCAAGACCACCAACTATTCTATCTACCGCATCAAGGAAATCTTGTTTTCCAACAGATGGTTTACCTTTTCTAGCAGCAATTAAAGCAGCTTCGTTACAAACGTTTGCTATATCCGCTCCAGAGAAACCTGGTGTTTGTTTTGATAAGAAATCTGTGTCTAAGTCTTCTGCCTTTTTTAAAGGTCGCAAATGCACTTCAAAAATTTCTTTTCTTTCGCGAACGTCTGGAAGATCGACATAAATCTGTCTGTCAAATCGACCTGCTCTCATTAAAGCTTTATCTAGAACATCTGCTCTGTTTGTCGCAGCAAGTACAATAACATTAGAGTCTGTTCCAAAACCATCCATCTCGGTTAATAGCTGGTTTAATGTATTTTCGCGCTCGTCGTTTCCACCTGAAAAATTATTTTTTCCACGTGCACGACCAATTGCGTCAATCTCATCAATAAATATAATTGCTGGAGATTTTTCTTTAGCTTGTTTAAATAAATCACGTACACGTGAGGCACCTACACCCACAAACATTTCAACGAAATCTGAACCTGAAAGTGAGAAGAAAGGTACTTTAGCTTCTCCTGCAACGGCTCTAGCTAAAAGAGTTTTACCTGTACCTGGAGGACCAACTAGTAATGCACCTTTAGGAATTTTACCTCCTAGAGACGTGTATTTCTCTGGGTTTTTTAGGAAGTCTACAATTTCTTGAACTTCTTCCTTTGCACCTTCTAATCCTGCAACATCTTTAAAGGAAGTTTTGATATCGGTTTTTTCGTCAAATAGTTTAGCCTTAGACTTCCCTATGTTGAACAATTGTCCGCCAGGACCACCACCTCCAGCACCAGAAGACATTCTACGCATAATGAAAATCCAAATTGCAATAATGATTACAAATGGAAGAATTCCCATTAAAATATCACCCCATACGTTAGTGTCTGTATCAAAGTTTAAGCTAGTAGTTAAATCGTTTTCAGCTTTTATTTGTTGAAAATCTTTTTGAAATAACTGTAAGTCTCCAAATTCAAACTGGTAAGTTGCATCATTGGTGCCTGGCTCTAAAAAAGAGGGTGCATTTCCTTTAGGAGCGTGTATTTCTTTTGCTTTGGCTTCTTCGGTAAGGTACACCTTAGCAATTTTTTTGTTGATTACCTCAACGCGTTCAACATCACCAGCCTTTAAAAATTCTTCAAATTGCGCTTGATTGGTTTTGGCAGGCTGAGACCAGCTACCACCACCAAAGATTTGTAATCCAAAAAATAATAAAATTATAGCACCGTAAATCCAATAATAATTTGGCCTAGGTTTTTTGGATTCGTTTTTCTTGTTTTTATTGTCTTGAGCCATAAGGCAGTCTTCTTTTTAATGAGTTGTTTCTATTTTAACCGATTTTGCATCGCCCCAAAGTCCTTCAATATCATAAAATTCACGGATATGCTTTTGGAATACGTGTACAACTACATGAACATAGTCCATAAGTATCCACTCGGCGTTGTCGCTACCTTCAACGTGCCAAGGCTTTTCCTTTAATTCTTTGCTTACTGATTTTTGAACTGAGTTTACAATGGCATTAACTTGTGTGTTAGAGGTACCATTGCAAATTATAAAATAGTCACATACTGTGTTTTCTATCTCTCTTAGGTCTAAGATTTCTATATCCTGTCCCTTAACATCTTCAATCCCTCGTATTATTTGAGCAATAAGTTGATCTGTTCCTGCTTGTTTTTTTTGCATTAAATATCTTTCTTTTCTATTTCGCAAAGTTATTACTTTTTTGTTTCTTGAACCGCTTAAATTAAGTAATACTAAACTAAATTATTGTTTTGAAGATAATCAAACTTAATGCCACCCATTCAACCAACTCGTATATGAAGGAGTTACTGCGTGAAAACTTGCTTTCAGATCATACTGTAGTACTAGCTGAACAACAAACTTCCGGGCGTGGACAAATGGGAGCTTCTTGGTTTTCAAAACAAGGACAAAGCCTTACATTTAGTGTGTTTAAAGATTTTAAAGGGTTGACAACAGAGCATCATTTTATTATTTCAATGGCTGTTTCAACTGCGATTTATGATGCTTTAAATAATCTAAATATCCCGAATCTTTCTGTAAAATGGCCTAACGACATAATGTCAGCCAAAAAAAAAATTGGCGGTATTTTAATTGAAAATGTACTTAAAGGCAGTAATGTACAATATTCAATTATAGGAATTGGACTAAATGTGAACGTTTCTTCTTTCCCAGATTTGCCGCTAGCAAGCTCTATGAAGCTCGAAGCTGGCAGGGAATTTATTTTGGATGAAGTTTTACAAGTAGTATTAAAGGCCTTGACTAAACGTTTGGAAAATCTTTCTGTTGATGATTTTGCCGAAACGAAAAAACTTTTTGAAGATCGACTATTTAGGAAAGATGTTATTTCGGTATTTGAAGATCAAAACGGATTTCGTTTTAATGGAATTATAAAAGGGGTTAGCGACTTGGGAGAACTTTTAGTAGAAACTGAAAGCGAAAAAATTCAAAAATATCAATTAAAGGAAGTGAAGCTTATTTTGTAAAAATAAAAACGGAACTAAAATTCTGCTTTAGCCCCGTTCTCAATATATATTTCTATAAATAAATCTACAGCTTTTCTAAGTTTGAAGCTAGCGTTTCAATAAATTTTGAAATAGGACTTTTTATCATCATAGCCATCATGCTATTAAATTCTCCTTCAAAAAGTAATTCAGCAGTAGACGATGTGTCGGAAACCTTTTCGATATCACTTTTTAAAGTAAACGGAAGTTTGTCGCTAATCGCACCTAAAACTACTTTATTTGGGCTGTCTACTTCTTTTATTTCTAAAGCTATTTCTGGCATACCTTTTAGCGCAAATACAAAAGCATTATCTCTAATTACTTCAAATTTACTAATGGTGTCTGGCATCAAACCTTCATAGTTTTTTACATCTGCCAAAAATTCGCACAGCTCTGAAGCTGATTTTTGAACCGTTACTTTTTTACTGTTTAATTTCATTATTAAAATTATTAAGTCTGTTATATTTTTATTTCTATACTACCAACTACCACTTATCGCCCCCAAGTTTCAGGGTTGGTTTTCCATTCGCCAAGTAAACTTGCTTCTTCAGCGCTTATATACTTCGACTTTTCAGCTTCTTGTAGTAACATTTCATAATTGCTAAGAGTGTTTAGCTCTACATTAGCATTCTTAAAGTTTTCCTCTGCAATATTAAAGCCATAACTAAAAATAGCAAACATTCCCTTTACATTAGCATTTGCTTCTTTAAGAGCTTCTACAGCCATAAGGCTACTTTTTCCTGTGCTAATTAAATCTTCAACTACAATAACATTGGTATTGGGTTCAAGGTGACCCTCAATTTTATTTTTTCGACCATGACCTTTAGCTTCCGGTCTAACGTAACAAAAAGGAACGTTAAGATAGTCTGCTACTAAAGCGCCAATACCAATTGCTCCAGTTGCTACACCAGCAATCATTTCTGGCTTTCCATAGGTTTCTTCAATTTGTTTAGCGAGGTTTTCACGAATGTAATTTCGAATTGTTGGATACGAAAGTGTTATCCTATTATCACAATAAATGGGAGATTTCCATCCCGAAGCCCATGTAAAAGGGTTTTGTGGTTGTAATTTTATTGCATTAATTTGCAATAATAATGCTGCGGTTTTTTGTGCCGTTTCCTTATTTAATATCATACTACAAATGTATAAAGTTTTTGTAAAAGAAATTCCCATTATTCTTTCTACGGAAAAAAATATTGGCGAACACTATACCACCATACCTTTAAAGCAAGCGCGTTTTAAAAAATTGGTTAAAAAGATTAACAACGGCGAACTTCTCTATGTTAATCTTTATCACAAGAATGCGGAAAAATTAGAACGTTTTCTTCGGAAAAAAATAAAAGTAGTAGAAGCAGCCGGGGGATTAGTTTATAATAGTAAAAAAGAAATTCTTTTTATAAGACGTAACGGGAAATGGGATCTGCCTAAAGGAAAAATTGAAAAAGGAGAAAGTTATAGGGAAGCTGCAATCCGTGAGGTAGAAGAAGAAACAGGGGTAGAAGGTCTTGAAATTCGTGACTTTATAATGAAAACGTATCACGTTTTTACTAGAAACAATAAATACCGACTTAAAATAACCCACTGGTATGAAATGTATACCGATTACGACGGCCCTTTAACTCCTCAGCCTGAAGAGGGTATTAAAAAAGCAAAATGGAAAAATTTTGAAAAATCTCAAGATGCTTTAAAAAACTCGTATGAAAACATAAAACTCCTGTTTCCCAAAGAATATCTAACTACCCACCCTAATGATAGGATAACGAAGATGTGATTTTTCGTAATAAGGGGATTGTTTGTGAACCCAATCTAATTGCAAATACCAATTTTGTGCAAATTCAGGTTGGGTTTGTTTTTTATTCTTAAACTTTTCTTTAATATCTGGGTTATTATTTAAAAACTCCTCGGCCAAATCCTCCCATACATATGGGGAAAATCCTTCTTTTTGTTGCAGAATAGCGTCAAAGAAATTCCAATTAAAAAATGAATCTTGCGCAGAAGGCTCTAAAGTTTCAATTATATATCTTACCCCCGGTTGCTGGGTTTTTACCATAACATCTCCTTTGCTCACCCTAGCATTCTCTGTCGTCATAACTACCTTAGTATTGTAATGTAAGTAATGACCTTCGTATGGACTTTTTACTGTCTGGTAACCGGCTATTCTATAAACTTCGGAAGTGATAATTGTGTCACTTTCAATTTGTGAGAAAGTTATGTTGTTTAGTTTTAAAAGTTCCACAACATTCCAATATCCCTTTGGAATTATATATGCCGTAGGTATTTTAATAGAGTCGTTTGCTTTAAAATTATTATAATAAGTTACCGGTTTGCTAAAAGGCCTATTCCTTTCGTATTTTAATCGTTTTTGCCCTGTAACAGTACTGGGTATAAAATCGCTTTCATAACCTTTGAAGTTGAGTGTAGTTGTTTTTGTTGAATCTATTTCCCAAGAAATAGGGTAGTAGCTTCCAATCTGGTATTTTTTAAAAGCATTCTGTCTTAACGTTTTAATTTTGTCTGCATTCGAATCTGCCACTGTAATAAAGCTTTTCATTATTTCATAAGTACCTTCAACTCTATCTTTATAGGGTTTTAGCATATGTGTTTCCACCATCATGCCTAAAGTGTTGAATAACGCACTATATCCCGTAGAATATCTTGGCGAATCCATAAATTGTGAAAATCCAATTTCTGGTTTGCTATTGAACACGTTCACATACGGTGTGATATCCCATTGTTTTTCTTTTAAAGAATTCTCAAATTCAGGAATAAATAAAGTTTCAAGATAGTTGCCTAATTTACCGCCTAGTTTGTTGTGTTGCGTAAATAGGTGGGTGAGTGTGTATTGGTAATCGGCACCATTGCTAACGTGATTGTCGATGAATAGATCAGGATTGAGCCAGTGAAAAATTTCAGCAAATGATTTTGCGTTTTTAGTATCACTTTTTATGAAATCACGATTTAAGTCGTAGTTTCTAGCATTCCCACGAAATCCATATTCCTCCGGGCCGTTTTGATTTGTTCGGCTTGTACTATTCCTATTTAGTGCACCTCCTATATTATAGATAGGTATTGTAGCTACAATTGTGTTACTCGGACTAGGGATACTGTTTTTAGATAAGTCGGCAAAAAGCCGCATAGTAGCATCTATACCATCAGGCTCTCCAGCGTGTATTCCATTATTAATTAATAAAAGGTTTTTATCCATTTTAGAAAAAGAGGTAGGAGCGGTGGTTTTCCAATTAATATCCGAATTATATATAACAAGGTGCAATGGATGTCCGCTATCGGTTTCTCCCATTTCAAAAATATGTACTCTCTTATCTCCGGCAGCTAAATTTTTATAAAATGTAATACTTTGATTATATGCTGAAGTCTTGTTTAAATTAGGGTAATTTGTAATTAACTGAACTTGATCTTGTTGCGTTTGTCCGTTTAGATTTAAGGAATAAACAAAAAGTATAACACTAAGTGTTAAGAGGTGATTTTTCATCTGCTAATAATTTATGAGGAAATATGTTAAATTCAATGTTCGACCTATGATTGCTTTAAATTTAATAAGGTAAAAATAGAAAAATTAGCACTAAATTATTTGTAAATCTTATTTGGTTGGTTATATTTGCTACTATTAATTAAACTTAAAACTTTTTATTATGAAAAAAATTACTCTTTTAGCTTCGGCTCTTTTGATGACCGCAGCGACTTTTGGTCAAAACCTTATTGTTGATCGTATTGCAGACAACACGACAGGATTAATTTCTACAAAAGGAGATGATGGTACAGGTGTTTACTGTGCTGATTACTTTTCTGTTACTAGCGACGTTGCTCTTGGAGATCTTACGGTTTATGGTCTTAACACGGCAACTCCTATTGAGGCTTTTGTAACTGGTTTCAATGTTTACATTTATGAAATCTCTGGGGCAGTACCTGCTGGAAATCCTGAAATAGTTGGATCGGGTGTTTTAGAGTTAGGTGATATCGAACCTTCATTATATACAATTACTGAGGATGGACAGAATACAGATTTTACTGTTAATATTACTGATGCTAATGGTGGAAATCAAGTTGTTTTAGAAGCAGGTAATATTTACTGGGTATCTGTTTTCCCAAGTGTATTTGGAGAGCCTGGTGGTGATGGTCGTTGGAACTGGTTTGGTTCTGTTTCTGCTTTCCCTAACGAAGAGCCTGTGTTAATTGACCCAGCTGATCTTTTTGGTGCTGGCGCAACTGATTGGACTAACATCTCTGGTTTAATTGGTGAGTCTTTCCCAAGTTTTGCTTGGAACTTAACTGATGAGCCAATTGCATCTATCGGTGATAACCTTGCTGAAATGATTGCTGTTTACCCTAACCCTACTACAGATGTTCTTAACTTGAACATTCCTTCAAGCATCGAAGTTACTAACGTAGCTATGTATGATGTATTAGGTAAAAACGTAGGAGCTGTATACAGCAACGGAACTATCAATACTTCTTCTTTTGCTCAAGGTGTTTACACTTTAAAAGTTGAAACTACTTCAGGTACTCTTACTCAAAAAGTAGTAAAGCAATAAGAATTTTAAAATTCTAAATATTAATATCCCGGCCTTATGGTCGGGATTTTTTTTTATCCTTATGAGCGTCTTTTATATAGTTTTAATTTAATAAACTATTATTGGGTATAATTAAGTAATGCGTGTACGATATGGCCTCATCTTAAGGTTAAGAAGGGTTTATGCCTTAATCGAAGTTTAGATGTTATGTAATACAAAGAATTAAAACTATTGCTAAATCCTTTAAATGATATGCAGCTATAAACAAACAGTTATTTTAATAAATCTAAAGTTAGGTTATAAATATTCTGTGTGTATTAAAAAACAAAAAAATCGCCATTGAATCAAATTTCAATGGCGATTTTAAATTTATATTTAAAAGAGTTCTATCCGTTCATAGAAATTAGGAACTCTTCATTGTTCTTGGTTTGCTTTATTCGATCGTTAATAAACTCCATAGCTTCTATAGGATTCATGTCGGCTAGGTATTTTCTAAGAACCCACATACGTTGTATAGTGTTTTCATCTAGTAAAATATCATCTCTACGGGTACTTGAAGAGGTAAGATCAATAGCAGGGAAAATTCTTCTATTTGAAATTTTTCTATCCAATTGAAGTTCCATGTTACCTGTTCCTTTAAATTCTTCGAAAATAACCTCGTCCATTTTAGAGCCGGTTTCAGTTAAGGCTGTCGCTATAATACTTAAGGAACCTCCGTTTTCGATATTACGAGCAGCACCAAAGAAACGCTTTGGTTTGTGTAATGCATTTGCATCTACACCACCACTTAATATTTTACCACTTGCAGGTTGAACTGTATTATAAGCACGAGCCAAACGAGTTATAGAATCTAATAGAATCACAACGTCGTGACCACATTCTACAAGTCTTTTAGCTTTATCTATTACAAGATTTGCTACACGAACGTGTTCTGTTGCCTCTTTATCAAAAGTAGATGCTACAACCTCGCCACGAACATTACGTTGCATATCAGTAACTTCTTCAGGACGTTCATCAATTAATAAAATAATTTGATAAACTTCAGGGTGGTTCGCCGCTATTGCATTTGCAATATCTTTTAGCAACATTGTTTTCCCAGTTTTTGGTTGAGAAACAATCATACCACGTTGGCCCTTTCCAATAGGAGCAAAAAGATCAATTATTCTTGTTGAAATTGTACTTTGCTTTTCAGCTAATTTAAACTTTTCCTGTGGAAAAAGTGGCGTTAAATGCTCAAATGATACGCGATCGCGAACTACATTTGGGTTTAACCCATTAATTTTATTTACTTTAATTAAAGGGAAGTACTTTTCACCTTCTTTTGGTGGACGCACTTCACCTAAAACTGTATCTCCGGTTTTTAAGCCGAACAGTCTAATTTGTGATTGTGAAACATAAATATCATCAGGAGATGATAAGTAGTTATAGTCGCTAGAACGTAAAAAGCCGTATCCGTCTTGCATTATATCTAGAACTCCTTCGCTTTCTATTATCCCTGCAAACTCGTAATCTGGCTCACGGTAACGATTACGAGAATCTTTATTCCCGTTGTTGCGATTATCGTGTGTATTGCCATCTTTTTGTTTATGGCTCTGATGTTTTTGTCTGTTGTCTGTGTTGTTTTTATCAGAACGTTGGTTTTTATCCCTATCGTCTGATTTATTTTGACGATTTGAAGAAGAAGACTTCTGGTGTTGTGGTTTTCTATCGCTATCTTTATTATCAGATTTAGAAGATTTCTTCACATCATCTTTTTTATCGTCGTCACTCTTCTTATCGTGATGTTTCTTTTGCGAATGTGACTTGTTAGCTTGAGGTTTGCTACCTCTACTTTCATCTTTTTTAGAATTTAGCTGTTTTTCTTTATTGCCACTATTTTTTGAAGATTTAGTTTTTTTCTCCTCCTTTTTAGGAGTTGAAGAAGAATCATCAGCAGCAAGTACAGCCTTAACAGCTTTAGGATTTGCAGCTTGATAATCGAGTATTTGATAAACTAAATCTAACTTTTTTTGAGTGCGATATTTTGGCACTTTAAGTTCTTTGGCTATCTCCTGTAATTCAGGAAGCTTTTTACTTTTTAATTCTGAAATTTCAAACATGTAATGAATGCTGTAGTTAAAATTTATACTATTTAATTCCTTTTGAGAAGGTAAGTACTTTGAAAATGTTTTTTGAAGACTAAGTAACCTTTATTGAGGTGGTTACGAATAGATAATGCAATAATACAACAATATTTTAAAAACTAGTGTTATTTTTTTTAAAAAGATAATGTATTTTTGCTGCTTAATTGTGTTAATAGTAATGATACAACGTATACAAACTGTTTTTTTAATCGTTTCAGCCCTTATAATGGGTGGGTTATATTTATGGTTTCCTGAAGTAGTAGGAACGGATGGTCAAATAATTATGGAACGCAGTGAGCCTTTGATTTTTGGACTTATATTTTTGTCTATAGCATTGGCGATTATTTCGATTATATCATTTAAAAAACGGCAACAGCAATTTGTGTTAAACCGTTTAAATATAGTATCAAATTTTGTATTACTAGGAGTTTTCGTTTATCGATTACTAACTTTATCCGGAGAAACTATTGTTTCAGAGAAGGGTATTGGGGTTCTTTTTCCTATCATTTCTATCGTATTTTTAGTGCTGGCCAATAAGGCCATTAAAAAGGACGAGGACCTCGTAAAATCTGTTGATCGTTTACGGTAAACCGATCTTGGTATATTAGTGCAAAACCCCCTCAGGATGCCACCTAAGGGGGTTTTTTGTTTTTTAGAATAAAGTCAAACTAAAGTAAAAAACTTTTATTAGCTTAGTAAAAGTAATGACTAACGCTTTTCGAATTCTATTACTTCCAAATTTTCAATTTTTTCACAATCTATTTCAAATCTTAGCATGGTTCTTACTTTGTGGAATCCGTGTTTACCCACTGCACCTGGATTCATATGGAGCAGACCTGTAGATTTATCAGGCATAACTTTTAATATATGAGAATGTCCGCATATAAATATTTTTGGAGGATTGGCATATATTTCTTGTCTAATTGAAGGATTGTATTTACCTGGATATCCCCCAATATGAGTAATCCAAACATCAACCTTTTCACACATAAATCGATTGTGTAAAGGAAATTCTCTTCTCGCCTCGTGATCATCTATATTGCCATAAACAGCACGAAGAGGCTTTAATGCTTTTATAGCATCGGTAACAGCTAGGTCACCTATGTCGCCAGCATGCCATACTTCATCGGCTTGTTTGACGTATTTCAAGATTTTATCATCTATATAACTATGTGTGTCGCTGAGAAGAAGAATTTTTTTCAAAGTGTGTGATTTGCTTGATTGTAAAAGTTTTCAAATTTATATAAAATCAAGCTCTAAGGCTTGATTGCATTGAAATTAATATTTTCAATTTTGAAAGTAAGAAGCTCCGCAGTATGTTGTAATTTTGCAAATTGTAAAAACAGTTAAGTTTGCGATATTTTATTGAGATAGCATACAATGGAAAAAACTATTTTGGATGGCAGCGCCAACCAAAGCAGGTGAGTGTTCAGCAAGTTATAGAAGAATCACTTTCCACCTTGCTTCGTTCAGATATAAAAATCACAGGAGCGGGTAGGACAGATGCCGGTGTTCACGCAAAACAATTATTTGCTCATTTCGATTTTGAAGGGATAAGTGATTCAAACGCATTAATTTTTAGAATAAATTCATTTCTTCCAAAGGATATCTCTGTACTAAACATTCTTCAAGTAAAAGAAAACGCACACGCTCGATTTGATGCTGTTGCTAGAGAGTATGAGTACGTTATATCATTAAGGAAAGATCCTTTTTCTCAGGATTTTGCCTATCAATTGAACAAAATCCCTGATGTAGATTTAATGAATAAAACTGCTGAATTATTATTTAATCGTATAGATTTTCAATGTTTTTCGAGATCAAAAACTGACGTAAAAACATTTAATTGTGTTATTAGTAAGGCAAGTTGGGAATTGGTTGATTATAAATTAACTTTTACAATTATGGCAGATCGATTTTTACGTAATATGGTTCGAGCTATAGTAGGAACTTTATTGGATGTTGGATTTGGGAAAACGAGTGTAGAAGATTTTCAGGCAATTTTAAATAGTAAAAATAGATCTAGGGCAGGGGCTTCGGCACCAGCTCACGGATTATATCTTACAAAAGTGAAGTATCCAGAAGAAATATTTCTTCCTTTAGAATAGAATAAAATTAATTTTCAACGTCGATTGGCAATCTTTAATTGACAAATAAATATACCCATGATATATATAGAATATATTTTTAAAGTGTCTCCTTTACAACCAGGAGCTGAAATTCTAACTGCCGAATTAGGTTATGTAGGTTTTGAAAGTTTTGTAGAAACAGAGGAAGGTGTTACAGCTTATATTCAGAAAGATGAGTGGAATGAAAATATTTTGAGTGATATAAATATTTTAGATTCCGATGAATTTAAAGTTGAATATACCTATTCAGAAATAGCTCAGGTAAATTGGAATGCAGAGTGGGAAAAAAACTTCGATCCTATTGAAGTAAATGGAATGTGTACTGTTCGTGCGCCTTTTCATCCGGCAAAATCGTTTACATACGAAATTATTATCGAGCCTAAAATGTCATTTGGAACGGGACATCACGAAACTACCTATATGATGCTTCAGTTTATATTAGAAAATAATTTTAAAAATAAATCTGTTCTTGATATGGGGTGTGGTACTGCTGTTTTAGCAATTTTGGCTGAAATGCGAGGTGCTTCACGACTTGATGCTATCGATATTGATGAATGGTGTTATGAAAATTCTATAGAAAGTGTAGAACGAAATAACTGTGCTAATATTTCGGTATATCAAGGCGATGCAGATTTACTGAAAAACCAAAAATACAATGTTATAATTGCTAACATTAATAGAAACATTTTAATAAATGATATGGCTAGTTACGTCAACTGTTTAGACGCGAAAGGCGAACTATATTTAAGTGGTTTTTACGTGGAAGATCTACCAGTTATTACAGAAACTTGCAATAAATTGGGACTGACCTTCGTTGAGAATAAAGAGAAAAATAGATGGGTTGCAGCAAAATTCGTAGTTTCTTAATTAACTAATTTTTAATTAGTTTAGTAGTTGAGATATCTTTTGTAAGGTTAATCTGGGTTATTTGACAAAGATTTTACTAATACATAAATATTAACGTTTAATTATTTCACGATTTGAGTACAAGAGAAAAAATACAAGAAGATGTAGATGTTGCTGAAATGGAGAGCAACCAAAATGAAATAGTACTTTACAATGATGATGTAAATACATTCGACCATGTAATAAATTGTCTAATATTTGCGTGCGAGCATACACCTGAGCAAGCAGAACAATGCTCTATAATTGTTCATTATAAAGGTAAGTGTACGGTGAAAACTGGAGAATACGAGGAATTAAAACCTCGTTGTACGATGTTGTTGGAGGCTGGTTTGAGTGCTGAGATTATTTAAAACCACTCGAAGTAAATGCCTGAAATAATAACTTCAATTACTAATAAGAATAGCACTATTAAAATAAAACCTGCGCCATAGCGGGTTTTTTTATTGTCTTGGAGTATATAATCTCTTTCTTTTTTATCGTCTGAATCTTTTACAATTTTTGTCATAAGGTTTATTTTAGAGTATTAAATTACGGATAATGAATTACATAAATTAAAAAGAAATCATAAAAGATACATATTGCGGCTAATTGATTGGGGCTTTGTTAATGACAGAAGGAATTTATAGAAGTGAAATATAAAAATTTTCTCCTAAAACGAAAAAACCACACTCAATTGAGTGTGGTTTTTTTGTGACCTTGCCAGGATTCAAACCTGGAACCTCCTGAGCCGTAATCAGGTGCGCTATTCAGTTGCGCCACAAGGCCATTTTGTTGTTGCTTTTAGCGGCTGCAAATATATTTATTTTTAAATTGCAAGACAAATAAAATCAATAAAAAAATGAATTTAACTGAATATATTCGAAATATTGAGGATTTCCCTAAAGCTGGAGTGCGTTTTAAAGATATAACCCCGCTACTAGCAAACCCTGATGCAACGGCCTATTGTTTACAACAATTAGTAGCATTGTTGGAAGATGAGAAGATAGATAAAGTAGTAGGTATTGAGTCCCGTGGTTTTTTCTTTGCAACGTTATTAGCAAAAGAACTAAAAGCAGGTTTTGTTCCGATAAGAAAGCCAGGGAAGCTTCCATTTAATACGCTTAAAGAGCCATATGAGTTGGAATATGGAATGGATGCCCTCGAAATACACGAGGACGCTATTAAAAAGGGTGATCGCGTTCTCTTACACGACGATGTACTAGCTACGGGTGGAACTGCAAGAGCAGCTTGTAAACTTATCGAAAATCTTGGAGGTGAAATTGTGCAGTGTAATTTTTTGCTTGAAATAGCGTTTTTAAAAGGTGCGCAGAAGTTAAAAAATCAAAATGTAAAATCCTTAATAAAGTATTAACTTAACGAATTTTTGGTTACCCATAGTTTGTAACCAAAAATCGCCATTTGTAGCTTCGACGCTTTAGCTAGATCCACTCCCTTTTTGGTGAAACTAGGAAGGAGTTTCTTATTAACCTTTGCTAAAAATTTAAAAAATTTCCGTTTCATATTGTATAAAAATAAGAAAACCTTCTAGTTATTAAGAAGGTTTAAGAAATTTATAAGATTTCTATTTTTTAGTGGTAATTTCTATAGCCCCACTAATTCCTTTGCCACCATATTTCTTAAGCGCTTTTTCACTTTTTAAAACATTTACTCTGTCAATGTTTTCGGGCAACAATAATTCTACTTGCTTCTTAGTAGAGGCTATACCATCGATAAAATAAAGTATATTGTCTGCTTTTTTATTTTTATTTATTTGTATTTCCGTTTTCGTTTGGCCCTGCACTTCTTGTGCCTCATTTTTTGGAGTGGCTGAAGGAATAGAATGATTATTTTTTGTTTTAGATCGGCGTTTCTCAATTTCTATTTTTCTCTTTTGTAGACGTTCTTGCATTTTCATTTTGCGTTCGTTTATATCTTGGGAACGTTCTTGCCTCTTTAAACTTCTTCTTTGCATACGTTCCTTACGGCGCTTTTCGACTGCTTCAGACCAAAACCCTGTTTTCCCATCTTTATCTATAAAAAAGAAAAACTCATCAATGCCCTGATCCTGGCTTACTTGGTAATTTCCATTGTTTCCGTTTCCAGTGTATGTCAGAGTAAGTGAAGTAATTTCGTTGTTATTGTTGCGAATGGTAGCATAGCTTAAATCTAAACCAAATTTACTTTTAACCTCTTCTTTAATTTCTTGAAGTGAAGCATCGGTTGTGTTCTTGTCAATTTTTACACGGTAGGTTTCCTGTAATGGTAATTGTTTTTTAGTCATAGCTTTGGATGATTTTTGGGCTATAGATTTTGTAACAGGCTCAGTAGTTGTAATAACAGCTATATCCATCTTGTCTAAAACATGTTGGATAGCTTCTTCTTTAACTTGATCTGTTTTTATCTTATTATTCTCTGAAGGAATTTCCACGTATTTTTTTACTTCGTTTACGTTAAAACCCCATAAAAATATCGTTAATAAGGGCAGTACTACCATAGCCTTAAAGGCGTTTCGTCTGTTTGAATTCGCTTTGTTTAACATAATGATGCGTTTTTTGATGAATGAATTATAAAAGTTGTTTTTAGGGGCAGATAAAGGTGATGCCAATGAAGTGCTAAGTAGTGCTAATTGGTATTCCTTTTTTGAATTAATACAAGTAATGGTTGTTCGGTCTGCCAAATACTCTAAGTTTTCTACAATGCTTTTTTTGTAACCCCATGCTAATGGATTAAACCATTGCAAAATAATAAGTACATTACTTGCTAAAACATCTATTGTATGTAATTGTTCTACGTGTGTTTTTTCATGGGCTAATATCATACCAAGTTCATTGTCAGTATGTAGAGTGGGATTGTAAACGATATAATTGAAAAATGAAAATGGTGAAATTGATTCAGATACTTCAATTATCTTAAAATTGTTACTTTTCTTGTAAGGATGTTTTTTCAATAAAATAATAAGAGAAATAAGCTGATAAATGAATCTTAATGAAAATACTATTACTCCTAATATATATATGTACAATAGTATATTTTCAATTGAATAGTTTGTGTTTAATGCTGTGGAATTTAAAGTTTCTAAAGCCGTTTCAGTAGAAGGAAATGATACTAAAGCGGGTGTTTCTATAATTATGGTTTTGGTAAATTGTATTATTGGAAGTATTGCAGCAGCCAAAATTCCGATAAGAAGAAAAAGCCTGTTGAAAGTAAAGTGCGTTTCTTTTTTTAATAGACAAGAATAAACCAGATAAAATAAGGAAAGAATTCCCGCAGATTTTAAAATGTATTGAATTGATTCCATTTTATTTTTTGTTTTCAATTAACTCTAATATCTCTCGAAGATCCTGTGCGCTTATTTTTTCTTCTTTAGCAAAAAATGAAACCATGTTTTTATAACTATTATTAAAGTAGCGTTTAGAAGCGAGATTCATAAATCCCTCGCTGTATTCTTTCTTAGAAATAATAGGATAGTACTGATGCGTTTTGCCAAAAGCATTAAAAGCTACATAGCCTTTATCTTCAAGATTTCTAACTATAGTAGATATTGTGTTGTAATGATTAGTGCTCGGTAAAATCTGTAAAATTTCTTTTACAAAAGCCTTTTCAAGTTTCCAAAGAGCTTGCATTACTTCTTCTTCTTTATTAGTAAGGTTTTCCATAGATAAAATTTAGAACTAGCTTTATAGTTAGACAACTAGTTTTGTAGTTATATAACTTCTTTTTTAGTTGTTTATTGTATTCGTTAAAAAAATACTATCAAAACCTGTGCTTTTTTCATTATTAGTATCTTCGCGAACTTAATAAGGTTTATGGATTATTTATTTGTATTTCTCGGCTTAACACTATTAGTAATTGGAGGAGAATTTTTGGTGCGGTCTTCCGTGGCGCTTTCCTTTAAATTGAATTTGTCAAAAATGGTTATAGGATTGACGGTAGTTTCATTTGCTACCTCAGCTCCAGAATTGTTGGTGAGTTTACAAGCTGCTCTAAATGGGTTTTCTGATATCTCCTTAGGAAATGTAATCGGTTCAAATATTGCAAATATTGGGCTTGTTTTAGGAATAACGGCAATAATTTCACCTTTAGCCATAGATAAAGATTTCTATAAGCTTAATTGGCCTGTAATGATGATCCTTTCAATTGGGCTGTATTTTATATTAAAAAGTGGAGATATAATCTCCCGTTCCGAAGGAGTTGCCTTACTCCTTATGTTAGTGATTTATCTGTGGATTTTAATACGAAAAGCACGAAAGGATAGGGGCGTAGTGCAAGTTGATGAAGAAGTTGATGAAAGTCTTGCCACCACATCTAATTTTAAAATTATTCTTTGGTTAATTATTGGAGGTGTAGCGCTATACGGTGGAAGTGAACTATTAGTAAATGGAGCTGTTTCATTAGCGCAAAGTTTCGGAGTAACAGAACGAGTTATTGCTGTAACTATGATTGCGGTAGGTACAAGTATCCCAGAGCTTGCTGCTTCTGTAATTGCAGCCCTTAAAAAAGAAAAGGCTCTATCCCTCGGTAATCTTATAGGTTCTAACATTTTTAATATTGCTTCAGTCTTAGGAATTACTGCTATTATTCAACCCATAGCAGTTATGAGCGAAGAGGTGCTTACAAACGACATATTCTGGATGATTGGTTTCGCTGGCATACTTTTACCTTTAGCATTTCTTCCAAAAGCCTACGAACTTGGCCGTAAAAGAGGGATTTTGCTTTTATCGGCTTACGCTTTTTTTATTGCTTTAACAATTTTAAAATAGTCTTTGTCGGGTTCAACCCCTATTTTTTAGGGGGTCTTCACAGTAAAACATATTTTTTTTTAAAAAAAATCTAAAAATAAAGGGGTGTGTTTCGGTTTTTCTTATTTTTGCAATGTCAAACTAAAAAAACTACAAGATGCCAACATTGCGATTTCACGCACTAAAAAAGACCTTCGATAGAGTTCCAGTTTCTGTAACAGAACCAGAAAGGCGTTCCGAAATCTTTGGAAAAAATGTTTTTAATAGAGATGCTATGCGTCAATATCTTACCAAAGATTCATTTAATAGTGTTATGGCAGCTATTAATACTGGCGCTAAAATAGACCGAAATATTGCCGATCACATCTCAACTGGTATGAAAGAATGGGCTATTGCTAAAGGTGCTACACATTATACTCACTGGTTTCAACCTTTAACTGGCGCAACAGCTGAAAAGCACGACGCGTTTTTTGAAACAATGGAAGACGGTCACGCTATTGAAAAATTTGGTGGCGGACAATTAGTACAACAAGAACCAGACGCTTCTAGTTTCCCAAATGGGGGAATTAGAAATACATTTGAAGCTCGTGGATACACTGCCTGGGATCCAACTTCCCCAGCATTTATCTATGGAACGACACTGTGTATACCAACAGTTTTTGTTTCGTATACAGGTGAAGCACTAGATTATAAAACTCCTTTACTTAAAGCATTACTTTCTATTGATAACGCCGCAACTGCAGTGGCAAAATATTTTGATAAGAATGTAACTAAAGTAAATGCAACTCTAGGTTGGGAACAAGAATACTTTTTAGTAGATAGCGCTTTAGCAGCTTCTCGTCCTGATATTTCATTGGCTGGGAGAACGCTACTTGGGCATTCTTCTGCAAAAGGACAACAATTAGACGATCATTACTTTGGTTCAATTCCGGCCCGTGTATTAAACTTTATTAGACACTTGGAAACGGAATGCATGTTATTAGGTATTCCAGTAAAAACACGTCACAATGAAGTGGCTCCAAATCAATTTGAGTTGGCCCCAATATTTGAAGAAACAAATCTTGCAGTAGATCACAACTCTTTGTTGATGGATTTGATGCATAAAATTGCCGAAAAGCATAACTTTAAGGTATTGTTTCATGAGAAGCCATTTGCCAATGTAAATGGAAGTGGTAAACACAACAATTGGTCTTTAGCTACAGATACAGGTGTAAACCTTTTGGGGCCTGGAAGTACTCCAATGAAAAACCTTCAGTTCTTAACTTTCTTTATCAATACGCTTAAAGCGGTAAATGATCATGAAGAATTACTTAGAGCGTCCATTGCAAGTGCAAGTAACGATCATAGATTAGGGGCAAATGAAGCTCCTCCAGCAATTATTTCGGCCTTTATTGGTTCGCAATTAACTGAGGTACTTGACGAACTTGAAAAAGTGACCAATGGAAAACTTTCACCACAAGAAAAAACAGAACTCAAGTTAAATGTTGTGGGTAAGATTCCAGAAATTTTACTAGATAATACCGATCGTAACCGAACTTCAGCCTTTGCTTTTACAGGTAATAAGTTTGAATTTCGTGCAGTAGGTTCTACAGCCAACTGTGCAAATCCTATGACTGTATTAAATGCTATTGTTGCTAAACAACTTATAGACTTTAAGGCAAAAGTTGACGGATTGATAAAGAGCAAAAAGATGAAGAAGGACGACGCCATCTTTAATGTGCTTAGAGAATATATTAAGGACTCAAAAAGAATTCGTTTTGAAGGTGACGGTTATGGTGAAGCCTGGGAAAAGGAAGCAAAAAAACGTGGACTTAGCAATCACCAAACAACTCCAGAAGCATTAAAGGCGAAGATTTCTAAGAAATCCATTGATCTTTTTGAAAGCTTAGGAATAATGAGCAAAGTAGAGATGGAAGCTCGTTATGAAATTGAAATGGAAGAATATACTATGCGTATTCAGATTGAAGCGCGTGTACTTGGAGATATTGCTAGAAACCATATTATTCCTACGGCTATTCAATATCAAAATATATTGATAGAAAACGTTCAAGGGTTAAAAAACATATACGGTACCGATTTCAAGAAGTTTGCTACAGAGCAGATGCACCTTATTGAACAAATAAGTGAGCATCTTGCTAAAATTAATAAAGGCATTACAGATATGATTGAAGAGCGTAAAAAAGCCAACAAAATTGAAAACGCTGAAAAACGTGCTCAATCATATTGTCACGAAGTAAAACCCTATTTCCAAATAATAAGGTACCACTGTGATAAACTAGAACTATTAGTAGACGATGAGCTTTGGCCATTAACTAAATACAGAGAGTTGTTATTTACAAAATAATTTTTCTTTTACTTAAAGACCTTCTAGACCGCTCAATCTCTATTGGGCGGTTTTTTGTTGTACGTTTTCGCTATTCAAGTTTTATCAATAATAGTTGTTGCTGTATTATTATAAGTCCATACAACTAGTATATCATGTAATATTTAATGTAGTCATTAAACACCATTAATTTTATTAAGAATCCAAAGTTTTAACAAATGATATTCTATTAAAATAGTTGTTTCCCCCTATTTGCATAAAAAGATTAAATTTGTTTGTTTATTAATAATTTTTATTGCATATTTGTTGTGTAGTTCAAAAGGAAATAAATTTTTTTCGAACTATAATTCTCCTCAAAAAAACAAACCTGTCCCCAGCGTTTTGTAAATCAGAATAAATCCCTACTTTTTAAAATGTTCTTTTTACTAAGTTCATTTTCACACTCATCCCCATAATTTAATTTTGATGGAATGCTTTTGCGTATTCCAATCAATCAACAAGGAAGATTTTCCTTGCAAGAAATAGAATATTTTTTTAACCAAATATTAATCTTTAAATCTTTAAATTATGAAAAAAGTAGTTTTATGCGCAATGGCGCTAATGGGTGGAACAGCAATGTTTGCTCAATTTAACACGAGTACTGTTACTCAAACAGGAAATTTAAATGCAAATGGAACACTCCAAGTAGGGTTGTTAAACACATCAGATGTGGACCAAACAGGCGATTTGAATGGTAACTTAACCTTACAATTGGGAGCATTTAATGATTCTGATACAGATCAAGAAGGTGATTTAAATGTTGCAGGTACTGCACAATTAGGAGTCGGCAACGATGCTAGAACATTACAACAAGGTGATCGCAACACTGCAGGTACCTTACAAGTTGGAAATGACAACGATGCGTATACTTGGCAAGAAGGTAATGATAACCTAAGTACAACTGAACAATACGGAGATGATAACGACTCTTATGTAGATCAGTGGGGTGACGATAACGTAAGTTCGGTATTACAAATTGGTCTTTCTAATAGCTCGACAGTAGAGCAGTGGGGTAATAATAATACGTCTTCCGTAATGCAAGACGGATGGGGTAACGACTCTGATGTATTTCAAGGTGGTAACAACAATACTTCTTCAGTAATGCAGGATGGATTGTTTAATGACAGTGATGTAGTTCAAATTGGTGATGGTAATGATTCACAAGTTGAACAATATGGTATCCTTAATAGTAGCGATGTTTATCAATTTGGTGATGACAATAGCTCAATGGTTTATCAGGATGGTATTTTAAATACTAGCGATGTTGATCAAATAGGTGATGACAATACCTCTATCGTTGAGCAAATTGGTAATCTTAATGATAGTGATGTTGATCAAATTGGGAACGATAACTGGGCTGGTACAGGTCAATACGGAAACGGTAATGAATCTACTACTTATCAGTTAGGTAGTGATAACAATGCTTTGACTATTCAATTCGGTGATGATAACGAAAGTACAACTCGTCAGGTAGGTTTCTTTAATGACTCTGATGTTTTTCAAATTGGAAACGACAACTATAGCTATGTTGGGCAAGCTGGAGTCCTTAATACATCTATGGTGAATCAATTTGGTAATGATAATACTAGTATCGTTGCTCAAGTAGGTTTATTGAATTATTCTGATGTACTTCAAGTTGGTAATGATAACATAAGCTTAGTTGGACAAGCAGGTATAGGTCATACAAGCTACAACCATCAATTAGGTAATAGTAACTTTAGCCTTGTAGGTCAAATAGGTTTAGGTAACTGGAGTCATGTAGATCAAATCGGTAATGGTAACGTTGATGTTACTTTTCAGAACTAAATAATTTATCGAGTTAATAAGCTCATATATTATCAGTTATAGTAAAAATGGTATAAGAGCATCTAAACAATGCTCTTATACTTATTTTAAAAAGAGATTATAAAAATTTAAATTAATAAGGATTTGTTCTAGTTGTTAATTTTCAAAAAAATCAATATCTTCAACAAGACCATTAAAAAATATAAAGATGAAAACTTTCAATATTATAATTATAGTCTTAGCTCATTTTTGTTTTGTAAATGTGTCTTCTGCTCAAACATTTAAAGACAAGGACAATAAAGCCTTAGAAAAAATTCAAGCTAAACCTTCGCTCTATAATGTTGTAGCATCTCAAGCTGTACTTCCAAGTAATGTTAGAAATAGTGTTTTTGTTCAACAAATTGGAAACGATAATGCTGCATTTTCTATTTTAAAATCAAACCAAAGTGATGTGGAATTGTTCCAAATTGGTAACCGTAATGATGTAGGTCTTTTTATTTCTGCAAACAAAATTTCCGAGGAAGTTTTACAAATCGGTGATAATCATAGCTTCACAGATATTAGTCCTAATAACAATGATATACATGCTACAAATGTTGTGCAATTTGGAGCTAATCAAAATTTAATCCGGCTTGGCAGCCAAAATTCAATGTCCGATAAAATGTTGGTTACTATGAAAGGTAATAATCAGACTGTTATAATTCGAAGCTTAAAAAATTAAAATTTTGTATAAATTTCTACAATATAGCCTATCTATATGTTTGTTGCTGTTTTTCCCCAGCATTGCTCATTCGCAAATGTATAATTCCCAAATTGAAGCTGAAATTAATATACAACAATATGGAAATATTTATAGCATAACGGGCTCGGCTGTAAATAAAACTGTATCGAACCAAAGTTTACATTATGTTCTTTCTGTAATTAAAAATGAAGAAAAAAATGCCAGCACATCAAAAAACGATCAAAGAGGCAGATTTGTGCTTGAAATTGGGGAGAAAAAAAATCTATCTACAACAACTATAAATGTTAGCGACGAGCAACGCGTAATTATATTACTCCTAGTTTATGACGACGAAGACACACCATTAGGTATGGATCGTCATGTAATTAATCCGACGGAAGAGGATTTAGCCTTGCAAAAAAACGATAGTATCGAAAGAGAAAGGGCGGTAAGTCCTTCGCCAGATGTTAGCACCAAGCCAGTGGATGGTGTTATGATTGGAGGAATCGTTACTGAAGATACAAAAACAAAACCAGGTAGGGATTTCTATAAAATGTTTGATCAAAATTATAGATTAAATAATATAAACGGGTCGGAAATTGTAACTATTAAAGAAGTTTTGTCATTAAACAATAACACTAAAATAGAAGTTTTAGTTGCAAATGAAAAGGTGTTAGAATTCTTTGTTAGGCCACAATCGGAGTACTTAAAACAAATGGCTGATATTGCTATTAGAAAAGTTTATTGGTTTTTACATCAATATAAAGAGAGAAAGCATACACAGAAATATTATTAGGAATTGACCATTTCACTATTTATATTTATATGAAGGTTTTATTGTTAATTATTGGATTTTAATGTTAAAAATCTTTATAATTTTCTTATCTTTTCATTGGCTTTAAAGCATGTTATTATTCATTGTAAAATAATTAAATCAAATTAAGATGAAATACTTAGTTTTTTTCCTATTTATAACTATCTCTTCCATAAGTTACGGGCAACAGCTTGTGTATAAACCTATAAATCCATCTTTTGTAGGGGGAGATTCATTTAATGGCTCTTGGTTGCTTAATTCAGCAAATGCTCAAAACTCATTTAAGGACGATTCTCAGTTTGATGCTTTTGATCGGTTAGGAGGCTTCGGGGGATTCGGTGGAAACCAGTTTACCAAAGACAATGTTCCACCTGAAGGGACTAGTATTAGTGGGGATTTTCAGTATGAAGTATTTGATTCATCTGGTGGTTTGGTAATAAATGTATTAAATATAGTCACAGGTGAAGCAACACAAATAATCATTCCAAATTAAATTCTCTATGAAGAATACATTTACAAAGCTTTGTATTGTAGCTCTCTCTTTAATGCTTTGGAGTTGTGGTGCTTATTTTAATCAACCCGTAGGGCCGCAAGAGGCTCGGATAGGGGAAATTACAAAACAAACAACGACACTTTATACGCTTCCCGAGCCAGAAGAAGCAATAATTGCTGGCGTATATAACTTTAAAGACCAAACTGGGCAATATAAAAATATAGAAAATGGAAGCACCTTCAGTACAGCAATTACACAAGGGGCTACAACTATACTGATAAAAGCTTTAGAAGATTCCAAGTGGTTTAGGCCCATTGAACGTGAAAATATAAGTAATCTTTTAAATGAGCGACAGATTATTCGGTCCACCCGAGAGGAACATAGAAGGGTTAACGATAATTCCCCTACGCGATTACCACCACTTTTATTCGCTGGTGTTTTGTTAGAAGGTGGAGTGGTGTCATATGATTCCAATATCCTAACTGGTGGTGCTGGTGCAAAATATTTTGGTGTAGGAGGTTCTACACAGTATAGACAAGACAGAATAACGGTTTACTTACGTGCGGTATCTACTAATACTGGGGAAGTTTTGAAAACAGTATATGTGTCTAAAACAGTTTTATCGCAGGCTGTGGATGTAAGTCTTTTCAAATACGTAAACTTTCAACGTTTGCTTGAGGTTGAAACAGGTTTTACAAAAAATGAACCAGCGCAAATGGCAGTTCAAGAGGCAATTGAAAAATCTGTAGAAATGCTGATCATTGAAGGAATTAAAGATAAATTGTGGTCGACTAAAGAAGGAGTTGAAAAAAATAAAGAAATTGTAGATGAATACTTACTTGAGAAAGAGGTGGAAGAGTCAACCGGGCTTTATGAAAGAAGATATTTAGAAAATAATTATAAAAGTCAGTTCAATTTTAATGCTGGTATGGCTCTTGTTGATGGCGATTATTCAACTGGAATATTAGATTACAAATTTGGATTTATATATAAATATTCTATCATCCCTGAATTAAGGGTAGCGACAGATTTTCAGTTCTTTAGGCTCAACTCTACTCCAGAAATAAATCATTGGTGGCTCAGTCAAGGCTTTAATGTTGAGTACAATATGCTCCCTAACGACAGATTAGGACCAATTTTTTATGCAGGTCCAGGCATATTGTTATTTGCTGATGATAGTCCTATTGGTCATTTGCAGCGTTGGGATAGCTTCTTCAACCTAAAAT
The DNA here is from genome assembly GCF_032080575.2 of Aequorivita sediminis. Lineage (NCBI taxonomy): Bacteria > Pseudomonadati > Bacteroidota > Flavobacteriia > Flavobacteriales > Flavobacteriaceae > Aequorivita > Aequorivita sediminis. The sequence goes on along the minus strand of NZ_JAVLSO020000001.1, from coordinate 184,844 downwards.
TTGGGGCGGGATTAGAATATCGCGTATCTCCTAGAGTATCATTTGTGCTTAATGGAGAGTGGGATGTTACATTCTCAGATAAAATTGACAATTTACCCCACGGAAGAAGAGATGATTTTTACTATACAATGAGCTTAGGATTGAGTTATCACTTTGGTTCGTCTAGATCAAAAAAGAAGATTTACCAAGAAGGTGATCAACTTGAAATATCACCGCTTAATAATTAATAGTTGGGTTGTTTTAAGAAAATAACATTAATGATCAAATATAACATACATATGAGAAGAAGTTTTACATATATAAAGTTCTTATGCTTGTTATTTGTCGTTTTGGTTAGTTGTAACGAAGACCGAATTGACGAAAACGCCTACGGTAAAATTATCGGGAAGGCAGTAATCGAAGGAACAAACGAACCACTGCAAAATGTAAGAATATCTACAAGCCCAGTTACTAGCACAGTGTTTACAGATAATGCTGGTTATTTTATTTTAGAAAATGTACCTGCGGGAGAATATTCAGTTTTAGCTCGCTTAGATGGTTATTTAGCGCGTTATGAACCAGCAACTGTTATTGCGAATAAAACTGTTAATGTTATCTTCGATATGGAGGTGTCTACAGCAAATAATAGACCTCCTTCAGCTCCTGAATTGTTAATGCCAGCAGAAAATGAGGTTATTGATGGTGTAGAGGCACTATTTCAATGGAGTTCAATAGACCCAGAAGGAGATCCTATAACATTCGAATTAGAATTGCGAAACGACCAAAATGATGTGGTAGTAATGTTTGACGATTTAAATGATACCATATATCTATATCCAGAACTAATACTTGGCGCACAATATTTTTGGCAAGTAACAGCTGCGGATGAATATAATCCTCCAGTATTAAGTCCTGTTGGTACATTTAAAGTTAAACCCGCACCTATTGAAAATAGATTTCTCTTTGTCAGAAACATCAATGGTAATAACGTGATATTTTCAGCTGATGAAGAAGGTAATGAATTTCAATTAACATCTGAAAATACAAATAGTTACAGACCACGTAGAAATGTTGCCGCTAATAGAATTGCATACTTACAAACAACCGGTGCCCAAGCCGATATATACACTATGAATCGCGATGGTACGGATAAGGTTAAAGTTACCTCAAACGTAAAGCCTAATGGTTTTAATTTGAATGAAATAAATATATCATGGCCGCCGACGAGTGATCGTATATACTTCCCAGTATTAGATAAATTATATCGAATTCGATCAAGCGGACAAGATCTTGAATTAGTCTACCAAACTACCGATGGTTCTTTAATTTCTGAAATAGCTGTTAGTGAAAATAGCGATCTAATAGTGTTGAAAACAAATAATTTAAGCGGATATGATATTTCAATTTTTACTATCGATTTTAGCGGAACAGTGTTAGATACTCTTATTACGGGCCTTCCTGGTGGTGCAGGAGGATTAGATATTTCTGTAACAAATTCTAAAATCGTATACTCCTATGACGTGGATGGCTTTGAACCTTTAGATTATCGAAGATTGAATTCTAGAATATTCCTATACGATATAGTAACAGATACAACTACAGATATTTCTGGTGAAAAACCTAATGGTACTAATGATTTAGAACCTATATTCTCACCAAATGAAGCCTTTGTGATATTTACGAATACCTCCAACGATGGTATTTCTCAAAAAGACGTATATCAATTAGAAATAGGTGATAGCGAAAGTAGAACGCTTCTATTTGAAAATGCATTTATGCCTGATTGGGAGTAAACTAATTAACCATTTTTCAAAAAGCCCACTTTGCTGGGCTTTTTTTAATGCGTATTTTTGCCGTAAATTTTATTAAATGAGCTCACAAAATACAGATAGGTACGCACAAAGAGGTGTTTCAGCCGGTAAAGAAGATGTACACAACGCTATCAAAAATGTTGATAAAGGTTTATTTCCTAAAGCCTTTTGTAAAATAGTTCCTGATTATCTTACGGGTGATAAAGACTATTGTCTAATTATGCACGCCGATGGAGCTGGGACAAAATCTTCACTTGCATATGCGTATTGGAAAGAAACAGGAGATTTATCTGTTTGGAAAGGGATTGCTCAAGATGCGCTTATTATGAATATAGACGACCTACTTTGCGTGGGGTCTGTAGATAATATTATGCTTTCTTCCACCATAGGAAGAAATAAAAACCTAATTCCAGGTGAAGTTATTTCTGCAATAATAAATGGTACAGAAGAATTGATTTCCGAATTAAAACAATTTGGTGTAAACATATATTCAACTGGTGGTGAAACAGCAGATGTGGGTGATTTAGTGCGAACTATCATTGTAGATTCTACCGTAACTGCAAGAATGAAACGCAGCGATGTAGTTGACAATGCAAATATAAAACCAGGAGATGTAATTGTTGGTTTGGCTTCTTTTGGGCAAGCAACTTACGAGAAAGAATACAATGGAGGTATGGGAAGTAATGGCCTTACTTCAGCTAGACACGATGTATTTGAAAAATACCTAAGTGATAAATACCCTGAAAGTTTTGATTCCTCAGTGCCGTCCGAGTTAGTTTATTCTGGCTCTAAAAAACTACAAGATACTGTTGAAAACAGTCCATTAGATGCTGGAAAATTAGTTTTGTCACCAACCCGTACCTATGCTCCGATAATTAAAGAAATTTTATCGCAGTTTACCAATAAAGAAATTCATGGTATGGTACATTGTAGTGGAGGAGCACAAACCAAAATTCTTCATTTTATAGAGAATCTTCATATTGTAAAAGATAATCTTTTTAATGTTCCACCGCTTTTCAAACTTATCCAGGCTGAAAGTAAGACCGATTGGAAAGAGATGTATAAGGTTTTTAATATGGGGCATAGAATGGAATTATACGTTCCAGAAGAAATTGCTGAGGAGATTATAAAAATCTCAAAGTCATTTAATGTAGACGCCCAAATTGTGGGTAGAGTAGAGGCTTCAGAAACAAAGAAGCTTACAATAACCGGTGAAAACGGCACGTTTACATATTAAATAGATTATAATGAAATATACTTTTTGGTTAATTTTCCCTTTACTGATTCTCAACTCTTATGGTTTAAAAGCGCATACAGATTCATTAAAGGTGAAAACAAAAAAGAATGATACTGTTGACTTAGGGTGGCGAATCAAAAATGAGGCTGGCCTATTGTTAAACCAAGTATCTTTTACTAATTGGAATTCTGGAGGGACAAATTCTATTTCGGGTATTGTTTCTACTAAGTCTATAGCAAAATATAAACAGGAAAAATGGTTTTGGAACTCTGAATTAAATCTCAAATACGGTTTAAACAAACAACAAGATAATGGTGTAAAAAAAACCGAAGATATAATTGAATTAAATTCCAACGTAGTGTTGCAAACCGATTCTATAAGCAATTGGTTTTATTCTGCAAGATTTAGCTTTAGTACTCAGTTTTCCAATGGTTATAAATATCCTAATAAAGATGAAGCTATATCTAGGTTTTTAGCGCCTGGTTATATGTTTTTTGGTGTTGGAATGGAATACGGTAAGAAAATTGAACATTTATCTTTCTATGCTTCTCCATTTACCTTAAAAACCACTTTTGTTATGGATGATCATTTGGCAAATAGAGGTGCATTTGGCGTAAATCCAGCTATTTACGATATGGATGGAAATATGTTGAGTAAGGGTAATAATATAAAACAAGAAATAGGTATACTTTTAACTAATAAATACGAAGAGAATATTTTTGAAAATATTAAATTGAATAGTCATTTAAGATTATATACCGATTACGTCAATAGTTTTGGCAATATTGATATTGATTGGGAGGTGAATATAGATATGAAAGTAAATAAGTTTGTTAAAGCAACTTTGGGATCTCATCTTAGATATGATAATGATATTAAAGTAGAGTCCAAAAGAAATGAAATCACAAACGAAGAAATCATTCTTGAAGGACCAAGTGTTCAGTGGAAACAAATACTTGGTGTAGGAGTGGTTATCGATTTTGATAAGCTATCTAAATCGAAAGAAACCTCGTAACTTACTTTAAAACACTACAAAATAGACTTAGAAATTTCAGGTTTCTTCAAGAATTAATTTCATTTTTTCAATCGAAATAATTTCGACTAAAAAATTGTAAATTTGCCATTCATTATAAATATTTATGTTAGACAGGCTTCAAATAATAAAACAACGTTTCGATGAGGTGAGTGACCTTATCATTCAACCAGATATAATCAGTGACCAGAAGAGGTATATTCAATTGAATAAAGAATACAAAGACTTAAGAGTTTTGATGGATAAAAGATCAGAATATCTTGAGCTTACTGATAATATTAATGAAGCTCAAGAAATCATTTCGGATGGAAGCGATGCGGAAATGGTTGAAATGGCAAAATTGCAACTAGACGAAGCGTCAACTCGTTTGCCTCAATTAGAAGAGGAAATTAAGTTTCTTTTAGTGCCTAAGGACCCTGAAGACTCTAAAAACGCCGTTATGGAAATTCGCGCGGGTACTGGCGGTGATGAAGCAAGCATTTTTGCTGGAGATCTTTTCAGAATGTATACAAAATACTGTGAAGGTAAAGGTTGGAAAACAAACGTAATAGATTTAAGTGAAGGAACTAGCGGAGGTTTTAAAGAAATACAATTTGAAATTGAAGGTGATGATGTTTATGGAACTCTAAAGTTTGAAGCTGGTGTACACCGTGTACAACGCGTGCCGCAAACTGAAACTCAAGGTCGTGTACATACAAGTGCGGCTACAGTTATGGTGTTCCCAGAAGCTGAAGAATTTGATATTGAAATAAATCCAAAAGATGTAAGGGTAGATTTTTTCTGTTCGTCTGGTCCAGGGGGTCAGTCTGTTAACACTACCTATTCTGCAGTGCGTTTAACTCACGTGCCAACAGGATTGGTTGCGCAGTGTCAAGATCAAAAATCTCAGCATAAGAATAAAGAAAAAGCCTTTAGAGTGTTACGTTCGCGTTTGTATGATATGGAATTGGCTAAAAAACAAGCTGAAGATGCTCTTAAAAGAGGTTCTATGGTAACAAGTGGGGATCGTAGCGCTAAAATTAGAACCTATAACTACTCGCAAGGGCGTGTAACCGACCATAGAATAAATCTTACGCTATACAATTTAGGCAATATTATGAATGGAGATATTCAAGAAATAATAGACGAATTGCAATTGGTGAGTAATACAGAAAAACTAAAGGAAACAGGCGAAACATTTTAAAATAGTTTAATGTTACGAGTCTTATAAGTAGGGATTAACCAACTTTTAATTGTAGTTAGTTAAATTCACTTCTATTTAATTTATCGATACTTTCCAAAAAGCTTTTGTCAGATTTAAATTGAACCATAATGATTACCCAGCAATTAATTTCAGAAATAAAAAGAAAGAAATCTTTTCTTTGCGTTGGACTTGATGTAGATCTTGATAAAATCCCGGAATTTCTTTTAAAGGAAGAAGATCCGATTTTCGCATTTAATAAGGCTATTATTGATGCCACACATCAATATGCAGTGGCATATAAGCCAAATACTGCATTTTATGAGGCTTATGGTTTAAAAGGATGGCAATCTCTGGAAAAGACTATTTCTTATTTAAACAAAAATTATCCTGAAATTTATACTATTGCAGATGCAAAACGCGGTGATATAGGCAATACATCTTCAAGATATGCGAAAGCTTTCTTTGAAGACTTAGGATTCGATTCGATTACTGTTGCTCCCTATATGGGTAAAGATTCTGTAGAACCTTTTTTAGCTTTTAAAGACAAGCACACAATTTTACTTGCACTTACTTCAAACGAGGGTGCTTTTGATTTTCAGACAAAAAACGTTGGGCATCAAGAACTTTACAAAGAGGTTTTGGAAACTTCTAAAACTTGGAACAACAGTGAAAATTTAATGTATGTGGTAGGTGCGACTAAAGCAGAATATCTAGCAGACATTCGCAAAATTGTTCCTAATAGCTTCCTATTGGTTCCTGGTGTAGGAGCTCAAGGCGGAAACCTACAAGATGTTTGTAAATATGGAATGTCTGAAAACATTGGCTTATTAATTAATTCTTCAAGAGGGATAATTTACGCTTCAAATAAAAATGATTTTGCCGATGCTGCTGCTGAAGTAGCAATGAAAATGCAAACTGAAATGAAAACCATTTTAGATGGAATTCATTGATCAGTTAAATAGAGTTGTAGAACTTAGCAAAAGTCCCACCAGAATTGTTTCTTTGGTACCTTCGCAAACCGAATTATTGGTAGATTTAGGTTTACGCGATAATATAGTTGGGGTAACCAAGTTTTGTGTGCACCCTAAAAAACTTCGGAAGGAAAAGACTATTGTAGGAGGTACAAAAAATGTGCACTACGATAAGGTTAAAGCCTTAAATCCAGACATAGTAATCTGTAACAAAGAAGAGAATACTGAAGAAATTGTAATCGAGTTAGAGAAAATAGCTCCAGTTTGGGTAAGTGATATCTCAAATATTTCGGAATGTATTGAAATGATCACTAAGTTAGGGGAGGTGTTTGAAGTTTCGCAATCTGCATTGGAAATAAGTTCAAAAATTTTATCCGAATGGAATGGTTTCAGAGCATTTTCTGAGAAGTTTCCTACAAAGAAAGTAGTTTACCTAATATGGAAAGATCCGTATATGGCTGCAGGGAGAGATACATTCATCAATGAATTACTAAAATTAAATAGGTTTGAAAATCTCTTTACTGATGAAAACTCTCGTTATCCTGAGGTTCCAAAAGAATTATTACAGCAGGCTGAAACCATTTTGCTCTCCACAGAGCCATTTCCCTTTAAAGAAAAGCACATTTCAGAATTACAAAAAGAATTTAAGGCTGAAGTTAAGTTAGTAGATGGTGAATACTTTAGTTGGTATGGTAGTAGAATGACAAAAGCGTTTGAGTACTTTAAAGGACTTCACGAAAGCTAGTATCAGAAACAATTAGAAGTGGCTGTTCTATGAGAGCCTTTGTATTTCGCTTTTAATTTTATCGGCTTGACTTTGAAATGATTCACTTTTCTCAATATCTTTTAGAGAAGCTTCAAAAGATTTCTTCATTAAAAGAGTGTATTTTTCTTCTAGTTTTTCAAGCTTCGATTTTTTCCTAAACATATTAGTCATTGCCACATTTTTACAAATGCAAAGGTAGTTTGAATAAAGCCAAAATGTTGCAAAGGCTTGGTTAATAGTCTCCTAAAAGAATGTAAGTTAGTGATATATACTGTTAATTCATTAAGTATATTAATCCTGCATCGCAAATACCTGTCTGAGTAATTTTGTGGTTCTTGCACCGATATTGTTTCTAATATCTTTTTCCTCTACACTAATCATTGTATAAACACCTTTTAAAGCTTCGTTGGTTACGTAGTCGGTTAAATCTGGATTTACTTTAGTGACAAAAGGAACTGAATTATATCTTGTAATAATATTTGTCCAAATTTGATCTGCTCCAACTTTTGCAAATGAGTTTTTTATTACAGGATTAAATTTTGAATATAAAGCAGTGTTAGTGCGTTGTTCTAAATAATTAGTAGCTGCATTATCTGGACCTAGAAGAATGTTTTTTGCATCCGTAAAGGTTATTTGCTTTACTGCGCTTACAAATATAGGTGTAGCTTCTTTTACAGCATCTTCAGCAGCGCGATTTAATGCTTTAATCCCTTCATCAGCAAGACTTCCAAGGCCTATATCGCGTAGGGTTTGATCTACCTTTTGCAATTCTGATGGTAACATAATCTTCACGAGTTGATTTTTATAAAATCCATCCTTGTTCGTTAGCTTTGTTACCTGTTTATCTATTCCTTTGTCTAAAGCTTCTCTAAGACCGTTTCCTATTAGTTGAGGGTCCATACCTATACCTGTGTCAGTTGGTAGGGTGTTTACTACTTGCTGTAATTCAGCGCAAGAAAATAGCGTGAATACACTAATAAAAAGGAAAAATTTTTTTAAATACATTTTGTTTGTGTTTTATAGAAACCTCAAAGATAAAAAAAGACCCTTCACATTGAAGGGTCTTTTAATTATTAACTTAATTTAAAATTCTTATTTAAGAACTTTTACAGTTTTAGAGCTGTTTCCAATTTTTACCTTAACTAAATAAGCACCAGATGGAAGGTTGCTCATGTTAATTCTTGGAGAAATAGTACTTGGGTTTTCTTGAAGTACAACTTTTCCTAATACATCGTAAATAATTACTTGGTCTACAGCATTAACAGTTTCTATGTTCAAGAAATCTTTTACTGGATTAGGGTAAACAGAAAATTTATCAGCTTTAAAATCTTCAGTGCTTAGTAAGCCAAAAGCTGTAACTACATCATCAATGTAGTAAGTTGTAAACTCGCTAGGTGCGTAAAAGTCAATAGCTCCAAAATAAGGTACAGCCATATCGTTAAATGGAGTTCCTTCTAAAATAGCTGGTAATCCATCTACATTCATTTGAAGGGTTTTGTTATCCAAATCTAAAATTAATTCTACTGGGAACCATGCATCATGAGGGAAAGCCCAAGTAGCAGATCCATCAGCAACCTGACCTTGACCTGGAGTCATATTATCTGGGTTAAAATAAATATCAGGGCTTAGGAAAGAACCATCACCTTGGCTACCTGCAGGTGTTTCTCCCTGTAAGTTGAAATATCCTTCTTTTCCAGATGGGATGTACATGCTAAATCTTACAGTGTAAATGTCGGTGTCTGGTTGGCTATCAATAATATACAATTGATCTTTACCAGCAGGAGCGTCAACTTCGTCAATCAATAAGGATTGAGCCCCAGAGTTAGATTGGTCTAATGCAACGATACCGTCTTCTGGGCCGCCTTCCTCGCCAGACCAAGTTTTCCAATAGTCAGATTGGGCTGAGATAGGACCAGGAGAATAGCTTTCTAAATCATCTTGTTGGTCAATTTGCCCATAAGATGTAGATAAACTAAATGCTCCTAAAGTAAATGCTAATAAGTAAATTTTTTTCATAATATTTTAAAGTTTTTTTGATTTTATGAGGGTCTAAGATATAATAAAATGATATAAAAAAAAGATGTTTTGATGATTTTATTAAAAAAAATTAGCTTTAAGAAATAAAAAAGGCCCTTAAAGCTTAAGGACCCTTTTTAAAATTAAACTCTTAAAACTCTTCCTTATTTTACAATTTTTACAATTTTTGAGTTGTTTCCGATAGTTACTTTAACCATATATGTTCCTGAAGAAAGGCTGCTCAAATTAACTGTAGGAGAAATTTTTCCTGGCTTCTCTTGAAGCACAACTTTTCCTAAAACATCATAAACAATTACCTTATCTACCGAAGCTGCAGATTCGATGTTTAATATATCCTTTACAGGGTTAGGATATACAGAGAATTTATCTTCAGTAAAATCTTCTGTACTTAGAATCCCATTAGCCATAGTTATATCATCGATATACATGTCGTTATTTGGACTTGCAGAATAGAAGTCAATTCCTGCTAGTTCTGTAAATACTTGACCTCCAAATTCAAAAACTTGTGCAAATATTACTTGTTGTCCATCAATAAACATATCCCAAACCTGATTGTCTAAATCATATACACAAGTTGTTTTAAACCATTGGTCTTCAGGAAACGTAAATACTTGATCGTAAGTTGAACAATCTGTTTGTCCCGTTACTCCACCTTGTCCAGCTTCTGAACCGCTACAGTTAAAATAAACATTTCCACCCATTAAGGCTTGTGTCCATGCCGAACCGCTTGCAGATAATGCTGCTTGCATATTAAAATATCCAGAAGCGCCAGCAGGAATATAGGAGTACCATTGAATAGTATATGTTCCAAACATTGGGGCAGTAGGTGTTAATAAAATCATATCTGTAATTCCAGATCCGTCAATATGTAATGACTTGATTCCAGATAAAGCCTCATCGTCTGTTACGTCTGCATCTTCAGCACCTCCACTATTACCAGACCAAGTACGCCAATGATCTGCTTGTGGTGATACATCGCCCACTGTATAAGATTCAAAATCGTCGGTTAATTCTACTTGAGCTTGAGTAGAAAAAGCAAATGCTCCTAAAGCAAATGCTAATAAGTAGATTTTTTTCATAATATTTTATATTTAGATTAAGTAATTAATACTCTACGATACAATAAATTGAATTATTACCATAATATTTTTAAAAATTATCATTATTATATATAGCTGTTAAGTTCGTATGGTTTTAATTAAATTTGCCTAATAATTTACAAGTAGAAATGATTATGCAAAATATTAAGCCATATACCCCAAAACATAAAGTACGTATTGTAACTGCAGCATCTCTTTTTGATGGACATGATGCCGCTATTAACATAATGAGACGAATTATTCAGTCCACTGGTGTTGAGGTTATACACTTAGGTCACGACCGCAGTGTTGAAGAAGTGGTAAATACAGCCATCCAAGAAGATGCGAATGCTATAGCTATGACTTCTTACCAAGGAGGGCACAATGAATACTTTAAATATATGTACGACCTCCTTAATGAAAAAGGAGCGAGCCATATCAAAATATTTGGTGGTGGTGGTGGTGTGATTCTTCCTTCTGAAATAAAAGAATTGATGGATTACGGTATCACTCGTATTTATGCGCCAGATGATGGTAGAGAAATGGGGTTACAGGGAATGATTAACGATTTAGTAGAACAATCAGACTTTGCTATTGGTGACAAACTAAGCAATGAACTTGAAAACCTTCCCAAAAAAGAGATTGGTACTATTGCTCGCTTAATTTCTGCTGCTGAAAACTTTCCTGAAATTGCAAAAGATGCGCTTGATAAAATACACGAAATAAACGAAAAAAATACAACTCCTGTATTAGGAATTACCGGAACAGGAGGAGCTGGTAAATCTTCATTAGTTGATGAATTAGTAAGAAGATTTCTAATAGATTTCCCTGAAAAAACTATTGGAATAGTTTCTGTAGATCCTTCAAAAAGAAAAACAGGTGGGGCTTTACTAGGGGATCGAATTCGAATGAATGCTATTAACTCTCCAAGAGTTTATATGCGTAGTTTGGCTACAAGACAAAGTAATCTTGCCTTGTCTAAATATGTAGCAGAAGCTATTCAGGTTTTAAAAGCTGCTAACTTTGATTTAATTATACTTGAAACTTCAGGTATTGGACAAAGCGACACCGAAATATTAGAGCACAGTGATGTTTCACTATATGTAATGACGCCCGAATTTGGGGCGGCAACTCAGCTTGAGAAAATTGATATGTTAGATTTTGCCGATTTAGTGGCAATTAACAAGTTTGACAAGCGCGGTTCGTTAGATGCCCTACGCGATGTTAAAAAACAATATGTACGTAACCATCACCTATGGGAAACTCCACAAGACGAGCTCCCTGTTTATGGAACAATAGCGTCCCAGTTTAACGACCCTGGAATGAACACGCTGTATAAAGCAATAATGGAAACCATCTCAGAAAAAACTGAGGGAGATCTTAAAAGTGATTTTCAAGTTCCAGAAGAAATGGATGAGAAAGTATTTGTTATTCCACCATCAAGAACTCGATACTTATCTGAAATTGCTGAAAACAACAGAGCTTACGATAAAAAAGCTTCAGAGCAATCTGAAGTTGCCCAAAAACTATATGGAATCTATAAAGCTATAGAATCGATTTCTGGAAAAACACCAGAATTGGATAAAGCTGGGATAGTTTCTGAATTTATCAACGATTCGGAAACAAATAAAGATTTATTAAAATTATTACTTGCTGAATTTGATCGTGAAAAATTGAATTTAGATCCTTACAACTGGGAAGTTATCACCGGGTGGGATGAAAAAGTGAATAAATATAAAAATCCAATTTATAGTTTTAAAGTTCGCGACAAAGAAATTAAGATTGAAACACATACCGAGTCGCTTTCACATTCGCAAATCCCAAAAGTTGCCTTGCCAAAATATCAAGCTTGGGGTGATATCTTAAAATGGGTACTTCAAGAAAATGTTCCTGGAGAGTTCCCATATACTTCTGGTTTATATCCTTTTAAAAGAACTGGGGAAGATCCTGCAAGAATGTTTGCAGGTGAGGGTGGACCCGAGCGTACAAATAGACGTTTTCACTACGTAAGCATGGGATTGCCTGCCAAAAGACTTTCTACTGCTTTTGATAGTGTTACTTTATATGGTAATGACCCTGATTTAAGACCAGATATTTATGGGAAAATTGGGAATGCAGGAGTGTCAATTTGCTGTTTAGACGACGCCAAGAAACTTTACTCTGGTTTTGATTTAAGTCACGCAATGACTTCTGTGAGTATGACTATTAATGGTCCTGCACCTATGCTCTTAGGGTTCTTTATGAATGCTGCTATCGATCAGAATTGTGAGAAGTATATTGTTGAAAACGGTCTTGAGGCAGATATTGAAAAGAAAATCAACAAAATTTACAAGGATAAAGGTATTGAACGTCCTAAATACAATGGAGAGCTGCCAGAAGGAAATAACGGGTTAGGATTGATGCTACTTGGTGTAACGGGAGATCAAGTGTTAGATGCTGATATTTACAACAAAATTAAATACGAAACACTACAGCAAGTTCGCGGCACCGTTCAAGCAGATATTTTAAAAGAAGATCAAGCGCAAAATACCTGCATATTCTCTACAGAATTTGCACTTAGATTGATGGGGGATGTTCAGGAGTATTTTATCGAAAAGAAAGTAAGAAACTTCTATTCTGTTTCCATTAGTGGTTATCACATTGCTGAAGCAGGAGCTAACCCAATTACTCAGTTGGCATTTACACTAGCAAATGGTTTTACTTATGTAGAATATTACTTGAGCCGTGGTATGGATATCAACGAGTTTGGTCCAAACCTTTCATTTTTCTTTAGTAATGGTATCGACCCTGAATATGCAGTTATTGGTCGAGTAGCTAGAAAGATTTGGGCAAAAGCATTAAAGGAGAAGTACGGTGCAAACTCAAGAGCTCAAATGCTGAAGTATCACATTCAAACTTCTGGACGTTCATTACACGCGCAGGAAATAGATTTTAATGATATTCGTACTACGTTACAAGCGCTTTACGCTATTTATGACAATTGTAATTCACTGCATACAAACGCTTACGATGAGGCTATTACAACACCTACAGAAGAAAGTGTACGTCGTGCTATGGCAATTCAGTTAATTATAAATAAAGAGTTAGGGCTTGCCAAAAATGAAAACCCAATTCAAGGATCTTTTATTATTGAAGAATTAACCGATTTAGTAGAAGAAGCTGTATTAAAAGAATTTGATAGTATCACTGAGCGTGGAGGAGTTCTGGGTGCAATGGAAACTATGTACCAACGCAGCAAAATTCAAGAAGAGAGCTTGTATTATGAAACTTTAAAGCACAACGGTGAATTCCCGATTATTGGTGTAAATACTTTTTTAAGTAGTAAAGGTTCGCCAACCGTTTTACCCGCTGAAGTAATTCGCGCGACCGAGGAAGAAAAGCAAGTTCAAATTAAAACACTTCAAAGTCTTCATAAAATGTATAAAGGAAGAGCAATGGATGCAATTGAAAAAGTGCAAACCGCCGCGATTCACAATGAAAATATATTTGAAGAACTTATGGAGGCAACCAAGGTTTGTTCGTTGGGTCAAATTACCGAAGCCTTATTTAAAGTTGGTGGGCAGTATAGACGTAATATGTAGAGTTAATAATTTATAATATTAAACCCCGACAATCTTAGTTTTAGATTATCGGGGCTTATATTTTAAAAATAAAAATTGCTGTTATTCCTCTTCTTCGGTTTCGCTATCTTCATCCTCTAGATCTTCCCAATCTTCGTCTTCGTAATCATCAAAAAAATCTTCAAAAATATTTTCTGAATCAAAAGGGATATCTTCTTCAGGACTATGATCGTCGTAATTTATACCTGGGGGATTAAAAAGTCCCCAGCGATCTATAGTATAATCCCATGGGTCAAAAGTTTTCACCCACTCTGCAAATAAAATTCGGAAATTTTCGACTTCTTTTCGAAGTAAATCTAGGTATTCAATTTCATCAAAGCCTAGCATTTCAATGCCTTGTAGGTCGTTGATAATTTCGCGAGCTGACTTACGAATTATAGTGGCATTTTCCATTTTAAGGTCGTAAGTGTCAATGCTTTCCGCACCCATAATTTTGGTTGGAATAATAAGTGAGTTTTCCATCATATAACTCAAATTATATTCCATTAATTTCTTTTCACCTTTGCGTTTATACTTTATATCTGTGTTTTCTACAGATTTTACTAGGTGATAAACGAGGTTTGAAATTTCCTCGGCTTTTATATAAATAGGCATTTGCCTTACGTGATTGTAGTGCTCCATAGAATCAAAATCGTCGTCGTCAAACATAAAAAGGCATTAATAATTTCCTTTTACAAAGGTAACGATAGGTTTCTGATATAGAAAATGAAAAGTAGAACTCTAAATGTTAAAGAGTTAATTGCCAGGTATGTTGAAGTTTTCGAAATTTCTTGATTTCTTTTCTAAGTAATGGTAAAAAGTCCTTACCATTACTATTAACTTTCTCTAAGCGTTCACAGTTTTTATACAATAAATTAGATAAGTGAATCACAGAAGCTGCATGCTTCTGCTTTTCTTCAGAAAAAGGATGGCTTTCTGCTTTTAGAATTTTAGGTCCAAGCGATACCGATTGTTGCACAATATCCCCACTAAAATAAATATTAGGATCTTCTTTTCCGTTTTTCTGAATTCCTGCTAAATCATAACTTAGGTATGTAGAAATGTTACGAGCTAATGAAAAAATTTCCATTGCCTTTAGATACATCGCTGAATGTTTATTATTTCCGTAAGTATGAGTTGACATTTTATATTTTTAAAGTGTATCAAATTTAGCGACAAGAAACCTCAATTCATAATTGAAATTAAAGTAAAAGCGTATATTTGCTTTAAATATTAAGTAAAATTTGATTAAAACTTTAATATGAGTATAGATTCTTTAAACTGGAAAATACTGAAGTGTCTTCAAAAAAATGCACGTCAGCCAAATACCGAAATTGGGAGGGAGGTAGGTATTAGCTCTCCTGCAGTTTCTGAACGTATTAAAAAAATGGAGGACTCTAATATCATAACTGGTTATTTTACAGATGTTTCTCCTATGGAAGCTGGGTATCAATTTAAGGCCATTATCACACTTCGCGCTTTTATGGGTAAACTAAAACCTTTTCTTGAAATAGTAAAAACATACGATGAGGTTATAAACTGCTATCGCATTACAGGAAATGAAAATTTTGTAATGGAAGTTGTATTAAAAAATCAAAAACATTTAGAGTCATTTATAGACCAACTTATTTTTTATGGTGAAACCAAAACTCAGATAGTACTTTCACATGTAGTAAAAAACAACGCGTTAAAACCTGTAAAATAATTGACTGATGTTAAAATTGTTACAATTAGAATCTTATTAAGATTTGTGGAGCTATGTATAAAGTATTTTTGACACTCTAATTAAAACATATACCATGAAAAACTATACTATTCATTTTTTGATTATAACTATTGTTACCGCACTATTAGGATTTACAGGTTTAGAATTTCCTGGTGATAAATTGGTCAGAATTATTTGTTTGTTTGCAGGAATAGCTTTGATGATTTCTTGTTTAGATGCTGTAATTGTTAGTCGTAAAAATAAAAGGCTTAAAAAAGAGTCACAATCTTAAAGTCGGTATTTCACCTACTTTTTGTTTAAATGATTTAATAAAGCATATAGTAGGGCTATTTTTCTCCTGTATTCTCATTTCCAAGCTATAGTGTTTTTATTTAGCCAGTAGCGATTATATTTATCACTTGTATATAAGTGCCATACAATTCAATGAATGCTTTGTAAAAGTTGAGTATTAGAAGTTATTAATTGATGCGAAATTCAAATGTTATATATTTTTTCTTCTTGTCTATAAATAATTACGAATTTTAGAATTCTTTTCTATTTTTACTAAAAACTATTTATGAAGAATTTATTATTATTTGCATTATTACAAATTCCAATTTTAGGTTTTGCTCAGAATGAAGTCTTAGTCTTAGAAAGTCTAGAAGCACAGATAAAACTAAACAGTGAATTCGCTAATCCCGAAACCACAATTCTCACTCCCAAAGATTTTCAAACTTTTAAAGAATTGGAATTTTATCCAATAGATAAAAAATATATAGTGAATGCTAGGTTTGTGCGTACCTCAGATGAAAAACCATTTTTAATGCCGACCACTACTGCTAGAACTCCAGAATATGTAAAATATGGAGAAGCCCATTTTAGTATTGATGGAAAGGATTTTATTTTAAGTCTTTTTAAAAACACACAACCCTATAGTGAACCTGGATACGAGGATTATCTATTTTTGCCGTTTACCGATTTAACAAGTGGAGACGGTTCCTATGGTGGAGGAAGGTATTTAGACCAGCGAATTCCTGAAGGAGATACTTTTGTAATCGACTTTAATAAAGCCTATAATCCTTATTGTGCCTATAACCCAAAGTATTCTTGCCCAATACCTCCTAAAGAAAACGATTTGTTAATTCGAATTGAAGCTGGGGTTAAAGACTTTAGAAAACATTAAAAAACTTCACAGCCCACATCCCAATAAAAACCATTGCAAATGCAACTACAAAACTCGCGATTGTATATAAAGCGAATGACATAATATCTCCGCTTTTTAAGAATAAGTGATTCTCGTAAGCAAAGGTTGAAAAAGTAGTAAATCCACCACAAAACCCGGTAGCTAAAAATAAAACTGTATTCTGAGAAAGGGTTTGGTTTTTTAAAGCGAGTCCTAGTATTATTCCAATTAATAAACTTCCAAGAATATTGGCGGCAAATGTACCGTAAGGTATACCTGTTTCGGAATTGTTCAGGAATTTAGATAGTCCATAGCGAAATGTGCTTCCTAACCCACCACCGATAAAAACTAAAACAAGTTGTTTCATGTTAAATACCTACTTGCAAATCAGGTTTTGGAGATGTTATAATCGGGATATAAACTTCTGTTACCCAATTAGCAGGGTTGGCAGTTTCATTTGGATCTGTAATGTAAACTTCGAATTTTTTACCCTCAGGGTCTATTTCTAAACTATTCTTTTTAATGTATTCGTTACCTTTAGTATAAGCTTCTGGTAAGTGGTTGTAGTTTCCCTTTAGAGAAATTTTAACTGCAGAAATTGGTTCCATAAATCCGCAAACAACTGGACTTCCTTCAGGGGTAATTACTTTTTCTCTTACTGGAACACCTGTCGAGAAAATAACAGTATTGTTTGCTTCGTCAACTTGATTGTATAAGGTAAAAGGTTTCCCCGACATATTTAAGTTATTATTTGAAACAAAATCTAATACTTGTGTCATCATTGGTTCCATTTTATCACCTAGTTCTTGCATTCTAGCTACGGAAGTTGTGTACATATAATATCCACCGCCGTATTGTGTAAGTCCATCTACATTTATCGAATATTTCTTCATATCTTCAACTACCTCTTTGGCAATTCCTTCTAATCCAGTAATATTCATTTCGTGAACTTGAGCTTTAAAATCGGTTCCACTTATCGAGAAAAAGAACTTATCAAGTAGCGTGTGTTCTCCTTTCATTCTCCATGTTATTTCGGTGCCTTCAGGAACTTCTTCAAAATTCCAAAATACTTTAGGGTGACGCGCTCCTCCTGGAGTTTCTAACGTTAAATCTTGTTCGATCTCTTTATTAGGGATAACCTTGGTAGTTTTCATTGAACCATTCATTTCACCATCCCAAGAGTAGGAGGCACCTTCGCCTGCAGTTTTTTCGGCGTACGTAAATCTAATTGTAGGATCTTCTTTTTTCCAAGGCCCCCAAGATTCCCAGTTTCTATAATCATTTACTTTATTAAATACTACTTCTGGAGGTGCCTTAATAACCATTGAATCTTTAATGTCGTAAGAGCCGTCCTGTGTTCCAAAATAAATGGCACCGCCAATTACTATTAGGAGAATAAGAAAAAGTAAATACTTAATTATTTTCATGTTTTTAAGGTTGGTGTTGGTTGTAGGTGCTAAGATACGGAAATTTCATCTAAGCTTTTACATATAGACCTCTGCTATTTCATTCATGATAAACCAGTTAATATAGAGACCAATATTTTAGTACATTTGTGTTTAATAAAAATTTAAATAAAATGAAGAAAACCTTATTTATTGCGATGGCAATGAGTGGTTTGTTGTTTTTTTCTTGTAATGAGAAAAAAGATGAAAAACCAACTGCACAAGTAGAAACTGAAGAAATTAAAGATTTTGATTATTCAGTAGAGCAATTTGCAGATATCAAAGTTTTGCGTTACCAAATCCCAGGATGGGAAAAACTTTCTTTGAAAGAACAAAAACTAGTTTATTACCTTACTCAAGCAGGATTAGAGGGAAGAGATATAATCTGGGATCAGAATTATAGACACAACCTTACTATCAGAAAGGCTTTAGAAAATGTGTATCAAAATTATGAGGGTGATAAGTCTTCAGATGATTGGAACAACTTTGAAACTTATTTAAAAAGAATTTGGTTTAGTAACGGTATTCACCACCATTATGCAAGCAACAAGATTAAGCCTGAATTCTCTTCAGATTATCTAAAGCAGTTATTAAGCGATACAAACACTACTTTAGAAGGTGAAGCATTTGAAGTAATTTTTAATGACAAAGACGCTACAAAAGTTGATCAGTCTAAAGGTATTGATAACGTAGCTAAAAGCGCGGTGAACTTTTACGGAGCTGAGGTTACTACTAAAGATGTAGAAAGTTTTTATTCAAAAAAGCAGTCTCCAGACCCGCAAAAGCCATTGTCTTTTGGTCTAAATTCAAAACTAGTTAAAGAGAATGGAGAGGTAAAAGAATTGGTCTATAAGTCAGGTGGACTTTATGGCGAGGAAATTGATAGAATTATCGAGTGGCTTGAAAAAGCTCAAGGTGTAGCTGAAAATAAAGCGCAAGGTGATGCTATTGGTTTGTTAATAGAATATTACAAAACAGGAGATCTTCAAACCTGGGACGATTACAACGTTTCTTGGACAGCTGCTACGGAAGGAAATATTGATTACATCAACAGTTTTATTGAAGTTTATCAGGATCCAGTAGGGTACAAAGGTACTTACGAAAGCATAGTACAGATTAAAGATTTTGATATGTCTGAAAAAATGGCTGTACTTTCTGAAAATGCACAATGGTTTGAAGATAATTCAACATTGATGGAAGAGCACAAAAAGAAAAATGTGGTAGGTGTTACATATAAAGTAGTAAACGTAGCAGGTGAAGCTGGTGATGCTTCTCCAAGTACACCAATTGGTGTAAACCTTCCAAATGCCAACTGGATTCGTGCAGCGGTAGGAAGTAAGTCAGTTTCTTTGGGTAACATTATTGAAGCTTACAATAACGCGGGTAGTTCAGGAAGATTAAAAGAATTTGTTCACGATGACGAAGAGCTAGCATTAGAAAAAGAATACGGACAAGCAGCCGACAAACTTCACACAGCACTTCACGAAGTAATTGGTCACGCTTCAGGACAATTAAATCCTGGTGTAGGTGAAACAAAGGAAACACTTAAGAATTACGCTTCAACTTTAGAAGAAGGTCGTGCAGATTTAGTAGGATTATATTACTTATACACTCCAAAATTACAAGAGTTAGGATTGGTTGATGATTGGAAAAAAGTGGGAATGGCTGCTTATGATGGTTATATCAGAAATGGTTTAATGACGCAGTTGATACGTCTTAACCTTGGTGATGATGTTGTTCAAGCACATATGCGTAACCGTCAGTGGGTGTCTTCTTGGGTTTACGAAAAAGGAAAAGCTGACAACGTAATTGAAAAAGTTACTCGTGATGGCAAAACTTACTACAATATTAACGATTATGATAAATTACACGATTTATTCGGACAGTTACTACGCGAAACTCAAAGAATTAAGAGTGAAGGAGATTATGCAGCTGTAGAAAATCTTGTTGAAACTTATGGTGTAAAAGTAGATTACGACCTTCATAAAGCAATTTTAGAGCGTAATAAGCAGTTTACATCTGCGCCTTACAGCGGATTTGTTAATCCTGTAATTGTTCCTAAAATGAATGATAATGGCGAAATTGAAAGCTTTGCAATTGAGCAGCCTAAAACATTTGCTGAGCAGATGTTATACTATGCAAAAAACTATAGTAATTTGCCTGCTGTAAACTAATTTTAGTTTTCAACCTATAAAAAAAGCGCTTCGGAATTTCCGAAGCGCTTTTTGTTTTAAAATAAATAGAACTCAATTTAAGGTTTAAAGTATGTTTTAACCATAACTAAGAGTAATACAAAAGCTATAAAACCAATCAAAACCCAAATACTTCCTTTGTAGTATTTTTTATGAAGTTTTTTATCGCTTCGATAGCTAAAAGCTATGATAATCACAAAAACAGTAAAAAACAAAGCCGTAAAAACCCATTGACCAGTTGTGAACATAAATTTGTAGTTTTATGGCTGTAAAAGTAAGGATTAAAGTGCAAACAAGATTCAGGATTTATAAGAATCAATGTAAATTCTGAAAACCTGTATTTTAATTCTTTTTTCAATAATTGAAGAAGTCTAACCTCAAAAAAATACAATGAAAAACAGAATAGCTGCAGTAACAGAATTTCACAAAGCATTTGGTCTTGGTATGAAAGATGCTCCAACTGCTGATCTTGGAATTAAAAAAAATCTATTGCGTTACAAATTAATGCGAGAAGAAAATGAAGAGTACCTTGAAGCTGCAAATAATAACGATTTAGTTGAGGTTGCAGATGCCTTGGGTGATATGCTTTACATTTTATGTGGAACCATAATTGAACATGGTATGCAACATAAAATTGAAGAGGTTTTTGACGAAATTCAACGAAGTAATATGAGTAAGTTAGGAGCAGATGGCAGACCTATTTACCGAGAGGATGGCAAAGTTTTAAAAGGCCCAAATTATTTTCAGCCAAAAATTAAAGAGATACTTGAAAAATAAATTATAAAAAGAAAAATCCAAATTCCAGATGGTTAGAACCTTTGGAATTTGGATTTTATATTTAAGTACTAAGCCAGCACTTTTAATTTGTTGTTTCTTTTTACTTTACCTCAAATCTCCAACCAAATGGATCTTCAGTAATGTTGTGTTGGATACTCATTAAGTCTTTTTTAAATTGAGTAGAGTAGCTGTCTTCGGGTTTTGTGAGTTCGTAAACATCATCTTTATGGCCAATAGCACTTACAGGGCTTATAACTGCTGCAGTTCCCGCACCAAAAATTTCTTTTAAACTTCCGTCTTGTGCAGCTTTTACAATTTCTGACACTAATACAGGACGTATTTCCACATCTATATTATTGTGTTTTGCAATTTCAATAACACTTTTTCGGGTTACACCATCCAAAATTCTATCGCTGACAGGAGCGGTAATCAAAGTGTCATTTACTCTAAAGAAAACATTCATTGTACCTGCCTCTTCTAAATATTTATGTTCACTATCGTCAGTCCAAATTACTTGGTGAAATCCTCTTTCACGGGCAAGGTTTGTTGGGTAAAATTGTGCCCCGTAGTTTCCAGCAGCTTTTGCAGCGCCTACACCACCGTTTGCAGCACGACTGTAATGATCTGCGATAACAACTCTAACATCACCAGTATAGTATGCTTGAGCAGGAGCTGCTAAAATCATAAACTTATACTCAGTTGATGGGGAAGCAGAAACTCCAACTTGAGTCGCCATTACAAATGGACGAATGTACAATGAATTACCAAGACCGGGTTGAATCCATTCTTTATCCATACGTATTAGCGTGGTCAAAGCTTCAAAAAAAATATCACGAGGAAATTCAGGTATTGCTAATCTCTTAGCCGATTTATTGATTCGATCGAAATTTTCATGTGGTCTAAATAACCAAACTCTACCATCCTCATCTTTATAGGCTTTCATTCCTTCAAAAACGGCTTGTCCATAATGAAAGACTTTCGCAGCAGGTGAGATTGATAAATTACCGTACGGTCTAATTGTTGGATTTTGCCATTCGCCGTCTTTAAAATCGCATTCGAACATGTGATCGGTAAATGTGCTTCCAAAAACAAGGTTGTCAAAATCAACTTCTTTAACTCTAGAAGTTTCTGTTTTAATTATATTTAATTTTGGAGTAATAGAAGAATTCATTTATTTTTCATTTATTCGGTAAAAATAGGTAAAATTTAGACCATTAAAAATTTAAAAAATCCTTAAAATTGCAATACAATAACAATCAATAATATAATAATTATATAAAAATGAAAAAAATATTATTAGTACTCGCAATTTCATTTGCCGTTTTTAGCTGTAAAAATGAACAAAAAGAGGAGTCATCTGATGCTCAAGTGGAAGAGGTAGCGATCAATTTTCAGTCTTTTGGAAATGAAATAACAGATGATGGTGTATTGACAAAGACTGAAATGATTGAAAAATACAATTCTTTAAAACCTGGAGACACTATTAATGTAAAGTTTAGTACCACAGTGAAAGAGGTATGCCAGAAAAAAGGATGTTGGATGAATCTTGATTTAGGTGAAGATGAAGCTATGGTTCGTTTTAAAGATTATGGTTTTTTTATGCCTAAAGATATTGCAGGACAAGAAATCATTGTTAATGGAAAAGCCTATATAGAGGAGATGAGTGTTGAAGATCAGCGTCACTACGCAGAAGATGGAGGGAAATCAAAGGAAGAAATAGCAGCTATTACCGAAGTAAAAAGAACACTAGCTTTTGAAGCTGATGGTGTTCTTATTCCAGAAGTAGAAAAGGAATAGTGTTTTGAAACGTTCAATTCTTAAAACAGGCGACGGATCTTACACTTTGCATATATCCGAATGGAATGAACAATACCATTCTAAGCACGGAGCGATAGCCGAAGCTCTCCACGTTTTTATTAAAGAAGGGCTCTTATATTGGACTGACAAAAATTCATCTAAGGACATTTCTATATTAGAAATTGGTTTTGGCACAGGGTTAAATGCATTTCTCACATTATTAGAAACAGAAAAGCACAACTTCAATATTACTTACACTGGCGTTGAAGCTTACCCTTTAGAGGTTTCTGAAATTGAAACCTTAAATTACCCAAAAATGTTAAATGCTTTAGAAGAGGGGTTTTTAAAAATGCACAATATTCCTTGGGGTGAAAAATCATTGATTTCAGATAATTTTCACCTTCTAAAAAATAAAATGTTCTTTTCAGAAATTAATCTTAATAGCAAAATAGACTTAATTTATTTCGACGCTTTTGGAATCCGTGTCCAAGCAGATTTATGGACGGAAGAAATTTTTCAATTAATGTA
Organism: Aequorivita sediminis; assembly: GCF_032080575.2. Classification (NCBI taxonomy): domain Bacteria; kingdom Pseudomonadati; phylum Bacteroidota; class Flavobacteriia; order Flavobacteriales; family Flavobacteriaceae; genus Aequorivita; species Aequorivita sediminis. The sequence continues at coordinate 161,522 of NZ_JAVLSO020000001.1, read as the reverse complement.
CAATGCTTTAAAACCAAACGGCGTATTAGTTACTTATGCCGCAAATGGAAATGCTCGTCGTGCAATGCAGGCTGTTGGATTTTCTGTTGAACGAATTCCCGGTCCTCCAGGAAAAAAAGAAATGATGAGAGCGACTAAATTAGAACAATAAAAACAAGAAAATTCCTAATCCATTTTTTCGCTTTTATCAGTAAAAAGTAGTTGAGAATCTTCAATAAATTACATAACTATGCTTATTTCACAATCTTCCGTTAAGACACTTTGTAATTTCTTTTTGAATTTCTAAATTTAAATTTATGAAGAAGAAAGTGTTGATTACTGGAGCTACAGGACTTGTGGGAAGTGAGTTGGTAAAACAATGTCATAATAATGGGATCGCTGTTCATTATCTTACCACGAGTAAAGAAAAAATTGAAAATATTGAAAACTACAAAGGGTTTTATTGGAATCCTAAAAGAGGTGAAATAGATACTAATGTTTTTGAAGGTGTTACTGCTATAATAAATCTGGCCGGAGCAACTATTGCAAAAAGGTGGACAGATAGTTATAAAAAAACTATAATCAATAGCAGGGTAGAGTCTATTAACTTACTTTATGACACACTTCAAAAAATAGAGCACAATATTGTCCACTTTATTTCAGCTAGTGGAATAAATATCTACCCCAATTCCAAAACAAAACTTTACACCGAAGAAGACAAAGTTACCGATGATTCGTTTCTAGGAAATGTCGTTTCTTCTTGGGAAGCTGCTACAGCAAAATTTAAAAATGCAGGGATGGAGGTTACCAAAGTTCGTACAGGGATGGTTTTGGCAAAAGGAGCAGGTGCGTTACCACAAATAGTAAAACCTATTAAATTAGGTGTTGGTGCTCCGTTAGGCAGTGGCGAACAATGGCAGTCTTGGATACATATAGAAGATATTGCAGCAATTTATCTTTTTTTACTCAATAATCAGTTAGAAGGAAAGTTTAATGCTGTAGCCCCAAATCCCGTTCAGAATAAAAAGATGACAAGAATGATAGCTTCAAAATTGGACAGTCCTCTTTGGTTGCCAAACATACCGGCATTTGTATTGAAATTAGTTTTGGGAGAAATGTCTGTATTAGTTTTAGAAGGGCAACTTGTGAGTTCTAAGAAATTAGAAAAGCTAGGCTATCAATTTAAGTATTATAATCTAGACAATGCGCTAGAAGATGTATTGAAAGAATAATATGAAATAAAAAAGAGGCCAAATAGGCCTCTTTTAAGTTTTATGAGAATCTTTTTTTATTAAGCTTTATTAGCTACCAAAGAAACTTCAATTTTCATAATGTCACTAATAAATTTGTCTCCTAGGTTGTCGAAAACAGACTTAGAACCAAAGTTGATATCCCACTTTGTTCTGTCTAATTCAATAGCTTCACTCTTTAACGTCATTTTATCTCCTTCAGTAGTTACAGTTGCAGGGAATTCAATAGCGTTAGTTTTGCCTTTAATTGTTAAGTTACCTTTTACTACGTTGTTTTCGATACCAGTCAACTCAAATTTAGAAGTTGGAAATTCTTTGATATTGAAAAAGTCTCCTTCTTTACCTTCAACTGTTCCCTTTAAGTGAGCTTCTAAATTTTCTTTGTATTCCCCTTCTAAGTCTTGTACATTAATTGAACTCATGTCAATTTCGAATTTTCCAGCTTCTACAGCTCCATTGTTTAAATGGAATACACCAGAATTAAGTGAAATAGTTCCGAAGTGTTTTGTAGTAGGCTTTTCACCTTCCCACTTAATTTCAGAAGCTGCTGGGTCTATGTTATATTCTACTGCTGCTTCAGTTGCTTCGGCTGGATTTTCTACAGCAACTTCAGTTTCTTTTTCAGCATTTTTACAAGAAAATGTTGCTGCTGCCATAAAGGCTAGTAATGTAATTTTTAAGGTTGTTGATTTCATAATTTAATTTAAATAATTAATGGAGCGCAAAAATACTATTAATTGAACCATTATATCTTAAATTAATATTAAAATAAAAGCTGTGACATTTTGACATTATACAACAATTGGCAGTACTTTTGCTCCCTCTTGAAAAACTGAAAGAATTCTCGCTATGAGTAAAAATGATAAAAACAAAGAAACCGAATTTCAGGAAGAAGTAGGTTTAGACGAACAAATGATTAATGAGCAGGAGATTGCTAAGGATAATGAAATAAACCCTTTAGCCGAATTGCAAGATCAACTTCAAAATGAAAAAGATCGCTACTTGCGTCTTTTTGCAGAATTTGAAAATTATAAAAAACGTACCTCTCGCGAACGCATAGAAATGTTTAAAACAGCAAGTGAAGATGTGATAATATCACTATTACCGGTTTTAGACGATTTTGAAAGAGCACTAAAAGAAATTGAAAAGTTGGGAGACGATCACTTTAAGGGAGTAGAACTTATCAATAATAAACTGCGTGAAACGCTGCGTTCTAAAGGCTTAGAGATGATGGAGGTTAAGCAGGGCGATACTTTTGATTCTGAAGCACACGAGGCAATTACTCAGATTCCAGCTCCAGACAAAAAATTAAAAGGAAAAATAATTGATGTGGTAGAAAAGGGATACACTTTAGGTGAGAAAATTATCCGCTACCCAAAAGTGGTTATAGGACAATAATATGAAGGAAGATTATTACGAAATATTAGGAATCTCAAAAAATGCAACGACTGCCGAAATAAAAAAGGCATATCGTAAAAAAGCAATTCAATATCACCCTGATAAAAATCCTGGGGATGATGAAGCGGAAGCAATGTTTAAAAAATCTGCAGAAGCTTACGAAGTGCTTAGCGATCCGAACAAACGTTCACGTTACGACCAATTTGGTCATCAAGCCTTCGAAGGCGGTGGTGGCTTCGGTGGCGGAGGTATGAATATGGATGACATATTCAGCCAGTTTGGCGATATATTTGGCGGTGCATTCGGTGGTGGCTTCGGAGGCGGTAGCTTTGGTGGTGGCGGACGTAGAACTGTAAAAGGCAGTAATTTGCGTATTCGTGTACAACTTACCTTAGAAGAGATTGCTACAGGTGTCGAAAAGAAAATTAAAGTAAAACGCAAGAAACTGGCACAGGGAACAACCTATAAAACTTGTCCTACTTGTAATGGACAGGGGCAGGTTACCCGTATTCAAAATACAATTTTGGGGCGTATGCAAACCTCAGCCCCTTGTAATGCTTGTGGTGGCTTAGGGCAAATTGTAGATTCAAAACCTGCAAATGCAGATGCTGACGGAATGTTAGTGACCGAGGAAACAGTTTCAATTAAAATTCCAGCTGGTGTTGTAGATGGAATGCAGCTAAAGGTTACCGGAAAAGGAAACGATGCTCCGGGGAATGGTGTTCCTGGCGATCTTTTGGTTGCTATTGAAGAAAAACCTCATCAAAGCTTACAACGTGAAGGTGACAATTTACATTTCGATTTATATATAAGTTTTTCCGATGCAGCTTTAGGAACTTCTAAAGAAATAGAAACGGTAACTGGAAAAGTTAGAATTAAAATTGAAGCGGGTACACAAAGTGGAAAGATTTTAAGACTTCGCAGTAAAGGTATACCAAGTATAAATGGTTACGGTACAGGTGATTTGCTAGTTCACGTAAATGTTTGGACACCAAAATCTCTTTCAAAAGAGCAAAGAGAATTTTTTGAAAAAATGGCCAACGATCAACATTTTGAACCAAGCCCAGAAAAGGAAGACAAGTCATTTTTCGAAAAAGTTAAAGACATGTTTTCTTAAACAAACGTTAAATTAAAATAATTTGTATATATTTGAATTGTCGCTTCGTCTAAGAGGCGGCAATTTTTCTTTTTCATAGCAATTTTTTTCCCACCCAAATGCTTAGGTTTTTGGGTGGGTTTTGCATTTAGGGCATTATTGTTTGCTAGATAATTATATTAATTAGTCTACATAAATTGCGATTAAACTATAGTCTAAAAATTTCTTAAAAGTTCGCTTTAAAAAGTGCTGTTAGGCTCTCAAATCAATATATTTACATTTTACAAATAAATTCTATGGAAAAACTTTTAGTAGTTAATAATGTTTCCAAAAACTACGGAGATTATAAGGCGCTTAACGATGTGTCTATAGAGGTAGAAAAAGGAAGCATCTTCGGGTTGTTAGGACCAAATGGAGCTGGAAAAACAACCTTAATTCGAATTATCAATCAAATAACAATGCCAGATAGTGGTTTGGTACTTTTAGATGGTGAACCACTAAAGCCAGACCATGTAAGATATATAGGATATTTGCCTGAAGAACGAGGGTTGTATAAAACTATGAAAGTAGGAGAGCAAGCATTGTATTTGGCTCAACTAAAAGGACTTTCAAAACAAGAAGCTAAAGAAAGACTGAAATATTGGTTTGATAGACTAGATATCGGTGACTGGTGGGATAAGAAAATCCAGGAGCTTTCAAAAGGGATGGCGCAAAAAATTCAATTTGTAGTTACCGTATTACACAACCCAAAATTGTTGATATTTGATGAGCCTTTCAGTGGTTTTGACCCTATTAATGCTAATTTAATTAAAGATGAAATATTAAAATTACGCGATGACGGAGCAACTGTAATTTTTTCTACACACCGAATGGAATCTGTAGAAGAAATGTGCGATCATATCGCGTTAATTAATAAATCCAATAAAATCCTTGATGGAAAGCTTGTGGATATTAAGAGGCAATACAAAAACAACGTTTTCGAAATTGGATTAATAACTCCTAATCACGCCGCAACAACAGCCTCCTTAAAGGAGAAGTTCGAAATTTATCCAACAACATTCAAAAGTATAAATGAGGAACTTAAATATAAAGTAAAGTTGCCAGATTCGGTATCTACTAATGAGTTTGTGAACTATCTTACATCTCAAGGTCAATTAACTCATTTCGTTGAAGTAATTCCTTCAGCAAGTGACATTTTTATTGAAACTATCCAAAACAACTAATTATAGATGAATCATCTTCCATTAATAATAAAGAGAGAATACCTTACCAAGGTCCGCAATAAGTCGTTTGTTATAATGACTTTTTTAAGTCCCATTATATTTGTTGGGATTTTTGCACTAGTGGCTTATTTGTCTAATTTGAATAATGATACAGTTCGCAAGATTTCAGTTTTGGACGAGAGTGGATATTTTTTAACTGAATTTATAAGTACAGCTCAAACACAATATAAGCTACTGCCAAATATTTCACTTGATGAAGCAAAAAAACAAGCTCAAGCTGATGAAACTTATGGTTTACTTTATATTCCGAATTTAGAAAGCCTAGAATCTATTTCAAAAGGAATAACTTTTTTCTCTGAAGAATCTCCGTCGCTACCTTTAATGAATAGCATTAATAACATGCTTGAAGGTAAAGTGAATACGCTTAAGCTAAAAGAAGCCGGAATGGATTCTGATGTAATAAAAGACCTTCGTATTAATATTAATGCAAATCAAGAAACTTTTAAAGGTGAGGAGACGTCAAAGCTCGGCTCTGGCTTAAAACTAATTTTTGGTGGAGCAGCAGGTTATCTGCTATTTATGTTTATCATTATTTATGGTAATATGATAATGCGAAGTGTTATTGAAGAAAAAACAAGTAGGGTTATAGAAGTTATAATTTCATCAGTAAAACCTCGTTTATTACTGTTAGGAAAGATATTTGGAACCACGCTTGCTGGAATTACTCAGTTTTTAATATGGGTGATTTTAATATTGGTGTTAATGACGGTAGTGACATCGGTTTTCGGAATAGACCCATCAGCTGGCTCACCTTCTCAACAAGCAATAGAAAGTACTATAGATGGAGGGACTCAACAAGTTTTAAACGATATTTTAATAGAAATTAATAATCTACCAATCACAAACCTTATTGTAATGTTTGTTCTGTTTTTTGTTGGAGGCTACTTATTGTACGCCTCATTATACGCTGCTGTTGGCGCTGCTGTTGATAGCGAAACCGACACACAACAATTTATGATGCCTATTTTAATGCCACTTATTTTAGCAGTTTACGTAGGCTTCTTTACAGTGATAGATAATCCACATGGTACGGTATCACAAGTTTTTTCTTATATTCCATTTACATCTCCTGTTGTGATGCTTATGCGTATACCTTTTGGTGTACCACTTTGGCAGCAAGTAATTTCGGTATTAATTTTATTTGGTACTTTCATAGGGATGGTTTGGTTTGCTGCAAAAATATACCGCGTAGGGATTTTGATGTACGGAAAGAAACCATCGTATAAAGAAATTTTTAAATGGCTTAAGTACTAATAGAAGTGAATAACAAAGTAACTAAAATAGAAGCGGTAGTTAAAGAAGATATTCTAGGCACTATAAAGAGATTTTTAGATCTAGGGTTTTACTTTGGTGAGGGAGACAACCAAGTGGGAGTCACAATTGGATTATTGCTGTTAATTATTGTTGCTTATTTAGTTACTCATTTTGCTTTAAAAATTTCAAGTTCGCTTATAACTAGGCAAATGGACTCCACTGATAAACAAAAATTTATCAGCTTGTTTAAATATATTAAAGCTGCCGTTTACATCATTGTTTTTTTTACGGTTTTAAGTTTAGCAAACTTTAATATAACTCCTATACTCGCTGCTTCTGCGGCCTTATTAGTTGGTTTAGGTTTAGCTTTAAAAGAACTTTTTCAGGATGTAATTGGGGGCATTTATATTATAATGGATAAGTCGCTTTTAGTTGGCGACATCATTAAAGTTGAAGATAAAGTTTGTAGAATCATAGAAATAAAACTTCGTAGTACCAGAGCAATAACACGTGATGATAAAATATTGATTATTCCTAATCATAAATTCTTAATTAATACTTTTAAAAATTATACTCAAAATCATACCACAACACGGGAGTATATTAAGGTGAGAATTCCTTTTGGAAGTGATACGCGATTAGTTGAGCGAATATTAATTGAAGCGGTAATTGCTCAAAAAGGAGTACTGAAGAATCCAAAACCCTTTGTTTTCTTTAATGAATTTGGAGAATGGGCTCTTGAGTTTGGTGTATATTTCTTTATTAATGACAGTTTTTCAGAACCTAAAATAAAAAGTGAATTACGATTTAAAATCGACGCTAAGCTCAGAGAAAATAAAATTGCGATACCTTATCCTCAAAGTGACATACATATGTTCGCAAGAACAACAGGAAGTAATGCACATTTAAAGATTTCTTCAGAAGAATAAATCATTTATGAACTATAGCCTCAATTTGTTAATTGTTTTTTTCGGACTAATCGGTTTGGGAGTGAAAGCTCAAACTACCGATTTGGCTAGAGTTGAGTTTTTAAATTTACCACTTTCAAAATCCGATAATTCCATTCAGAGGTATAGGATTTTGATACAATCTCCCATTCCTTTAAAAAAGGGCAGAAGTGATTTTTTTGTTATTGGTGCAGAGTATCGTTATCTTGATGTAAATATTAAAGATGACAATGATAAGCTTGCATTTGGAGCACATCAGGTTAGTTCTGTAGAAAGGATGGGGCTTTACTTAGGATATACTTGGAAGTATAGTGATGAATGGCGCTTGGGAATGAAGATTGGGGCTAAAGTTCAGAGTGATCTTAAAGGCAGTTTAATTGCAGATGATTTTACCTATGAAATTGGAGTTTATGCTATAAATGATAAAAGAAAAGATGTGCCGGAGGGTAAAAATCCGTATAGATTAATTGCTGGACTAACTTACTCAACGACACCAGGGAGATGGTTGCCACTGCCAATTTTGAATTATTATGAAGAATTTCACCCCAATTGGACTTTTACAATCGGTGTTCCAAAAACAAATATCAGACATTATTTAAATGATAGTCATAAAGATGCAATTCAAGCCTTTGCAACTTTAGATAACGATTATGCCAATTTACAACAGAATTTCGTGCCATTTTCTAATCTCGGTTCTAGAACAAAAGTTGCAGAAAGTATTCAAACAACTATAATTTTAACGGGATTGGGTTATGAGCATTTTTTTACAAAACATTTAGTGCTTTATATATACGCCGCACATTCGGTTTATAACAACTTTAGACTAGAAGATGGTGATGGGAATAAGATATATCAGATAAATTCAGAAAAATCCCCTTATTTTAGGGCTGGAATAAAATTTAAATATTAAAGATGCCAAGGATACTCATTATAGAAGACGAAGCAGCAATCAGAAGAGTTTTAGTGAAAATTCTTACTGAAGAGAATAAAGATTATGAAGTTTTTGAAGCTGAAGACGGTCTTGCAGGAATAGAGATTATTAAAAAAGAAGATTTTGATCTTGTACTGTGTGATATCAAAATGCCGAAAATGGACGGTGTTGAGGTTTTAGAAGCTGTAAAAAAGATAAAGCCAGAAATTCCAATGGTTATGATTTCTGGACATGGTGATCTTGATACAGCTGTCAATACCATGCGATTAGGAGCTTTTGATTATATTTCCAAACCACCAGATTTAAACCGCTTACTAAATACTGTAAGAATAGCTCTTGATAGAAAAGAGTTGGTAGTTGAAAATACTCGTCTTAAAAAGAAAGTTTCTAAAAACTATCAAATGGTTGGGGATTCTCCAGAAATTGAGAAGATAAAGGAAATGATTGAAAAAGTGGCTCCAACGGAAGCCCGCGTTTTAATTACTGGACCAAACGGAACAGGAAAAGAACTTGTGGCACATTGGCTTCATCAAAAAAGTGACAGAAATAAAGGTCCTATGATAGAAGTTAACTGTGCCGCCATTCCAAGTGAATTGATAGAGAGTGAGCTTTTCGGTCACGTTAAAGGTGCATTCACATCTGCAAATAAAGATCGAGCAGGAAAGTTTGAAGCTGCTAATAAAGGGACTATTTTCCTCGATGAAGTAGGCGATATGAGTTTATCTGCCCAAGCTAAAGTGTTAAGGGCTTTACAAGAAAATAAAGTTCAAAGAGTAGGAAGTGATAAAGACATCAAAGTAGATGTTCGTGTTATTGCTGCTACCAATAAGGACCTTAAAAAGGAAATAGCGGAAGGCAGTTTCCGTGAAGATTTATATCACAGATTAGCGGTTATTCTAATAAAAGTTCCATCATTGAATGATAGAAGAGACGATATTCCCTTATTAGTTGAGTATTTTTCAGAAAAAATATCAACAGATCACGGAACGGCTCAAAAGAAATTTTCAAAAAAAGCTATTGAACTATTAAAAGAATTTGATTGGACAGGAAATATTCGAGAGTTACGAAATGTTGTCGAGCGCTTGATTATTCTTGGTGGCAAAGAAATTAGCGAAGAGGATGTAAAGTTATTTGCCAGTAAATAAAAAGTGCCCTCAACGAGATTTAAATAGTAATACTAGAAGGTTTGAGGTCCTTCTCTTTAAAAATATCAGATATGAAAGACATAAAAATTGAAGACTTTAAGGTTTCTGAAAGTATAAATATAGAAGACACAAAGACAAAAGTAGATTTGGATGCTTCTGAAAAAAAGTTAAAGAAAGCACTAAAAAAAACTCGAAAGAAACTTGGAGACCTGCAAGATACACTTTATGCTCACGGGAAATATGGTGTTTTAGTTTGTATTCAAGGAATGGATACCGCTGGAAAAGATAGTTTAATACGTGAAGTTTTTAAAGATTTTAACGCTCGTGGAGTAGTCGTTCATAGCTTCAAGACACCTACTTCATTGGAGAAACGCCACGACTACTTATGGCGTCATTATATAGCGCTACCAGAACGAGGTAAGTTTAGTGTCTTTAATCGTACCCACTACGAAAATGTTTTAGTTACTCGTGTTCATCCAGAATATATTCTAGGTGAAAATTTACCAGATGTAAGTAGCTTGGATGATATCACCGATGATTTTTGGGATAAACGTTTTCAGCAAATAAATAATTTTGAAAAAACTATTCAGGAAAATGGAACAATTATTTTTAAATTCTTTTTAAATCTTTCAAAAGAAGAACAAAAATATCGCCTATTACGTCGCTTAAACAAGCCTAATAAAAACTGGAAGTTTTCTCCAGCTGATTTAGATGAGCGCGAACTTTGGAATGAATACCAAAAGTATTACGAAGAAGCGATTAACCGTACTTCAAAACCTAAAGCACCTTGGTATATAATTCCTTCAGATGATAAAAAAGCTGCACGATATATTGTGGCAGAAATAATGCTTCAGGAACTTGAAAAATTTAAGGATATTAAAGAGCCTGAATTGGATGATGATATAAAGGCGAAAATTTCAGAATATCGCGAAAGGCTTAAAAATGATTAATACTCTCAACAAAATACAATGAAAATAAATTTTATCCCCACTTTAATTTTTACATTTCTTATTTCATTTATAGCAGTTTCACAAAATCCTACCAAGGATTCAATTATGTTGAAGAAGCTATATAATACAGCCTTAACCGATGGAAAAGCTTACGATTGGCTAGATTACTTATCCAACGAAATTGGGGGTAGGCTTTCTGGTTCAGTTGAAGCAGAATACGCCGTTAAATACACCGAAGCTCAACTTAAGGAACTTGGTTTAGATAAGGTTTGGCTTCAACCTGTAATGGTTCCAAAATGGACGCGCGGTTTCAAAGAATACGCATATATTGAAGGAAGTTCAGGGATCAAAACAGAAACACATATTACCGCTTTGGGCGGCTCTATACCAACACCAAACTTAGGTTTAAAAGCTGAAGTTGTTGAAGTTCATAGCTTCGATGAATTGGCGGAATTAGGGAAAGAAAAAGTAGAAGGGAAAATTGTTTTCTTTAACAGGCCAATGAATCCCGAGTTTATTCATACTGGGTATGCTTATGGGGGAGCATCAGATCAACGTTTTTCTGGGGCCGAACATGCGTCAAAATACGGAGCTGTAGGTGTAATTGTTCGTTCTTTATCACATAAAATGGACGACGCGCCTCACACTGGAGCTATGAGCTATGGAAATACCCCAGAATCTAAATATATTCCAGCGGCTGCCATTAGTACAAACGGAGCAGAATTACTTAGCAGTTTATTAAAACTTGATCCAAATTTGAAATTCTATTTTAAACAAAACTGTAAGATTTGGGACGATGTTTTGTCGTACAACGTAATTGGTGAAATTAAAGGTAGTGTTTATCCAGATCGATATATGGTTGTGGGCGGACATTTAGATAGTTGGGATAATGGTGATGGCTCCCACGATGATGGGGCAGGAGTGACACAAAGTATGGAAGTGTTACGCTTGTTTAAAAAACTTGACTACAAACCAAGACATACTATTCGTGTTGTGTTGTTTATGAATGAGGAAAATGGCTTACGCGGAGGTAAAAAATATGCCGAGGAAATTATAAGTAATAACGAAAAACATGTTTTTGCCATAGAAAGTGATAGCGGTGGGTTTACACCAAGAGGTTTTTCTCTTGAAACTGATACGGCTAACGTTGCACAAATTCGGTCTTGGGCACCTTTATTTGAACCCTATTTTATTCATTTATTTACCGAAGGTTATAGTGGTGCCGATATTCGTCCGATGAAAGGTAATATTGATGTACTTGCTGGACTACAACCGGATTCACAAAGATATTTTGATATCCACCATTCCGAAAATGATACTTTCGATAAAATTAATAAGCGGGAGCTAGAGCTCGGTGCTGCAACTATGGCAAGCTTGATGTATTTAATGGATACTTACGGCGCTAAATAAACTTGATTCAAGCAGTAGTGATGATTAAAAAATAGCTACCACCAAACTACAAAGAAACGCTCCGTTGTATGGGGCGTTTTTTTATAGATTAAAGGTGACTTTTTATTTTGAATCTGTTCATTTATCAACTTCTCAATTTCTGAATGACAATACCATTCTTCAATAATTTCAATTGGTAAGAGCCATTCTTTTTTTATCGGGATGGCGTACTTGGCAGTTTTATCCTCCTTATTAAAATCTCCGTGCTTTATCCAATGCCCAACAAGGCAGTTGGAATAATTTCCAGGGAATGAGTCACTGCTAATTTCCTTGGGAAGAAATAGAAACGCTTTTATGCATAATTTCTGCGAAGTAGGAAATTCTATATTTCGGTCTCTTAATTTTTTAATGGTTTCAGGGCTATGAAGTAACGGGAACTGCTTAAGTTTTACCTTTTCCAATTTGTCGTAAAGAGTATCTTTTCTATTCGGGCCAATCCATTTTTTTTCTTCCGCAGTACCGTTATTTTCATCGTATAAATAGAACTTGCAGGCTAGTTCTATATGGCTTACTTCCTTTGTAATTAAGTTTTTAACGATATAATCTAGTTCACCTAAAGTTTCTTTCTGGTTATTGATAGTATTCGAAGCATTAATTTGAAGGTTTGCAAGTAGCAATTCATGTTTTTTAGACATCCTTAAAATTGTTTCAAAACAGGCTTCGGCTTGCATACCGAGAACTAGATTTGTTGGAAAACGGAATTCACCATCAGAAATTTTTTCCTCTAAAAAATCAAAATTTGAAAAAGGATACTGTGCCGAGTTAATTTTTAAAACGGGAGCTTTAAGGAATGAGTTTAGAATATTTGACACTTTCGGGTTCAAAACATAAAAGAATTTTTAAAAAACAAATTTATTTAAACGTCCAAGCGACAAAGCGACTTTGTTTATTGCCTTGCTCCATTTCAATAACTTTCACTTCACTTGGTTGCGTTTTATTGATAGCGCGTTTAATATTTTTCAAGTTTTCCTTTTGCGAAACGACTGAAGTAAACCAACCTACTTGATTTTTAAACTGAACACTTTCTTCAGCCATTCTTTTAACAAATGCTTCTTCACCACCTTTATACCAAAGTTCATTGCTCAATCCGCCAAAATTCTGAGTTTTATCTTCATTAAGTTCTAGATTTTTAAATTTTTTCAGGTTGCTCTTTTCGGCATCCGTGCGGTTTTTGAAAAAAGGTGGGTTACAAACTACAACATCAAAAGCGTCTGTAGGCTGAATGATATGTTCTAAAATATTGCTTTTAAACTGCTGGTGTCGAAGTTCAATGTTTATTAAAGCTTCGTTTTTATCGATTATTTCCTGTGCATTGCTCAATGAATCTGTATTCACTTCGCTAGCGGTACATTTCCAATTAAAATAAGTACTTGCAAGGATAGGATAAATAAGATTTGCTCCAGTACCAATATCTAGTAAATGAATATCCTTCTCGTCAACTAAATCTGCAACGTGCAGTAGGTAATCTAATCTCCCAGGAATTGGAGGACAAAGATTATTTTCAGGAATACTCCAAAAGTTTATACCGAAATGTTCCTTAAGTAGGGCGGTATTTAATGCTTTTACAGCTTGGCTGTCGGCAAATTTTATTGTTTGATTCCCGTGTTTGTTTACAAATACGAAAGACTTTAATGGGGGATGTTTAGCTATAAGATTATTGAAATTATAATCTTTATTAAAAGGGTTCTGTGGATGCACGAGTAGTTATTTAGAACTGTAAAGATACTACAATCATCACTGTTCTCTCTTTACTTAGCTTATTGTTCTATATTTTCACGAATGTCTGCTTTTTCCTTAGCCTCTTCACTTTCTATAATGGTGTTTTTTACTGCGCTGAAGGTTATGTCTTTTGCTTCAGCATACGAAATATTAAAGCTGCGTTTAATATTTCTAAATTCTTTAGGGAAAGGTTTTAACAACGTGTCGTAATAGTTGTCTAGTTGTTTGTCGGTTGGCAGAACATACTCCAGTCTTAATTGAAATCTTCTTAGCAGCGCTGAATCGATAACCTTTGGATGGTTTGTTGCGGCAATCAATAAGGTATCATTAGGCATTTCGTCAATTAACTGAATAACGGTATTTACAAGACGTTTCATTTCTGAAGAATCCTTGTCGTCGTGATCTCGAAGTTTTCCGATGGAATCAAATTCATCTAAAAACAACACCGCTTTTTCGCGCATAGCTTTCTTAAAAACATCTGTAATGTTTTTGGCAGTTTCGCCCAAACGAGAAGAGACAACAGTTCCAAGATTTAAGATGATTATTTTTTTATCTAAAGCTTGTGCAATGGCTTTGGCAGTAGTTGTTTTGCCACAACCTGTATGACCAAAAAGAAATATCTTATTATCAACAGGAAGTTTGTACTTGCTTAAAATCTCCAAATGCTTAAATTCTTTTAATAACTGATTTAAAGCATTTTTATTAGAATCACTCAAATGGATTTCATCTAATCCAATAGTAGTTTCATCTGAGTTGAGAATATAGTCTGATATCGCCATTTGCCTCTTTGTTTGAGAATGCAAAAATAGCGAAGGTTTTGAAATGAGCGTTAGATTGCGAAGAAGTAATTTCTACTTCTTTAAAACACTTTCGTATTTTTCAATCCATTGCTCAACAGTAATTTTTGAGCTAAGCTCACCTAAGAGGTCAAAAGGAATTTTTGTAGGATTTTTAAATCGGACACAGCTTTTGCCCATGTCTAATTTTCCTTTGGCGTGGTTTGGATATTCTTGAACAAACCAATTCAATATTTCAGGGTCTGCATAAATTCCAGAATGGTAAAATGCAATGTGATTTTTTTGAGAAGCAATACTTAAAAAAGGCAAGGCATCTGTAGGTTTACAGTGGTATCCATCTGGATAAATACTATGGGGAACAACATAACTAATCATTCCGTATTGCATAGTTTCCTCAAAACCTTTAGGGAGATTAGACTTTACAGTTTCTCTAAGTTTTTTCATTACCTCCTGACGGTCTTCCGGAAGTTCAGAAATATATTGGTCTGCTGTGGTAGCTTTAGATTGCATAATGCGAGTTTTGATTTTGTTGGGCTAAAATTAAAGTTTTTACCGAGGAATCGTAATTTAATTCGTTTGTATTCTATAAATAAATTTAAGGGAATTAATCTGGCTCATTCGCTTTAAACCCGAATTTATAACTAACAAAAAGAAATAAGAAGGCGAATAAAGTTCCTGTAACCCCGTAATATGCATCTATAATGTCTGGAGTATTTAAAATATTTATAAAAAGTTCAAATATAAAATTGGTTGCCAGTATTACGATTCCTAAGCCAACTATATATTTAAATTTTACCCCGGCCATAATCTAAAAATATCCAATCCCCGAATAAAGGATATAGCTTAAACAGAAATTTGAAATATGAGAATAAAATTCTGGTAGAAAATTATCGATGTTTTGTAATCTAATCCATTCACTTTTTCTACCCAGAAATAACGCAAAAACAACTACTAAAAATATTAGAAAGCTTAATGCGGTAGTGACCTTTGGGAGCTGTTTTAATTGCACAGCTTTTACATTTGATTAATAAAATCATTTTAAACCCTTCAATTTCATTTTGAACATTTTGGCCGCTGAGGTGTAACCACCTTCAGTGCCATCTACAAAATGAGAATGTTTTGTTTTTCTATCTAGTACATAACACGACATTACAGAGGCGTGGGTAATATGAATGCCGTATATGATTTTCTTTTCTTTTTCTAGTTGATTTAAGTATTCTAAAAACGCGTCTATTTTACTTTGTTCCCCAGTAAAAATTGTATTTATCATTCCGTCGAGCATAAAAGTGTGTGACAACTGACTTATTTGCTGCAAATATCGCTTTCCCGTAGAAGTTAATCTTAAATATGTTGTTCCTATAAGTGTTGAGAACCAATTTTTGAACAAGTACATCCAACTTTTATTGACAAGACTAATTTTCATCTCTTCCCAAATATTGTAAATGCTGTAATTCAATTTAAGACTTTGAGATTTTATAGGTTGTCTATTCTTAAATGTGCCAAAAAGCGAGTCTATTTTGGATAGAACTTCACTATAAACCTCTACCTGAGTAGCTTCATCTGTAGCATCCAACAGTAAGCAGATAACTTTACTCTTAGTTCGTGACGGATTAATTTCTTTCCATCTACATTCCATTCCTTCTAAATTGAGAAGGTCTTTTTTAAAACTTGTAGCATTATTTTCTACAAAATTAGCTTTAATAATTTCCTCAGCTTTTTTTAAACCGTTTCCTAATACAATCGGGATCGTTAATTGGTCAGTAAGCCGGTGTTTCGCTATTTTGATTGTGGATTTCTGATTGTTTAACGCTTCCACTGAAATATGTCCAACTCTAAGAATTAGCTTGGTTTTGCGTTTAATGTGGATCCTATAATTTTCTAAAACAGAGGTAACCTTAGTTAGAAGGGTCTTTGGGACAATAAAAGTGGCGCCATCACCTCCAAAAAAATATGGGATTTCTACATTCTTTCCGTCTTTTCTAATAGTGTTTAAAACTGAAATTATTGCTCCAGTTGCGGTCAAGTTTATTTGATGGTGTTGGCCTCGATTAACAGCCTGGGTGGAATTTTGAATATCCACAACAACCACCTGCCAAGTACTAGGAATATTAGAAAAACTAGATTCACTAGCCAATAGCGCTATAACCGATTTATTAGAGCTTTTTAATCTGGCATAGAATTTTAAATCGTTCATCTAGTCTTTAAGGTTCTGTTTAGGTGGCTAATTATTATTTTGGTTGCCTTATATGATCTCAATTTACATTTTTATCTTTCAAACTTCATCTTCTTCATCATCATCTTCATCTTCATCTTCATCTTCAAATTCAAATTCAACTTCAACTTCAACTTCATCTTCATCCTCGATTTCCATTTCCATTTCAATTTCAATCATAAACCCTACTGATACCCCGCCGCCTGCAATTTAAACAGCTCAGAGTACAATTTTGGATTTGCCATTAACTCCTCGTGAGTGCCCAACTCTAATACTTGTCCGTTTTGCAACACCAAAATTCGGTCTGCCATACGTACCGTACTAAAGCGGTGGCTGATAATAATACTAGTTTTTCCTTTGGTAAGGGCGATAAATCGCTCAAAAACATCGTATTCTGCCTGTGCATCAAGAGCACTGGTGGGTTCATCAAGTACCATAATATCGGCGTCTTTCATATAGGCGCGGGCGAGGGCTACTTTTTGCCATTGTCCACCGCTTAGTTCTTGCCCTTGGTAAAAACGTCGTCCAAGACGTTGTTCTAAACCATCTTCCATTGCGCTCACCACTTGTTCAGCTAAGCTTTTACTGGCGGCATAACCTATAGTTTCGTTGTTATCAATTTCAGAAATATTTCCTACAGCAATGTTTTCACGGAGGGTAAATTCATATTTAAAAAAGTCTTGGAAAATTACGCCAAATCGATTTCGGTATTCGTCAACATCAAACTTATTAACGTTTATTCCATCTAATAATATTTCGCCTCGAGTAGGTTCGTAAAAGCGTAGGAAGAGTTTTATAAGTGTTGTTTTACCTGCTCCATTTTGTCCTACAAAAGCCATTTTTTCTCCTGCATTCATAGTGAAAGTAACACCTTTTAGCACTTCAGTTTTACTGCCAGGATAAGCAAAATGTAAATCGTTTATTTGAAAACCTTGTGTAATGGTTTTTGGAATAGGAGTTTTTGCTTCGGAAGTTTGTTCGATTTTTAAATCTAAGAAATCGAAATAATCTTGAAGGTATAACGCACTTTCCGAAATACGAGTAAATCGAGAGAAAAAGCCTTGTAGGTTGTTGCGCAACCTGTTGAATGATCCAGAAAGGAATGTAAGTTCTCCAATGGAAATAACTCCAGTAAGTACTCTTAATATAATATACACATAGGCACCATAATAACTCAAAATCCCTAGAATGTTAAACAGCGAACCGTATAAACTTTGTTTTAACGAAAGATTTTTGTTGAGGTGATAATATTCATTAGAAAGATTTTTAAATCGCTCCGCAATAAAATCAGTAAGTCCAAAAAGTTTAACTTCCTTAGCTGTTTGGTTGTTAGCTCCAATAAAACGCAAATAGTCTAATTCTCTTCTTTCTGCAGTCCAACTCCTTGCAAGAGAATAGCGGGTACTGCTAAATTTTGCTTCGTTTATAAAAGATGGAATAATACTAAGTACAAGTATTAGAATCAATATAGGTTCAAAATATACCAATCCTGCAATTAATGAAAATATCGAAATTACACTTTCAGCCTGTCCTAAAGCGTTGCTCATTAATTCAACTCTGCTGTTAGTTTGAGTTCTAGCACGTTCGAGTTTATCGTAAAACTCAGGGTCTTCTAATTGAGCAATAGTTAGTTCGGCAGTTTTTCTGATTATCTTTTCGGAAGAATCGTTGGAGTAGAGGTCTCCTAAAAGTCCATCGGTTAGGTTTATCAGTCTACCCAATAAATCTGAAAGCACTACCACTACAAATTCAATAAGCACCAAATTCCATAATTGCGAAAAATCTTTATCTTCTAACGAAACTTGAAGTATAATTTCATCAATAATCATTTTACCTACCCAAAGAATTACAACAGGTGTAAAAGCATTAACTAACCTACTGAAGATATTAAGTAAGAAAAGTTTCGGACTACTTTTAAATATTTCTTTAAAAAATCTAGGAATTGTTTTTAGTGCTTTAAAGGAGTCTTTAACGCTAGTTTTATCTTTCTTATCGGTTATAGATTTTGGGATCCGTCTGGCCATTTCTTTTTAATTCTGAATTAAGAAGTATGAATTCATAATTTTTAAAATACAAAGCTATTCTAAATTACACAACTACTATCTTTGCGCAAAATTTAAATTTTGGCGCTCTCCGATTATACTCGCGAATTCAAATATAACACCAAACTGGCAACCCCAGTTATTTTGGGTATGCTAGGGCATCAAGTGGTGGCCTTGGTAGATAATATTATGGTAGGACAGTTGGGTAGTGCCGAACTTGCCGCTGTATCACTAGGAAATAGTTTTATGTTTGTGGCAATGTCCTTAGGCATTGGATTTTCTACAGCAATAACACCATTGGTTGCTGAAGCAGATGGAGAAGGAAATAGAGAGAAAGGGAAATCTTCGTTTAAGCACGGATTGTTTTTATGCATTGCTTTGGGGATTGCCTTATTTGCCTTAGTGATGTTCTCAAAACCTTTAATGTATATGATGAAACAACCCCCAGAGGTTGTGGACTTAGCTATGCCGTATCTTACTTTGGTTGCTGCATCATTGGTTCCTATGATTATTTTTCAAGCCTTTAAACAGTTTAGTGATGGAATGTCGATGACACGACTGCCAATGTATGCTACTATTATAGCAAACTTGGTAAACATTTTACTAAACTACATGTTCATTTTTGGAAAGTTTGGTGCGCCGGAGCTAGGTGTTGTTGGTGCTGCAATAGGCACCTTGGCATCACGTGTTGTTTTGGTAGCATCTTTATGGTATTTCTTAAGTAGAAAAGAGAAGTCGCGTTTTTTTGTTACCGAAATTAAGATTTTCACACTTAGTAAAGCAATGCTTAAGAAACTTTTAAATCTTGGTTTCCCTTCGGCCATGCAAATGTTTTTTGAAGTAGGTATTTTTACCTCTGCCGTTTGGCTTTCGGGAATTTTAGGTAAAAATCCCCAGGCTGCCAATCAGATTGCATTAAATCTTGCATCTATGACTTTTATGGTAGCAATGGGATTTAGTGTAGCTGCGATGATACGAGTGGGAAATCAAAAAGGGCTAAAAAATTATGTGGAATTACGTCGAGTAGCAATTTCTATTTTCCTTTTAACATCTATTTTATCGTTGGTGTTCGTTGCCGGTTTTATAATTTTTAATGGTGATTTACCAAAAATATTTCTTGATTACGATAATTTAGCACAATTTGCCGATAATAAGGAAGTAGTAATATTAGCTTCACAGTTGTTGATAATTGCCGCTATTTTTCAATTTACTGATGCGTTACAAGTGGTTGCTCTTGGAGCGTTACGTGGAATGCAAGATGTGAAAATTCCTACAGTATTAACCTTTATATCTTATTGGATTATTGGATTTCCAGTTTCATATTACTTAAGTATGCATACCTCATTAGAAAGTATGGGAATCTGGATTGGGCTTCTCGCGGGTCTAACCGCAAGCGGAATTATGTTATTCATTAGATTTAATTATCTTTCGAAGAAATTAATTCGGTTGGCTACAAATCCATAAACGTAGGATGATAAATAACCCTTTACTGAATAAAAACAACTAATAACTCTAAAACCATAGCTGAAAAATGGATTTCCCAAAATACTTACTAGGCGACAATAGCGATTATCCTGCTGCAATTTTTGTAATTCACACTGAATTTCCACGGTTTATCATAAACCTTGAGAATGATGAAGTAGAATGGCTGGAAGATTTTGACAAGGAAGATCAAAAAGAATTAGAAGCTGAAGCAGAAAACCTAATCCAAGGCGCTACCGAGTTTTACGATCGTGAGATTGCCTTGTACGAAGAAGATTAATTAGCTATTACAGCGGCTTACCAATAATATCAAGCTGTTATTTTATCTATGGTGAAAGTGAGTAGCTAATTTTTTAAAAAAGAATCAAAAAAATGCTCGATCAATTATTAGAATACGACACCGAACTATTTTTATTTTTAAATAATCTTGGAAATACATCTTGGGATGGGTTTTGGCGTTTTGTAACTGAAAAATGGTCGTCTATTCCCTTGTACGCTGTTTTACTTTACTTAATATATAAAAATTACGGATTAAAGGGAATGCTTGTAATTGTTGTAAGTGTAGCCTTAATGATTACTGCAACAGACCAACTAGCCAATCTCTTTAAATACGGCATTAAACGCCCTAGACCTTGCCAAGTTACCGAGCTTAAAGAAACTATGCGCTACGTTGCAGATGGTTGTGGAAGATATGGATATTTTTCAGCCCACGCAGCTAGTTCAATGGCAGCAGCCGTATTTCTAGGATTGAGTCTGCAAAAATGGTATAAATATTTGCCTTTTCTTCTTTTAATATGGGCAATTATGACAGGATACAGCCGAATTTACCTAGGCGTTCACTATCCTTTAGATGTTATAACAGGAATGGCTATTGGTGGCCTATTAGGCTGGAGCTTTTATTTGTTGCAGCAATGGGGACAACGAAAGTTCAATACCTAAAAGATGTCAGGCTGAGCTCAGTCGAAACCTTATTTTTTACAATGAAATTTCAATTTTTGACTTTCTGGAAACCTGATAGGTTTTTAAAACCTGTCAGGTTTATATTTATTAGTTTTTCGATACAATAAACAAATCTCTATACAATCTGTTTTTGTGAGTGCGGCTGTCAGGACCTTTTGGATTCATATCGTATCGCTCTATAAGTTCTATGTGGTAATCGGCAAAAGTATTCTTGAAGTTTTCTATGTTGTTTCCAGAAACCACTACACCAAACTTCCTTTCTTCTGGAATGATAACATTATCATCTTCTTTTAATATTGTCATCTTTTCACCGTAATCCCAAATAAGCTCCGGAGTCATATCAGAAAACTCATAAATACTTAATCCATCAGTTTTGCCAAAAGCATTCAATTCGGAAAACGATTTGTATTCAGGATTGATTGTAATAGCATTACTTAACGGTAATCCAAACCAAATAACTGTAACGATAAATGCAATCGTTAAATAGAATACATTTGATATTTTTCTTCTGAAGAGGTTTCGGAACATAAAAACTCCAATTATCAAAAGAGTTATTGAAAGAAGTACAAACCAAAGCCAGTTCCCTTCAAGGCCATCTTTCAGAAAAATATATCCGCCAATTGGAAAAATGATTCCTATTAAAGCAATAAGTCCGAAGTTAAAATAAACTGGAATTGTTTCTTTTTTACCAGTTAATTCTTTAAACCTTCTGAAAAGATATTCAATATAAAAACCAGTATTTAGCGCCATTGGAATAAGAACAGGCAATAAGTATCTCGATTTTTTTTCTGGAATTAAAGACAGTAAAATAACCGAAATCATTGTCCAAAGAAAAGTAAAGCGATAAGCTTTTTTATTGAATACGCGATTTTTTAAATACGGGTATAGTAATGCCACAAACGCTGGGATAGTCCACACGCCACTTTGTGTAAAAAAGCTCCAGTAGTAATAAAACGGTTTTATTTCGTAACTAATCCAGTTGGTAGTTTCTTTTTTGGTGATTTCTATTGCTACAGGATCAAAAGTAAGGGTGTACCAATGCCACCAACTAGAAACAATAGCTGCAACTACAATAAAAAGTAATAAAGGAAGCCATCTTGATTTTAAATCTCTAAACTTATAAACTATCCCAAACGAAATTAGAAAGGGTAAAAGTAACGCATAAAATGAAACGGGGCCTTTGCTTAAAAACGAAAATCCGAAAAACAGTCCTGCTAAAAGTGCATTTCGATATTTGTGATTTCCTACACTATGTCTAGTTAAGTCTTCAGTAAAAAAGAGAGATAGTATATATATACACAACATCATAAATCCGTGGGTGTAAATATCCCATTGGCCGTCGCGTGCAGATGCCACTATATAAAATGAAGTCGCCATAACAAGCGAGCTAATAAAAGAATACAACTTTTTAGATGTAAGTTTTTGTGCAAATTTGTATGAGATTAAGACTAAAATAAGCGACATTATGGCTGCGGGAAGACGTAAAGCCCAAACTGATTTTATTCCAAAAATCGCTGCAGAAAAAGCCGTTAACCAAGTGGGTAATGGAGGTTTTTGATAACGCGGCTCTCCGTTTATTGTGGTTAGCAGCCAATTGCCATCGGTAAGCATTTCACGTGCCGTAATGAAGTTGCGAGCTTCCATTATATTTACAGGCAAAGAGCCTAAATTCACAAAGAAAATGGCTGCGCAAGTAATAATTAGAAGCACTAAATAATTTCTTTCAATTTTCATTATCAACTTGTTTTTTCCAAATGAAAATATTTCGAACATAAATTACCAACCCAGCTATATGGCCAACAAATAACACAGGATCTTTTCTAAAAATGGCATAGATTAAAATTAGTGAAGCACCAATTACACTCATTCTCCAAAATCCAAGTGGGAGTTGAGACTTTTTAGTTTTCTCTGATACTAACCATTGATATATAAACCTTAGGGTGAACAAAACCTGCGAAACAATACCAAGTAATAGTAACCAAAAAGGAATATTTTGATTGTTAAATAGTTTATTAAGGTCGTATTCACCGTTGTTATAAGCGAATACTACAATAAGCACCGGAAATATAATTAGAAATATTTGCAGTGATTTAGGAGATTTCTGCCATTCCCCCTGTAGTTGAAGATTTCGAATATAGATGTAATAAGTGAGCGCTTGCCCTAACATTATTGCAAAGTCGTCTCTTAGATATCCGTATACAAAAAGTAAAAATGAGGCGAACAAACTTAGCTTCCAAAATGTGGAAGGAGTGATAATTCGTTTGCTTTTTTCAGAAAGAATCCATTGAAGTAGTAATCTTCCGCTAAAAAGAATTTGAGCTAAAAAACCAATGCTATAAATAAGCCAGCTACTCATCCTTTACTTTTAATCTCGTAATTGATGTACTTCTTTTTCATCCATAAGTATGCAAAACAATCCATTAAAGGCCCAATTAAACGATTCCATAGCCCAAATTTGGCTGTACCCGCCATTCTAGGAAAATGCTTAACAGGTACTTGGATAATTTTTCCGTCTTGTAATAAAATCATTGCAGGTAAAAAACGATGAAGCCCTTTAAACATAGGAATACGTTTGGCGTAGTCTGTTTTTATCACTTTTAAAGGACATCCTGTATCGTCCATTCCATCGTGAGTAAATGTACGGCGGATACCGTTTGCAATTTTAGAAGACATGTTTTTTACAAACTTGTCTTTTCTATCGGCACGAACTCCCGTTACAAGATCGTACGCATCAATGTGTTTTAGAAGTAGGTTGAAATCTTCTGGATCAGTTTGTAAATCACTGTCAATATAACCCACTAGTGGACTTTCAACAGTGTCAAATCCAGCTTTAATTGCTGCGCTTAAACCTCGATTATCTTTGAAAGAAATAAAATTAAAAGCATCATTTCTTTCACATATAGCTTCAATTATAGTTTGACTATTATCACTAGAACCGTCGTTAACAAACAGTATGGATGTTTTTTTAGAAGCGATTTTGGTATATGCTAATAGTTCCTTTTCAACTCTTTCTAAGTTTTCTTCCTCGTTATAAACGGGTACAATGATTGTAAATTCGTACATGCAATAAATTGAAAAGATTTCTGCAAATGTAAGTTTTTAGTTGAGAAGTTTATAGGTTTATTGGTTGATGAATACCGAACATAGTCAAAATATTATTTTGATTAATGAAAGTAAAGTTGCGAAAGGTAAAAGTGTTTGTTTAAAAAGATGTTATTTTGCAAGGCAAAGAAAAATGTAAGCAAACCTTTAGAGCAGTAAAGAGAGATTTAAATATTTTACTTGTTGAGGTTTGTAATTTTCTTCAGTCTAGATTGAAAATTTAATAAATGAAAATACTTGTTACGGGAGCTGCCGGATTTATAGGTTCACATACTGCAGAAAGATTGAAGGCTGTGGGTCATGATGTAATTGGAGTTGATAATTTTTCACCTTATTACGATACGCAGTTAAAAGAGTTAAATGCAAAAGCCTTAGCCGAAAAAAATATTGAAGTTCTAAAACTAGACCTACGAAATGATGATTTAAGCAGTAAAATCCCTGAAAACTTAGATTATATATTTCATTTTGCTGCACATCCGGGTATATCAAATACTTCCACATTCGAAGATTACTTTAGTAATAATATTTTAGCAACTCAACGTTTATTAGAATTTGCGGAAAGCGTACCTCAAAAACCGTTTTTTGTAAATATTGCAACGTCTTCAATATACGGTCTTGAAGCTACATTTCCTGAAACAACTACAGCAAAACCTGCATCTTGGTATGGTGTTACAAAATTAGCTGCAGAGCAATTAGCTTTGGCGAAAAGCCGTGAAAAGAAATTACAAGCAACTTCTTTAAGACTTTTTTCGGTATATGGACCTCGAGAAAGACCTGATAAACTTTACACGAGGTTAATTGATTGTGCATTAAATAATAAACCGTTCCCTCTATTTGATGGGAGTGAAAAACACCTTCGTAGTTTTACTTATGTGCAAGACATTGTTGACGGAATTATAAGCGTTATCGGTAAGGAAAAAGTCTGTAATGGGGAAATTTTCAATTTAGGAACTGAAACAGAAAGTACAACTGCTGAAGGAATTTCGACGGTTGAAGAAATTCTTCAAGAAAAAATAAATTTTGAAAAGAAACCACCTCGTGCAGGGGATCAATCGAGAACTAAGGCTAATATCGATAAGGCAAGAAATCTTTTAGATTACAATCCACAAACAGATTTACGCAAAGGCTTAGAAGCCCAAGTTGAATGGTTTAAAAAGAATTTTAAGTAAGATTATTTTAGATTTAATAACTTTTCTGCAGCCTCAAAAGGTGTTGTTCTATTTTCATCAATAGCGATTAATTGCTTTTCTAATTCAATTTTAATTGAAGGTCTAGCATAAAAATTACTTTTCAGCCTACTTTCAATAGTTTGCATAAGCCAGAACTTGTTTTGTTCTTTTCTCTTATGTTGAAAATACCCGTTGTCCTGAGTTTTTTCGAAATAATTAGAAACAACTTCCCAGATTTCCTCAATGCCTTCGTTATTCAATGCGCTAGACAAAAGAGTTTTAGGATTCCATCCACTTTCTTTGGGAGGGTAGAGGTGAAGAGCGCGGTTAAATTCATTTTTAGCCATCTTAGCAGCCTTAAGGTTTTCCCCGTCAGCTTTATTAATAACTATGGAATCTGCCATCTCCATAATACCGCGTTTAATTCCTTGTAATTCATCACCTGCACCCGCGAGTTTTAACAACAGAAAGAAATCGGTCATAGAGTGTACAGCCGTTTCACTTTGCCCAACACCAACAGTTTCAATTAAAATAACATCAAATCCTGCAGCTTCACATAAAATAATTGTTTCTCGCGTTTTTCTCGCTACGCCGCCTAAAGTGCTTCCACTTGCCGAAGGTCTAATAAAGGCATTAGGCTCTTTCACCAATTCTTCCATTCGGGTTTTATCACCTAGAATACTTCCTTTGCTAATACTACTACTAGGATCAACCGTAAGTGCTGCAACTCTTTTGCCTTTGGAAATTAATAACTTTCCGAAACTTTCAATAAACGTGCTTTTTCCAACCCCTGGAACTCCTGTAATTCCAATGCGGATAGATTTATTTGCGTGAGGCAAACACCTATCAATTAGCGTTTTAGCTAAAAGTTGATGTTTTTCAGCCTTACTTTCAATTATGGTAATTGCTTGACTTAAGGCAGTTTGATTTCTATTTAAAATTCCAGAAACCAGATCTTCAACTGTTAATTCTTTCTTTTTTCGAGTACGAAGTTTGTTAACAACCTTCATATTCAATGTTTTAGGTTGTGTTACGCCTTCTTTCTCCCTTAAAGCACTTGTATTTCTTATCTTTTTAGCCACACTGTGAATTTAGGACAAATTTATGAATATGTTTTTTTAAAAACGGGTTTAACATAGTATATTGGAATTTAATATTAACAAAAATACAAAGAAATGAAAAAGTTATATGAAGCCTCATCTACAGCAGTAGGAGGAAGAAAAGGCCACGTATCTTCGGAAGATAAAAAGATAGATTTAGAACTTTCAACTCCTAAAGGCCTAGGTGGCGACGGTGGCAAAGGAACTAACCCTGAACAGCTATTTGGAAGTGCTTATGCAGCTTGCTTTGGTGGAGCATTACAATTAGTAGCTGAGAGAGAGAAAGTAACACTTGATGGCGATGTGAGCGTAACTGCAAATATTGAAATTGGTATGACAAAAGAAGACAATCTTCAGTTAAGGGCGACATTAGATTGTTATTTGCCAGGTGTGGATGTTAAAACTGGAGAAGACTTGGTGAATAAAGCTCACGAGGTATGCCCTTATTCTAGAGCAACTCGAGATAACATGACTGTAACTTTAAATTTGTTGTTAGACGAATAATACGAAAATATAAGTCATAAAAAAAGCCCTGATTTACAGGGCTTTTTTTATTATATTGCTTTCAGATTGATAACTTTACCGTCATCTTTTCCTTTATTTTCTTTTTGGGTTACTTGTTCTTTTGTAGATTCAATAAAAGGAGATTTGGTTGTGTGTTGTTTAGCTTGTTTTATATACCATTCTAACTGATACTTGTGTTTTTCAAGTAACTCAAGAATACCATCTGGTAATTCTCTTCGCTCTAAAAGTTCGTCGTATCTTTTAATATTATTGCGATCTCGGCTGATACACGAATTTACAATTGATTCAGCGTGAAAATTTTCTAAAGCTTCTTTTATTTCTTGCCAAGTACGGTCTAAATTACCCTTGTTAGAATCTTCTTTCAAAGGTTCGATATCACGGGAGTGAAGTTCGTTGCTAATATCGTGGCTCATCCTGTTTCTCTCAACAGCCATATAGTTCAAAAACCGCTTTAATTCGGTGGTTTGAGCATCTTGTGCAGCATTGTAATATAACTTTTCTGCTTCAAAACATGCCACCAGTAAACGGTTAAGTTTATCGAAGTCTGCGTATTTCTGTTTCATATTTTTTCGATTTAATCAAAGTTAATATAAATAAGCGGTATTTGAAATTTTATATCTTAAATGTTTTGTAATGTTATCTTATATTTATTATAAAAAAATCAATTATTTTAAGGTTTTTTATGAGCGTCTTGTACAAGTATTGAGAATAACCTCGTTTTTGTGTAAATCTTGATATTATTTTTTTATAAAAGATAAATTATTCAATTAATATTATCTCAAAAAAATCTGCTAAAGGCTTTTTTATTGATTTATTTGTACCAAAAAAGATGCCATATATATGAAGTTTTTATTCCTATAATGGGATATTATAAAAGGGGAATAGAAAAAGCCTCTTTTTAAAATTTAAAAAGAGGCTTTTTGTAAATAAAAAACTATAAGGGGGAGTCTAATTATTCTTTAACTA
The DNA here is from genome assembly GCF_032080575.2 of Aequorivita sediminis. NCBI lineage: Bacteria > Pseudomonadati > Bacteroidota > Flavobacteriia > Flavobacteriales > Flavobacteriaceae > Aequorivita > Aequorivita sediminis. The sequence continues at coordinate 133,766 of NZ_JAVLSO020000001.1, read as the reverse complement.
TTTTTAAGTTTTCTACATTTCCATTGCTTTTTACTTCTACGAAGTAAACACCAGATGCAAGACTTGAGAAATCTATTTGAGTATTGTTATCGCTAACACTTACATTGGCAACTTTTTGACCTGTTACATTGTAAACAGCAACCGAGTTAATCGTTTCTTTAGTATTTAGGTTTAAAACATTTTTCACTGGGTTTGGGTAGTAAGAAACAGTTGTAGTTTGCAATGTAGTTGTTCCTAGTATTAAGTCGTCAAGATTTACCATCCAACCTTCAGAGTACATCGGTGGACCGTTTAACCATCCTGCAATATACTTGCCATTAGATGATACTGAGATTGCAGTTCCTAAATAACCATCAGGTGTATCTACTGTAATGCCATGGTCTGCTAAAATATCTTTTAAAAATACCGGTTGTTCACCAAATGTAGGATGATAAACTATAGCATCTCTTATTTGAAAATCTACTTCGGCATATCCTACTGCAACTCCATTATCAGAAATTGTAGAAAAGGCTGCACTCAATGCGCCTTGAGGAATATCAAAATTTGTGAAAGTATTTGTTGTTAAATCGTAAATAAATGGCTCTAGGTCAAAACTACCAACCATTACGTTATTGTTGTTAATACCATATATTGAGTTATCCCACGACTCTGCTGGAGATTGATTTTCAGGAATAATATGGAATTCACCATCTAGTGTTATGTAGGCCGGTACACGTAGAGTTCCACCTCCGTCAGGACGATCAACCCATCCAACCATAATTCCATTATCATTTACTCCATAAGAAGCACCTGCTTCTCCTTGAGGGTCAAATCTTACAACTAATTCTTCAGTTTGAGTATCGAAAAGAAAACCTCCATAATTTGTACCTTCATTTCCTTGTCCAGTAATATATCGGCTATTATCAGAAATTCCATAAGGGAAATTTTGATCGTTTGATGGATCTTGTTGTGTTGTAAAACCAACACCTTTCCACTCTCCATTCATTCTGTAACCAGCTTCCATATTATTGTTAATGTCTATAATTCCGGCAACATTTTCATCGTTATTAATAGAAGATAACATTAGTACTTCTGGTTCCATTGGAGTTAATATACCAGTTGCAAAATCGTAATACTGAGCAGTTGTTACACCTTGACCGTTATCGTTTACATCGCTAAAACGAGTACCCATTTCGGTAAGTATTTTTAATTCTACTTGCGCTTGTGTATTAGAGGCAAAAAAAAGTGCAGCTCCTAAAAACAAACTTTTGATTAAAAAAGTATTTTTTTTCATTCTTAAATTTTAAATAAATTAAATTGAGTTTAGTGATGTCGAATGTATGCTATATTTTTCTTTAATAAAAGGGTGGTTCTTTTTAAATTCACGAAATTTGAAAGGGTAAGACCCGTTTAATTAGTTGGTTTCTAGGTGTTAAACGCTAATTAAGTATTTGATGGGTTATGCCTTCAAAGTTTCTAATTTCTTTTTAGCTTCTTTGTATTTTTTATGATTTTTAAGGCCGAAACTTCCAAAAATTATAATTGAAATTAATATAAATACTATTAATACCCATTTAGCAATATTTAAATTTGATAGGGTTTTTTTAGTGGATGAGTAACTTTCTTTAATTAGATTATTTATTGAAGAATTAATAGTTGTTTGTTCTTTTTTACTAATTCGCTTTTGGACTTCTGAATATTTTTTAAAATATAAATTGTAAAATTTATGATTGTTTATTGCAAGATAATTATCGGATAAGTTTTTATAGATACCTTGGTTTAGAATTAAATCGCCAACATTACTCGAAGCCTCCTCAGCTTCTTTTAATTCTTTTATGGCTTTGGTATATTTTCCTTCAACTGTGTAAACTTCACTTAAACCTTTTTTAGCAAAAGCATATAAACTTTTTGCGCCAACCTCTTCGGCGTAGATTATGGATTTATTGAAATTCACTCGAGCCGAATCAACCTGTGAAAGCTGAAGAAAACAGTTTCCTTTGTTGTAGGTGATTGTACTTAAATTGGCAATCATTGTTTTGTCTTCTGATTTTTTTTCAAACTCATTAAATGCTTTGTCAAAATAGTTTAAAGCAATTTCGCAACTCATTTGTTCACGATAGATGAAGCCGCGAATAGTGTAATTGTATCCCAATAAAGAAGCAAGACTATCTGGGTTAGTAATCTGTTTTGACATTTGAAATGCCTCATCCAGATATTCAATAGACTTGTCGTATATACGAAGTTGCTGATGTTGCATGCCTATTGTATTCAGCACGTTAATTCGAGTTCTTATACTGCTTATTTCATTTAAAAATTCACGGGTTTTTAAGGCGTATTGTAGCGATTTTAAATTATCTCTTTTAGAAAGATATGCGTTACTTATAAGCATTAAAGCGTTAACCTTAGTTTCCGGCTGTGTAGCTTTTAGATAAATTTCATTCCCAATTGAAATAGCTTTATTTGGATCTTCAAATATTTTATTCTTTGAAGCAGTAATACTACTATCTAAATCTTTTTGAGCAGTAGAATTTACTCCTATTAACAACAAAAGAAAACACAAAACGATTTTTAAAAAGCCATCTATTCTCATGCCGATTCTTTTTGATGCTTTAGGTAATTCATAAACTTGGTAGGAGAAATACCGGTAACCGATTTAAAAACAGTAGTAAAACTACTATGTGATGAAAAGCCACATTCTTCGGCTAGATAGCTTATTTTATAGTTAAAATAAACAGGGTCTGTTTTAAGCTTTTCAATGATGTAGTTGATGCGCAGTTCGTTAATGTATCCATTAAAGTTTTTTCCTTTATGCCTATTAATCACTTCTGAGAGATATTTAGTATTTGTATCAAATTGAGAAGCTAACAATGCAATGCTCATATCTTGTTTAGTATACTTTTTTCCCATTTCAAACTTAGATAGCTTCTGAAGAAGCATTTGCTCTGTTTCTTCTGGGATAATAGAGCTTTTATCAATTTTCTTAACATTAGGTTGAGGTTTTTCAATAGCTTCCTTAGGAGAAATATATTTATAAATCGTTAAATATTCTTTCACTTTTGAAGTGTAGATATAGTTTATACTTACACCCATTAAGATCAGTAGAATTAATAAACCGCCTAAAACATAAATTGATGTATAAGATTGGTGAACTTTACTTTCTGAAATTTCATTTAAATATGAATTGATAAAATTAAAGACTGTATTTGTAGCTAGATTTTTATCGGTTACAATTTGTGTTGAAACCAAATTTGATTGTTGTTTGTATTTAAAGAAGTTATCAGTGTCTTCCAAAGCTAAATAGCTCAGTGATAAGCCTTCTAAGCTTTTATGTTTGAATTGAATATTAGGGAGAATAACAGAAAGCGCTAAGGCATTTTCAAAACTAGTAATAGCTTTTTGGTACTCCTTGTCGTGAAAATATTGTCTTCCAATAATATCTAAAACTTGTATTTTTTCAAAATCGGAGGTGCTTATTCTTTCAAAACCTTTTAAAGCTAAATCATTTGGCTTTAGTTTTTCACTTTTTAATTGCAAATCAAATTTTGCAATTTTAATTTCATTTTTTGATATACTATCTTCAGTTTTAGAAATTAAAGACGCTGCATTTCTTAAGCTTTTTTCAGCTTCCAAATACTTGCCATTTTTTAAAAGTACAAGCGCATCGTCTTGTTTTAACTTTCCATCAATTTTTAAGATAAGCTCACTATCATTTGTTTGCTTCTTTAATGCAATTAATTCGTTAGTATATTTTTCAGCTACAGTTTCTAAATCTAGGATTCGCAGCAATTTTATGGCGAAAACTAGGGTTTTATACTTAATGGCTTCATCATTGGTTTTTTGAGCAAGAACTTTAGCTTCTAAAGCATTTTTTATTGCTGTATTGTAGGTTCCACGAACATAAGAGCTCTTAGCCAGTATCAATTTAGCTTGTGCGTGAATTATATTATTTTCATTTTGGGATACTATATACGAAGCGATTTTTCCTGCCTGTTCAGGATCGGAATATGTAGAAGCATTTGCTTCATTTAACAAATCATTAATGGCAATATTTTCCTGAGCATGGGTCGCAGCAGAAATAAAATATGCCATTATAAGAGTCAATAAAAATCGCATAAAATAGAAAATAGCCTATTAGTACTAGTTTACCTCAAAGTTACCATTTTCAAAAACAATGGCTTTTACTTCTTTCTAACAAAAAACGCTACAATTGCTGCAGTTACTAACCCAAAAATTAAAGCTCCAATGGGAGACTGCCATAGATAAGTAGTAAGCAAAACGTACTCATTTGCATCCGATTGCGTCATACCTGCATTTTTTGTGGAGTAATCCATAGCATTAAAAAATAACTCAGGAGTAATATAATTGTTTATAATATAACTGCTAATAGGAGTGAGTAGGGCTATAAAAACACTCAAAATTGCTCCTGAAAGAAATGCTTGAGGCCAAGTCATTTTTCTGTCGTAAACTCTTCTTCGTTTTTCTCTTATTGCTAATAAATAAATAAAAACTGTGAAAGGACTAAATAATAATGTCAGCCACCACTGATCTGCAATTCTTTCTTGATGCCATCCAAGTGTATTTTCTAAAAGCATCCATGCTAAAAGTGTAATGCTATAAATAAAAGCCCATTTTATTTCTATATAAATTTTTTTCATCACTTTTTCTTTTAAAAAATTCAATTAAAGATAGTTTATTCTAAACATAAAAAATCCCGAAACTATTCTTTTCGGGATTTAATGAGTTATATGAATTAGTGTCGGTTATTCGTTTACCAACACCCAATCTCCTTTGTCTAAAAGCGGAATTGCTTGTTTGTACTTCATCGTTTTATTTTCACCACTCATAACGTGTTTGATAGTCACCTTGTCGTTACGATTGATTTTTGGGCGTTCGCGTACAATAGTTTCAGTTACCTGTTGTTGTTGTGATTGCGTATTCCCGGCCGCACGAGATTGGGCAGCACGCTCGTCCATATTTGGAATTTCGTCTTTCTGCTCGCTTAATTTCTCCTTACGTCTAACCTCACGTGCTTCTTGAATTTGCTGTTGGTTTTCTTGTGGTAGTTCACCTTTGAATAAGAAAGAAATAACATCTTTATTTACTTTTTCAATCATTTCCTTAAACAACTCAAAAGCTTCAAACTTATAAATTAGTAAAGGATCTTTTTGTTCGTGAACCGCAAGTTGCACCGATTGCTTGAGTTCATCCATTTTACGTAGATGTGTTTTCCAAGCATCGTCTATAATAGCAAGGGTTATGTTTTTCTCAAAATCGTTAACTAATTGCTTTCCTTCAGTTTCATATGCTTTCTCAAGATCTGTAGCAACATTTAGTGTTTTTACACCATCTGTAAATGGCACTAAAATTCGCTTGTATACATCTTTTTGAGTCTCGTAAACATTCTTGATTACCGGATAAGCCATTTCAGCATTACGAGCCATTTTATCTTGATAGTGAACATAAGCAGCTTTGTAAACTTTACCTGCAATTGTCTTGCTATCCATTTTCTCGAATTCCTTTTCAGTAATAGGGGAACTCATTGAGAAGTAACGAATAAGCTCGAACTCAAAATTCTTGAAATCTTGAGCCAGTTTGTTAGACTCAGTAATCACTTCAGAAGTATCGAAAATCATATTTGCGATATCTACACGAAGTCTGTTACCGAATAATGCATTGTAACGACGTTTGTAAACAACTTCACGTTGCGCATTCATAACATCATCATATTCAAGTAGTCTTTTACGAACACCAAAGTTGTTTTCTTCTACTTTTTTCTGTGCACGCTCAATAGATTTTGAAATCATTTTATGCTGAATAACTTCGCCTTCTTTTAAGCCCATTCTATCCATCATCTTCGCAATACGCTCGCTTCCAAATAATCGCATTAGGTTGTCTTCCAAGGAAACGTAGAATTGTGAACTTCCTGGATCTCCTTGACGACCACTACGACCGCGTAACTGTCTATCAACTCGACGTGAATCGTGACGCTCGGTACCTATAATTGCCAGTCCACCTGCATCTTTTACTTCCTTGCTTAATTTAATGTCGGTACCACGACCTGCCATGTTTGTAGCAATAGTTACAATACCAGCTTTACCAGCTTCAGCAACAATATCTGCTTCACGTTTGTGAAGTTTCGCGTTAAGTACGTTATGAGGAATATTACGAATACTCAACATTCTACTTAACAATTCTGAAATTTCTACGGAAGTAGTACCAATTAGTACCGGACGCCCTGCTTGTGAAAGTGCAGTAACCTCTTCGGCAACAGCGTTGTATTTTTCACGTTTAGTTTTATAAATTTTATCCTCGCGGTCAAAACGTGCAATTGGTCGGTTAGTTGGAATTTCTACCACATCGAGTTTGTAGATTTCCCAAAGTTCTCCTGCTTCTGTAACAGCTGTACCCGTCATACCTGACAGTTTGCGATACATACGAAAGTAATTTTGAAGTGTAACTGTAGCAAATGTTTGAGTCATTGCTTCAATTTTCACATCTTCTTTCGCTTCGATTGCTTGGTGAAGTCCATCACTGTAACGACGACCATCCATTATACGACCGGTCTGTTCGTCTACAATCATAACTTTATTATCCATCACAACATATTGATCGTCTTTTTCGAAAAGCGTGTAAGCTTTTAAAAGCTGATTCATAGTATGGATACGCTCACTCTTAACCGAGAATTCACGGAAAAGCTCTTCTTTTTCCGCTACTTCTTCTTCTTTTGAAAGACCTTTGGCTTCAATTTGAGCTATCTCTAATCCTATTTCTGGCATTACGAAGAAATTAGAATCTCCTTCGCCTGATAGATAGTCTACACCTTTGTCGGTAAGTTCTATCTGGTTGTTTTTCTCATCAATTACGAAATAAAGCTCGGCATCTACCTTCGGCATTTCGCGATTGTTGTCACTCATATAATGATTCTCCGTTTTCTGAAGAATTTGCTTAACACCTTCTTCTGAAAGGTATTTGATAAGTGCTTTGTTTTTTGGTAAACCGCGATAAACCCTTAGTAATTGGAAACCACCTTCTTTTTCGTTTCCTTCTTTAATAAGTTTTTTCGCTTCAGCTAAAACCCCAGTTAAGTATTTTTTCTGAACCTCAACAATATTATTAATCTGTGGTTTCAGTTCGTTGAATTCGTGACGATCACCTTCTGGAACTGGTCCTGAAATAATAAGTGGTGTACGAGCATCGTCAATTAATACAGAATCCACCTCATCGACAATTGCGTAGTGATGTGGGCGTTGAACTAGATCGTTTGGTGAGTGAGCCATGTTATCACGTAGGTAATCAAAACCAAATTCGTTGTTTGTTCCGTACGTAATATCGGCTAAGTATGCTTTTCTTCTTTCTTCTGAGTTTGGACGATGATAGTCTATACAATCCACTGTTATCCCGTGGAAATTGAATAAAGGTGCCATCCACGCACTATCACGTTTTGCAAGGTAGTCGTTTACAGTAACCAGGTGAACTCCGTTTCCTGCAAGTGCATTAAGGTACATAGGTAGCGTAGCAACTAATGTTTTACCTTCCCCTGTTTGCATTTCTGCAACTTTTCCTTCGTGAAGTGCAATACCACCAATTAGCTGAACATCGTAATGCACCATATCCCAAGTAATTGGTTTTCCGGCCGCATCCCAAGAGTTTTTCCAAATAGCTTTATCGTCATCAAGCGTTACATAGTCTTTGTTTGCTGAAATCTCGCGGTCGAAAGGTGAAGCTGTAACTGTGATTGTTTCATTGTCTTTAAAGCGTTTTGCAGTTTCTTTCATTACAGCAAAAGCTTCAGGAAGTATTTTGGTAAGAGTCGCTTTTTCTACCTCGTAGCGATCGTCTTTAAGTTTATCTATTTGATTATAGATTTCTTCTTTTTTATTGATGTCTTCTTCGTTTTCAGACTCTTTTTCAAGATCATCAATTTGCTTTTGAATATCGGCTTGAGCGTCTTTTATTTCTTTTTTGAAGAACTCGGATTTTGCACGTAGCTCATCGTGGGATAATTTTTCAAGGGCAGCTTCATGTTTTTTTACTTCGTTCACCAACGGTTGTATTTGGCCGATATCTTTTTTAGACTTATCGCCAACAAATATTTTTAATACATTATCTAATATTCCCATGATATTAATTTATTTTGAAGTGATGCAGATGCAGAGCACTATTTCGTCAATGTTAAATTATTTCAGAATACTACATCTGTGAATCTGCAATAATTAATTTTTCACCAAAAATACACGAATACTTATATTTTGAATTCGTGAATAGTGGTTTATTTTCAATAAATTTTGAATAAAAAAAAAGCCCCTTTGAAGAGACTTTTTATATTATTTTTTAATGTTTCCCAATCCGTTTTGGGAATTAATACTCATCCTCGTTCCAAAGGTAATCGTCGTCGGTAGGATAATCTGCCCAAATCTCTTCAATAGAGTCGTAAGAGTCGCCTTCGTCTTCAATTGCCTGAAGGTTTTCCACTACTTCTAGTGGAGCACCAGTCCTGATCGCGTAATCAATCAATTCATCTTTGGTTGCGGGCCAGGGTGCATCGCTTAAATATGATGCTAATTCTAATGTCCAGTACATAGCACTTTAGGTTTTAGTTTTCTGCAAAAATAATTTTTTAGTTTAGAAAGTCAAGTAAAAACTAAATTATTTCTACAATATTTTAAAGAACGTTTTTTAAACTTTGATTATCAAGCAGTTGTACATGGCATTGTTAATAAGTTATTTTTGCTAAAATGCTGTTGTTCTGCTGTTTCTAGTTTTTAATTAATTCTATTATAATTTTTCCGGAATCCATTTTGTTTCTTCCGCGTTGCTATCCTTAGACAACTTTCGTGCCAGTACAAATAGGTAGTCAGATAGTCGGTTTAAATACATAAGTACACGGTCATCAACAGGTTCATTTTCATTTAAAAGCGTTGCTCGACGTTCAGCTCGACGGCATACCGTACGGGCAATGTGACAATATGACACTGTAGTGTTGCCACCTGGCAAAATGAAATGCGTCATAGGGGGTAGTGCATCATTCATTTGGTCCATTTCTGTTTCCAATAGCACTATGTCTTCTTCTTCAATTTTAGGGATGTTTAACCGCTCTTTTCCACTTTTTAAAGTAGCTTTTGCAGGATCAGTAGCTAAAATTGCTCCAAGTGTAAATAATCTATCCTGAATAAATGTGAGAATTTCTTTACTACGAGGATCGATATCTTGTGTGCGAATTAACCCTAAATACGAATTTAGTTCATCTACAGTTCCGTAGCTTTCAATTCTAATATTGTGTTTGGGAACGCGTGTGCCACCAAAAAGAGCAGTAGTACCTGCATCACCAGTTTTTGTATATATTTTCATTTTAATAATATTCTTGTTTGTGGTTACCAAATTTACAAAATACTATACTAAATAGTAAGTGCTTTGGTGTAAGAAACAAATTAGCCTGTAATTGTATAAAATGTTAATCTAATAAATCTGGCCTGCGTTCTTTTGTGCGTTTGTAAGCTTGTTCTTCACGCCATTCTTCAATTTTTGCAGCATGCCCACTAGTAAGCACTTCAGGAACAGTCCAGCCTTTGTATTCTGCTGGACGGGTATAGATAGGCGGTGCTAATAAATTATCTTGAAAAGAATCTGTCAAAGCACTAGTTTCATCGCCTAATACTCCAGGAAGCAACCGGATAACTGCATCGCAAACTAAGGCTGCAGCAAGTTCGCCACCGCTTAATACAAAATCGCCCACAGAAATTTCTCTGGTGATAAAATGATCGCGAACACGTTGATCTACACCTTTGTAGTGGCCGCAAAGAATAATAATGTTTCCTTTTAGCGAAAGCTCATTAGCAATTTGTTGATTAAAAGTTTTCCCATCTGGCGTCATATAGATTATTTCGTCGTAATCTCTTTCTGCTTTTAATTCGGATATACATTTATCAATGGGTTCAATCATCATTACCATACCTGCGCCACCGCCAAATTGATAATCGTCAATTTGCTTATAATTATTTGTAGCATAATCACGAAGGTTATGCGTGTGTACTTCGACCAAGCCTTTTTCAATGGCTCGTTTTAAAATAGATGCTTCAAAAGGACTTTGAAGCAATTCAGGTAGGACGGTGATTATATCGATTCGCATTGGGATGAACTTAAGTGATGTGTGAATTTTTTCAGGGTAAAAGTAAGGAATTGGCTTTTAAAATCAACCATTCTTGATTTCTCGTTCCTTCCTACGTCTAGCGCGTTCTTCATCTCGCTCTTTTTTTCGTAACTCACGTTTTTGTTGCGTCGTGAGTTTCATAGGTTTATCTTTAATTTCATGGTTGCTTTTAAAAAAAGTTTTTAACCACGCATTTTTAAAAATGTCTTTAAAACTAGACCAAGCATCAGAATTTTCATTTTTTAAGCTTCCTTCAAAAAATACTTTTTCTTCGAATGTTTCAAGGTTCTGATTCTTTAAAAGAAATTTAAAAAACTCAGAATATCCATCCCATATTTCAACTGTAAATTCTTCTGTATTTCCTGTTAAATGCGTATTCGAAAATATTGGTTTAACATAACCTTTTATGTTTTCGTTTATAATAGTTACCTCACTTTTAACACTGAAAATACCTTGCTTAAATTCTAAACCTGTGTAGTGATTGGTGATGTCGTTTAAACTACTTGTTTTAGTGTTGTCTACTGTAAAAAAAAGATCCATGTCAGGGATTTTTTTTGAAAAATTCATATAACCTTCTAAAGATACCTTTGCATTGCTAGGGGTGAAACCTGATGCTCGGATAGGAGAGTTTAGTAGTCTTTTTTTTTCAACAACATTACTCAAATTGTCGGTGTAAAGAGCTATATCGTTAATTTCAAAAAATATGTTGGGTCGCTCATAATCTTCCAAGAAAGTCAATTTCCCCTGTTTAACTTCAAGACGGTTAATGTCTATCATTATGAATTCCTTAAAGATTTTTGGCCAATCATTTACGTTTATTCCAGTAGTTTCATTTTCTTTTAGTGAAAAGGCGACTTCTGGATTAGTCAGAACAACATCACTTACTAACTTGGTTTTAAACAGCGTTTTCCATTCAATAGAAATATCAGTTTTAGGTATGATAAGAAGGGGCTTTTGAGATTTTGTAGTGTTTTTATTTAAGCGTAGTTCTTTTATTGCGTAAGCCCCGCGAAATATAAAAACATCCACATCTTCAACTTCACCGTAATACCCTGAAATATTATTTAGCGTTTTATTTAAATGATTTTTTAAGAAAAAAGGAAGGTATAAACGAAAAGCGAAAATTAGAATTAAAAATGCTAATGGAATTATGAATCGCTTTTTTTTGAAGTAAGATCGCTTTTTTTCTAGTGACATGAAAGTCTAAATATAAATCAAACAAATTTGAGAGAAAGCCAAATAACTCTCAGTTAATGAAGTCATAAAATAAAATTGCGTCCTAATGATTTTGAGATGATGATTTATCACAGAATCACTGAGGACGCAAAGATATAAACTAAAGGATTTTAAAAATCTACCCTTGTATTTAGCTACTAGTAATATGTAAATCTTCTAACTTGTGCAATATATTTCGCAAGTCGAATTACTTGGTGGCTATAACCGTATTCGTTATCATACCAGATGTATAATACAACGTTTTTACCATCTTCAGTAGCGATAGTTGCATTGCTATCGTAAATGGCAGGAGCAGAAGAACCCACAATATCGCTAGATACCAACTCATTGCTTAACGAGTATTTAATTTGCTCAACTAAATCACCTTCTAAGGCGTATTTCTTCATTACAGAATTAATATCTTCAACAGAAGTTGGCTTAGCAAGCTCAAGATTTAATACTACAAGTGAACCATTGGGAACAGGAACACGAATAGCGTTACTTGTAAGTTTACCAGCTAATTCTGGTAAGGCTTTAGCAACAGCACTTCCAGCGCCAGTTTCAGTAATAACCATATTTAATGCAGCAGCACGACCACGACGGTATTTTTTGTGCATATTATCTACAAGATTCTGGTCGTTTGTGTATGCGTGAATAGTTTCTAAGTGACCACGAACTACACCGAAAGAATCTTCTACCGCTTTTAGTATAGGTGTAATAGCATTTGTAGTACAAGAAGCAGCCGAGAATATATCGGTTGTATTAGGATCGTGTTCGTTTTGGTTTACACCGTGAACGATATTTGGAACTCCTTTTCCTGGAGCAGTTAATAATACTTTTGAAGCACCTTTAGCTTTTAGGTGGCGCCCTAAAGCTTCTTTATCACGGAAAGCTCCTGTATTATCAATAATTAATGCGTCTTCAATTCCGTATTTAGTGTAGTCGATATCTTCAGGGTTGTTTGCTGAAATGATATGAACCGTAGTACCATTAATGATTAACGCGCTGTTTTCAAGATCTGTACGAACAATTCCTGGGAATTCTCCGTGAACAGAGTCGTTTTGAAGTAATGAAGCTCTCTTGTCTAACACAGTTTGATCTACATTTCCACGAACTACAATTGCACGTAAGCGAAGTTGGTTACCTTGTCCAGTACGACCCATAAGCTCACGAGCTAATAAACGGCCAATACGACCAAATCCATAAAGCACTACGTCTTTAGGAACAACAGTTTTAGCTTCTTTAGCGTTTTTAAGTTTTGCTGATACAAATGCAAGTGCGTTTGAATACTTGTCGTCTTCCAAGTGGAATTCGTAAGTAAGTTTTCCAATGTCTAATTTAGCTGGTGGAAGGTCTAACGTTTTTATTGCTTGAGCAATTTCAACAGAGTCAAAAATTGAAATTGGCTTTTGTACAAATTCACCCGCATATTCGTGAAGGTTTAATATTTCGCTCACATTGCGGTCTATAAGTTGGTTACGGAAAAGCACCAGTTCGATGGACTTATCGTACCAAAGGTCGCTAATGATTTTAATAAATTCTACTGAAGCTTTTCGGCGATCAGTTTGAAAAGACAGTTCTTTTTCATAAACGTCATCAAAACTCATAAGGAAGGATTTAAGGGTTTAAATTTGTTGCAAAAGTACTCTTTTTCATCCTTTTGAAGAAATATAAACAGTAAATTAAAACCAATACTTGAAAAGTATTTAAAAGACTATAAAAGAACAGTCGAGAACTAAAAGTTAAAGACAACTTCTACGCTCTCGACTGCGTTCAACCAACAAGAATCTTTTAAAGTTAGTTGATTTAAATTTTCTCAGAAAATAATCTACCTAAATATAAAAGTGTTAATACTTCCTGCTGTATCCATGAAAGTCATTTTTATAGGTGTACGTGTGTTGCGATTCATCATAATTCGCTTAACATCATCAATATTTTTTACGGTTTCGTCGTTGATTTTTGTAATTATTATGCCTTCAAGCTTGTATTGAGCGATTTCAGGGGTAAGGGCACGAGTTACAATTACTCCGTTTTCAAGTCCGCGTTCCTTTAATTCTTCAGCGGTAATATTCTTTACTTCTAAACCTAAATCATCCATTGCAAAGGTCTCTAACTTAAAAAGTTTAACAGCTAGAGTTTTTTCATTTCCGTTGCGAAGTACAGTAACTTCAACCACGTCGTTAGGTCTTTTAGAGCCTAAATACCCTGAAAGATCAGCAAACTTTGAAACTTTAAAACCATCTAATTGCTTGATAACGTCACCTTCTTTTATTCCAGCTTTGTCTGCGCCGCTTCCTTTTTCTATGCCTCCAACAAATACTCCTTCTGTATCGGTGATTCCATATTTTTCAGCAATTTGAGGATTTATGTTGCCAACTTGGATTCCTAAAATTCCGCGTTGTACATTTCCATATTCAAGAATATCTTCAATTACCTTTCGTGCATTATTTGAAGGTACAGCAAAGGAATACCCAACAAAACTTCCAGTTTCTGAAGTTATTGCGGTGTTTATTCCAATTAATTCACCTCTTGTATTCACTAAGGCACCACCACTATTTCCGCGATTTACAGCAGCATCAGTTTGAATGAACGACTGTGGATTTCCGTCAAATTGATTTAGATCACGTGCTTTGGCACTAATAATTCCAGCTGTTACGGTTGAAGTAAGATTAAATGGATTTCCTACTGCTAGAACCCATTCGCCAATCTTTATATTGTTTGAATCTCCAAAGGGGATAAAGGGAAGTTCCTCCTCATCATCAATTTTTAAAAGTGCAATATCTGTTGAAGGGTCTGTACCTATTAGTTGTGCTTTATACACCTTATTATTATTTAAAGTAACTTCTAAATTTGAAGCATTAGCAATTACGTGGTTGTTGGTAATAATATATCCATCTGGCGAAATAATTACTCCACTACCACTTCCTACCATAGCTCGTGGCTGCCCACCACCTTGAAAAAACTCGAATATATTGGTAGGTTGTCTACTTACTGTAATATTTTTTACGTGAACTACGGCGTGAACTGTTTTTTCGGCAGCTTCAGTAAAATCGGTACTCATTTCAGCTGCAGTTCCTAAATAGGTGGTAGGAATAAATTTTGATGTTTCTTGCGGAGCAAATGAAATACGCTCTTCGTTTTCTAGATACTTATAGCCTCCTAGTGTAATGGCGCCCGCAAATAGCGCTACTAGAAATAAACGGAATGTTTGTTTCATTGTGTAACAATTTTTAATTAATACTAATTTTATAAATCAAAACAGATTTTGATTTTCGCTGTATCATTCTGCAATTCAGATGTTTCCTGTCTAAGAGTAAGATATATTGAAAAATCATTTTGCTAACGAATTTCATCACAGCTTAACAAATTTAACAAGCATAGCCTGAAAATAGTGTGCCATAAAACCTGTTTTAACTTGTATTTAACTCAATTTCTATCCTACAACTCGTAGTGGCTTTTTATATCTTTGCGCGGATATGAAATTCACCTTTTATAAATACCAAGGAACAGGAAATGATTTTGTGATTGTAGATAATCGCGATTTGTTTTTCCCGAAAGAAGATACAGCTCTTGTAGCAAAAATTTGTGACCGTCGTTTCGGCGTTGGTGCAGACGGTTTATTGCTTTTAGAGAACAATCCATCGGCAGATTTTACAATGGTGTACTATAATAGTGATGGAAACTTAAGTACAATGTGTGGTAACGGTGGAAGATGCATAGTGCACTTTGCAAAGTTTCTAGAGATTATTTCAAAAAAAACAACTTTTGAAGCTGTAGATGGTTTGCATGAAGCATCAGTAGATGGGAATTGGGTTTCTTTGAAAATGAATGACATCGAATATGTAAATACTTCAGAAAACTATACCTATTTAAATACAGGGTCGCCACATCACGTTCAATTGGTTTCCAACCTTAAGGCATTCAATGTTTTTGCACAAGGAAAGGAAATCCGCAATACTATTTATGGTAAAGAAGGTTCAAATGTAAATTTTGTTGAACAAGAAAATCCTGACACTTTTTCAGTTAGGACCTATGAGCGCGGCGTAGAAGATGAAACACTATCTTGTGGAACAGGAGTTACAGCTGTAGCAATAGCAATGTTTGAAACTGGAAAGACATCAAATAACAATATTTCATTAATCACCCCAGGAGGAAATCTTCAAGTTAGTTTTGATAAAACTGTTAAAGGTTATGAGAATGTATATTTAGAAGGGCCAGCAACTCAAGTTTTTAAAGGATTTTGGAGATGAAGACACTAATAGGAAAAAAATTATATTTACGTGCTTTGGAACCTTCCGATATAGATTTCTTATATATTTTGGAAAACACCGAGTCGCTTTGGAAGGTTAGTAATACTACTACACCTTTTTCTAGATTTATCCTAAAACAGTATTTACAAAACAGTCACCGCGATATTTACGATGTAAAGCAATTGCGTTTAACTATTTGTAAAAGTGATGATGAATCCATTATCGGCTTTATAGATCTTTTCGATTTTGATCCCAAACATCAAAGAGCAGGAGTGGGAATCGTTATATTTTCTGATGAACATAAACGAAAAGGTTTCGCTTGTGAAGCGTTAGAGCTAATCTGTAATTATGCATTTAAGCATTTAAATCTTCATCAAATTCACGCAGGAATTACTGAAGATAATATCGGGAGTATGAAACTTTTTGAGAAAGCAGGCTTCGTACAAAATGGAATTAAAAAAGATTGGATTTATTCCGACAGGAAATTCAAAAGTGAATATATTTATCAACGCATTCAAGATTAACTTTCGTTTGGCACTGCAAATTGAAGTTCATTAAATCTAATTGCCCACTTAAACAATTATAACTAGTCAATTCTCAATAAAATAAAATGTACATTAAAAAGATATTAATAGCTATAGTATTATTAGGTGCCGTTGGCATGGGCGGGTTTGCTTGGTATGTTTTCAATACAGCTTTTACTCCAAATACAGCATTCAACAATAATGAAGCACACGTATATATTCCTACCAATGCTACTATTCATGATGTAATTGAGGAATTAGAACCGCTAATAGACAATCCAGATTCTTTTTTGGCAATAGCAGATAGAAAACAATATTCTTCTAGTATTAAAGCTGGTCATTTTATTATTAGAAAAGGAATGAGCAATAACGATATTGTAAATACTCTTAGAAGTAAAAATATTCCTATAAACATAAAATTCAATAACCAGGAACGATTAGAAAATTTGGCAGGGCACATTTCTAGACAAATTGAAGCCGATAGTACTTCGCTTATTACGGCAATGCGTGATCCTAAATTTTTAAAAGAAGTAGGATTAAACAATGATACAGCGCTTTCGCTTTATATTCCAAATACCTATGAATTTTACTGGAACACTTCAGCAGAGACTTTTCGTGAACGAATGAAAAAAGAATACGAACGTTTTTGGAGTGAATCACGAATTGCAAAGGCTAAAAAACAAAATCTCACAAGGGAGCAGGTAATGTCTTTGGCAGCAATTGTTCAAAAAGAAACCGCAAAAGTAGATGAACGCCCTAGAGTTGCAGGAGTTTATCTTAATCGATTAAAAGTAGGGATGTTACTTCAAGCGGATCCTACGGTTATATATGCTTTAAAACGTGAGGCAAATGATTACGATCAGGTAATTAAACGGGTATTATATAAAGATTTAGAGCTTGAATCGCCTTATAACACTTATAAATATGCGGGAATTCCGCCAGGGCCAATTGCAATGCCCGATATTTCTTCGATTGATGCTGTTTTAAATCCGGAACAACACGATTATTATTACTTTGTGGCCGATGTTACTAATTTTGGCTACCATAAGTTTGCAAAAAACCTAGCTCAACACAACCGCAATAAGATTGAGTATGTGCGGTGGGTAAATAGTCAAGGTTTAAAAAGATAATAGCCTCTTTCTTCTGTTAAAACACTTTAATAAACAGGGTTAAATTTTGTTAAGACTACTTTAGTTTTCTCCAATTATTGTATCTTTTGTATGTAATCTATTGACTGTCAGGTACGGTTTAATTGATTGCAAGGTTCTTTGGCACAATATTTTCATAATACGCGGCGAACAAATTTTGTCGAACACAATGCTTGTTTTTAAAAGTTTATTTCGTCTCGCACACGGCGATGACGCAATAATTATAATTTAAAACTAAATAAAACATGACGAAACGTTTTATGAAATTGTCTGCGCTGCTAGCTATTGTATTATTTGTTGCAATGGCTTTCTCCTCTAAGAAAGAGGATTATAGCAGTTCTATATTCACTACAGATATTGTAGGTGACGTAGCCCATGTTCCTTACGAATATGAAGTGAATTTGAATTCACAAGATAGGATTCCCTATCTTGGGAAGTCGTTTCTTGGGTTCAGTTATGACCTCGGCTTTAGTGAAAGCAGTGGAAATTACACAGCCGTAAATAGATTAGGATATATGGGCAAATACCAGTTTGGCCGTTCAACCCTTAATTGGGTAGGAATTTATAATACCACTCAATTTTTGAATAGCCCATTGTTACAAGAAAGAGCTTTTAAAGCTTTAATTTCTAAAAACAAATGGGTATTGAGAGATTATATTGACCAATATGTTGGCCAAACAATTAATGGTATTAGAATATCCGAATCGGGTCTAGTGGCTGCGGCTCATTTGGGAGGTGCCGGAAATGTTAAAAAATTTTTGGACAGCAAGGGAAAGATTGTCTTTAAGGATGCAAATCGTGTACCTATCACTAAGTACATGAAACGCTTTGGAGGCTACGATATCTCTGAAATACTTCCAGATAATAACGCAAAAGCGACATTATAATTATTGGAAAAACCAGGTTGACAAGCCTGGTTTTTTTATTTTTAATAATTTAACATACTGTAAATCAAGTTAATAAAAAAAGCGTTATCTTTGCGCCCTCAAAAGAAGGTATAGCAATATGCCCGAATTTTAGAATGAATGAAAAAAAGATATTATTTTATTATCACTTTACTTGTTGTTACCGTAATAGTAGGGACAGGTTTTAATGCAAATGAAAGCAACTACGATTTTTCAGTTTTTAGTACTGAAGGTATGGAGTTGAACTACAATGTGCCCACAGAAGACGAACTAATTCCGTTAGACGCTCCTCTGAAACCTAAGTATTATTTATTCTTAGGGAAATCTTATTTAGGATTTAAAGAAGCTCTTGGTTTTAAAGAATCGAGAGGGGATTATCACGTGGTTAACCCTTATGGGTATATGGGAAAATATCAGTTTTCAAAGAATACCTTAAAAATGATGGGACTTAGAAATGCTGATAATTTTCTTTATAACACTCGTCAACAAGAAGCAGCTTTTACGGCTTACACTTCTTTAAATAAGTGGATTTTACGCAAAGATATTAAGCGTACTGTTGGTAAAGTAGTAGGTGGGGTAAAAGTTACAGAGTCTGGCATCCTAGCTGCAGCGCATTTAGCGGGAGCTGGAAATGTAAAGAAATTCCTTAGAAGTGGCGGTGCAGACGGTTTTGAAGATGCTAATGGCACTTCTATTCGTTATTACTTACGCAAGTTTTCAGGTTATGATACTTCGCATATTGTACCAAACAAGAAACCAAGGATAATGTAATTAAACACTATCCGTGAATGATAAATAAGGTGGGTCTTTTATGAAGGTCCACCTTTATTTTTTTCCACACACTCGCTGGAGCTGTTTTAATATACTCTGAAGGCAAAGTAATGTCGCAAGCAACACATATTCTAGTTTGTGGATTTAGGATGTCTATCAAACTTTGAAGCATCTGGTTATTGCGATATGGCGTTTCAATAAAAAGCTGTGATTGATCGAAGTCCTTAGAAAGCTTTTCTAAACGTTTTAATTCAGATTTTCTTTCACTTTTTTCGATAGGCAAATATCCATTGAAAGTGAAGTTTTGTCCGTTAAAACCACTTGCCATCATGGCTAGTAAAATAGACGATGGTCCTACAAGAGGCACTACTTTTATGCCTTTCTCGTGAGCGTAATGCACTGCTCTTGCTCCTGGGTCTGCAATGCCAGGGCATCCTGCATCGCTAATAACCCCAACATCAAACCCTTCTAAACAAGGATTGAGCATAGCGGGAATTTCTTCAGGTTGAGTGAATTTGTTTATTTCTTGAAGCTTTAAAGAAGATTGTTCCTTTTCAGGGGAAATACTTTTTATAAATCTTCGAGCATTTTTTTGATGCTCTACAATATAATGGTCTATACTATCAACGGTGTTTTTTACTGATGCTGGAAGAACAGCAAAAGGTGACACATCGCCTAGAGGGCAAGGGATAAGGTAAAGTTTTCCTTTTTCGGGCCTCATTATTGTAATTATTGAATTATAATTTTTTTGACAACAACTAGTTCTTTTTCAGAAGTTATTTTTGTAAGGTATATACTAGAACTAAAACTTAATACATTCATTTTCTTATTGTCAGAAGTATGCTTACCTCAAATTAGGGGAGGTTGACTGTTATTATTTAGTAGTGTTGACTATTAATTGCTATTGAAAACCTGGAATTATCTTTTAAAGTTTATTAGCAATTACTTCGCAAGCTTCATCCAGCATCTTATAAACATGATCAAAACCTGAGTCTCCTCCGTAATACGGGTCTGGAACATCTACATTTTCACCAGGGAAAATTTCGTTTAAAATAAGTTTTACTTTACTTCTGTGCTCGTCATTTTTCGCAAGATCCAACACGTTTTCTTTGTTGGAATTATCCATAACGTAAATATGGTCAAACTCATCAAAATCACTAACGCTGAATTGTCTTCCGCGTTGATTGGTTATGTCTAAATTATTTTTTTTAGCAACTGCAATACTTCTGCTGTCTGGTTTGCTTCCTACGTGCCAGCTACCAGTGCCTGCCGAGTCTACAATTACTTCTGAAGAATCAACCTTGGATTTTAAAAGACCTTCGGCCAAAGGAGACCGGCAAATATTGCCTAGACACACCATTAAAACTTTTGTTTTTGCCAAAATGAAATTTTAAAAATTTTTAAAATAAAGTAAACGATTATAGGCTTAATTCTAAATGAGAATTAAATTATAATGTCAATTTTTTGTTTAGATCTTCAACATACTTTCGGAACTGCTTGTCGGTACTAGAAAGATTATCAACAGTTTTACAAGCGTGCAATACCGTTGCATGATCTCGCTGACCTATTTGTGAACCGATAGAAGCTAGTGAAGCTTTGGTTAGTTTTTTAGCAAAGAACATCGCCAATTGTCTAGCTTGTACAATATGTCTTTTTCGCGTTTTAGATTGAAGTGTGCTTACATCCATTTGGAAATAATCACTAACTACTTTTTGAATGTATTCTATAGAAACTTCACGCTTGGTGTGTTTCACATAGTTGTCAACAATCTTACGAGCAAGATCAATTGTAATTTCTTTTTTGTTGAACGATGAATGAGCTATTAAGGAAATAATAGCGCCTTCAAGTTCACGTATGTTGGTTTTGATGTTGTTTGCCAAAAATTCTATAATGTCTTCAGGCATATCAACACCATCACGGTATAATTTACTCTTTATAATTGCAATTCTTGTGGCGTAATCTGGGTGATTTAATTCTGCAGATAATCCCCACTTAAAGCGTGAAAGTAATCGCTGTTCGATATCAATCATATCTACAGGTGCTTTATCACTCGTTAAAATAACCTGCTTTCCATTTTGGTGTAAATGATTGAAAATATGAAAGAAAACATCTTGAGTTCCAGCTTTACCCGATAGCAATTGAATGTCGTCAACTATTAATACATCTATTATTTGATAGAAGTGAATAAAGTCGTTTCTATTATTCTTAGTAACAGATTCTATATATTGCTGTGTGAATTTTTCAGCAGAAATATACAGAACAGTTTTTTCTGGGTATTTATCTTTTATATCAACGCCAATAGCGTGTGCTAAGTGAGTTTTTCCTAAACCTACTCCTCCAAATATCAACAGTGGATTAAATGATGTACCTCCTGGTTTGTTTGCTACTGCTAAACCTGCAGAGCGAGCCAAACGATTAGACTCTCCTTCTAGGAAGTTTTCAAAGTTGTAATTAGGATTTAATTGAGATTCTATTTTAACATTTCTAATTCCAGGAATTACAAATGGATTTTTTAATTCAGGACTTTTATTTTTTAATGGTACATCAATTTCTTGCGATCGTAAATTGCTGCGGTTTGCACTAGGAATTTTTTCAGTAAAGGGTTGCTTGTTGCCATATGTATTTTCCATACGGATTATATAAACCAACTTAGCGTTCTTACCTAATTCTTTGGTAAGAGCCACTTTTAAAATTTTCACGTAGTGCTCTTCAAGCCATTCGTAAAAAAACTTACTTGGCACTTGTATGCTGAGAGAGCAGTCAGCTAATTTAACGGCTTTAATTGGTTCGAACCATGTTTTATATGCTTGAGAAGAAATGTTGTCTTCTATAAAAGCCAAGCAGTTATTCCAAACCGATTCCGCAGTCTTGCTCATAATTTAATCTTGAATAATTTATTTTTAATTTTAGATGTGGCTAAAAAATAACGGATGGAGAGTTTCCGAGCTATTTCCTAACAGTGCAAATATGTGAACAAAATAGTTATAAAAAAAACCACTTTGGGGTTGAAATATTCAATTTTTTTCGTCATACTCCACTTTCGATAAAGCTACAAAAAACTTTTATCAAACACCCACATATTTTTAAGAAGGCAGTTGTAAAAATACTAAAGCACTATTAAAAAATTAATTAGTTGCTAGTTTTATTTTACTTAGATAAGTTTCAAGTTTTAAAAGAATTAATCGTAAGGACTTATAGGTAGTGGGGTTTGTTTTAAATTACTGGTTATAAGGCCAATAAGTGTTTATGTTTTTCAGTCAATTGTTAAACATATTTTGCAGAAAAATTAAACGAAAATAATTTCTTTTTCTTGAAAAAATAAAGTTTCTGTTTTCATTTTTTTTTGAAATTTATAATCAATCTAAACTGTATTAAAATTGAAAAATCTATTTCGTGATTTCAAAAAAAGAGGCATTAATATGTAAGCAGGTTTTTGAAATCTACAATTGGCTGTTTACCCTTTAAATTTTTGATAAAGGTTGTTGAAAAGTGCAATAATTTTATCAGTAATTTTAGGTCGTCTTAATTTTAAAAAAATCATCAAATTTCAGTTTAGACGTTAGTTTTTCTAATACTATTCTTTTTTGTCTTCTTCCTTGATGATTTTTACTTTGTATGTATTTTCAAAGAGTTGAAAAATTCTATCTGCATCTTTTTTTCTAACCGAAATTTCGAACTCACAACTCAGTTCAAGTTTCTGATTTACGATTTTGATGTTTTCATCTTTTAAAATGCGCATTACAGTATTCATTTCAGGATATTCACATTGCACGAAAAAGATTTCATCTATAGTTTTGGTGTGAATTTGGGAAGTTTCTAATGCCATTTGCGCTGTAGTTTTATACGCTTGAATTAATCCGCCCACGCCAAGCTTTGTTCCGCCAAAATACCGCACAACTACCACTAATATATTAGTAACATCAAAAGATTGCAATTGACCGTATATTGGCATTCCAGCGCTATTTGAAGGCTCCCCATCATCATTTGCGCGATAATGTTCGTAGCTTTTGCCTAACTGCCATGCGTAACACCAATGTCGTGCACTGTAATGTTGTTTTTTAAGATCTTCTAAATGATCTTTAATTTTTTCTTCTGAAGTAACAGGAAAAGCATATCCAAAAAACTTACTTCCTTTCTCTTTGTAAAGAACTTCTTCCGATGGTTTTAAAATGGTTTTATATGTGTCTTTTTCCGTTTCCAAAAGTGTGTTTTTAATTTTTAAACTACCATTTTTCCAAAGCTATAAATAATATACTTAGCACAGCCAACCCAATTCCAATCCAGTTTTTTTTCAATAACTTTTCCTTAAAAAGTAAAATGCCTAAAATAGTAGAAGCCATTACAATCGCAACGTTATTTACAGTAAAAACCCCAGAGCTTTCAAGTATATCGCTGCGTAGAGCTTCAACTAGAAAGTAAACGGAAAAATAGTTTGGAACACCTAAAGCAATTCCGCCAATTAAGTGTTTAAATTCAAACTTAAAACTTCCTTTAACTAGTTGAAATATTAAAATTGCAAATCCAATTAGGCCAGCCATGGCATAAATTGTTGCGGAAAATATCGGGATATCGTTTTTAGCAATAAACTCGCCTTCTAAATATTTGATAGTTGTGTCTATAGTGCCACTCCCTAAAAATACTAGAGCAGGAAAAATAAAATTTGATAATTTTATTTTAATTCCATCTTTAGTTTTAATAGAAGCTAGGTACACAGCAAATAAAGCCAGGATAATTCCAAAAATTTTAAAAAACCCAAGACTTTCTTTATAATAAAGTAACCCGAATAAAATTGGGATAACTACACTCATTTTTGTGGCTACTGAAACCACCGAAAGTCCACTGCGCTGTGTTGTTATCGCCATTAAATTAAAAACCAAAATAAATAACCCACCTAAACCAAGGGCAAATGGAAACCATTCAAATTGTGGTACTTCAGAAAATTTTATTTTATTTTCCTGAAGGATAATTCCGCAGATAGAAGCAGTGACATAATTAAACGTAAGAGCTTGAAAAGTATTGATTTTAAAACGTGAAAAAAGCTTAAAAACCACAAAGATCATTGTGGAAGAAAGTACGCTAAAGAGAAGTGCTATCAAAGGCTGGGGTTTTTAAAAATTTTTAATATGTCTTCCTTTATCATTTTTTCAGAAGAAATATCACCTTTAAAAATAGGAGCTTTTATTCCTTCGCTAAATGTATTCTTGCCTGTAAAAACATACGCTTCATCCCAAAGTGACGCGTCGATAAATGATTGTAAGGTCTTTGAACCTCCTTCAATGATTACAGATTGAATGTTGTTTCTGAAAAGAACATCACAGATTTGTTTTGGGATATTTTTTGTAAAATCTAATTTCTCAAATTCAATATTTCCTGAAGTTTTGCTCTTATTATCGTTAAAAACAATAGTTTTTACACTCCCGTCAAATACTGAAACTTCTGGCGAAATTTTTAAGGTTCTATCAATAATAATTCGCACTGGATTTTTGCCGTACCAATCTCTTACTGTAAGTGTTGGATCGTCTTCTAAAACAGTATAAGTGCCGACTAAAATAGCCTCTTCTTCGGCTCGCACTTTATGCACAATTTGTCGCGAAAATTTATTTGTAATCCAGATTGGTTTTTTTTCATTTCGAGTTTCGCTCTTTGGGGCGATAAAACCATCCAAAGTTTGCGCCCACTTCAAGAAAATATAAGGTCTTTTTTTGGTGTGAAACGTAAAAAATCGCTTGTTAAGCTCGCCACATTTCTTGTCTAAAATTCCAACAATCACTTCGCATCCAGCTTCAATTAATCTTTTTATTCCACGGCCGGCAACTTGGGGATTAGGGTCTAAGCTTCCAATTACTACTTTTTTAATACCCGATTCAATTATTAGATTGGCACAGGGTGGAGTTTTTCCAAAATGACTGCAAGGCTCTAGGCTTACATATATTGTGGCTTCTTTTAGGAGTTCTCTATTTTTAATATTTTTTAAGGCGTTTACTTCAGCGTGTGGCTGTCCTGCTTGATAATGCCAGCCTTCGCCAATAATCTTATTATTGTGTACAACAACGCTGCCCACCAAAGGATTTGGATAGGTGGTTCCTAGTCCGTTTTTAGCGAGTTGTATACATCGCAACATATATTTTTCGTGTATCTTCACAGCGTAAAAATACAAGGTTTTAATTAGAATGAACACACCAATTATCCGACTTATAAAAAAGAGTGATAATCTTCAAATCGCCAAAGTAATACGCAGCGTTTTGGAGGATTTCAACGTGCCAAAAGTTGGTACCGCCTATGCTGATACTGCTTTAGATTGTATGTATGAAACCTATAACAAACCCAAAACAGCATATTTTGTAGTTGAAGTAAATAATAAAGTAATTGGAGGCGCTGGAATTGCTAATTTGGATAATTTTGACGGTAACATCTGTGAACTTCAGAAAATGTATTTTTTATCAGAAGCTAGAGGGAGGGGAATCGGGAAGCAAATGATGGAAGTTTGTTTGTTAAAAGCCCGCGATTTTGGCTATGAGAAAATATATCTAGAAACTATGGAATATATGACTCAAGCTCAGAAACTTTACAAACATTCAGGATTTGAATATATTGAGGCTAGAATGGGAGATACGGGACATTATTCTTGCCAAGTGCATATGTTGAAAACGTTGTAAATTCCGTTTAAACGACAATATTCCATCTTAAATAAAAAACTAAGACAACTTTTGAAAATTTCAAAATTAAAAAAATACTTTCACGAACAACTTTCAGGATTTTATGCTTCGGAAGAAATTCAATCTTTTTTCTATATACTTTCTAAAGAATATCTGAATCTTTCTCGGGTTGATATTGCCTTAAATCCCGAAACAGAAGTCTCAACAAATGATTATGATAAGTTTCAAATTGCGCTTTTTAAGCTTAATAATCACGAGCCTATTCAATATATATTAGGAGAAACAGAATTTTATGGACTACCAATTAAAGTGAATAAATACACTTTAATTCCCCGTCCGGAAACAGAGGAGTTAATAGATTATATAATGTCTAATCATAAAACCACCACTCAGCATTCTGAGCCCACTTCTATACTTGATATAGGCACGGGTAGTGGTTGTATTGCTGTTTCTTTAGCTAAAAACCTTCCAAATACTAAAGTGTCTGCGTTGGATATATCAGAAAAGGCAATACAGGTCGCAACTGAGAATGCAGAAATTAATAATGTAAATGTTAATTTTTTTCAAACAGATATTTTAAAAGTAACATCACTTCCAGAACAATACGATATTATAGTTTCCAATCCACCGTATGTTCGAGAATTAGAAAAAGAAATGATGCATGAAAATGTTTTACGACATGAGCCGGATTCTGCATTATACGTGACTAACAGTGATCCATTGCTGTTTTATAGGTCAATTTCACGCTTAGCAAAAATACATTTAAAGTCTGGTGGAAAACTATTTTTCGAGATTAATGAGTACCTTGCTGATGAAATGGTTGCGCTTTTAAAGGATGAAGGATTTAAAAAAATAGAAGTGAAAAAAGACATTTTTGGAAAAGATCGCATGATAAAGTGTTTTAAGTAGTCTACTTTAAATTCGATGTTTGTAGCATAAAAAGCCGTTGTAACCGAGCAAAGAGATTTGATTATGAATAAACTTGAAAAAATATGTGTTTTCTGCGGAAGTAGTGAAGGTAATGACCTTGCAATAACTGCTGCTTCTGAAAAACTAGGAAAAATATTCGTTGAAAAAAATATAACATTGGTGTATGGTGCTGCGAAGATCGGTGTGATGGGAGTTATAGCAAAAAGCGTTTTGGATAACAAAGGAAAGGTAATAGGGATTATTCCAAACTTTTTGAAGAAAAAGGAAGTTGTTCATCTAGGACTTACCAAGCTAATAACTACCGATAATATGCATCAACGCAAATTAAAAATGCAGGAAAATAGCGATGGATTTATTGCGCTACCAGGCGGAATGGGTACTTTAGAGGAGCTTTTTGAAATTATCACTTGGCTACAGCTTGGCTTGCATTCAAAACCAATTGGATTATTAAATGTCAATGGTTTTTATAACGACCTTATAAAAATGCTGGAAACTATGGTGCGTAAAGGATTCTTGTCTATGGATAATTACAATCTGCTTTTAGTGGATTCTAATCCTCAGCAACTTCTTAATAAAATGGAGAAGTTTAAACCGATAGATCAGCCAAAATGGTTGAATGATGATAGAACGTAAGCGGCATCTATATTAAAGATGTTCTTTAATTTAAGCTTTTAAGAATGAATCAGGGGAGTTTTACTTTTTTCGAAGTGTAAAATAGGTCTCTTCTCTTTTATAATAGTGCTTTAGTTTTATATTTGTTGTATGAATATTGAACAGCAAATTACATCGCTTCGAAACGAATTAAGAGAGCATAACTACAACTACTACGTGCTTGATAATCCAATCATTTCCGATTTTGAATTTGATCAAAAACTGAAACAACTTCAAGATTTAGAAAAAGCACATCCAGAATTTCACGATCCAAATTCGCCAACGTTAAGAGTTGGTGGTGAAATCACTAAAAATTTTAAAACCATTCCGCATACTTTCAGAATGTATTCATTGGATAACTCCTATTCAAAAGAAGATTTGGAAGATTGGGAAAAGCGAATAGAAAAAATGGTGGATGGCAATGTGGAATTTACATGTGAGCTAAAGTACGATGGAGCTTCAATAAGTCTTACTTATGAAGATGGTAAGCTTGTAAAAGCTGTTACTCGCGGTGATGGATTTCAGGGGGATGATGTTACGGCAAATGTAAAAACCATACGTTCTGTTCCTTTACAATTAAAAGGAGATTATCCGCCATTATTTGATATTCGAGGTGAAATTGTTTTGCCTTTTGAAGGTTTTACAAAGATGAATGCCGAAAGAGTAGAAGCAGGAGAAGAACCTTATAGAAATCCACGAAACACCGCATCGGGTAGTTTAAAACTTCAAGATAGTGCCGAAGTGGCAAAACGTCCGTTAGATTGTTTGTTGTACAGTTTAGTAGGGGAAAGACTTCCTATAAAAACCCAATTTGAGAGTTTAGAAAAAGCAAGACAATGGGGATTTAAAGTGCCAACTGAAGCCAAGCTGGCAAAAAGTTTGGATGAGGTGTTGGCTTTCGTTAATTACTGGGATATTCATCGTCACGAACTACCTTATGAAACAGATGGCGTTGTTGTAAAAGTTAACAACCTTCAACAACAAGAAGAGTTGGGCTATACTGCAAAAGCTCCACGTTGGGCAATGGCTTATAAATTTAAAGCAGAGCAGGTTTCCACGGTTTTAAATCAAATTACCTATCAAGTGGGGCGAACGGGAGCAATTACTCCAGTTGCAAATTTGGAGGCAGTTGAATTGGCTGGTACTATTGTAAAAAGAGCTTCACTTCACAATGCCGATCAGATTGAGAAACTTGATATTCGTGAAGGCGATACGGTTTTTGTAGAAAAAGGAGGAGAGATTATTCCGAAGATAATTGGGGTAGATTTTACACAAAGAGATCCTAATTCACAGCCTACTCAGTATATAAGTGAGTGTCCAGAATGTAGCACTACATTAGTGCGTACAGAAGGTGAGGCGCAACATTATTGTCCTAATGCTGAAGGTTGCCCGCCTCAAATTATCGGTCGAATTCAACATTTTATCTCGCGAAAAGCGATGGATATAGAAGGGCTAGGAGGTGAAACGGTTGCACTGTTGGT
Organism: Aequorivita sediminis; assembly: GCF_032080575.2. Lineage (NCBI taxonomy): Bacteria > Pseudomonadati > Bacteroidota > Flavobacteriia > Flavobacteriales > Flavobacteriaceae > Aequorivita > Aequorivita sediminis. The sequence continues at coordinate 105,109 of NZ_JAVLSO020000001.1, read as the reverse complement.
AAACAATGGCTTGATAAATAACTACGCAGATCTATATTTGTTAAAATCTGAACAAATTATTCCATTAGAGCGAATGGCGCATAAAAGTGCCGAGAATATTGTAAACGGGATTGAAGCTTCAAAACAAATACCTTTTGAAAGAGTTCTTTTTGGTTTAGGAATTCGTTACGTTGGAGAAACAGTTGCTAAAAAATTAGCAAAACACTACAAAACGATTGATGCGCTTATTAATGCTTCGGAAACAGATTTAGTCACTGTAGATGAAATTGGAGAGCGTATTGCTCAAAGTGTAGTGTCGTTTTTCGCTTTAGAAGAAAACCTTACCGCCATTGAAAGATTGAAAAGCTACGGCGTTCAGCTTGAAATTTCTGCCGAAGAACTTGCCAATCAAACAGATACTTTAAGTGGACAGGTTTTTGTGGTTTCTGGCGTATTTACAAAGGTTTCTCGTAATGAGCTCAAAAAGCTAATTGAAGATAATGGAGGGAAAGTTTCAAGTTCTATCTCTTCAAAAACAGATTTTGTAGTAGCGGGAGACAATATGGGACCTAGTAAAAGGACGAAAGCTGAAAGTCTAAGTGTGGCAATTATCTCTGAAGACGATTTTCTTGAAATGATTGGCATTTAATAGGAAATATAGATTAAAATTTTTGAAAATAAACCGTGTTAAATTTGGAATTTAAAACTTCAAAAATGAATTTCAATTTGAAGGGCTAATAATTCTTTATTATATTATTTTTGAGGGGCAAAATTATGCTTTCAATGCTGGAAAAAATCAAACTTAAATCTCTAAAAAATCAAACTGAAAAAAGTTTAAAAGCTCGTGATTTTTCTCAAAGAAATACGCCTTTAAGGTTTTTGGGGTTTTTGGTTGATGAATCATATTTCGACGACTTTGAAAGGTTTTATGAATTTGGAACCTCTCTTGGGTTGCAGAGAAAAGATATTAAGGTCTTTACTTTTATGGAAACCCGAAAAAAGTTACCCACATTAAGGCAAAACCAAATTACCAACAAAGAGTTTAACTGGAGGGGTGATATTAATAATCAAATCGCAAGAGAGTTTCTCGATTTTCAATTTGATGTATTAATTGGATTTACAAATACGGAAAATGATTTTTTAAATGCCTTAATTGCACAAAGCAAAGCAAAGTTTAAAATAGGATTTAATGGAGCAGATGAAAGACTTTTTGACTTGATGTTAGCTGTAGATCCGAAAAATATGGCTGACTTTAAAGCTGAGGTAACTAAATATTTAAAAATCTTAAAAAAAATATAGGTTACAATGTAATCGTAATAAATAATAAAATACTAAATGAAAGAATTAATAGGGACTGGAGTTGCGTTAATCACCCCATTTAAGAGTGATTTTTCGGTTGATGTAGAAGGACTTAAAAATGTAGTAAACTTCAATATTGATAATGGTATCGATTACTTAGTAGTTCTTGGAACTACAGCAGAAAGTGCGACCTTATCTAAAGAAGAGAAGCAGCTGGTTATTGATACAGTGGTCTCTGCAAACAACGGAAGACTTCCTTTGGTTATAGGAATTGGAGGTAACAACACTAAAGAGGTAATTGCCGAAATGAATCAACGTGATCTTTCTGCTTTTACTGCAATACTTTCAGTGTCTCCTTTTTACAATAAACCAACGCAGGAAGGAATTTATCAGCATTTTGCAGCCATTGCGAAAGAGGCACCATTACCAATTATTTTATATAATGTTCCTGGTAGAACAGCGTCAAATATGTTGCCTGAGACTGTAATTCGTTTGGCTAATGATTTTGACAAAATAGTGGCGATTAAAGAAGCTGCGGGGGATATTGTTCAGGCTATGAAATTGATTTCTGGCTGCCCAAAAGATTTCTTAGTTATTTCTGGCGACGATATGATTACCTTACCGATGGTGCTAGCCGGTGGTGCTGGAGTTATATCGGTTATAGGAGAAGGGTTTCCAAAAGAATTTTCAAAAATGGTGAAGCTTGGTCTTGATAAAAAAGTAGATGAAGCTTATCAAATTCACTATAAAATTGCCCCTGCAATCGATTATATATTTGCAGAAGGAAACCCAGCCGGAATTAAAGCTGTATTCAAAAAAATAGGAATTTGTAATGATACTGTAAGGCTGCCCTTAGTTGGGGTTAGTGATAGATTGAGAGCCAAAATAGATTCTTTTATTCAAGAATTCTAATTTGTTAAGATTTTGGAATTGCGTTAAATTTTTCAAAAGGTGTGTAAATAATAGCTTTTAGGGCAATAATTTAGCGTGATAATAAGTTTTGTTGAATCCCGTTTAATTGCCTATTTTTGCACGATGTTTTTTAAGCCCATGAGATTACCTTTTTTTATAATACTTTGTCTTACAATATTACTTTCATCTTGTAGCCAATACCAAGAGGTGTTGCGTAAGGATGACATTGGTAAGAAATACGCTTTTGCAGATTCGCTCTATCAAATGGGTAAATATCGTAAAGGTTTAAAATTGATGGAACAAATTGTTCCTTTATATAGAGGTAAACCACAAGGTGAAAAACTAATGTTTATCTATGCAAATACGTACTACAATTTAGAAGATTATTACCTTGCTGGTTATCAATTTGAGCGTTTTACACAAGCTTATCCACAAAGTGATAGTGTTGAGGTTGCATCGTTTAAATCGGCAAAAAGTTTTTACGAACTTTCTCCTAGGTTTTCATTAGACCAAAGAGACACTCATAAAGGTTTGGAAAAACTTCAGGAATTTATAAACACATATCCAAACTCTGATAAGAGAATGGAAGCTAACGAACTTGTTGCTGAATTGCGTGAAAAACTTGAGAAAAAAGAATTCAAAACTGCAGCGCAATATCTGCATGTAGAAGATTACAAGTCTGCAATTGAAGCATTTGATAACTTTATAACAGATAATCCGGGGTCTATTTATAGAAAAGAAGCATTTTATAATCGTTTCGTTTCAGCTTATAAACTTGCAATAAATAGTATTCCAAGTTTGGTACAAGAGCGTTTAGACATTGCAAAAGGACACTATAAAAATTTTATGAAATATTACAAGGATACAGATCTAGCCTCTGAAGCTGTTGAAATATATGAAGATATAGAGCGCAGAACTGTAACCGAAGAAACAACACCTACTATTTAATTAATTTACTATGGATATTAAAAACTCAGAAGCACCTGTTAACACTGTCACTTTAGACAAAAACTTAATTGATGCTCCCACAAACAACATTTACGAAGCTATTTCTATCATTTCGAAAAGAGCTACGCAAATTAATGGCGATATTAAGAAAGAGCTTTTAGAAAAACTAGATGAGTTTGCAACTTATAACGATAGTTTAGAGGAGATTTTTGAAAACAAAGAACAAATAGAGGTTTCAAAATTCTACGAACGATTGCCAAAACCACACGCTTTAGCAGTGCAGGAATGGTTAGAAAATAAAATTTACTACAGAAATACTGCTGACGAAGTAGTAGAGTAAAAGTGTAATAGAAATAGCTCAAAGTTGAAAATTATTTTAGCTTTGAGCTATATATTTATAATTTGAAAAATTAGATAATGTCTGTTTTGAACCGGAAAAATATCTTGCTTGGCATTACCGGCGGGATTGCCGCGTACAAAGCAGCTTTTTTAGTTAGGCTTCTTGTTAAAAAAGGAGCTAACGTAAAAGTAGTAATGACTTCTTCTGCAAAAGAATTTGTTACACCTTTAACGCTTGCCACGCTTTCTAAAAACGAAGTGTTTTCTTCTTTTACAATTGAAGAAACTGACAATGAAAGCAATCGTGAAGCACAGTGGAATAACCACGTCGAGTTAGCACTTTGGGCAGACTTGATGTTGATTGCTCCAGCTACTGCAAATACGCTTTCTAAAATGGCAAATGGAGGCTGCGATAATTTGTTGCTCGCTTGTTATCTTTCTGCAAAATGTCCTGTTTATTACGCTCCGGCAATGGATTTGGATATGTACCAACACCCAACTACAAATCAAACTTTTGAAAAATTAGAAAGTTTTGGGAATATTCAGATTCCTGCTGCTTTTGGCGAACTTGCGAGTGGTTTAGTAGGTCAAGGAAGAATGGCAGAGCCTGAAAACATTGTTTCTTTCTTAGAAAACGATATTCTTGGAAAGCTTCCGCTTCGCGCTAAAAAAATTCTAATTACAGCAGGTCCAACCTATGAAGCTATTGATCCAGTTCGATTTATAGGAAACCACTCTAGTGGGAAAATGGGGTATTCTATTGCCGAAACAGCAGCGGAATTAGGAGCGGAGGTTGTTCTGATTTCTGGGCCATCTGCATTAAAATTAGAAAATGATTTTGTAAAATTAATTCGTATTACTTCGGCAGAAGAAATGTATCAAGCGGCTCACAAATATTTTGATACAAGTGATATCGCAATATTAAGTGCAGCAGTTGCAGATTACAGACCCGCAGAAGTTTCTTCAGAAAAGATTAAAAAGAAAACGGATAATCTTACAATAGAACTTACAAAAACAAAAGACATACTTGCCTCACTTGGTGCGATTAAGAAAAAGCAATTTCTAGTTGGTTTTGCATTGGAAACTCAAAACGAAGAAGAAAATGCAAAATCGAAACTCAAAAAAAAGAATTTAGATTTAATTGTGCTAAATTCGCTAAGAGATAAAGGTGCTGGTTTTAAATCGGACACTAATAAAGTCACTTTAATAGCTAAAGACAATAAAATGTTGCCTTTCCCTGTTAAACCTAAAAAAGAAGTAGCTAAAGATATTTTAGAATATATTATACAAAACATCCATGCGTAAACTATTATTTTTTATACTATGCACTGCAATTATAATTCCTGCAACTGCGCAAGAATTAAATTGTACGGTAACTGTTGATGCTGAAAAAACAGGACAACCAAATCTTCAGGTTTTTCGTACATTACAGAGTCAATTACTTGAGTTTATAAACAATACCAAATGGACAGATAAAGTTTACAAAAACCAAGAAAGAATTGATTGTAATATGACCTTGGTGATCAATAGTTACGAAGGAGAAACTTTTAGCGGAACACTTCAAATACAATCTTCAAGACCTGTTTATGGATCTACATATGACAGTCCTATTTACAACTATTACGACAAGCAGGTTACCTTTAGATACAAGGAGTTTGAGCCATTAGCACTAAACCTTAACACATTCGATTCTAACCTTATTTCGGTTATTGCATTTCATGTTTATACAGTAATTGGGCTTGATGCCGATACGTTTAGCCCTGAAGGAGGAAAACCGTATTTTGAAATCGCTAAACAAATAACGAGTACAGCAGCTTCTAGTAGTTATTCAGGATGGAAAGCCACTGATGGTAACCAAACAAGATATAGTTATAACGATGCTTTATTATCTTCTGTTTATAAAGATTTTCACGATGCAATGTATATGTATCACCGTGAAGGAATGGATAAAATGGAGTCTAATCAATTAGAAGGTAAAAAAGTTATAGCCGATGCTATTAATAGATTAAAAGGAATTAGCGATAGACGTCCAAATTCATATTTAGTTCGTACTTTCTTTGATGCAAAAACCGATGAAATTCAAGCTGTTTTCAGTGGAGGTCCAAAAGTTGATATTACTAAACTAGTAGAAAACTTAAACAGACTTGCTCCTACAAAACGCAGTAATTGGTCTGAGATTAAGTATTAACGTTAGCGTTAAACCACATACGGTTAAACGCGAGAATTTTAATTCTTACTTAATCTAACTTCTTAAATTCCCACTACTTAATTTTAATGTCATACATTTAAAATATGTTAACTACCCTTGCCATAAAAAACTATGCGCTTATTGAAGATATACGTGTAGATCTTCAAAAGGGATTAACTATTATAACTGGTGAAACGGGAGCAGGAAAGTCGATACTTTTAGGTGCTTTAGCCATGCTTCTTGGGAAAAGAGCAGATTTAAGCAACATTAAAGATTCTTCAAAAAAATGTATAATTGAAGGTCATTTTTCAGTTGAAAATTATGACTTACAATCCATTTTTGAAGAAAATGATTTAGATTACGACTCTCATACTATTATTCGAAGGGAGATTTTACCTAGTGGTAAATCTAGAGCATTTGTCAATGATACGCCAGTATCTTTATCTCAACTTCAGGCTTTATCGCCATTTTTAATAGATATTCATAGTCAAAATGAAACTTTAGAAGTGGTTTCTGAAAGTTTTCAAATGGAGGTGATTGATGCTTTAGCTGGAAATGATAAATTATTAAATACTTACCAATCACAGTTTTCAGACTATAAAGACGTTTCAGAAAAACTAAAGGAGCTAAAACGCCAAAAGGATGAAGCTGCCAAAGAATTAGATTACAATAGTTTTCTCTATAACGAGTTACAGCAGGCGGGGCTTGATAAAATCAATCAAGCAGAATTGGAAGAGGAATATGAAACTCTTAATAATGCCGAATCTATTCAAGAAGCATTTATTACTGTAAATCAGTTGTTAGACCAAGAGCAAATTGGTTCAATTTCCACAGCTAAAGAAGCTCGAGTAGTATTAGGTAAGATTAAAGAATTTTCAACATCATTTGGAAGTTTATGGGAGCGTTTAAACAGCGTTATTCTGGAACTTGAAGATATAGGAGCTGAAGCGGCTAATATTTCAGAAAAAATTGAAGCTAATCCTGAAGAACTTTTTAGGATAAATGAAAAATTACAAACACTATATAAACTTCAGCAAAAACACGCTGTTACTACAGTTGAAGAATTAATTGTGATAGAAAAAAATCTTGAAGAAAAAGTAAATACCACTTTAGGATTAGATGCTGAAATTGAAGACTTAGAAAAGCAAATATCTACGCTTCGATCTAAGGCTTTACAGACTGCAAATTCGCTTCATAGTAAAAGAGAAAAGGCTATTCCAGTTTTAAAGAAGAAACTTGAAGAAACGCTAGATCCTTTGGGTTTGCCGAATGCACAATTTAAATTTGAGCTTGTGGCTTCTGAAACTTTTAAAGGCAATGGTACCGATTCATTGCAGTTATTGTTTACTGCAAATAAAGGTTTAGCATTTGGCCCCTTAAGAAAAGTTGCTTCCGGTGGTGAAATGAGTAGAATAATGCTTGCAATAAAAGCAGTATTAGCTTCGTATAAAAAACTACCTACAATTGTTTTTGATGAGATAGATACAGGGGTTTCGGGAGAAGTAGCTAATAAAATGGCAGTAATAATGCGAAATATGGGTGATAAAATGCAGTTAATTAGTATTACGCATTTACCGCAAATAGCAGCAAAAGGCGAACAGCATATTAAGATTTACAAGGAAGATGTAAAAAATATAACAACTACTCATCTTAAGGTATTAGATACAGATGAACGAATTGTAGAAATTGCCCAAATGCTTGGTGGCAAAAAAGTAACCGAAGCAGCGATGGCTAATGCCAAAGAATTATTGAATTAAAATGTATCTTTACGATTCAAAGTGTGTAATTTTATACTAGCATTACACTATAATATATTGATAACTATTAACATTTAAAATATGTCTTATAATTTACTTAAAGGAAAGCGGGGAATCATCTTTGGAGCTCTTGACGAAAATTCTATAGCTTGGAAAACTGCTGAGCGCGTACATGAAGAAGGTGGTAGCTTTGTGCTTACTAACGCGCCTATCGCTCTGCGTATGGGTCAAATAAAAGAACTTGCTGAAAAAACAAATTCTGAAGTTATTCCAGCAGATGCAACAAATTTGGAAGACCTTGAGAATTTAGTTACTAAGGCAACTGAAATTTTAGGCGGTAAATTAGATTTCGTATTGCATTCAATAGGGATGTCGGTAAACGTTCGAAAAGGTAACCATTATACAAATCAAAATTACGACTTTACGCATAAAGGATGGGATATTTCGGCAGGTTCATTTCATAAAACTATGCAAGTGTTATATCAGAAAGATGCTATGAATGAGTGGGGTAGTATTATTGCGCTAACCTATATGGCATCCCAGCGTGTGTTTCCAGACTATAATGATATGGCCGACAATAAAGCTTATTTGGAGAGTATTGCACGCAGTTTTGGGTATTTCTTTGGGCGTGATAAAAAGGTTCGTGTAAACACAATTTCTCAGTCTCCAACACCAACTACGGCTGGGCAAGGAGTAAAAGGTTTTGATGGCTTTATGAGTTATGCCGATAAAATGTCGCCATTAGGAAATGCAACTGCTCTTGACTGTGCAAATTATACGGTAGCAATGTTTAGTGATCTTACCAAAAGAGTAACCCTACAGAATTTGTATAACGATGGTGGTTTCTCTAATATGGGAGTAAGCGATGCTGTAATGGAAGCTTTTGTTGAGGGGAAATAAAAATTTTAATTTTTTATTAAATCATCAATCCTGTGCAGTTAACTGTACAGGATTTTCTTTTTATCATCAAATTTGTTAATGTATCTTTTGTTTGTTAACAATATTTTAAATACATTTAAAGTATTATTAACTAAATACTTATCAAATTATGAAGAAAAGTACTCTCATTGGGTGCTTCATCGGCTTGCTTGCGCTTACGATGAATGCCCAGGTTACTCAGCCTTCTACTTCGACGACTGTCACCAGTACGACGAAGACAGAAGTCCAGAAAAAATCCAACTCCTCCTTGCAGGATTTGTTGGTAAGGTATAATAATGTCGGGAAGTATAGTGGTTCTATTTCCGATCATTTTACGACAGAGGAGCAGCAAATGTTACGTTCCTATTTTAAAGCTCAAAATAACACTACAAATAGTGTAAGAGGTGTAAACTCAAATGTTAGTTCTGACGCACCTAATAGTCTTTTAGAATTTTCAAGATTAAATGGTAGAGTAAACACGAATCCATTTCACCAAAAATCTTCTAACAGTGGTAACAATGCAAGAGTATCTGATGCACCGCTTACCCTTTCAGAACAGGCCATTGCAAATGGATATGTTGGCAGTACTCCAAGATATCAAAATGCTATTGGTCTAACATCTTTAGAGCAAGCTGAGATCTTAGCTGCTGAAGCTGCTGCACAGCAAAGAGGTACTCCTAACTTTAACGTTCAAAACCAGGCTACTCAAAATAGAGTTTTATCTCAAATTGTACCTACTGCAGGTGCAACGGAAACTTTTGCAGTAGTACCAGGGGATTTCTTTTATGATCCATCTGATGGTACGACTGGAGGACCGGGTGGGGATTGTTCTACAACTTCTTCAGGAGATTCGGGTGACTATCCTAACTGTGGTTGTGCTACAGTTACTACATTAACTGGTACTGATCTTTCTGTAGAATTTTTATCATTTAGAGTATTTGGAAATTTTGATTATTTAAATATTTATGATGGACCCGACACGAGTTCACCACAGATTTATGATAGCAACTTAAATAGCGATACAGATGAGCTTGCAGGAATGATTGCTGCAAATGGTTCAGCAGTATTTACATCTACAACAGGTGCTTTAACTTTTGAATTTTATGCCACTTCAGTAGTTAATACTTGTGGATGGGAAGTTGAAGTTCTTTCTGGTGGAGGTGGAGGATCTTTTCCTGCTCCATATTGTGGACCTATAGAATTTAACAATGCTGTAGAACCTATTACCTTGGTTGAGGTAGCAGGAATTAGTAATGTTTCTGATGCTACGATTGATGGGTCTCCTGCGCACGAAGATTTTACAGCAATTAGCGGTGATATGGAAGAAGGAATGTCTTATCCAATTGCCTTAGAGGGTAATACAGGTGGTACTTTTACAAATAGTTTTACTGTATTTATAGATTGGAATCAAGATGGAATTTTGGATAATGCGAGTGAACGATATGAAATTGGAACTATAAGTGGTTCTAATGGTACAGACGGACAACAAGCTACTGGCACAATTGATGTTCCTGCAGGGGTTCTTGAAGGACCAACTAGAATGCGAGTTATAAAGAAATTTCTCTCTAGCTATGCAACAGATTCTTGTGATCCGGGTTCAAGCTATGGACAAGCCGAAGATTATACCATTAATGTAACTGCTGCCGGTGGTGGTGGAACAGGAGGTCCTTGTGCTACTACAGGCCCGAGTAACGGTTTTGAAAACGGAAAGAGTTTCCTTAAAAATTTAGGACGAATTGTTGCTCATGACTTAACTGTAGTTGACGGTGAGAATATGACTTTAGAGTCAATCACAATAACAGCATTTATTGGAGCTGAAGGTTCAGGTGTGAATGCAGATAATGTAGATGTATTTATTTACGCAGACGACGGTTCTGGCGCTCCTGGAGCATTAATTACATCAGAAACAAGTTTAGTTCCAGATTCACAAACAGTTATTGGAAGTAACTTTGGATTTGATGCTTGGAGTGTAGTACTTGATATAGCTGATGTTGATCTACCTGGACAAAATGGTGCAGATACTACTTATTGGATAGGTGTATCACTTGAGCCAACAGACGGAAGTAATACTTTTTGGGAAAATTCTACTGCCGGAGTTATTGGATATGGAGAAGCTTATGACGATGGTCTTGGTGGAGGATACATAGTTGATTCAGCATTAGAAGGGGTTTATACCTTCGATGGTACTTGTGAGCCAATTGGCGGCGGAGGAACGGGAGGTCCTTGTGTTACTACAGGTCCGAGTAATGGTCTTGAAAATGGTAAGAGTTTCCTTAAAAACTTAGGCCGAATTGCGGCTAATGACTTAACTGTCGCTGACGGTGAGAACATGACTTTAGAGTCAATTACAATAACAGCATTTATTGGAGCTGAAGGTTCTGGTGTGAATGCAGATAATGTTGATGTATTTATTTACGCAGACGATGGTTCTGGTGCTCCTGGGGCATTAATTACTTCGCAAACAAGCTTAGTTCCAGATTCACAAACAGTTATTGGAAGTAACTTTGGGTTTGACGCTTGGAGTGTAGTACTTGATATTGCTGATGTTGATCTACCTGGACAAAATGGTGCAGATACGACTTATTGGATAGGTTTGTCTCTTGAGCCAACAGACGGAAGTAATACTTTCTGGGAAAATTCTACTGCTGGAGTTATTGGATACGGGGAAGCTTATGACGATGGTCTTGGTGGTGGATTCGTAATTGATTCAACATTAGAAGGTGTATATAGTTTTGAGGGTACTTGTGAGCCAATTGGTGGCGGTGGTGGACCAGGTCCATTAACTACCGTATACGGTATTAATAATGGAAATCTAGAATTAATAGGTTTTGGAGTAGCGACGCCTCAGAATACTGAAGTTTTTGGATCATCTCCAGTAACAGTTAATTTTGAAAATGCGGGTGCAATCGACCCTGCAAATCCAACAACAGGATACGTGTTAGATAACGGAGGTGATTTCTTCTCTTTCGATGTTGTTACGGGTATTTATACTCCACTAGGAAATATCCCTGGAGACTGGGTTGGAATGGAATTCGACCAAACTACTGGAATCCTCTATGCACTAAACAGCAATAGCCTTTATACTATAGACCCTGTAGCGGTTACTTCTACAATGGTTGGAACTTTGAATATGCCAGCTACAGACTTTCCAATTGCTCTTGCAATTGATGGAGCTGGAGTAGGATATACTTATGATTTGGTTACCGATACCTTCCACTCAATAGATCTTGCAACGGCTGCATCAACACCAATTGGTAATATTGGGTTTGTTGCTAATTTCGGGCAAGGTATGGCTTGGGATCCAACAACCGATACAGTTTATATGGCTGCTTTTAACAGTGATACATTTCAAGCAGAATGGCGCTCAGTAGATTTAAGTACAGGTATGGCAACATTAATTGGTCCTATCGTAACTACTGCAGCTACTACTCAAGTTGCTTGGGCATCTGTAGGAGAGACTTTAGATCCACCTACTTGTCCTGAACCAACTTTCCTTACTGTAACTAACATTACTCCAACGTCTGTAGATTTATCGTGGACAGGGGAGCCTAATGCAAGCAATGGTTATATTTGGTACATTTTTGATGCGGGTGCAAACCCAACTACAGATACACCAGTAGTTACAGGAACTACTCCTTCGGGAACAACTTCTGCAACTGCTACAGGTTTGACAAGTGGAATGAATTATGACTTCTATGTTGTTGCAGACTGTGGAACCGTAGATGGTTTAAGTACTCATGCAGGACCTGTTACATTCGCAACCCCACCAGCTTGTGGAGATAAATTCTACGATGATGGAGGTCCAAATGGTGATTATAGCAACTCTGCAAATATCACAACTACAATAGTTCCTGATGTTTCTGGTGATGTTGTTACTGTAACTTTCTTATCATTTGAAACAGAAGCTAATTGGGATGCATTATATGTTTATGATGGACCTGATGCAACTGCTCCTATTATTTCTAGTGGAAATCCTGGTACAACAGGTGGATTCCCTCCAGGAGGATATTGGGGTAGTACTATTCCAGGACCATTCACTTCAACACATCCAAGTGGAGCTCTTACTTTCGTATTTATGAGTGATGGGTCATTCGCGTATTCAGGATGGGAAGCTGATATTACATGTGCACCAGTACCGCCACCAAACGATAAGATTGCTAACTCTATTGATGTAGATGAAATTGGATTCCCTTATACAGATCCTCAGGTTAATATGCCTGCAGCTACAACAGAAGATGGTAATCCAAATGGATGCGATCTTACAGGAGCAAATGGTGTTTGGTATAATTTTGTGCCAACTGGAGATGGAACTGCAACAGCAACCATCGTAACTCCAGGTGGGGCGAGCTCAGTAACTTTCTATACTGCACCTGACGAAAATGCAGTAGAAACTGATCTTACATTGGTAGACCAAAATACTAACCAATGTGCTCCAGGTACTTCTGCATCTATTAATACTGTCGCAGGACAAGCATATTATGTTTTCGTATTGAATAATGGTGCTGAAACTGATATAGTAATTGATGGAACCAACTTAGGTATCGCAGACAATACTATTGAAGGTTTCTCTTTCTATCCGAATCCAACTACAACAATATTGAATATGAACAGCGTAGACAACATTGAGTCTGTTGCTCTTTTCAATATGTTAGGACAAAGAGTGATTGATGCCCAAATTAATGCTACAACATCACAATTAGATGTTTCAAGCCTTAGTACTGGTACATACATTATGCGAGTAACTGCTAATGGACAAACTGGAACTTACAGGGTTATTAAAAATTAAGTTTTAATAGTTTAATTTTATTTAAAGACCACCTGCGAAAGCGGGTGGTTTTTTTTATTTGAGTAACTTTGCCACATGTTGTTAAAATACTCATTTATTATACCTGTATATAACCGACCTCAGGAGGTTAGAGAGCTATTGAATAGTCTTGTTGAACTTGATTATTCAGGGGATTTTGAAATTGTAATAGTAGAAGATGGATCTACCATAACATCGAAGAAGGTGGTTAATGAGTTTTCAAATAAGCTCCATATTTCATACTATTTTAAAGAGAACTCTGGCCCTGGAGAATCTCGAAACTACGGAATGCAAAGAGCCAAAGGAAATTATTTTATTATATTAGATTCCGATTGTATATTGCCACGGCATTATCTTATTACGGTTGATGAGTTTTTAAAAAATTCATTTTACCATTGTTTCGGGGGTGCCGATGCAGCGCACCAAAGCTTTACACCACTGCAAAAAGCTATTAATTACACCATGACATCCTTTTTAACAACAGGAGGAATAAGAGGTAGCGAAGTAAGTGTAAACTCTTTTGAACCAAGGAGTTTTAATATGGGAATTTCAAAGGAGGTTTTTGAGAAAACAGGAGGATACGGTAAAATTCATCCCGGCGAAGATCCTGATTTATCACAACGAATTTTAAAAGCTGGATACAAAACAGTTTTCCTCCCAAATGCGTATGTATATCACAAAAGAAGAATTTCTTGGAAAAAATTTCACGTTCAGGTTAAAAAGTTCGGTATGGTTAGACCTATATTAAGCAAATGGCATCCTTCATCGGCAAAAATAACCTTTTGGCTTCCAACTTTATTTGTATTATTTACTATAGCTTCAATTTTGGGAACGCTATTTTTATCTCCTTATCTTGGGATACCACTAGCAATTTACCTAGTATTGATATTGATTGACTCATCTATTAAAAATAAAAGTGTTTATATTGGTGCTTTATCTGTAATAGCAGTATTTATTCAGTTTTTTGGGTATGGTTTGGCGTTTTTAAAATCGAGTTTTTTTATTGGACTTCTCAATAAAAATCCACATGAGCAATTTCCATCTTTATTTTTTAAGTAACTTTATAAACTAATAATCACTTAAATATGTTCAAGGGAATTTTTAGAAACCTTAATAAAAAAAAAGTTAAGCGTTTTTTACTTTTTTTAACCCTGGCAACCATATTTTGGGTTTTTACAAAATTTAGCCGAGAGTTTACAGCTTCAATAAATACTAAAATTGAATATTCAAATATTCCAGAGACTACAACTTTATCAGAAAATACAGTTCGAGATATCGATTTTGATCTAACAGCAAACGGGTTTGAAATTTTGTATTATAAAGTGAAGAAGCCGTCAATAGAAATAAATATCGAAGATTACCTTGAAAACAATAAGTTTAATTTTGAAATACCTAACAAGAACCTCTTAGGACTAATAGGATTAAAATTTGGAAGTAGCAGAGCTATCAAAAACCTGTCTATTGAAGACTTAAAAGTCCAGTTAGACCCAATTGTACTTAAGAGAGTTCCAATTAAAGCCTTAACGTCTATTTCGTATAAAAATGGATTTAAAGCCGTTGACTCATTAAAATTTACGCCCGATTCTGTGTTAATATCTGGTCCTAAAAAGATTATAAATGAATTAAAATACGTTCAGACAGAGCCTATTGAAATAAAAAATGTAGATAGAGATATTTCTAGAAAAGTAGCTATAAGTAAACCATCAGAGGATGTTATTGCTGTTAAGCCACAAGAGGTTACTGCAAATCTAAAAGTTGCAGAATTTTCACAAGGAGAATTTACATTACCGGTAGAAATCGTAAATCTACCGCCTAATATTGAAATTAAATTAGTGCCCTCTACAATCACACTAAAATTTGACGTTTCTGTCGATGAGTTTGCCGAGCTTACCAAAGATAAGTTTAGGGTTATTTGCGATTATTCAAAAATGAATAAAGAGGGGAAGTTTATGATTCCGTTCTTAGAATCTAAGCCAGAAAATGTTTACAATATAGTTTTCGAACCTAAAAAAATCGATCTTTTAATCGTAAAATAAAGTAATAGTATAAATGAAAGTAGTTGGTCTTACTGGAGGTATTGGCAGCGGCAAAACAACTGTTTTAAAAATGTTTGCTGCTTTAGGTGTGCCAGTTTATATCGCTGATAATGAAGCGAAAAAATTAACAAATTCATCGCCTATAATTCGCCAAAAACTTACAGATTTACTTGGGAAAGAAGCCTATCAAAATGATGAGTTAAACCGTAAATTCGTCGCAGAAAAGATCTTTAATGATAAGGAATTGTTAGAAGCGGTTAATGCAATTATTCACCCACAAGTTGGCATTCACTTCCAAAAATGGCTAGAAGAACAAACAAGTGATTACGTTATCAAGGAAGCCGCTATTCTTTTTGAAAATGGCAGTTATAAAAACTGTGATTTAGTAATATTAGTGACAGCTCCCGAGGAAGAAAGAATAGCCCGCGTAATGATGCGCGATGGAACTACAAAAAGCCAAGTACAAGATCGAATTAAAAATCAATGGCCCGATTCTAAAAAGAAAAAATTGGCCGATTTTATTATCGAAAACATTGATTTAGAAGACACTCAGAATTTAGTAAACCAAATTCATTTGTCCCTTAGTTAAACCCACGTTAAATCTAGCCTTTTCTTTTGTTAACATTTGGTTAAATGAACAATGAGCTAAATGTTAAAATCTTATTTTTGAGGCCATGAACAAAAAGCTATTTGTTTTACTCATAGCTCTAATGAGCCTCTCTTTATTAGGGATAGTTTTTGTACAGGGCTATTGGATTTCTAATGCATATAGTACTAAGGCTGATCAATTTACAATTACTGCAAAGCAAGTGCTTTTGACGGTAGCTAAGGAAATTAAACTAAAGGAAACTGAGGCTTATTACAAGCTTTATATGCCATATGTAGATAGCATTAAAGTGCCAGACAATGTTAGTTTCACTGAGTTGGCTTATAAGATTCAGAATAAAACAACGAATGAAACATACATTTTTACTGATGGTATATTAGAACAAGACTTTAAGCTTTCTTCAGGACTATTAAATTTAGATACTGATTCGATTCAGTTTAGAAAACTAACAAATCGCAAAACGCAAACTAAATTATCATCTGGAATAGATGGAAATACAGTTTCCGAAACACGTGTTGAATCTTTTTCTAGATTAAAGGATTATGAACAAAAGCAATTCGAAAATTTTGTAAGTACAATTAATACACTTACTCCAATTTATAAAAGAATAAGTGTTTCCGAAATAAAGGATTTATTAAATAATGAATTAAAAGAACGAGGATTGAATACCAAGTTCGAATTTGCTGTTTATAGTAACGAAATAGAAACCAAAGTAAGAACTAAAAACTTTAAGTATAATGAAGAAAGCACTTACATGGTTCCGCTCTTTGAAAATAGCAATAAAGCCAGCTACGAGTTATATGTAAACTTTTCAGGAAAAGAAAAGCTTGTCTGGAATAGTATTTTAGGAATGGCAATCCTTTCCTTGGTGTTTACTGCAGTTATTATTCTTGCTTATTCTAGTGCGATTTCTCAAATTTATAAACAACGACAAATCTCTCAGATTAAGACAGATTTTATAAATAATATGACTCACGAGTTTAAAACGCCAATTGCAACTATTAATCTTGCATTAGACTCACTTAAAAATCCCAAAGTAAAGGATAATAAAGAGTTTCTAGAGCGTTATTTAGGGATGATAAGAGAAGAAAATAAAAGGATGCACGCGCAAGTTGAAAATGTTCTTCGAATTTCAAAACTAGAAAAGAATGAGTTGGACCTGCCAAAAGAACGTGTTAATCTTCAAGAAGTAGTAGAGGATGCAATTAGCCACGTAAGTTTAATTGTTGAAGATAGAGGAGGTTATATAAAAACGCATTACGGAGCGCTTAAGTCTGCAGTTTTGGCTAATGAATCGCATTTAACAAATGTTATTGTAAATCTTTTAGATAACGCAGTAAAATATTCTGATGACGAACCTAAAATTGACATCTACTCAGAAAACGTAAAAAATAGTGTGATTCTTAAAATCCGTGATCAAGGTACTGGGATGTCAAAGGCAGTACAAAAGAGAATTTTTGAGAAATTTTACAGAGAACATACTGGCGATATACACAACGTAAAAGGACATGGCCTAGGTCTAGCTTACGTAAAACGAATTTTGGATGATCACGATGCCGAAATTTATGTTGAAAGTGAAAAAGGAAAAGGCAGCACATTTATAATAAAATTACACTTAATATCTTAGAATTATGGAAACAGAAAACAAAAAGATCCTTCTAGTGGAAGACGATCCAAATTTTGGAACAGTATTAAAGGACTATTTGGCAATGAATGATTATAACGTTACTCACGCCAAAAATGGGATGGAAGGTTTCGAGAAATTTAAAAAAGACGATTTTGATCTCTGCATACTTGACGTAATGATGCCGTATAAAGACGGATTTACATTAGCGAAGGAAATTCGTGAAAAAAACGAAGATGTTCCAATTATTTTCTTAACAGCAAAAGCTATGAAAGAAGATGTGCTTAAAGGATATAAAGTGGGGGCAGACGATTATCTAAATAAGCCATTTGATAGTGAGGTGCTTTTAATGAAAATAAAAGCGATTATTCAAAGAAAAGCTACAGATAGTATTGCAGACAGTAAACAGTTTGAATTCGAGATTGGTAATTTCCACCTTAATTCGAAGTTGCGTTTCTTAACGTATAAAGAGGAGTCTCCAATTAAATTATCTCCCAAAGAAAATGAATTATTAAGGCTTTTGGCTTTACATAAAAACGATTTAATGCCGCGTGAATTGGCACTTACTAAAATCTGGAGAGATGACAACTATTTCACATCAAGAAGTATGGATGTATATATTGCAAAACTGCGTAAATACATCGGAAAAGATGAGGATGTTGAAATCATTAACATCCACGGTGAAGGGTTCCGTTTAGTTGTAAAAAGCGAAGTAGACAACTAGTATTTTAGAGTAAGATATGTGTAAAAAAACGCCTTTATTAGGCGTTTTTTTCATTTATAAAATTGATGATTTCAATTGCGTCTGTTTTATAATCAAACCAATGAATATCTTTGTTTTTTTTAAACCATGTTTTTTGTCTCTTTGCAAATCGGCGTGTGTTTTTCTTTATTTCTGAAATTGCTTCTTCCTTAGAAAGATTGTTTTCGAAGTATTCAAAAAGCTCTCGATACCCTACCGTTTGAAGCGCATTTCTATCCTTGTGTTTAAACAGTTGTTGAGCCTCTTCAATAAGTCCCTCAGAAATCATATTATCAACACGTAGATTTATACGGTCGTAAACTATTTCTCTTTCGGCTTCTAAGCCAATAATTATAGTGTCAAAATTTCTTTTAATAGTATCTTTTTTTAAAAAGGAAGAATATGGTTTTTCCGTAAATCTATAAATTTCTAGAGCGCGTATTAACCTATGCGGGTTGTTGATATCTACTTTTTCATAATAGATAGCATCTGTTTTTTTAAGTTCCCTTTGTAAGTGTTCTATTCCATTCTCATCGAGCTCAGAATTCAGTTTTTCTCTTACTTCTGCAGGTACTTCAGGAAAATGATCCAAACCATTCACTACGGCATCTACATATAATCCAGACCCTCCAACCATTATTGCAATATTCTTATATGTGAAATACTCATCTAAAAAAGCAATTGCTTCTCTTTCAAAATCACCTACGGAATAATCTTCAAAAATGCTTTTATTTTGAATAAAATGATGCGGAACGGCCGCCAGTTCCTCATGCGAAGGCACAGCTGTTCCAATGAACATTTCCTTAAAAAACTGTCGAGAATCTGCCGAAATTATTTCAGCAGAAAAGGCTTGAGCAAGTTTTATTGCCATTGCCGTTTTTCCGATAGCTGTTGGACCAACTACACAAATAAGCAATGGGTTATTATGTGTTTTCAATTTGATTTAATTCTTCATTAAGATTGTGCCCACATTTATGGCAGAATTCTGCGTCATCTCTGTGCTTTTGTTCTAGGCAATTTCTACAAGATAATGTATTTACGTGAACGTAATCATCAGGAATTTTTCTTACATATTGAGCACTTACAATACCTGTAGGAACGGCTATTACACCATAACCAAGTATCATTATTAAAGTTGCTAAAAATCTTCCAGCGGGTGTTACCGGAGCTATATCACCAAAGCCTACGGTGGTTAAGGTTACAATACACCAATAAATACTTACTGGGATATTTTCAAAACCACTTGCTTCTCCTTCAATTAAGTACATTAAGGTTCCAGCAATAGTTGCTACAATAAGAACTGCAAAAATGAAAATAAAAATTTTAGGCCTGCTCTCTATTAAAGCCTTTTTAAGTTTATTTCCTTCTCCTATATAACGGGTTATTTTCAAGATTCTAAAAACACGTAATAGTCGTAAAGCTCTAACAGTTAATAAATAATTACTGCCTACTAGAATGAATGAAAGGTATAGAGGAATTGTAGATAAAAAATCTATTATTCCATAAAAACTAAATATATAATGCTTAGGCTTTTTTACCGATATTATTCGCGCTATATATTCTATCGTGAAAAAGATAGTAATCGTCCATTCAATTATATAAAATAACTCGTGATACTTTAAGTCTATAGACTTAACGCTCTCCAACATTACAATTAATACACTTAAAAGTATGAGAATGAGGAGCGTTATGTCGAAAAGCTTCCCCATTGGTGTATCTGCCTCATAGATAATTTCGTGTAGTCTGTAGCGCCAAGATTTTTTATTAGATGGTTTCATATAAATATCTGAACTATAAAAATAAGCAATGATTACTTATTAATCGAGTTAGTTGAAAAATTCACTGTTTTAAGTACTTTTTTACTTCTTAAATAACTCTGAATTATATGTTGTGCATCTCGATTGTTTTCCATCGGATTGATAATAGTCTTTAATATTTCAGGGTTATTAATTTGATGGTTTAAGTTGTAAAATCCATAACCTTTATATTTGCCATCTTCAATTAAAACAACAGCGCGCTCTTCTACATCTCGCCCGCGATCGATTATCAGCATGTTTTGGTTTTCAAAGCTTTTCTTTTCTAGAAATGCTTTAACTCGTACATTGTATTCTTCGGCTGGCTCTTTATTAATACAAGCCCCATAACACTCCTTAATTGTGTAGTTAAAACATTGATTTTTAGAATCGTAAAGACCATTGAGCTTTTGACAAAGGTTAAAGTCTTCAGTAATTTTAAAAAGTTCAGATTTTGCCTGTTGAAAATTGTTAAACGTAATTATAGCCTTTTTACGACCATCTGCTTTTTCAATACTTAAATTTATATAACCGTTTTCATCAACAAATGAAGTTAGCTGATGTGTATACGAAGTTCTGCGAAGGGCGCGATTAAACCTAGGTTTAATATGCCTAATTTCTTCAGATTCTTTTAAAAGCGCTATTAGTTCACTTCCTGTTTTTTCAAAGCTAACCGATTTAACTTGCTGTTGAATTCTTTTCGACTTTCGATTTTCGCTAGTAAAATGTTGGCTAAGTCTTTTCTTGATGTTTTTGCTCTTTCCAATATAAATAACATCCCCCGCTTCATTTAGCATATAGTAAACACCGACTTCTGAAGGAATGTTTTCTACAAGATTGAGTAATTTGGAATCTATTTTTTTCTTTGGATCCTTTCGAACTGTTTCGCTAATAATTTGCTTTGAAGTATCCTTCGCTAACAACATTTTGAAAAGTGAAACTGTTGCTTTTGCATCCCCTTGAGCGCGATGGCGATCCGTAAGTGGAATTCCTAATGCACGTACTAATTTCCCTAAGCTATAGGAAGGCATATCTGGAATTAACTTTTTTGCCAATTCAACAGTACAAAGCGTTTGTTTTTCAAAAGGGTAACCTAAACGATCAAACTCTGTGGTTAATATTCTATTGTCGAAAAGTGCGTTGTGCGCTACTAAAATACAATCGTCTGTTATTTCAATGATACGTTTGGCTACTTCATAAAATTTTGGTGCTTGGCGTAACATCTCATTGTTGATTCCTGTTAGGTTAACCACAAAAGGCTGAATGGGTCTTTCGGGATTAATTAAGCTTGAAAACTGGTCAACTATTTCATGACCATCAAACCTATAGATAGCAATCTCTGTAATACCTTCTTCATTGTATTTTCCTCCCGTCGTTTCTATATCTAAAATTGCGTACATCTACTTTTCTTACTATTCAATAATTTAATTTTGTGCTAATAGTTTCTTTCGCCAAATATAGCACTACCAACACGCACCATATTGCTGCCATTCTCGATTGCAATCTTGTAGTCACCACTCATTCCCATGCTCAAGATTTTCAATTCTGAATTTGCAATTTTGAATTGGTCAAAAGCTTTTTTTAGTCTCTGAAACTCTTGTGTAATTTGCTTTTCGTCGTCAGTAAATGTTGCCATTCCCATCAAACCAACAATTTTCACATTTTTAAAACTTTGCAATTCATCAGAGTTTAGTAATGCAGCTGCATCGGCTATATCCATTCCAAATTTACTGTCTTCTTCTGCAATTTTTATTTGAAGCAAACAGTCAATAACCCTTTCATTTTTTTTGGCTTGTTTGTTTATTTCTTTTAAAAGCCTTAGGCTGTCAACCGCGTGAATTAAGTTTACAAATGGAGCTATATACTTTACTTTGTTACGTTGTAGATGTCCAATCATATGCCATTGGATGTCTTTTGGCATTTCTTGCCATTTAGCCTCCAATTCTTGAACTTTATTTTCACCAAAAACTTTATGACCAGCATTGTAGGCTTGCATCAAATCTGATACAGGTTTTGTTTTGGAAACCGCTATTAAGGTTACATTGTTAGGTAACTTACTTTTTAAATTCTTTAAATTTTCTGAAATCATTTTTCTCTTTCTTCTTAAACTTTCCCTCTTTATTTCAAATGTAATTAGAATTCATAAACCGTAACTCCGCTTCTGAGTTTTGGTTCAATATATGTGCTTTTGGGAGGCATTTTTAAGCCTTCATCTGCTATTTTCCGCATTTCTTCTGTAGTAACAGGTAGTACTCCGAAACCTACAGAAAATTCCCCTGAATCTACAACCGTTTTAACATAAGCTAAATCCTTTTTACCGTGTGAATATTCAATGCGTTTATCTTTTCGTAAATCGTCAATCCCTAAAATAGGATTTAAAATGGTAACATATAAAATATGTGTATCTAAAGCATCAAGAGCATTTGTAATTTTATATTTGCTTTTACGAAGGTGAAGTGAATAAAACTCCCCGTCTAAATACATGCTGAAATGATTTACTTGAGATGGTTTGTAGTATTCCATCCCTCGGTTTTCGATTCTAAAATATTCATCGAGCTTTATTAAAAACTCTTGTTTTGTCAATCCATTTAAGTCTTTAACTAACCTATTAAATTCATATATTTTTAAATCGCTTTCAGGAATGAGGTAACTCATAAAAAAATTATATGGTTCCTCTCCAGTGTGATGCGGGTTTTCTTCTTTTAAATCTTTCGCTAAAAGATAAGAAGATGCCGAACGGTGATGTCCGTCTGCTATATACAACGATGGAATTTTTTCAAAGATGTCCTGAATTTTTTTCAAAAGCTCCTCATCATCTACATTCCATAGGTAATGCGTGTCTCGGTATGTTGTTGTAAACTCATACTCGGGTCTGTTTTGCATCACCAACTTTTTAATGTCTGTTAACTCCTGATTATTTGGATAGGTGAGGAGTACAGCTTCAGCATTAAACCCTACAGTTTTTAAATACTCCTTAAAAGCTACTTCTCGGTATTCAAGTGTATCTTCGTGCTTTTTAATTATGTTGTTTTCATAATCTTGAACACTCGTTGCACCCACAAATCCATTAAAAACTAAGCCATCACGATTTACAATTTTATAAATGTAAAAGGAAGGCTTTTCGTCCTGCATAAAAATACCATCTTCTTTAAATTCTAAATACCGATTTTTCACCAAGCCATAACGCTCTTCTCCAGAAATCTCCTTGTGATATCTAAACCCGGGGTTTACAATATGTAAAAACGAAAATGGATTATCTCGTAGTCGCGACTCTACCTGTAGAGCTGTATAGCTTTCATACGAGCGGGCGGCGAGTAGACTCACTTTGTCCCGTGTTGGGCGAACAGCTTTAAAGGGAATAATTTTGGCCATTTATTATAATTCAATGAATATTTGTAATTAGCAGAATGTTTTAATGCTATTTTGAAAACATAGCAGCGACAACTTCTGCTTTTCTGTTTTCGCTATAGTTGTAAAATCCTTCCCCGCTTTTAGCTCCTAGCTTTCCAGCCATAACCATATTCACCAATAATGGACAAGGTGCGTATTTAGGGTTTTTAAATCCGTCGTACATCACGTTTAAGATCGACAGGCAAACATCAAGACCAATAAAATCGGCCAAAGCTAAAGGCCCCATTGGGTGCGCCATTCCTAGCATCATTACTGTATCTATTTCCTTAACGCCAGCTACACCATTGTAAAGTGTTTCTATGGCTTCATTAATCATTGGCATTAAAATACGGTTTGCTACAAAGCCTGGATAATCGTTAACTTCAACAGGAACTTTGCTCAACTTTTTAGAAAGGTCTTCAATAAGCTTGAAGGTTTCTTGGCTAGTGCTATATCCTTTAATGATTTCAACCAACTTCATAATTGGCACAGGATTCATAAAGTGCATACCAATTACTTTTTCAGGTCTTTTAGTTACTGCAGCAATCTGAGTGATTGAAATTGAAGATGTATTACTTGCTAGTATAGTATCCTCGTCGCAAAAACTCTCTAAATCGCGGAAAATCTTAAGTTTTAAATCTACGTTTTCTGTAGCTGCTTCTACAACCAAGTCTGTTGCCTTTACGCCTTTTTCTAAATCGGTAAAAGTTGTAATGTTGTTAAGCGTACGTGATTTGTCTTCTTCCGAAATTTTATCTTTTGCAACCATTCTATCCAAGTTTTTAGTGATAGTTGCTATACCTCTGTCTAGAGATTCTTGTGAAATATCAATTAGGTTTACTTTAAAATCGAATTGTGCGAAAGTGTGAGCGATACCATTGCCCATTGTTCCTGCACCTATTACTGCTATATTTTTCATTTTATAATATTAGATTTATAATCGTGTATGTATCTATGTTTTCTATATCTTTTTAAAATTCTCTATAATCAACATTGCTACTCTCAATGCTTCCGTACCTTGTTTTAAAGAAACTTCTGGAGTTCTGTCTGCTTTAATCGCGTCGTAAAAACTTTCAAGTTCATCTAAAATAGCATTGTTTTCTTCAACCTGAGGATTTTCAAAATAAATCTGTTTTTTTACACCTTCGGCATTTGTTAATATCATTGCGTAATCATCAGGTTCGGTAGCTGCTTCTTTCATCTTTACTACTTCACATTTCTTTTCTAAGAAATCTACCGAAATATATGCATCACGTTGAAAAAATCGCGCCTTGCGCATTTTCTTTAGTGAAATTCTACTAGCTGTTAAATTTGCTACACAACCGTTTTCAAATTCAATTCGTGCATTAGCAATATCTGGTGTTTCACTAATTACCGAAACTCCACTCGCACTTACTGTTTTAACAGGACTTTTTACTACGCTTAAAATAGCGTCTATGTCGTGAATCATTAAGTCTAAAACTACAGAAACGTCGGTTCCGCGAGGGTTAAATTCCGATAGCCTGTGCGATTCAATAAACATCGGATTTTGGATGTTGTCTTTTATAGCTTGAAAAGCAGGGTTAAAACGTTCTACTTGTCCCACCTGACCGCGAACTTCCATCTCTTTAGCTAAATCGCGAATTTCCTCGGCTTGGGCAACAGTTTCTGTGATGGGTTTTTCAATAAAAAGATGTTTTCTAGCTTTAAGAACTTTTTTAGCACATTCAAAATGTGTGCTTGTAGGGGTAACTACCACAACCATTTCACTAGCATCAATAAGGCTTTCCATAGTTGAAAAACTTTTGTAGCCGAACTCAGATTCTATTTTTTCGGAAGCCTGTTTATCTGCATCGTAAAAACCAACAAGTTCGTATTTTGAGGATTGTTGCAGTAGTTTTAAATGTATTTTTCCTAAGTGTCCAGCACCTAGAACTCCAGCTTTTAACATTGACGTGTGTTTTTCACAAATGTAAGGGTTTTCAAGGGAAAGTTTAAAAGTTGAAGGGGTTAAAAGTTGAGTAGTGAATGTGTTTTAGAATTTTGAACTTTACTAGCGGAGACTATAATTTTATATGTTGATAAATTTAATTGTAAGTTCAAGCAATGAAAATCACTAAGTTGACCAGTTTTAGTAGTTGTCAAGGAAATTTGGTTTTTGAATATTGAAATATATTTTGGAATTTGGTCCACGCAAATAAAGGCTTATAAAGCTTATTTGGTTACTTTGTAACATAATTGTCTATCCCGAATTTTTCGGAATTAAAATCTAATAATTTGAAAGATACCTTTACTCATCAGGGAATGCGCAAGAGGCTTGTTGAAACTCTTAAAAAGAAAGGAATTGAAAATAATAATATTCTACAGGCTATAGGTAAGATTCCAAGACATCTCTTTATGGATTCTAGTTTTGTAGATCACGCCTATACTGATAAAGCTTTTCCAATTGCAGCAGATCAAACTATTTCTCAACCCTATACTGTAGCTAGACAAACAGAACTTTTAGAGGTTAAAAAAGGATATAAAATTCTTGAAATTGGAACTGGAAGCGGATATCAATCTGCCGTGCTTTTAGAATTAGGGGTGACTCTTTTTACCATTGAAAGGCAGAACGAGCTTTTTAAAAAGACAAAATTGTTTCTTCCGAAATTAGGTTATAAACCAAAGCGAATGATTTTTGGGGATGGGTATATTGGGTTAGAAGAGGAAGCGCCTTATGACGGAATTATAGTTACCGCAGGTGCACCTTTTGTGCCAAATCCTTTATTAGCTCAGTTGAAAATTGGAGGAAAATTAGTTATTCCTGTCGGTGAAAATGTTCAAATTATGACAGTGTTTACTCGTAAATCTGAGACCGAATTTGTAAAAGAAGAGCACGGAGAATTCCGATTTGTGCCGCTCCTAGAAGACAAAAACTAACGGTTTAAGTAAAACACAACATTGTTTTGATTGTCAGTGTCTTTTAAAGTGTTACTTGGAATAAATCCAAAACGTTTCAGTAGGTTTTTTGATGGAATATTTCTGTAATCTGTGTATGCAACAATGGTTTCAAAACCTTTTTGGGTGAAGCCATAATTTAAAATTGCTTTCAGAGCTTCACTCATAAAACCTTTGTTTTGAAATTTAGTATCTAGGTCGTAACCAACCTCTGCAGTTTTTTTATCTTCTGAGAAATTCCAAAGACAAATCGAACCAATTAATTCGGTTGACGTATGTAAACTTATCCCCCAAGCGATCGACTGATTTCTCCTTAATTGGTTTCTAATTTTTTTAATATGTGCCACTGTCGTATCAAAAGTTTGCAGCTCCGATCGTTTAATGAATTTTGTTATTTCTTCATCTGAACGTAGATAATGAATTCTATGCGCATCCGAAAGCTTTATCTCGCGTAGATGCAAACGTTCAGTTTTAAAGATAGGAAAAGGGGTGGCCATAAGTGCTTATCTATATTATGAAATTTGTTTTTGAAATGAATTTCCATTCAAAGTGAGTGTATACAATCATGGCTTTTTTAAAAACTCAATCAACTCCTCAAAAGATTCATTAGCGGCTTCCTGATTGTATTTTAATAAATATCGTTTTTTACTAATAAAAGGAATGATTCTGTAATACTTCCCTTTCCTTAAACTTTCAACATCATACCCGTGATAGGCTTCATCATAAACTTGAATTTTTACATTTTCTGCAATCATGTGCTCAAGAATATCGTCAACTTTTACAATTTTATCACTTCCTCCTGTCATAATGAGTACTGGAACCTTTGGTTTTAACTTTATCTCATAGCCATTTGCAGGATAAAACATTGCAATTGACTTTATATGAAATTTCTCTAGTTGTACTTTGTCATTTGCCAAAGGTATTAAGCCTAAGCCAGCGCGTGACCAACCTACAATGCTTCCTTTAGAGTGTGGATGGATTCTTTCACTCTCCTTTGCCCATTTTAAGGCTTGTTCTAGAGTCCAAAGTATTTGAGAGGGCTCCTCTTCGTCAACATTTCTTTTAGATGCCTTATAAGCTGCTACATTATCGACCAGTAAAACAGAAAATCCTTCTGCATTAAGTTTTTTAGCCACGTTAAAATAGTGCGTTGTGTCTTTAAAAATCCTTAACCCTCCAGTTCCAGGTAGGAAAACAGCCCATTTGGTAGCATCGTAATCATCCGCTTTTTGAAAATGAAAATAATCGGTCATTTTCGCATCTTTTGGTACTTTCTGCATTGGGATACAGCTTACAAAAAGCGAAAATATGAGTAGGAGTTTAAATATAATTTTTATCATTTATTTTTTAATGAGTTAATTCTCGTTATTGTTAATTTCCTTACAATGAAATATAATAACAAAAGATATAATACGCTAGTAACGATTTAGATAGATTGAATGCTTATAGTCTTAAAAGGTCTATAAATTTCAAACCAAAAATGAAAGCGCCTTCACTACCCCCGTTGTAATAGGAGCGAACGTAATCTACGCGAAGGAGTCTAAATTTTCCAAAACCAAGATTGTCGATACCAATCGAAACTTCAGAATAAGGCTTTTTTTCTTCAGTACTTAAAAAATGTGCTCCGGCTACTAAGTTGAGGTTTAACTGATTTATTCCTGGAATTTTACCTAAAATCCATCCGCGGAAATCGTGTTCTAAATGCCCTTCAAAATAACTTTTATTGGTGCTGAATTCGTAATAAGGCATTAGGTTGAAAACGTTAGTGTAATTAGGCGAAGTGCCCACTCTCGTTTGATTTCCGTTAAAATGTTTGTAATCTATAAAAGAAATTCCTTCACCGTTTGCAATAGTTCCTCCTTTTAAATTGTAATAAAACTGGCCTTTGTTTCCCAAAGAGATTGATTGATTTAAACTCGCTTCTAAATGAGTAAAATCGTAGTAGTTTTCAGTAATAGCGGTTCCATTTTCTACTGAAACATTAAGTTCAGGAAATTTATTATCACCAATATTAAATTTCATATCAGGATTTGAAAAATACTTTTGAGCGAAATTAATTCGAGCTCGTAACTTACTCTTTACAATGTTGTGTTCTGAAATTGCAGCATTGGTGAATTCGTTTGGAGATAGGGGGTTATTACTTGTGTAACTTACACCTTTATTCGGAATTGTAACATAGTCGGTATTGTTAAAGAGCGGTTGGCGGTTTTCATAAGCAACAGATGCATATAAGTGCAATCCGTTAAAAACTTCCTGACTATACGCCAGACGTCCGTAATTAAGCTCGTAAATCTTTATATAGTTTCTTTCAAAAAAAAGCGTAGCGATTGAATTTATTAGTGGAGAAATAGGCTCCTCATCGTTAAACTGAGCAACCTTACTTCCTCCAGAGAGTGAAAAGCGTAACTTGTTCTTCCAATTGAAATTTCTAAGAATGCCAGCGGTAAAGCGAAGTCGGTCTTCAGCAATTCCATAATCTGCTCTTACGGCTGCAGATAGCGTATTTGTTTGGTTATCGTCGTACCATTTAAAGAAGGTTAATCCAGCTTTACTGTTCCAACCTTGTACAGTGTTGAAGTTTATCCCTCTTAATGGCCCTTCGTATCCCACTGACCACTTGTTGTATGAATTTTTATAAGTGTAGCCGGTTAATAGGCTCATTACTCCAGGTTTATTTGATTTAGCATCTATAGAATCTAAATATTTCTTCGAGCTTCTCAATACTTGAAGGCTGTCTTTCTTTATGTAATCCTTAAGTTCTTCATTGGTTAATGGCACTGGACGAATTCCTTTCCAAAATAGACTGTCTTTTTTATTAGCTTCTGGTTTAAAGGAAAGCACTTCGTTGGTAAATGACTTTTTAGTAAATTCAGGTTTAAAATCGTAATTACTATAAACAGCAATAAAACGGCCATCTCCTTTCATTCCTAAAAGGCCAAACCCAAAATCGATAGTTTGAGAAAGCTTAACCCAGAAATCATTTTCGGTGTCGTATTTATAGTTCTGTTTAATTAATAAATTACTCACAAAAGGTATCTGAATAGCACTTCCTGTAGTAGAAAGTTCTACGCCGTAAAGTTGCCAATCATCTTCAACTATGTAAAGATGTCCGTGCCAAACTCGGTCTTTTGGACGTTTAGGAGTGACTTTAATTTTATTGATAAGCTTTGTGCCTTCATAAAAAACTCCATCGAGTGTATAGTTATAATAACTCAAGGCATTGTTGGCAATTGGCGAAACAAGAGCAGCATTTAGTTCTATCGTATTTTCATAAAACGAAATGTTTGCACTTTGTGCACTATTAAAGCTGAATCCGTTATCGTTACCGCTTACTTTACTTGCTATAATTTTTTCAGTGAAATTGTCAGGTTTTTGATAGGCTATTTTGGAAATAGTTTCTGAGAGGTAAACTATTCCTGTGCGCGTACTGTCTAGCGCCCCATCAAAATCGCCAACTTCTTGGCCCAAAATTTTCTCTGGTACATCTTTCACGTGCCAAAGTCCTCTCGAATAGAAGTCTGCAGTGTATTCGCTTATTTTTTCTAGGTTTTCTTTACGTTGTTTAATTGTCTTGCGAATAATGCGATAGGCGGGGTCTTCTGATGTGTCTACAATTACTTCATCTAAACTTGTTGTTTCCTCTTTAAGAGAAATGTTTAAGATATAAGGAAAAGATGTAACCGATATATTTTGGCTTAACGTTTTATAACCTAAAAACTGAAATGATACCTTATATTCTTTTTTATCAGATACGTTTAAAGAGTAGTTGCCATCGTCATTTGTTGTTGTTCCTATATAGCTATTTTGAAGATAAATATTAACATAGGGTAGTGGTTCACCATCAGTGTCGGTTACTTTTCCTACTATTTGAGCAGAAATTGTAGTTGAAATTAACAGGAAAACTAAAAGAAGTAATTTTATTTTCATTAGTATTTTAGAGGATTAGTTATTGCAAAATACTAATTTAAAAGTTTACTTCGTGCTAAAGTATTGTTATCGAATTATACAATCTAGACTTCTTTTACTTAGAAGAACACCAAGATTAATTACAAGGATACCAAGATGCCAAAACTGCGCAATAATTAATTATTAAATGATTTCTTAATTCTGCTAAGTTGTTTTTTGGTATCTCTTTCTTTAATAGTTTCCCTCTTGTCGTATAGTTTTTTACCGCGAGCAAGAGCAATATCGATTTTAGCTAAACCCTTGCTATTAGTGAAAAGTACCAATGGGATAATAGTTAACCCTGAGTTTTTAACTTCTTTTTCAAGCTTCTTTAATTCACTTCGATTAAGTAGAAGTTTGCGTTCACTTTTAGGGCTGTGATTGTAATGTGTAGCGTGGCTATACTCTTGTATCGTCATGTTTATTACAAAGAGTTCGCCTTTACTATTATATTCACAAAAGCTTTCAGCAATCGAAGCCTTACCTTCTCGGATGGCTTTTATTTCGGTTCCGCGTAAAACAATACCGGCAGTGAAAGTATCTAGAATCTCATACTCAAACCTAGCTTTACGATTTTTAATTTTTACGTTTTTCTGAATTGCCATAGATGCAAAAATAGAATGAATAAAGAAGAATTTCTAAATTTTATTATAAAATCCGAAAAGAAGATTTTATTCTACTTTTAAAGTCTCTACGTTTCGGTTGTTTCCATCGATGGTTACCTTAAAAAGTGTTGCATTATCGTTATCACTCATGTCTTTAAATTTTTGTTCTCCTATTAGTTTGTTTACCAGCATAGGAGTGGTATTGCTGTGTCCCGAGATGATAACAGTTTTGCCATTGGTTTCTTTTAGAAAGTCTTCAGAGTATAATGTATTTGGGTTATAAGTTTTAGGAGAAATTGCTTTTTGCTGAGCAATAAAAGAGACTGTCTGCTTGGTTCTAATATATTTAGTTACGTAAATCTCGTCTATTTTAATTGTCTCAAAATATTTCGCCCAATTTTTTGCACGCATCATTCCATCTATGTTAAGACTAGGATCTTCATTTTTTGGATCTGTTCTATCCTTTTCAGCGTGACGGATTAAATAATATGTTGCTTTATGCAGTGGAGTTTTGGCCTCATTGATTTCTTCTGAAGACTTTTTCTCGATTTTTTTTTCATTTTGTTGTCCACAAAATGTAAAGAGTGGTAAAAAAATCCATAATAATAAAAGTTGCTTCATAGTGTTGTGTTTTAAATAACATTATTTAAGAATTGTTAGCAAAGTTATAACTTAATTCAAAGAATCTTTAGGGTTTCATTAATATTAAAGCTCACATAAGACTTGTAATTTTATAGTAACAAAACAAGATTAATTAATAAAACTAAAATCAAAAAGCTATGAACGAAGATCAATTTAAAGGTAAATGGAATCAAGTAAAAGGTAAATTTAAGCAAGAATTTGCAGATGTTACCGATGACGATTTAATGTACACAGAAGGTAAGTCTGATGAATTACTTGGTCGCCTACAAGAGAAAACGGGTAAAACCAAAGAGCAATTAAAGGATATGATAGATAAATGGTAGTTATTTCTAAACTTTAACTACTGCTTTATTTGAAGCCAAGCCCATCAAAAATCAATATTAGAATTTTTGATGGGCTTTTTGTTGTACCTAATCTACCAACTGTTACAAAGATGGTTCTGGCCGTATAATTGATACTCACCAAATAAGAATTAGGTGTTTACCAAATAAGCTTATTAAAGAATAAATAAGTTATTACTTTTCTAGAAATTATAACTTAAAAACTTAGCTAACCATTTAAACTAAGAATAAAATAAAAATATTTTCAGTTGCACTCTCGGTTTTATTTATTTCACTACAAACTTTTAGTCAAGAATCTATAAAATTTGAAAAATAGCGGTCGTGTTTAAGGAAGAAATTATTATCGAGGTAAATCCATGAGGATTTTTTTAGGGCGTGAAAAGTAATATTGCACGTCTCCCAAAATCGCAAAAAAAGTTTACAGGAAATCGTGTGTTTTGAAGTTGATGGAATTATGTAAAAAAAGGAAGAACTCAGAATCGTAATCGTACATTAAAAAATTTAACGATTACTGCAAATTCTTTCCAAGTGACAATTGATGTGAGAGGAGCAGATGGAATGGCTCAGTGCGAGTTTGAATTTTTTGTAAAGCTTACAACTAGATAAAAAATCTCCCAAACTTTCGCATGGGAGATTTTTATTGATTTTTAATACTAATTTATTCTACTAAATTCTCTTGGTTTCTAAACACAAGATTATCATTAAAACTATCTAGCAGTATGATACTTTCTGTAGTTATTTTTCCTGCGAGAATTTCCTTAGATAGCTCGTTTAGAACTTCTCGTTGCACCACTCTCTTCACTGGTCTTGCACCAAATTGAGGGTCGTAACCTTTTTCAGCTAAATAGTCGACAGCTTCAGGTGTAGCGTCTAAAACAATATTTTGTTTCAGCAACATTTTAGATACACCTTTCAATTGAAGTTCCACAATTTTGCGGATGTCTGTTTTAGCAAGTGGTGTAAACATTATAATATCGTCAATTCGATTCAAGAATTCGGGACGAACTGTTTGTTTTAGCAATGCTAATACTTCAGTTTTAGCACCTTCCATAGCAGTTTCTGGGTCTTTAACAGCTTCAAATCTCTCTTGGATTATCTGACTTCCCATATTACTAGTCATTATAATAATGGTGTTTTTGAAATCTGCTAATCGTCCTTTGTTGTCTGTCAACCTACCTTCATCTAAAACCTGTAATAAAATATTGAATGTATCAGGGTGTGCTTTTTCAATTTCGTCTAGCAACACCACGCTATAAGGTTTACGACGTACAGCTTCAGTTAATTGTCCCCCCTCGTCATATCCTACATATCCTGGAGGTGCACCTACTAAACGGCTTACACTGTGTCTTTCCTGATACTCACTCATATCAATTCGCGTCATGGCGCTTTCATCATCAAATAGATATTCAGCTAAGGCTTTAGCAAGCTCGGTTTTACCTACACCAGTTGTACCCAAAAATAAGAAACTACCAATTGGCTTTTTCTCGTCTTGTAATCCTGCGCGGCTTCTTCTAATGGCGTCACTTACTGCAACTATTGCTTCGTGTTGACCAACTACTCGTTTGTGAAGCTCATCTTCTAAAACAAGCAGTTTTTCACGGTCACTTTGAAGCATTTTAGTAACTGGAACCCCAGTCCATTTTGCAACAACTTCAGCAATATCTTCTCGAGTAACTTCTTCTTTAATTAAAGAGGTGCTTTCGTCATTTTCCGCCAATTGTGTTTCAAGTTTGGTAAGCTTTTCCTGGGCTTCTTTAATTTTCCCGTAACGAAGCTCTGCTACTTTTCCAAAATCGCCATCTCGTTCTGCGCGTTCAGCTTCCAGCTTATACTCTTCAATTTCTTTTTTTAGAATCTGAACATTATCCACAACTTCTTTCTCACTTTGCCACTTTGCATTAAGTTCATTTCGTTCTTCTTTTAAATTGGCCAAATCTGAATGTAGAGACTTCAATTTAACTTCATCGTTTTCACGTTTTATCGCTTCAATTTCAATCTCAAGTTGCATTATCTTTCTGTCTAAAACATCTAGTTCCTCAGGCTTAGAGTTGATTTCCATTCTAAGTTTACTAGCTGCTTCGTCCATTAGGTCAATGGCTTTGTCTGGAAGGAAACGGTTTGTAATATATCTTTCTGAAAGTTCAACGGCAGCAATAATTGCTTCGTCTTTAATACGTACCTTATGGTGTGTTTCGTACTTTTCTTTAATTCCTCGTAATATTGAAATTGCACTTTCAGTATCTGGTTCATCTACAACAACTCTTTGGAATCGACGCTCTAAGGCTTTGTCTTTTTCAAAATACTTTTGGTATTCATCAAGCGTTGTTGCTCCTATTGCGCGTAATTCACCGCGGGCTAATGCTGGTTTTAAGATATTCGCCGCATCCATTGCGCCTTGTCCACCCCCAGCACCTACTAGGGTATGTATCTCGTCTATAAAAAGAACAATATCTCCTTCGCTTGAAGTTACTTCCTTAATAACAGCTTTTAATCGCTCTTCGAATTCCCCTTTGTACTTGGCTCCAGCGATTAAAGCACCCATATCTAATGAATAAATCTCTTTAGTCTTTAAATTTTCAGGAACATCCCCGTCCACTATTCTGTGAGCAAGACCCTCCGCAATTGCAGTTTTACCAGTTCCTGGTTCTCCAACAAGCATTGGGTTGTTTTTGGTTCTTCTAGAAAGAATTTGAAGAATTCTTCTTATTTCTTCATCGCGACCAATTACCGGATCCATCTTGCCATCACGGGCTAGTTGGTTGAGGTTTTTAGCGTATTTGTTTAATGAATTATAGGTTTCTTCAGCACTTTGTGATGTTACTTTTTTGCCACCTCGTAACTCCTGAATAGCAGCTTTCATCCCTTTTTCTGTTACTCCTTGATCTTTTAGACTTTGGGCAATAGCGCTTTTAGAATTTAAAATTGCCAATAGAAGATGTTCAATAGAAACAAATTCATCGCCCATTTTTTTAGCAATATTGCTCGCTTCAAGTACAGCTTTATTGGCTTCACGTGAAAGCATTATATCGCCACCAGAAACTTTAGGAAAGCTTTCTAATTGTTTTTCTAAAATCTGTTTAAGGGTAACGAGATTTACATTCAATTTTTTTAAAATGAATGGTGTGGCATTTTCATCCACCTCAAATATAGCTTTGAGTATGTGTTCGTTTTCAATTTGTTGATGGCCAAATCCCTGCGCAATCTGCTGTGCTTTTTGGATGGCCTCCTGGCTTTTTATGGTAAAATTGTTAAAGTTCATATATAATATTTTTTTTTGCTTTTTGTTTAATTCTTTCGGCTTTGTTTAGGGAGCGAAAATTATTATGCTTAACAGAATTACAAATACAAAGCCATTATAAAATTAAGACAAAATGTCTGTAATAATCAGGTATTTAACAGACATTATGACTGTTGTTTTTAGCTTTTATCATTTCATTTAGATATTTATGACAATAGAACTTGTAGCTTTGTACAAAAGAAATTATTATGGGACTTTTTGATATGTTTAAATCACCAAGAGATGCTGCTAAAGAGGAAATAGTAGAAATTCCTTGGCACGTTTTAGGTAAAATAGAGCAGTTAGACGATTTAGTAGCACAATCTAAAACAAAACCAGTGGCAATTTTTAAACATTCTACTCGTTGTGGCGTGAGTCGTGGCGTACTAAAGATGTTCGAAAAAAACTATAGCTTAAATGACGGTCAGCTAAAATTGTATTTTCTTGATTTGTTACAAAACCGCGATATTTCAAATGAAATTGCAACACGGTTTAAAGTAAACCACGAAAGCCCACAACTTATAGTAATTAAAGATGGGGTAGTGGTGCACCACGATTCACATAACGGAATTGATGCTGCTGATCTTCCTAAATTTGTCTAGCTGTAGTTTAATACTTTTACCTACTTTATTTAAATTGGGTTGTTTATTAGAATTTCCCTGAAATTATCCTTTATAACTGTACCAGCATCAAAAACCATTTGTTCGTTGCTTGGGAAAATTATAAAATGATTGGTTAGAAGTTGCATGTCTTCATTAGATAATGCACGTTTGTCTCCACGGTATTTTAAAAACACATTTTCAAAAATAAATTCTGCTGAAAGAGGGAAGTTTTTTATCCTCCTTCTATTGTTTAAGTCTTTATAGGCTACTTCACCTCCAACAAACACACTTTTCTGTTGCGTGGTAATAGTTACTAAGGCCGAAACATCTTTAAACTTATCGATTTTTATTGGGTTACCAAGGCTGTCTTTTATAATATTTCCACCTCTGTCATATCTGTAGTCGTAACCATCCTTTACACGTTTTTTTCTAGTGAATTGTTTTTCTGAAATACGTTCAGGAGAAATTTGAATTGTTTGAAAATTCAGATCTATACCTAGGTCGTAGTTAATGCCTTGCTCAGGTTTTCCGTGATATTCTTTCCAAAATTCATTTAAGTCGTAGGTGTTAAAATCTAATAAATCTTGTTCCAATCTAAATGGGATAAATTGGCCTGTGTGATTGTTTAATTCAACTAAAACGAAATCGGTTCCATAAAAATGGGCATCTTCTTTTAGTTTTTTTACATCGCGATAATTTGGCTGTACTTCCTCTATTTCACACAAAACATTGAACGCACTTCGAAAATCTTTTTTCAAATTACTATTTAAATATAATTGAGCTTCTTGATACAGCGCTTTTAGATAATTTTCTTTTGAATTGAGTATTTCATTGGAATAATCGGAAAAAACGAAGTTTGCTTTCCGTCCCATTTCACGACTGTGTAAGGGTAGTAGGGGGCGAATTTTATTTTGTCGATCTTTTAGGTCTAGGTATGTGTAGTAAACTTCTTTAGCACTTGAAGTTGATTTATCTTTTTTAAGAAATTCAATTTCACGCAAGTCCCTATCCGTAGCTTTTAAAAATGCAACTTCTAAAAGTTTAATGTGTGTGTCGAATTCTTTAGCAGTTTTATCCTTTTGAAGTTTTTTAACTGCAAGATTTATAGCTTCATCGTAATTCCCTTGAGAAACAAATCTCTCAGTTCGTTTTACGCTATTACAAGAAAAACTTAAAAGTGCTGTAAATAAAAGAATGTAATAAGCTTTCATAATAATTTGGATTAGTTGTGAAAGCTAAAATACAATAGTAGTACCAATTATTAGATAAATACTTAATTGTATATAAATTGGGATAAATTAAAAACCACGAAAACACTAATGTATTATCTTTTTAGCGTTTCCGTGGTTTAATAAAATTTAAGTTTTATTGCTTTATCGCTGGAAGTAGCTTTGTTCTACATTCACCAAAGCCAATACGCACATTGTCGTTTTTACAGTATCCTCTTAAAATTACGGTGTCGTTATCGTTTATAAACTTTCTCTCAGTACCATCCGAAAGAGTGATAGGTTTAGCACCGCGCCAAGTAAGTTCTAGCATTGAACCATAAGAATCTGGAGTTGACCCAGAAATAGTTCCGCTTCCCATCATATCACCGCTATTAACATTACATCCATTTACAGTGTGATGAGCAAGTTGCTGAGCCATGTTCCAATACATATATTTAAAGTTAGAGGTAGCAACTTTTGTTTCGGCTGCATTTTCTGGAGCAATATAAACTTCAAGGTTAATGTCGTAGCTTTTCTTTCCTTTATACTGAAGATATGGTAGCTGTTCTCTTTCAGGTTTTGGTCCTTCTACTTTATATGGTTGAAGTGCATCCAAGGTTACAATCCAAGGTGAAATAGAAGAAGCGAAATTTTTCGCTAAGAATGGTCCAAGAGGAACATATTCCCACTTTTGAATATCACGTGCACTCCAATCGTTGAAAAGTACTAATCCAAAAATGTAATCTTCAGCTTCATTTACAGGAATTGGCTCACCTAAAGCATTGGCGTCAGTAGTGATAAAAGCCATTTCAAGCTCAAAATCAACTAGTTTTGACGGACCAAAAACGGGTTCGGTAGCTCCTTCAGGCATAGTTTGTCCCCAAGGTCTACGAGCGTTAATTCCACTAGGTATAATAGAAGAACTTCTACCGTGGTATCCAACGGGGATGTGAAGCCAGTTTGGCATTAAAGCATTTTCTTTTCCGCGAAACATTGTTCCAACATTTGTTGCGTGCTCTTTACTTGAGTAAAAATCGGTGTAATCTCCTACTTGTACAGGAAGCTGCATTTCTATCTCATCCATAGTAAATAGAATGTGCTTTCTGTGATTTTCATTA
This sequence comes from Aequorivita sediminis, assembly GCF_032080575.2. Taxonomy (NCBI): domain Bacteria; kingdom Pseudomonadati; phylum Bacteroidota; class Flavobacteriia; order Flavobacteriales; family Flavobacteriaceae; genus Aequorivita; species Aequorivita sediminis. The sequence continues at coordinate 67,119 of NZ_JAVLSO020000001.1, read as the reverse complement.
TCGCGAAGCTCAGGATTTTCTTTGTCGAAAATATCGGCAATTCGGTTACGTACCAAACGCCAAGTTTTTCTTCCATCACTTATAAAATCATTTAATGTGTCTTGAAGAAAAATATCATCAGTAAGGTCAATTCCTTTAAAATAGCCTAATTGATGTAAAGCACCTAGGTCTATAGCATAGTCTCCTATACGGGTGCCGATGGTAATAATATCATCTCTGGTTAAGAATACACCAAAGGGGATATTTTGAATTGGAAAATCTGTATCTGGATTAGTTTCGAGCCAGGTTTTTCGATTAGGGTCATTAGCTGTTATAGGCATTTTTTAAAATCTTTTATAGTTGTGAAATAAAACTAAGTAAAAATTATTCTAATTACTGAAATTCAAGGAATTAATTATGGAATAAGAATAGTTTGTAGCTTATGCTTTGTTCATTAAATTCTTCATCAAATATATATATTTCACGACAGTTACCAATTGGATTTGCTATTTTTGGAATTAATTAACTTTCAATAAAAATATAAGCTTCACAAAACGTTTTAAGAGCTTAAATTTATTGAAAATAAACATTTGTTTTAACCCTTATTTTAAATAATAAAATTTTACTATGAAACGCGACGAACAGATTTTTGAACTTATAGAAGAGGAAAAACTAAGACAGAAAAATGGTTTGGAGCTGATAGCTTCAGAGAACTTTGTGAGCGACCAAGTTATGGAAGCTGCTGGATCGGTTTTAACTAATAAATATGCTGAAGGTTATCCAGGTAAGCGCTATTACGGTGGTTGTGAAATTGTTGATGAAGTTGAACAACTAGCAATTGATCGTGCAAAAACACTTTTTGGAGCTGAATATGCAAATGTACAACCACATAGTGGTTCGCAAGCAAATACAGCAGTTTTTGCAGCCTGCTTAAACCCAGGCGATAAATATTTAGGCTTTGACCTTTCTCACGGTGGTCACCTTACGCACGGTTCACCTGTAAATTTCTCTGGTAAACTATACAACCCTGTTTTTTATGGTGTTGAAAAAGAAACTGGACTAATCGATTACGATAAGGTTGAAGAAATCGCACTGAGAGAAAAACCAAAAATGATAATCGCTGGAGCATCTGCATATTCACGTGAGTTGGATTACAAGCGTTTCCGCGAGATTGCCGACAAAGTTGGAGCAATCCTATTTGCTGATATAGCTCACCCCGCAGGACTTATCGCTAAAGGTATTATTGGTGATCCATTGCCTCATTGCCATATTGCAACTACTACAACACACAAAACGTTACGCGGACCTCGTGGAGGTATGATTTTAATGGGGAAAGATTTTGACAACCCATTTGGAATCAAACTGAAAAGCGGAAAATTACGTAAAATGAGTAGTATTTTGGATAGTGCAATATTCCCCGGAAATCAAGGAGGCCCATTAGAGCATATTATTGCAGCTAAAGCAGTTGCTTTTGGTGAAGCACTAACTGATGAGTTCTTACACTATATGGTACAGGTGAAGAAAAATGCAGCTGTAATGGCTCAGCATTTTGTTGATAAAGGTTACGATATCATCTCAGGTGGAACAGATAATCATATGATGCTTATAGATCTTCGCAATAAAAATATTTCTGGAAAAGAGGCAGAAGAAGCGCTTAGCAAAGCCGATATTACTGTAAATAAAAACATGGTGCCTTTTGATGATAAATCACCTTTTGTTACTAGTGGAATAAGAGTTGGAACTGCAGCCATAACAACACGTGGTTTGGTTGAAGAAGATATGAGTAAAATTGTGGATTTAATTGATGAAGTAATAATGAACCACGATAACGAAGCTAAGTTAGAGAGCATCGCCGAGGTAGTTAACGAGATGATGTCTGGATTACCACTTTTTAAAATGTAATAACTCCTAGAAATCAACTCTCTAATTTTCCCTGAAATATTTCTAGGTGTAGTTGGAGAGTTGTTTTTTTATTATGGGTTTTTTTAGACTCAAACAAGAAGAGATTAAGTCGACAGATAAATTTTCTAATAATTACTGAAAATAATTAGAACCATTTTTTTAAAATAAACTGAAATGATTACAAAGGAAGATAAAAAATTTATTAATAGAGCGATTGAACTTTCCGAAAAAGGGATGAATGCCGATGCTGGTGGTCCTTTTGGAGCCATAGTAGTGAAAGATGGTGAAATTATCGCCGAAGGTTATAATCAAGTAACATCTAGTAACGATCCTACTGCTCACGCCGAAGTTGTGGCTATTCGTAAGGCTTGTGAAAAACTGAATGCCTTTCAGTTGGATGATTGTATTATTTACACCTCATGCGAACCTTGCCCTATGTGTTTAGGTGCTATTTATTGGGCTCGACCAAAAGCTGTTTATTATGCCTGTACTAAAGAAGACGCAGCTGAAATAGGTTTTGACGACCATTTTATTTATGATGAAATAGAAAAGAATATTGAAGATAGAAACGTAAAGTTTATCAATCTGAACAGAGAAGAAGGTAGAGTCGTTTTCAATAAATGGGAAGATAAAGAGGGTAGAGTGGATTACTAAATAAATATTTCCAATTGAGTTTTTAGTGTATGAAAAAAATTAAATACATCGCTGCCGCCGGAGTTTTATGGTTTGCGATTTCCTGTGAAAATGAAAAACTTAGTAGCCCATCCATTACAGGGCTTTGGAAACTAGAAAGTATGATGGTGCGCGATACTACAACTAATACTTGGAGTCATTACCGTGGTGGGATGGATGGTTATTTATTATACGATAACAAAAAACATGTAGCGCTTCATCTTTATGATAAAGGGTATGAAAATGCAGGCGTAGAATTTCCAAATTTTACAGATTCCATTTCATTAGAAGCCTTAAAGCATATAACTAAGTCCTATTATTATATGGGAAATTATAAAGTTTCTACAGCAGATAGTATTGTATCACATTACAAACTCTCGCATTCAAACCCTTCCGAATTTGGACTTACAGCAGAAAGAAGATTTTACTTTGTTGGTGATACTTTAATTATGCAGCCGGTAGAAAGAAAGAATTCAAGATTAAAACTACAATGGTTGAAGATTAAATAACTGTTTTATTAAAAATAGAGCATTAAAAAACCCATTTTTAAGATGGGTTTTTTAATGAAGATAAATGTTTTAAAATTTAAGGTTCAGGAAAAACAGTTGCTTCATAAGCTCCTGCATCTGGAGGTGTACCTCTAGAGTTACCATTTAAGTCTATATTTGGACTCACATTATTTTTACCAATATTATCAGCGCCAGAAGTTCCGGATTCAATATTGTAATTGTTAAGCGCAGTGTCTTGGAACATTGGTTCTAGATTGAACTTTGAATCGGTGTAATATGTAGGGTTTTCAAAATCGTAAATAGGGTTGTCATTAAATTCACCTGTAGGGTCTTCAAAACGCAACAACGAATTGGTGAAATTAAAATTGAAATCAGCTTCCACATTTTTTAATAATGAAAATTCACGACGCTCACTACCATAGATGATACAGTTTGTGAAATTAGCTTTTACTAGATCCGCAACAAAAATATACTCTTCAGTTTCTAAACTGTTGTCTAATGAAACTGTAGGGAAGGTACGAAACCCATTGTTCCAGTAATTAGCAAATGTTGAATGTCTAAACTCATAACTTCCGCCAAGTTGTATCGCTAATGATGATTGTCCGCTATTACTTATTACCATGTTTTCAGCATCAATTACCCCAGTTCGCGCTAATAAACCAACGTTCGCGCTGTTGTAAATTTGTACGTTTTTTAAGGTAACAGGACTGTCTTCAAGTAATAATCCAACTGTACTATTCTTAATAGTTGTGTAGTTGAATTCGTTGTTTATACTTCCACTTGTAAATCTTATGGTAAGCCATTGTCCAGGAACATCAGCAAAACCAGGTTCTAATCTATCACCTTCAAATATAATTTCATTTTCCATTGCTTCGCGGTCCAAGCTTGGTGCACCCATAGCTTTCATAGTAGCATTTTCAGCAACTATAATTCCGCTTCCTGCATGAAAATGAACACGAGCACCAGCTTCAACCATAAGTGTTTTATTACTAGGCACAGCTGCATAACCATAAATTACATAGGGTTTTTCATTCGTAAATGTAAGCTCGTCGTCTTCAAGGAAAAAACCTTTTACAAGTATATCATTGCCATCGCTGTCCATACCTAAGTTGAGAGATTCGTAAGTGCCGTCCTCATATTTTTCAGGATATAGAAAAACAGCATCTTTTACCAAAGTGACTAATTCTACTTTTTGTTCATTGCCGCCGGTATCGAAAAGAAGTTGGTCTGTATAAAGAAACTCTGTAGGGTTTGTAGGTACTCCCGTTACGTCAAAAGTGGTTTCAATAAATATGAAAATACTGTCCTTTGCAAGTATCTGAACATTGTCAAATACCTTTCCAGGTAAACCATCTACATTAAGTCGGTAACTTGAAGATTCTCCTTGTTTCAATCGAACAGTAGGAATGTTGATGTCTTCATCACTTCGGTTATAAACCTTTAGATTATATGTGCTAGAACCAATGTTAGAAAAAATTGTGTCTAACAAAACAGTGTCTTTTGAAAATTCTAGTTTTCCAGTACTGGCAACAGTTTCAAAGTCGTTTCGGCACGAACTCCATAGCACTAAGCAACTCAAAATTGCTAATCCGTATAAATACCTCATTCAAATAAAGTTTTGGTAAAAATATAACTTTTTATGAAGCTTATTATTGTAATGCTAAAAGAAGTTTTAAAAGGATATTTTGAAAAATATTATTGTGAAAAAAAAAATCAACTTCGAATTCAAAGTTAGCTTTCTGAATTCGAAGTTGAAAAATGTTTACTTAAATTTATAACTGTTTTACTTTTCAATAATTTCAACTTTAAAAAGCTTATCCCAGTTTTTACCGGTAATGTAGAGTATGTTTTCTTCACCTTTATAAGCAATCCCGTTTAGAACATCTAGTTTTGGGTGCTGCGTCACTTTATCTTTTAGGTCGGTAAGATCAATTACTCCTTCTACCGCCCCATTTTTAGGATTGATAATAGCGATTGAACCTTGTTGGTATACATTCGCGTATATTTTTCCCTCCACCCATTCCAATTCGTTAACACTGCTAATTTTACTGGTATTTGTAAAAATTTCGATATAGTCTTTTTCAGCAAGTGTATTTGGATTTAAGGTCCATATTTTATCCGTTCCGTCACTTTTATAGATATTTACCCCATCTTGACATAGTCCCCAACCTTCTTTACTTTTTCCATAAACAAAAGTTCCAGTTTGTTCCATAGTTTCCAAATTGTAGATGAAACCTGTGTTTTCTCTCCAAGTAAGTTGGTAGATTTTGTTGTTCAACATTGTAAGTCCTTCGCCAAAATATTGATCGGCAAGTTTTACCATTTGTAAAACCTCACCCGTTTTGTAATCGGTTTTTCTAAGGGTAGACTCTTTGTATTGCCCAGTGCTTTCATATAAAATATCACCATTAAACTCTAAACCTTGTGTATATGCATTTATATCGTGTGGATAGGTTTCAATAACTTTATAGGTGTACAGCTTCGGTTTTATTGAGGATAAAATAAGGAGTTTTGTCGAAGCTTCATAGTCATCACCATTGCTATAAATTTTGGCTAATAAAGTTTTTTCTCCTAGTTTTTGTCCAGCAAGCGGAAATGTTTTCCCTGAAACTTCAACTCTATCATTGTTTAAAAAGTAAATAATAGAATCTATTTTCAAACTTTTCTTGTTGTTTATGGTCAAGGAAATAACATCTTCGGTGGTATATGTCTTTTTTGGCTCGTTAATTTCGAGTGAAAAAGCATCTTTTTTGTCTTCAGAATTATTTCCGCAACTACCTAAAAAAAGCAGTAATAGCGTAGGAATTAAAGCGTTATAGATTTTCATGATTCACGATTATTTTTTTGCAAGGTATTTATTAAAATTGAAATGTGAAAATACTTGGAAAAACTTGAAAAAGCTTTATCTTTGCAGCGGCAAGTCCTACACAACCAGCTCCTGTTGAATCCTCCAGGGCGGGAACGCAGCAAAGGTAAATGGTCGTAGCGGTGTGATGTAGGTAGCTTGCCATTTTTTATGCAATAAACTTTCGTTCTGAAAGTAGCTCAAAACAGTTCTGAAGAGATACAGATTAGATTTTAAAAAATATCTCAAATTCACTCTTTCTCTTACAGCGTAGCATTTTTGGTTTTAATGTCTTTTTGCAAAAACTATTTGGAAAACTGATTGCATAAACGCACCTTTGCTTTTCAACAAAATTTTATGTCTAAAACAGTACTCATCACAGGCGGTTCTTCAGGAATTGGTAAGGCTATTGGCGAATATTTATCAAAACGTGGTTATCAAGTGTACGGAACAAGTAGAAACCCTAATAGAATTTCAAATTCGGTATTTCCGTTATTAAAAATGGACGTGAACGATACTGAATCTATTGAGGCTGTTATTTCTGAAATAATCGAAAAATCTAAAAGAATCGACGTCGTTATAAACAACGCTGGTGTAGGAATCACCGGCCCTATTGAAGAGACCCCAGAATCTGAAATTAAAAAAGCTTTTCAAACCAATTTTTATGGACCTATTAATGTAATTAAGGCTGTGATGCCGCATATGCGAGAACAGGGGGGCGGACATATTTTAAATATCACCTCTATAGCTGGGTACATGGGGCTTCCTTATCGTGGAATATACTCGGCAACCAAAGCTGCTTTAGAAATTACCATAGAGGCAATGCGAATGGAAACTTTGCAATTTGGGGTAAAAATGACCAATATAGCGCCAGGGGATTTCGCTACTAATATTGCTGCAGGTAGATACCACGCTCCGGTTTTGGACGATTCACCTTATAAAAGGGATTACGGAAGCACCCTAAAGATGATGGATGAACATGTAGATAATGGCGGTGATCCCCTAGAAATGGCAAAAGTAGTTCACAAAATTATTGAAACTTCTAATCCTAAGATACACTATAAAGTAGGAGCTCCTTTGCAAAAATTCTCTATTGTTTTAAAACGTATATTGCCAGATAGAGTTTACGAACGAATGCTTTTGAAGCATTACGGGTTGAAGTGATATTTTAAGATTAATACAAATAATATGAAACTAAAATTTTATATCTTTCTTTTAGCTTTAACAATACCTTTAATTGCCTTTTCACAAATCACACGACCATGTACAATCTATTTAAAATCTGGTGAAGTAATTTCTGAAATGAGAGGGACTTACAATAATAAAAATTTCAAATATTACAAAAAAGTTGGTGACAGCTATAACAAAATAAAGATTGAACTACTTGACTCAGTATTATTAACTGAAGAATCTGGAAGTATAACTAAGCTACGTTTCCTTCCGGTTATAGGAGATAAAAAACTTCAGACTGTTGAACAAATCGTCATTGGTAAATTAGAACTCTACCAACAAATAACAAATAATCAATACAATACGGATTATCAATATTTCATTAGAGATAAAAATCAGGAAAAATTGACTAAAATTGAGACAAGCAGGTTTGGAAGTAATAAAGCGAAATCAATATTATTTCCTTTTATTGAGGATTGTCCCGAATTGGTTAATAAAATTGAAAATGATTTATTTAAGGTAATCCCAGATATTACGCTAATAATCGGAACCTATAATATTACTTGTGGGCTTAATAAAAACTAATTAATATCTATCTATCAATCATTTCTTCACTATTTTTACAATAATTAATTTGAAACCACTTTTATGAAATTCTTTATTGATACCGCCAACCTCGACCAAATAAAAGAAGCACAAGACCTTGGTGTGCTAGACGGCGTAACTACTAATCCATCGTTGATGGCTAAAGAGGGCATTACTGGCCGAAATAATATTTTAAAGCATTATGTAGATATCTGCAACATTGTAGATGGAGATGTATCTGCAGAAGTAATCGCAACAGACTTTGAAGGTATGGTAAAGGAAGGTGAGGAGCTTGCCGAGTTACACCCGCAAATTGTTGTAAAAATTCCAATGATTAAAGATGGTGTAAAAGCATTAAAATACTTTACCGACCACGGTATTCGTACAAATTGTACTTTGGTGTTTTCTGCAGGTCAGGCATTATTAGCTGCAAAAGCTGGAGCCACTTATGTTTCACCTTTTATTGGTCGACTGGACGATATTTCAACTGATGGGTTGGAGTTGATTGCCGATATTAGACTAATTTATGATAACTATGGTTTCGAAACTGAGATTTTGGCAGCATCTGTTCGCCATACGATGCACGTAATTAACTGTGCTAAAATAGGAGCGGATGTTATGACTGGACCTTTATCTTCAATAGAAGGGTTGCTTAAACACCCATTAACAGATATCGGCTTAGAAAAGTTTCTTGAAGACTATAAAAAAGGAAATTAAAAAGACCTCAACACTTATTGTAGAAAGTCTCTTATATAAAATTTAACGCTTTAATATGCTGCTGCAAAACGGCTTGTTAAAGCGTTATTCATTTAAGAAAGCTTGTAATTGATCTTCAAAATCTATGTTGAACATATTAGTTTTACCATCCAAAATAATTCCATCTTTATCGATAACAATTACGTAATTGATATATCTTAATATGAATTTTTTCTCTGCATCAGTTAAGTTTTCAATCTGATATTCAAACTTAGAGTCGTATTTAGATTTATAAACAATGTCTCTCCATCTTTTAAAGTGAGTGTCTGTATTTATACCTATAAAATCGTATTGTGGAAACTTCGCTTTTAATTCGGAAGCGCGTTTGTGTAGATTTCTGTGCTGAATTGCAGGTTGTCCTCTCCAGAAAAACACCACAGTAGGGGCATTAATAACATTGGTTAACTCATTTAACACGTTTTCGGTATTAACCAACAGTACATTAGGAATTTTCTTTCCTTTGATGAGTTGAATTGAAGCATTATAAACTTGTTCAACTTCATTCAAATATTTTTTATCCGTATTCATCTTTTTGTATGCTTCAAAAAGTCGAGTTTCTTCTTCTTCGTTTTGTGCATTAAAGAGATACATAATCGTATTGTAGCGTAAAAGTCTATTTCTAATAGAATCGGAAGCGACTAAACTGTCTATGATGTGGATTTTTTTGTAATTATAGTCGAATGAATTTCTATCTATTACCTCATGTGCATTGTACTTTGTGCAAACCATGTTTTCAAAATATCGATTTAGAAAACGATAATATGGATAATAAAATTTCAATTCATCTTTATTGAAATCTATGTTTTTTCTGTAATTGAAGAAATCATCAGAAAACTTAGAAGGAGTATTTCTATTCGCAGCTCCATATAATTCCTTTTTTGAATAATAATCATATTCAATGTTTGAAAGCGCAATGTCTTTAAAGCTTTCAGAAACTTTATTATTTGCTAAAAATTCTTCATAGCTCTGAAGTTTTCTAGCTTTTAAAGAATCTATTTTACCTTCAAATTCTTCTGAAGAAAGAGAATACCATTTAGGAAGGTTTTGATTTTCCTTCTCATTTTTTAGGTAAAGATCAATTAGCAAGTTATTTTGGTCACCACCTTTTCCCGAAAAGGCTAATGATTCGTCAAAATCTATAGTGTTGATGTGAATTAATAAACTATCGCCAGGTTCAATGTAAAATACCTGACCTTCACTATGACTAAAAAGATGTAATCCAGCTTTAATTTTGTCGGTGGCATATTCAAAGAAGTTATTTTCGTCTAGAGGAATTGTATCCAACACAATGTTTCCTTTAGAAAAAATAACGTAATCTAGTGTAGGATTTATTATTTGCCCACGTATAAAAGTAGTTTGTGCAGAATTTTCTTCCTTATTTTTACAGGAGAATAGTGCAAGAACAGAAAGTAAAAGGAGTAGTTTTCTAAACAAATGAAACGTAATTAGATTAACATACAAAGATAGCAGAGCCTCTTGATGGTTAATGTTAAATGAAGGTTAAAAGGGTTTTTAAAGCTTTAATATTTTCAGTGTGTCGCTTAATTAGCTACTTTTGCGCAAAATACAGAATTTTATGCTTTCAGTTTCAAACCTTTCGGTTCAATTTGGTAAACGTATTTTATTTGACGATGTAAATACACAATTTACCACAGGGAACATTTATGGAATTATTGGTGCCAATGGTGCAGGTAAATCCACTTTCTTGAAAATACTTTCAGGAAAACAAGAGCCTACTTCGGGACATGTACATTTAGAAAAAGGAAAACGTATGTCGGTTCTAGAACAGAACCACAACGACTATGATGAATTCACCGTACTTGAGACAGTTGTACGAGGAAACAAAGAGTTGTTTTCAATAAAAACTCAGATAGATAAGCTTTACGAAGATTACACAGACGAGAATGCCGAAAAAATAGGCGAACTTCAAGTTGCCTTTGAAGAAATGAATGGTTGGAATGCAGATAGTGATGCTGCGGCAATGCTTTCAAACCTAGGTATAGATGAAAGTCTACACTATACATTAATGAAGGATCTTGATGGTAAACAAAAAGTACGAGTACTTCTTGCTCAAGCACTTTTTGGGAATCCAGATGTGCTTATTATGGATGAGCCTACAAACGACTTAGATTACGAAACTATTAATTGGCTTGAAGGGTTCCTTGCAAATTACGACAACTGTGTGATTGTGGTATCTCACGACCGTCACTTCCTAGATGCTGTATGTACGCATATTAGTGACATCGATTTTGGAAAAATAAACCACTATAGCGGTAACTATACATTTTGGTATGAAAGTAGTCAGCTAGCTGCACGCCAACGTGCGCAACAGAATAAAAAAGCAGAGGAGAAGAAGAAAGAACTTCAAGAATTTATTCAGCGATTTAGTGCGAACGTTGCAAAAAGTAAACAAGCAACTTCTCGTAAAAAAATGATTGAAAAATTAAACATTGAAGATATCCGACCTTCTAGCCGTCGTTATCCAGCAATTATTTTTGAACGCGAACGCGAAGCAGGAGATCAGATATTAAACGTAGAAAACCTTTCGGCATCCATTGATGGGGAAGTACTTTTTAAAGATGTTGATATCAACCTGGCTAAAGGAGATAAAGTGGTTATTTACTCAAGAGATTCTCGTGCAGCTACAGCTTTTTATGAGATTTTAAATGACCAAATGAAACCTGATAGTGGAAGCTTCCAATGGGGAGTTACTACAAATCAAAGTTATCTGCCTTTAGATAATGATGCTTTCTTCAAAAACAATCTATCATTAGTAGATTGGTTACGTCAATATGCAAAAACTGAAGAAGAACGCGAAGAGGTATTTTTAAGAGGTTTTCTTGGAAAAATGTTGTTCAGTGGAGAAGAGGCATTAAAAAAGAGTAATGTGCTATCTGGAGGTGAAAAAGTACGTTGTATGCTTAGTAGAATGATGATGATGCGTGCAAACGTATTAATGCTTGATGAGCCTACAAACCACTTAGACCTAGAATCGATTACCGCGTTTAACAACTCACTTAAAAACTTTAAAGGAACTATTCTTCTTACTACTCATGATCACGAGTTTGCAAGAACTGTAGGTACTCGTATAATCGAACTCACTCCAAATGGAGCAATAGATAGATATATGAACTTTGATGAGTATATGAGCGATAAGAAAATTAAGGAATTAAGAGACAAAATGTATGCTGTTGAAGCTTAATTAAATGCTCTTAACCACTAAATAAAACGGTCTAACTTTAAAAGCTAGACCGTTTTTTTATTTTCTTAAATTGCCAACTATTTTTCAATCATTCTGTTACACTTCAATATCTTTTAGAAACTCATCAATTATTGGTTGTGCTTTTTGCGCTTCATCTTTTCGAATAAAAATCATGGTTTGGTTTGCAATACCCATAGTAAGACCAGCCCTTAAGCTACTGTCGTGATCGTTTCTTTCTATGGGACTAATTCCTATTTCATTTAATCGAGCAACTAATCCTTTTGCAATAAGTGTTGGGCCAGTATAAATTCTTGTTGTGTTGGTCATGTTATTCTTTTGTTTCTTCAATAAAAGTATCTGCAATAGGTTGCGCTACCGAAAGTTCATCCTTACGAACAAAGATGCGTACTTGGTCGTCAAATTTACTCCCAGAACCAAACATAACTCCGCTCTGTTCGTCATCTCGAAGGATAGGTGTGATTCCGACATTCTCTAATCGCTCTACAAGTGCTTGGGCCATAATATCTGAACCAGTATATATGCGTATTGTTTCTTCTAAATTATCTGACATAGTTGTATGTGTTTAAAGATTCGATTATCAAATTACTAACTTATTTTCAAATTTAGGTATAAACTATGTGTGAAAAGTTTCACAAAAAGAGTGAGGCGCGTTTTAATAAGAATGATTTAAAGAATTTTAAGCGTTGTAATACTTGCTATTCCAAATAGCGCCGTTAAAATTTTTTCCTTTAGAGAAGCCATAAAAAATAACTATTCCTCCTAGGGCCGTAAAAATGTAAAAAGCCAAAAATATATAAAGCCCAATACTAGGGTTTGAGGTGAACTTATTTATAGGTGTTAAAATTGTAAGTATAACGCTAATAACAATTACAGTAAACACAATATTTTCAAAGCTTTTATAAGGCCACATCAGAAGTTTTCTGAAGGGATGTAAGTCGTTTCCCCACTTGTGTATTAAATAAAAATAGTCGTTCCCCATAGGAGCTAAAAGTAGTGGGTCGTCAGCATTTTCTAGCTTTAAAAGTTTAGCGGGGGCAACAATTTTAAAGTTCTTAAGTTTAATTTGATGACCTTTTTCAAGATTTCTTATTTCTGAAATAGCCTCTTCTGGAAAGTCGCCTTTAAAGTAATGTGAATCCAAAAAACGCAATCTGTAGTTTATACAAAGCTTTTTAATGTCTTCTATATGATAGATACGGCAGCCATCTAGAGAATCGAATGAAAATGAATTTTCCTGTTCTTTAGTTTTTTCTTGTAGCTGTGAAACAATTTGAGATCGTTCTGTTTCGTTGTTAGAAAAAATACGGTAAACTTCATCCATTATAGAATTTTCGTCGATGCGTTTTGAACGATAATTGCGAAGTTTTTGTTCGATATTTGTTTTTGAAAACATCATTGCAAAGCTTAAGAATGAATAAATTTAAGCACAAGATTTCATCAAAACAAATAATTTAAATACTTTATGAATTTATTAAACAGTATAGCTGTAAATTGATTTTCACAAACTTGCTGTTGTATTTGCTATATTTACACCTATAAAAATTATGCTATGCCATTCAAAAATGCCTTATTGCTTTTCTTTGTAATCAATTTGACTACTTCCGCTGTTGCGCAAAAATACCTTTCTGCTGAAAAAGTAGAAGTTTCCAAAAAGTGGAACGACATAACATTTAGTTCTACAAAATCCTTTATTGATAATATTTCAGAGGCAAAATCGCTTACATTTTTTTCTGAAATATTAAATGATGAAGTGCTGCAAGCAAAATTGGAAAAAGAGGAAATGGTAACTGTTTTTGCTGTTGTAGATGATGCTTTTTTAAAAATTGAAGAACTGAGTAGAGATTCAATTATCAGTAATAAATCAATAACTCAATCTCTAGTAAGGTATCTTACAATACCTGGTAGGTTGGATAGTCACAGTTTAAAAATGGCTGTTTTAAAAAATGGCGGAACAGCATACCTTTCTACTCTAAATGGCCAAAACCTAGCTATTAGAGAAAAAGATGACAACCTACAACTTATTGATTCTGAAAACAGAATTGCTACAATTATAGCATCAGACTTCTATCACAAAAACGGATTTTTCCATATAGTGGATGGATTAGTTTTCCCGACAGAAGAAGAGTAAGTTTTTAGTAAAGCTCAGTTATCTTAGCGTTGCGCCAAAGTCATTTTCAAATGTTCTTTTAAGCTTATCCATTATTTTATCAACCTGTTTGTCGGTCAATGTTTTGGATTTGTCTTCAAAGGTAAATGTCAATGCGTAGCTCTTTTTGCCTTCCGGAAGGTTTTTATCTTTATATACATCGAATAGCGTTACCTCTTTCAATACTTTTTTCTCAGTATTAAACGCGGCAATACGCAAGTCGCCAAAACTCACAGATTCATCTAGTAAAAGTGCAAAATCACGTTGTGATCCTGGGTATTTTGGAATAGACTGGAACTTAAGTGTTTTTAAAGGAATTAGTTTTAATACTTCATCCCAATTAAAATCTGCAAAAAATACCTCTGCATCTACATCTAGTTCACTAGCTATTTTTTTCTTAACAATTCCAAATTCAACAATTGTAGATTTGTTCTTTTTTAAGGCAATTCCTTCAGAGAAGATGTCGTTGTCTGTAGAAGTTTCGGAGTAATTATTAATCCCTAGTCGTTCTAAAATAGCCGAAACATTTCCTTTTCCGAAGAAAAAATTAGTCTTTATTTCTTTTGAAGCCCAATTTCCTTGTGCTTTAAAACCTGTGATAAACAATGCTAAGTGTTTATTTTCTATTTGACCTCCGGGATAATTATGGTATGTTTTTCCAAATTCGAAAAGCTTTAAGTCGCTGTTCTTTCTATTAGCATTATACGCTATGGTTTCTAATCCAGAAAATAGCATGGACTGACGCATTACTGAAAGATCACTACTTAATGGGTTTAGCATTTCAACATTATAGATGTCTTTAATCGATTCACTCATTGCCCCGTATTTAGGTGTTGTAAGTGAATTGTTAAGCATTTCGTTATACCCAAGTCCCGTTAACTGCTGTGCTATTTTATTTTGTACATTGTAATCTTGCCCTGGAGTTATAGGTGCGATAGATGCATTTAACTTTTGTGTAAAGTTTATATTGTTGTATCCATAAACTCTCAAAATTTCTTCAATAACATCAACATCACGTGTTACATCATTTCTATATGCTGGTATGGTCATCCCGATACCCGTTTCAGTAAAGTTATTAATCTTTATTTCTAAAGAAGTAAGAATGTCTTTTATGGTTTCTTGAGGTATTTCTTCACCAATAATTCTATTGGTTTTTTCGAAATTCAATACTACTTGGTGGTCGTCAATTTTCTTTAGGTAAATGTCAATTAGATCACTTGAAACGTGCCCGCCAGTTAATTGAGTTATAAGTATTACGGCGTGACGAAGAGCATAATCGGTGATATTTGGGTTAACCCCTCTTTCAAATCTAAAAGACGAATCGGTGCTCAAGCCGTGTCGTTTGGCTGTTTTACGGACACTTACAGGATTAAAATATGCACTTTCTAAGAAAATACTTGTTGTAGTCTCGGTAACTCCGCTATCTAATCCGCCGTAAACTCCTGCGATACACAATGGTTTTTCAGCGTCGCAAATCATTAAATCTTCTTCGTGAAGTTCGCGTTCAACACCGTCAAGAGTTGTAAACTTAGTTCCTGCAGGTAATGTTTTTACAACTACATTATTGCCTATTATTTTTGAAGCATCAAAGGCGTGAAGTGGTTGTCCTAAGTCGTGAAGAATATAGTTAGTAATGTCAACCACATTGTTAATAGGAGCAACTCCAATAGATTTTAATCTATTTTGAAGCCAAGCTGGAGACGGTTCAACTTTAATATTGCTAATTGTAATTCCGCAATATCTTGGAGCTAGTGCGCTATCTTCTACTTGAACCCCTATTTTTAACACTCGGTTGTCTATTTTAAAACTGCTGGTAGAAGGAGTGTCTAATTTTTTTGAGATACCTTTCTGTAATAATCCGGCTTTTAAATCTCTTGCAACCCCCCAATGGCTCATTGCATCGGCGCGATTTGGAGTAAGCCCAATAGTAAGAATCGTGTCGTTTTCTACTTCTAAAATTTTAGACAAAGGAGTTCCGGGAACTAAATCGTTGTCTAAAACCATAATTCCTTCGTGAGATTCTCCTATTCCTAATTCATCTTCAGCGCAAATCATTCCTTCACTTGATTCTCCTCGAATTTTTCCTTTTTTAATCTTCCAAGGTTTATCCTCGGTGTCATATAAGGTTGTACCAATAGTAGCAACAGGAACTTTCTGACCTACGGCTACGTTTGGTGCACCACAAACTATTTGTAAAGGCTTGTCGCCACCAACATCCACCTTGGTCACTTTTAATCTATCGGCGTTAGTGTGTTGTTCACATTCAAGTACGTGACCGACTACAACACCTTTTAATCCTCCTTTTACGGAGGAAAATTCTTCTATTCCCTCTACTTCAAGACCAAGGTCGGTTAATAGTTCTGCTGTTTTTTCAGCGCCCCACGGAAGATCAATAAATTGCTTTAGCCAGTTGTAAGAAATTGTCATATTCTAGTTAAAATAGTTTACACAGTCTGCAAAGATAATATTCTCGCGTATTATGTGTCTAGTTAATTGTTTATTGTTTGCGATATTATTTTAAAAAGAGATTTAGTTGTTGAGGAATCAAAATGATACAGTTTTCCAATCAAAATTTACTTGATTAATATTAGTTTTGAAACATGAAAAAAATCGCTTTTTTAATAGCTGCTTCTATAATGGTGTTATCCTGTGTTCCTAAGAATGACAAAATAATTGCAATTGATGTGCTTTTGACGCCTTCTGAGGCAATGTACGCGCATTCACTTCAATTAAATACTTTAATCAATCAGAATAATCCTGAAACTATAAAGCTTGACAACAACCACATTCCGCATATAACACTCTTGCAGTGTTTTATTAAAGAAAAAGATTTGCCGAAAGTTAATAAAGCTGTTGAAGGTCTTTTCGAAACAATTAAAAATGATACTATTTACACCGAAAGTTTATACTACTCTCGTGATACTGAAGAGAGTTTTGCAATGATTAGGCATAGTAGAACCGAATCTATAGTTAATCTTCATAAAAAAACGATAGACCTTGTAAAACCGTATATGGTTAATGGTGGGTCTCAAGAGTCTTTTGTTCAAAATCCAGATGGAAGTGAGATAAGTGAATTTACTGTAGATTATGTACCAGATTTTGTTGAAAAGTACAGCTACGAAAATTTTGATCCACACATAAGTCTGGGGGTGGCTCAAAGGGTTTTGTTGGATAGCTTAGCTGAAACTGTCTTTAAGCCAATTTCATTCCTGCCAAAATCCTTAGCTATATATCAATTAGGAGATCTCGGAACTGCTCAAAAACTTTTGTGGACTTCAGAATAGTTTTATCTAAATTCATTAAAAAAGCACGTAAATTAAATTACGTGCTTTTTCTAATTGAGTTCTAAATTTTAAATCTTCTCTAGAGCAGATTTAATTTGCGTATCCCCTTGTAAGATTTCAAAAGTTTTATTTCTGGCAACAGAACTTTCTAGTGATCCAACTAAAGTTTCAGCTACATCTTGACGAGATATTTCACCTTGTTGGTTTAGTTTGTTTTCTAGTACAATTTTACCTTTACCAGCTTCATTATTCAAAGCACCAGGACGTACAATTGAGTATTCAAGGCCTGAATTCATTAGGTGCTGGTCTGCATTCTGCTTAGCTTTTAAGTAATCTTTCAGCTCAGAGGAAACTTCTGGATTATCGGCTCCCATAGAGCTCAGCATTACAAATTTCTTAATACCATCTTTTTTAGATGCATCCATAAGTTTTTTAGCTCCTTCTTGATCTACGCCTTTAACGTTTTTTCCACCAGATCCAGCTGCAAAAATAACACGATCCATTCCTTTAGTAGTTCCGCTTACATCTTGTTCTAAATCGGCAAGTATGGTTTTCACACTATCTTTCTCAAATGAATCAACTTGTTCTTGCTTCCGAACCATAGCAAAAGGTTCATATTTATTAGATTGTTTTAAAATTGAAATTATCTTTTTTCCTGTGGTGCCATTTGCACCTGCTACTAATACTTTTTCCATAGTCTTAAAGATACGGGGGATGAGGAAAAAACCAATTGTTTTTGGCAATCTTTAACCCAGAAATGTTACAATTTATAGGAAAATTAACAACAGCAAATTTTTCATAATTCTATTTCAACTTCTTCAACTATAAAAAATCCGTCATTTCCTTGGCTTTGATAAAGCGGCATAAAAATATAAGCGTCCCATTCACTATAGATAGGCTTGCCATTTTGATGTGCTAGCAATTCCTTCTTTTTGATTGCTTGAAAATTACTGTAGTTGGGTTCCATTTTAAAATCGTCTTCATCCTTAATACCATGACGATATTTAATTTCAAAAGTTTTGCGATCTTTTCTTTTATCAATCAACATTGCCGCAGCTTCAGGATAACTTTGTAATAAATTGAGATCGAGGTGACAAGCATTTTTAAGTGCTAACCAAATCATACCTTCGTGGTTTTTTTCTGAAATAGCACTCTCGTGTTGCCCGCCCTCAAAAACGAAACCAGTTATTCCAATTCTACTTTCGTAATGGTCAATACAACCTAATACAATATCTGAAAACCCTCTGATAATATAAGTTGGGAACTCATGCGCCCAGGTGTCGTTATCATTTTTATCTTGTACAGATATATAAGGTTCACTTGCAGCAGAGGTGGTATGGCAATCTAAAAAATATCGTTTTGTAAAATCTTCCTCAGGATAATTTTTTAGCACTTCGATTATATCAAACATTTCATGTTTTTCGTGTGAATTTTTTTTCTTAGAAGCAATATTATTTTTTGTCCAGGTTCGGTTTAAATCTTCATCTATATAGCGTACTCCCTGTTTTAAAGCTTCCCGATTACCTGAAACTCCTATCACTTTTCCTTTAATACTGGGTTTTTCGGAATTTAGAATTTTAAAAACTTTTTTCAAAGCTACAATTCCACTTGGTTCATTACCATGCACCCCAGCAGTTATAAACAGCAGAGGTCCTTTTGTGCCACTATCGTATTCGCCTATAATTCTTGGTATATCTTTCAAATCTTGTATTTTTTAATTAGCATTATCTCGAGATTTCAATTTTTCATCGTTTTCTATAATTTCTCGAAACGTAACAATCTTAACTTAATTACTCCTTTTAATCCATAGTTGCCAAAGTTCGGTTGCTCAAGGTGTTATTGTAATATTCCTTATACTTTATCTTGCGCTCTAAAGCGTCAATAATAGTATCAGTAAAGGCAGGAAGTCCAATATTTTCGGCATAATCCATCCCTCCAGGACTTAAAACATTTATCTCAATAAGCTTGTCATCCACAATATCTAAGCCGACAAAGAAAAGGCCATCACGGATTAATTTTGGAGCTGTTAAAGCAACAATATGTTCCATCTCTGGCGTGAGTTTGGTTTTCTTTGCCTTCGCGCCTAATGATAAATTACTTCGAAATTCACTCTTGTCCGTACTAACTCGTCTTATTACAGCTTTCTGACCATTTTCTTCTAGTATTTTACCATTCATTAAAATTACTCTAACATCTCCTTTGCTTACTTCAGGCAAAAATTCCTGCGCGATTATATATCCTTTGGCACTAAGTGTGTCAATAATTTGATTGATGTTTTTTTTATCTTTATCAATTAAGTAAACATCTTGTCCACCACTTCCTTCTAGAGGTTTTAAAACCATTTTTTTACCATTATCTTCCCAGAATTTCATCAAATCTTGTCTGTTGCGAGTAACTAAACTATTAGGCTTAATTTCGGCTGGTAGTTCTTCGAAATAAAGTTTGTCTATAAAAGCGTGGCTCATAGCAAAAGCATCGTTTAAGACCAATACTCCAGTTTGTTGAATCATACGAGCAAAAGCAATTGCACTGTGTTCTGCCCAATGCCTATCAGACGTTTCTTCGGTTGGATTATTCCTAAGAAATAATATATCCATATCAGTACTCGACACTTTTTTAGATTTTACTTTATCATCTTGAACCTGTGCCCAAAAATCTTCAACGTTATCTTCTTTTAAGGAGGCGGGAATCTTTTTACATCGCAAACTTATATCTTCATCTCGATGGAAGATAAAATCGCCTACGCTCATTACGTATACATCGTGTCCACGCTCGTGCGCCTTCTTTAAAATCACTACCGTAGTCCCAGGGGTCTCGGTGCTGATATCGCTAATTACAAAACATATTTTCATCTTTTTCTTTTTTTAGGAGGCTAGATTGCCCAGGTATCTGCCTCTATTATTTTTATATTTTATGATGGGCAATACTTTATTAAACCATTTGGGACAGGGACATCCCCTGTTTTAATTTATTCATTCGTTCTTTAAAACCTACATCATCGAGGTATCTAGGTTTTATTTTTGGGGATTGCAGTAAGCCGCGATCGGTCAGATCTTTGATCATAGGTACGTGCTTTAATGCAAATTTTCCAGCTAATAGAAATTCTAAATCACCTCCTTCAATTAAATAATCGCGAAGCTCCACAAGTCCTTTTAAATAAATAATATCTTTTAAAAATCCGCCACCTTGAAATATTCTGGAAGTAATATTAAATGCTGGTTCTTTAGAAAATCCATAGGTTGAATACAATAAATTAAAAACTTCTCTAAACGAGGCACCATTTAAAAGCGCCTCTCCTGCAATAACACGTCCAGCCAAGGTTCGCAGTCTATTGCCAGTAAGTCCGTTGATTAAATACTCCGAAAGCACGGCAATTCCTTCTTGCAGTGAATCGTAATCTGCAAGGCCTTGTGAGAGTTGGGTAAGTGGCTGTTGGCTACCATTATAATACGTTAAAGCATGTGTGCCAACCTCGTGCTGAATTAATGCCGAAGCCTCAGCATGGGTAAGGGTGTAATCTGCGGGTAGGTAAAGTTCACCCTTAGAAACCATCATTATATTAACATCTTCACGAATATGAATTTTACTGCTAAAGTCTGAAGCTTGAGCCCTAAAAAAATTAAATTCGTCTTCCGCTAATTTTCCAAAAGCCTTTGCATCCAACGTTTTTATCTTTTCTTGAAATGTATCTTCTGGAATATTATTAAGAATCATTTTAGCTTCAACAATAATTTTTTTATCAAGACCTTGATATAGTCGAATGCTTCTATAGAAAAAATTTTTCGAGCCTCTTTCCTTTAACATCGTTAGTTGTTGATCTATTTCTTCGCGCTTTTCATCAAACAGAAAAGCAATGGCAGGATCATCAATTTCATCTATTCTTAAATTGTAAAGCTTGCGTTTTAAAATATCAGGATCAAGTGGGAGAAGCCTGTAATGATACCCTTGTAATTCCTGAAAGTTGGTTTCAAAAAAACATTCCCTCATAGATTGTATGTTGACGGGTGAAACCAACAATAAAAACTGGTAACTACTTTCTATTGCTGTAAGTACTCGATCAATTTTAAAAACTTCTTCGTGTATTTTCCGTTTTCCTAAGGCGGCAAAACTCTCTAAATCTGAAGAAGTCTGAACTCGAATAAACTCGAAAACAGCTTTGTGAATACCTGCTGCAAACCCTTTTCTAAATTTTCTAAAATATAGTGGGTATACATTTCCATCACTATTTCTATACACAGGAGGGACTTCAAGACCGATTAGGGTTCCCCCACAATCCTTAATTTCTTTAATGCTACAAAGGGCTTGATCGGCTTTATGTTGTCGTTGTTTGCTTTTTTCGATACGCGCGCTCAATACCTTGCCACCGTACTTTCTGCTTTCAACTTTTTCTAGTTCTTTTATTAAAACTTCTAAAGAAACCGGCAGTTTATGCGAGGGACCTTTTATAACAAATTCAGTGCTCGTAGATTCACCGCTAAATATTTCCAATATAATAAAGGAGCCAAAACGAGCACTCATTTTTTCAGTAAGTTCCTTCAAAAAATCTTTAAAATAATTGAAATTATCTTTTACTACTATTAGGTAGGAAGCTCCAGTTCGTGCCAGCCTAATTGTGCCTTTGTCTTCAGGAATATCTCGATAGATCATTAGAAATGGCACATCGTGTTCCAAAAAAAGATAACCTCCATAAGGTAGCTCTTTCACGGTTCTTTCTCCCGGTTTTAATCGGTCAAGAAATTCATCTTTTCTGGATGTGGAAACTGCCGTCATAATGTGATTTTTCAAATAATTTTATCGTGAATAAGGTTGAAGTTATAAAAAAGGCAGCGGTGTAATCTTAGCTTTAAAGATAATTTAACAACGAATTATAGGTTCCTTATAATTTAAAAAATTGTTTTTGGCGCATTGAATACTCGTCCAAAATAGAGTGGTTTCACAATTATATGTATTTTTGTAATTCAATAATAAATTATGAAATACACTTCAAAAATGTTACGCGACGATGCGTTAAAAGGAAAAACAATAGTAGTGACTGGTGGTGGAAGCGGGTTAGGAAAAGCAATGACAACCTATTTCTTAGAATTAGGCGCCAATTTGGTAATTACTTCTAGAAATATTGAAAAGCTACAAAAAGTTAAAGACGAATTAGAAGCTGCTACTGGTGGAAAAGTGCTTCCTGTGCAATGTGATGTTAGAAATTACGATGAAGTAGAAGCTATGGTTGAAGCTTCCGTTAAAGAATTTGGCTCTGTGGATGTTCTTTTAAATAATGCTGCAGGAAACTTTATTTCACCTACCGAAAGACTTTCAGCAAATGCATTTGATACTATTATAGATATAGTTTTAAAGGGAACAAAAAACTGTACTCTCGCTTTCGGAAAGCATTGGATTGATAAAAAAGAAACAAATAAAACTATCTTAAATATTGTAACCACTTACGCTTTTACAGGTTCTGCTTATGTTGTGCCAAGTGCAACGGCAAAGGCTGGAGTACTTGCTTTAACGCGTTCGCTAGCTGTGGAATGGGCTAAATACGGAATTCGTTCTAATGCAATTGCTCCAGGGCCATTTCCTACTAAAGGGGCTTGGGACAGATTGCTTCCAGGCGACTTAAAAGAAAAATTCGATCCGGCCAAAAAAGTTCCCGTTAAGCGAGTTGGTGAACACCAAGAGCTTGCAAATTTAGCGGCATATTTAGTTTCAGATTTTTCTGCATATATTAATGGTGAAGTTGTTGTTATTGATGGTGGGGAATGGTTAAAAGGTGCAGGACAAATGAATCAGCTTGAGGAAGTCCCACAACAAATGTGGGATATGTTGGAAGCTATGATTCGCTCACAAAAAACAAAAAAATAAATTTTTAATCGGTAATAATCGAAATTATAGTCAAATTCCAAGCTCACTTGTTAAACAAGTAGGTTTGGAATATGGTGTTTTTTATTTTTGCATTTTTAAATAGAGAGTCTGTTTACTTAGTGTTAACAAAAATGATTTTCTATCAATATAATTAATTGTACTTTTAACTGCTAAAATCTCAAGTAAATTAATGGGTAAAATAATTGCAATTGCAAACCAAAAAGGAGGAGTTGGTAAGACTACAACCTCTGTGAATTTAGCGGCCTCTTTAGGCGTTTTAGAGAAAAAAGTTTTACTAATAGATGCAGATCCGCAGGCTAACGCTACGTCAGGGTTAGGTATTGACGTTGAATCTGTAGAACTTGGTACCTACCAATTGCTTGAACATAGTGCTACTGCGAAAGAGGCGATAATATCTACAAACTCACCTAATTTAGATCTAATTCCGTCGCATATAGACTTAGTGGCAATCGAGATTGAATTAGTAGATGTTGAGAACCGTGAATATATGCTTAAAAAAGCTATTGAAGGTTTAAAAGATGATTACGATTATATACTTATAGACTGTGCGCCATCGTTAGGGTTATTAACCCTTAACGCCCTTACAGCATCAGATTCTGTAATTATTCCTATTCAATGCGAATACTTTGCATTAGAAGGTTTAGGAAAACTTTTGAACACTATAAAAAGCGTTCAGAAAATTCACAATGTAAATCTTGATATTGAAGGATTGTTGTTGACCATGTACGATCAACGTTTACGTCTATCAAATCAAGTGGTAGATGAAGTAAAAAAACATTTTGATGAAATGGTTTTCGAAACAATCATTCAGCGTAATGTGCGTTTAAGTGAAGCGCCAAGTTATGGTGAAAGTATTATTAGTTACGATGCATCAAGTAGAGGAGCAGATAATTATTTAAGTTTGGCGAACGAGTTAATCAAAAAAAACGAGACGGAATAAATGGCGAAGGCAACAAAAAAGCAAGCATTAGGTCGCGGTCTTTCAGCACTTTTGAAAGATCCTACCAATGATATAAAATCTGTAGAAGACAAAAATGCCGACAAAGTTGTTGGTAGCATAGTAGAGTTGGATTTAGGTAGTATAGAAGTAAACCCTTTCCAACCGCGAACTAGTTTTAATGAAGAATCCCTTCGTGAACTTGCTTCATCGATAAAAGAGCTAGGTGTGATTCAGCCAATCACTGTTCGTAAATTAGATTTTAATAAATATCAGTTAGTAAGTGGAGAGCGTCGTTTCCGTGCTTCAAAATTGGTTGGATTAGAGACCATACCAGCCTATATTCGTATTGCAAACGACCAAGAATCTCTAGAAATGGCTTTGGTTGAAAATATCCAAAGACAAGACTTAGATCCTATTGAAATAGCACTTTCATATCAGCGTTTAATTGAAGAAATAGACGTTACTCAAGAAGAATTGAGTGATAGAGTTGGAAAAAACCGATCTACTATTGCCAACTATTTGCGTTTGCTTAAACTAGATCCAATAATCCAAACAGGAATGCGAGATGGCTTTATAAGTATGGGCCACGGTAGAGCATTAATTAATATTGAAGATTTATCCGATCAGCTTGATATTTACGAGAAGATTTTAGGTCAGAACTTATCAGTTCGTGAAACGGAAGCTTTAGTTAGAAGTTTTAAAAACCCAGATAAAAAAACTACTCCATCAAAACCAAGTGCACCGCCTTTTGCTAAAAAGGCAAAGAAGGAACTTACAGATCTTTTCGAAACTGCTGTGGATGTTAAGGTTTCAAAGTCAGGGAAAGGGCAGTTGGTTGTGCCATTTAAAAATCAAGATGATTTCGACCGTATTTTGAAGCTAATTAAAAGTGAAAAGTAATCTTCTAAATATTTTTTTTTTAATCTTCGCTTCATCGCTGTTTGCGCAGACAGCTGACTCTCTTTCTGTACAGAATGAAAAAGTAATTGTAGTGAAAGATTCACTCGGGCCTAAGGTTGAATACAATCCGTTGGCTCCAGCTAAAGCTGCATTTTATTCAGCAGTAATTCCTGGATTAGGACAAGCCTATAACAAGAAATACTGGAAAATCCCAATTATTTATGCTGGTATGGCAGCTGGAGTTTATTTTTATAAACAGCAGGACGACGATTATAATCGTTTTAGAGATGCATATAAACGAAGACTTGCAGGCTATACAGATGATGAATTTCAAGGAATTTCAAACGATAGACTTATAAATGCTCAAAAATCAGCACAGAGAAATAAGAGTTACAGTATTATTGTAACCCTAGGTTTCTATTTGCTTAATGTTATTGATGCAAACGTAGATGCACATTTACAACAATATGAAGTGAGTGAAGACTTATCGTTACAACCTAGCCTAAATTACAATCAATTTAATGCAAAACCACAATACGGAATGTCGTTGACGTATCGATTTAAATAGTTGGGTTTTAAAGAGAATAGAAAATTATGAAAATAGCTTTACTCGGTTATGGTAAAATGGGAAAAACTATTGAAAGATTAGCGTTAGAAAATGGTCATTCAATTGTTTTTAAAAGTTGGTTGGGATCTTCGGAAGGTACTATAGAAGACGCTGAGGTTGCTATTGAATTCTCTTCTCCCGAAGCTGCAGTAAATAATATTACAAAAGCTTTAAAAGCAGATTTACCAATAGTTTCAGGAACTACAGGTTGGTTAGAAAATTATGATGAAATGGTAAAGTTATGCGAAAAGCGTAACGGAAGTTTCATTTATGCGTCAAACTTCAGTGTTGGAGTTAATCTATTTTTTAGTATAAATGAATATGCTGCTAAGTTGATGGTTCAATGGAAGGAGTACGATGTGTCTGTAGAAGAAACGCATCACCTTGAAAAGAAAGATGCCCCAAGTGGAACAGCAATAACAATTGCGAGAAGTATTTTAAAATACAATAATAAAAAAGAATGGGATCTCAATTCTAAAGGTGAAGATGTTTTGTCAATTACCGCTAAAAGGGAAGAAGATGTAAAAGGAACCCACATAGTTTCCTATGAATCTGATATTGATACAATTTCTTTAAAACACGAAGCACATAGCCGTGAAGGATTTGCGAAGGGTGCTATTTTGGCCGCGGAATGGCTTAAAGATAAAAAAGGGGTTTTCTCAATGAAGGATGTTTTAGGATTAACAACTGCGGATTAACCGTTTTTAGATTACAATTGTATTAGTACAATTTCAATTAAAGCATATTATCCCTGTTATTTTGCAGTATAGATTAGAAGGGGTTTAAATAATTTACAATTTAACGAATTACAAATTATGAGTTGGACAGGTTGGTTTATATTATTTTTAATAGTTCAATTAATACACTTTGCAGGAACTTGGAAGCTTTATAAAGCTGCAGGTAGAAAACCTTGGGAAGCAGCAGTACCAATTTACAATGCTGTGGTTTTAATGAAAATTATTAATCGC
Organism: Aequorivita sediminis; assembly: GCF_032080575.2. Classification (NCBI taxonomy): domain Bacteria; kingdom Pseudomonadati; phylum Bacteroidota; class Flavobacteriia; order Flavobacteriales; family Flavobacteriaceae; genus Aequorivita; species Aequorivita sediminis. Next base: position 40,756 of record NZ_JAVLSO020000001.1, on the reverse strand, counting down.
CCTTGGTGGTGGACTATTTTATTATTTATTCCAATTGTTAACCTGATTATGTTTCCGGTAGTTTGGGTTGAAACCTTACGCAGTTTTGGACGTAATTCTACTACGGATACAATTTTAGGGATAGTAACTCTAGGGCTTTATATATATTACATAAATTACACTCAAGATGTTACGCATATAAAGGATAGAAGCTTAAAACCGCGTACTTCAACAGGAGAGTGGGTGAGTTCTATATTGTTTGCCGTTGTAGCGGCAACAGTTGTGCATACTTATGTAATGCAACCTTTTACAATTCCAACTTCATCGTTAGAGAAAACCTTATTGGTTGGTGACTTTCTTTTTGTGAGTAAGTTTCATTATGGGGCTCGAAACCCGATGACGCCTATTGCATTTCCAATGGTTCACGATACAATTCCTGTGGTTCATAAAAAATCATATTTTTCAAAACCACAACTACCTTATTTCAGATTGCCAGGATTCCAAAGTATAAAACGAAATGACATTGTAGTGTTTAACTGGCCTGTAGATACTGTAAACGCGTTTCAGCAGTATGGTGATGGGAAATATTACTACAAACCAATCGATAAAAAATCAAATTACGTAAAGCGCGCTGTAGGTGTTCCTGGAGATTCCCTAGAAATTCGCGATGGTTACGTATATATTAATGGAGAGAAAAATCAATTACCAGACCGTGCTAAGGTACAATTTGCGTATGACGTTCAGGTAAACGGACAATTGAATCCAGAAATGCTTTATAATCGATATGATATTACCGATCGTTATGGATTTGGTAATAATACATATCGTTTTGCAGCTATATCTGAAGAGTCTATGAATATGCTAAAAAACAACCCAAACGTGGTTGAAATTTCGCGTCTTAGAAGTGAAAAAGGAGAATGGGATCCAGGGATTTTTCCAAACAATCAAAAATATCCTTGGAATAATGATTTCTTCGGCCCAATTTATATTCCTAAGAAAGGAGAAACGGTTTCGATTAACTCAGAAACACTTCCGTTCTACAAGCGTATTATAGAAGTATATGAAGGAAGCGAAATAGGAATTGAAAATAAAATTACTCAATCAGGAACGGAAGTACTTTTAAACGGGCAACCCTTAACCGATTATACATTCAAAATGGATTACTATTGGATGATGGGGGACAACCGTAATAATAGTGAGGATGCGCGTACTTGGGGATTTGTACCTTATAATCACGTGGTTGGGAAACCAGTATTTGTTTGGATGAGCTGGGATGGAATTAACAAAAAAGTACGTTGGGATAGGGTTTTTACAACAGTAGGTGGAAGTGGAAAACCAGTGTCTTATTTAATGTATTTCGTTATTGCAGTAATAGGTTGGTTCGCTTTTGATTTCTTTAGAAAGAAAAAGAAAGGAACTAAAAAGTAAAAGCTTCTCCTGTTGGGGCTTGTAAGCTTCAATTGTTACTAATTATTTTAGAAAATTAAGCTTTGCTCTGCTATCTAGGGTTAAAAAATAAAGTCGAGATTTATCAAATAGGTCTCGACTTTGTTTTTAAAAGATAATAGCTTCTTGTTATTCAGGAATCAATCTGTAAATTCCTTGTCCTTCTACTGCAATATAAATCAGTCCATCCGGACCAATCTTTACATTTCTAACTCGTCCGATATCCTGAGCTATTTTTTCTCGTTTGGTTACTTTTTCTCCATCAAGAGTTAGGAGTTCAACGTATGCAAACTTCAACGAACCTACGAGTAATTTGTTTCTCCACTCAGGATATTTGTCGCTAGTAACGAATGCCATTCCGGAAGGAGCGATGGAGGGAACCCAATAATAAATAGGTGGTTCAATTCCTTCTTTTTCAGTTTGATCTGTGATTTCTGTCCCGCTGTAATTAACCCCATAGGTAACTACCATCCAGCCGTAATTTGCGCCCTTCTTCACTATATTAATTTCATCCCCGCCTTTTGGTCCGTGCTCGTGCATCCATATTTCTCCTGTTTCAGGGTGAATAGCCATCCCCTGTGGATTGCGATTTCCATAAGTATAAATTGCCTTTTTGGTATTTGGTTCGTTGAAAAATGGATTGTCTTCAGGTATGCTACCATCGTCTTTTAACCGGTAAACTTTACCTCCATCACGAGTAATATCTTGTGGATTAACCTCTCTATCTCCGCGTTCTCCTATTGTGAAATACACATAACCTTCTTTATCAAATTCAATCCTAGAGCCAAAATGCTGCCCTGCAGAAGAGTTCGGGCTGGCTTTATAAAGGATTTCGATATTGGTTAGGGAATCCCCTTCTAGTTTACAGCGCATCAATGCAGTATGACCTCCTTCTCCTGGGCCTTCCTCAGAAGCATAAGTTATATATATCCACCCGTTTTCAGTATAATTAGGATGTAGTTCAATATCTAGTAATCCACCTTGGCCATTTACATATACAGCAGGCATATTTGCTATTTCTATTTTCTTACCATCTTTAAAGTGTATTAATCTCCCATCTTTTTCAGTAATTAGCATACTGCCATCAGGCAACCACGTCATTCCCCAAGGAATTGAAAGGTTGCTTACAGCCATTTCAGTTTTATAAATCTGGGGTTTTGTTTTTAAGGCTACATCTTCTTTCTTTTTCTGCTGGGCACAAGATGTAAATACGATAAGGACCGATAAAGTAAGTAAGTATTTCTTCATTTTATTTTCTTTTAGCTTAAAGATACCAAAAATGAGTGTGAATTCTAAAATCTTAGGAAATTCCTTTTGGTCGAAGACCTAAACAAACCTTATCTTTAGCCAAAATTTTCAAAATTATGAAAGAAAGCTATAGCGTTTCGGTGGATGAGAATTACGAATTTCAACTTGTTAAAAAGGATACTGAAAACATAGACCAAACTGAACTTTCTGGTCAAAAAGTACATTTACTTCACAACAATAAATCTTTCGAAATTGAACTTTTAGAAAACGACTTCATTAATAGAAATTACAGTGTAAAAGTGAATGGTAATATTTACCATGTTAACGTAGGAACACCTTTGGATGCGCTTATAAAAGAAATGGGGCTTTCTTTAGGAAATGATTCCATTGAAGACGAAATCCATGCTCCTATGCCAGGGATTATTTTAGAAGTTAATGTTGCTGAAGGCGATAAAGTTAAAAAAGGTGATTCCCTTTGTGTTCTTGAGGCTATGAAGATGGAGAACACTCTTACAGCTTCTCGAGATGGAATTGTAAAAACTGTAAACGTCGCTAAAGGTGATACGGTAGATAAAGGAAAATTGCTAATTGAATTAGAGAAAAATGATTAAGAAAATATTAGTTGCCAACCGTGGCGAAATAGCTTTAAGAATTATGAAAACCGCCCGTAATATGGGGATCAAAACGGTTGCAGTTTATTCTGAAGCAGATAGAAACTCTCCACACGTTAAGTTTGCAGATGAAGCCGTATGCATCGGGCCACCTCCTTCAAACGAATCGTATTTATTAGGAGATAACATCATTAAAGTTGCTAAAGACCTAAACGTTGATGCTATTCACCCAGGGTATGGATTTTTGAGTGAAAACGCTGAGTTTGGAGAGAAGGTTGAAAAAAGTGGAATGATTTTTATCGGGCCAAAGTCGCACGCAATTCGTGTGATGGGAAGCAAACTAGCTGCTAAAGAAGCGGTAAAAGCTTATGATATTCCTATGGTTCCTGGTACCGATGAAGCCATTACAGATGTTGAAGCAGCCAAACAAATTGCTAGAGAAATTGGATTTCCAATTCTTATAAAAGCTTCTGCCGGTGGTGGAGGAAAAGGAATGCGAGTAGTTGAAAATGCCGAAGAATTTGAAGACCAAATGAAACGCGCTATTAGCGAAGCTGAAAATGCATTTGGCGACGGTTCTGTTTTTATTGAAAAGTTTGTTACTTCTCCACGCCATATTGAAATTCAGGTTTTAGCTGATAATTTTGGAAATACAGTTCATCTCTTTGAGCGCGATTGTAGTATTCAAAGACGTCATCAAAAAGTTGTAGAAGAAGCACCATCTTCAGTTCTTACTCCAGAATTGCGTAAGACCATGGGAGAAGCGGCTATAAAAGTTGCCAAAGCATGTGATTACGTTGGAGCGGGAACAGTGGAATTTCTTTTAGATGAAAATCTAAATTTCTACTTCCTTGAGATGAATACCCGCCTACAAGTGGAGCATCCAGTAACCGAATTAATTACTGGTCTCGACTTAGTAGAACAGCAGATTAATGTAGCTAATAACGAAAAGCTTGCTTTTTCGCAGGAGGATATAAAAATAAAAGGACACGCTTTTGAAGTTCGTGTTTATGCCGAAGATCCACTTAATAATTTTATGCCGAGTGTTGGAAAACTAGAAGTTTACCGACCACCAAGTGGTGAGAATATTCGTGTGGATGATGGATTTACAGAAGGTATGCAAGTGCCAATTCAGTACGATCCTATGCTGTCTAAGCTTATTACTTACGGAAAAACAAGAAACGCTGCAATGCAACGTATGCTTGAAGCAATCGCTAATTACGATGTTCAAGGTGTGAGTACCACACTTCCGTTTGGAAAATTTGTTTTTGAACACGAGGCTTTCCGCAGTGGAAATTTCGATACTAATTTTGTGAAGAAATACTATTCCGAAGACAAGCTTAAGACTATTAATGAAGAAGAGGCAAAAGTGGCGGCACTATTTGCATTAAAACAATATTTTAAAGATTCAGAAAAACTTCAATTACCGAAGTAATGTCTCTGCGTCCTCTGCGCCTCTGCGGTAAAAAAATACCGTGAAGCCCCAGATTTCGCATAGATGTCAATTACAAAAATTATGAGCGACAATAATAAAAAACTGCAAGAATTCATAACTGAAGCCAAGATGGGTGGAGGCGAAAAGAGAATTGCAAAACAACACGAAAAAAAGAAATTAACTGCTCGCGAGCGTGTAGAATATCTTTTAGACGAAGGCTCTTTTGAAGAAATGGGCATACTCGTTACCCATAGAACCACCGATTTTGATATGCAAAAAGAAGTGTATTATGGGGATGGTGTAGTTACTGGCTACGGAACAATTAACGGACGTTTAGTTTATGTGTTCGCACAAGATTTTACTGTTTTTGGAGGAGCTTTATCAGAAACTCACGCCGAGAAAATCTGTAAAATAATGGATCACGCAATGAGTGTTGGTGCTCCCGTTATTGGATTAAACGATTCTGGTGGAGCGCGTATTCAAGAAGGGGTTCGCTCTTTAGGTGGATATGCAGATATTTTCTACAGAAACGTTCAAGCTTCAGGAGTAATCCCTCAAATTTCTGCCATTATGGGACCATGTGCCGGGGGAGCAGTTTATTCACCAGCAATGACCGATTTCACTTTGATGGTTCAAGACAGTAGTTATATGTTTGTTACAGGTCCGAATGTTGTGAAAACTGTTACGAATGAAACTGTTACTTCAGAAGAATTAGGAGGAGCGAAAACCCACGCTACAAAAAGTGGGGTAACGCATTTTACAGCTGCAAATGATATTGTTTGTTTAGAACAGATGAAAACTCTTTTAAGCTACCTGCCTCAAAATAATAAAACAACTCCAGAAAAACTTCCTTTTGAAGCTGCTGATGAATATCGAGATGAATTGGAAAATATAGTTCCAGATTCTTCAAATAAGCCATACGATATGCACGAGGTGATTAAGGGAATTATCGATACCGATTCTTTCTTTGAAGTGCATAAAGATTACGCCGATAATATTATTGTTGGATTTGCAAGATTAGGTGGTAGAAGTATCGGAATTGTAGCAAACCAACCAATGAGTTTGGCAGGAGTGTTAGATGTAGATAGCTCTAAAAAAGGAGCGCGATTTACACGTTTCTGCGACTGTTTTAATATACCTCTTTTAGTTTTAGTAGATGTTCCAGGCTTCCTTCCAGGAACCGATCAAGAGTGGAACGGAATTATTCTTAATGGAGCTAAACTTCTTTACGCCTTAAGTGAAGCAACAGTGCCACGTGTAACTGTTATTACCAGAAAAGCATATGGTGGAGCTTATGACGTAATGAATAGTAAGCATATTGGTGCAGATATGAATTACGCCTGGCCAACTGCTGAAATTGCGGTAATGGGAGCAAAGGGAGCTAGTGAAATTATTTTTAGAAAAGAAATTGCAGCAGCTGAAAACCCTGAATTGAAACTTTCAGAAAAAGAAGCCGAATATGCCGAAAAGTTTGCAAACCCTTTTAAAGCTGCACAACGTGGATTTATAGATGAAGTAATTCAACCTCGTGAAACCCGTAGAAAGCTATTAAAAGCATTCACAATGTTAGAAACTAAAGATGTGGTGAGACCCAATAGAAAACACGGAAATATTCCTTTGTAGTTTTTACTATTATTTATTTAGATAGTTGATTAACAACCTTTAACTGACTTAAGTCATAGTTAAAGGTTTTTTTTCGCAGTAATTTGGAGATATAATTAAGTTAAATCTTAGAATTATGAGGAGATATTATCTTTTAATTTTGTCTGTTATTTTTTTATTCTCGACCCCCACCATTGCGCAGGAGAAATGGGCTATTGAGTTCAGACCTGGTTTAAATTTCCCTACAAGTGATGTAGGTGATACTGATGCCGATATCGGGTATGGATTTGAGATAACAGGCGCATATAAAATTATGCCTCACTTGGCTTTTTATGCAGGTTGGGGCTTTAATCAATTTAGAGGTGATGATGTTTTTACCCACGAGGACATTACTTTGTTAGAAAAAGGGTTCACTTTTGGATTTCAAATTAATCGTCAAATTGGTACCTCTTCATTTTCTTATTTGGCGAGAGCTGGTGCAATTTACAATCACATAGAATTAGAAAATATCGCAGGCGATATAACTGCAGATACAGAATATGGGTTTGGGTGGCAACTTGCAGTAGGGATAGATTATGAGTTGGCTTCCAAAATTTCATTGCGACCAATGTTAAGATATCGTTCTCTTTCAACAGATATAGAAGTTGAAAATGTTTCTACAGAAACGAAACTTAACTATTTCTCTTTTGGAATTGGTTTGGCGAAGAAGTTTTGATTGACTTAAATATTTGCGGATAGTTTAATTGCCTATCGACTGCCTTAGATAAAGAAAATCTTATGGGTAGAATTACCTTTACAAATTCGTTCACGAATATTAACTGTCTTGGTTAAATTTGATCTTCATATTTATTGGATATTCTTTTCTCCTTTCTGATATTTACAAAAATAAAAATTAGCAATGAAAATAATCTCATGGAATATTAATGGTGTAAGGGCGATAACTCAAAAAGATTTCTTCGAGGATATCTCCAGAATAAATCCAGATATTCTATGTCTTCAGGAAACTAAAGCTCAGGATGAGGAAGTTGCTGAGGCATTATCTGAGTTAAAGGACTATCACCAATTTTATAATTCTGCAGAAAGAAAAGGATATTCAGGCGTTGCTGTTTTAAGTAAAATAGAACCTATATCAGTTAGTTACGATATGGGAGTTGAAGAACACGATCAGGAAGGACGAGTAATATGCGCAGAGTTTGAAGACTTCTTTTTGGTGAATGTTTACGTTCCGAATTCTGGTCAGAAGTTAGTAAGACTTGATTACAGACAGAAATGGGATGTAGATTTCAAAAACTATTTAAAGTCTTTAGAAAAAACAAAACCTGTTATCCTTTGTGGCGATTTAAACGTTGCACATCGTGCAATTGACCTTAAAAACGACAAGTCTAACTACAACAAAACTGCTGGATATACTCAAATAGAAATTGATGGGATGGATAACCTGCTCAACCAAGGATTTGTAGATACCTATAGACACTTTAATCCAGATACAGTTGCATATACATATTGGAGCTATCGTTTTAAAGCAAGAGAGCGTAATACTGGTTGGCGAATTGATTATTTCTTGGTAAGTAATCAATTGTTAGAAAAAGTGGAGAATGTTGAAATATTATCAGAATATTACGGTTCCGATCATTGCCCAATTAAGCTTGAAGTGAAACTGTAATTAGCTTTTAAAAAGATTTTTATTTTCTTCTAAAGCCTTAATTGTGGCAGCATATCCTAATTCAAAAATGATGTCTGTATTGCTCATTCCGAAAACGGCAAACTCCCCAATTTCATCAGGAGAAATAATTAAATCGCATTCTGGGAACTTTTTTATTGAATCGTAAGCAGCCCTAATTTTCAGGGCTCTATCTGCAACACTATAAGAGTATTTCAAATCTTTTATGCTTATCTTTTTAAGGGAATTGATATAGACTCCAATAATTTTATCGCAGTGCTTTTTTATTGGCTCAACAGGAAAATTGTTTAGAATTCCTCCATCGATATAATATGAACCATTGATTTCTGTAGGTGTAAAAACCCCTGGGAATGAAGCAGAAGCAATTACTGGCTTTATAAGTTGCCCCTTGCTGAAAATCTTTAATTTTCCGTTTAAAACATTTGTTGCAGTAATGTATAAAGGCTTTTGTAAGCTGTCAAAATTATCCCTTGGGAGATAGACGTTGAGGTCGTCATAAAACTTTTCGGTATCTAGAAATCCTGGCTTGTTAAATGCGAATCTTTTGGTGTGAAAAATAGAAGTGTTTTTGAAGAACTTTAATATCTCAGTCCAATGAACGTCGGCGGCATAAAGTGCCCCTACTATAGCGCCAATACTAGTTCCTGAAATGTGTGTTGGAGAAATTCCGTATTCTTCAAATGCTTTTAATGCTCCAATATGAGCTGCGCCTCTCGCTCCACCGCCCGATAGTACTAAACCTATGTTGTCCATCTAGTCAATTTAATTAATTTACTTAACAAAGTAATTATATTCAAAAGTAACAAAACTTGATTTAGGTCATATTAAATGAATTTTTAAGTTTCTAGATTTGTAGGTATTACATTAATAATCATTTGTTTATGAAACTCATTTTAAGGTCCCTTGTTTTTGTTTTTATAATTTCTGTGTTTTGGTCTTGTAATAATTCTGCAAAAGAATCAAGGGAAGGCAAAAATGAAATTTCTAAAAATCAATCCTTCGTTATTGATGATTCCGGAATAACTGTGGCTTGGACAGCTTATAAATTTACAGACAAAATAGCCGTTACTGGAACTTTTGATGATTATTCTATTAAAAAACATAGTAAATCTGGTTCTGTTGAAAATCTCTTAACCAAATTAAGAATATCGATTCCTACCCATAGTGTTGATGCGATGAATGCAATTAGAGATTTTAAACTAAGAAGTTCTTTTTTTGATGCGTTTAATACTTCAACTATCAATGGAACTATTTTAAAAGTAAATGAGTCTAAGGGCTTTGTTAGGGTAAAAATGAATAAAATCTCAAAAAATATTCCATTCACATATTCATTGGTGAATGACACAATTTCAATATTTACCAAACTAGATTTAAAAAAATGGAAAGGGGAGGAAGCACTCAGTAGAATAGAGAGGGAATGTGTGGAACACCTTAAGGGGGCTGATGGTATTTCAAAACTTTGGCCAGAGATAGATGTGGAAATCAAAATACCATTAAGGAATACTAATAATTAGTAAGCTTATCGACAACTTAAAAATTTATATACCTAGTTTTTTATCATTTCTAAGTGTTCTAAACATTTCAATATGATTTAAGTCATTGTAAACGTTTGGTTTATAGGTTAAATTAGCTTGTTGCAACGAGCTAATTAACCTAAACCTTCATAGAATGAAAAATATTTTACTCCCGACAGATTTTTCTGATAACGCTTTTAACGCTATAGAATATGCAGTACAACTTTATAAAAACAAAGAGTGTACTTTTTATCTATTAAATACGTATACCCCTGTAGCCTATAGTATGGCTACATTCAATGAGGGTTATTCTTCATTATTGTTAGAAGAAATTATCAGAAAAAACTCTGAAAGTGGATTGCTAGAATTAGAAGAGAAACTAAGGGAGAAATATGATAACTCTAATCATTCCTTTAAAAGACTGTCATCCTTCAATTTGTTGACGGATGAAATAAAAGCGGTTGTTAAAGATCGAAATATTGATCTAATCATAATGGGAACTAAGGGAGCCACTGGTGCAAAAGAGGTTTTTTTAGGTACAAATACAATGTTTACCATAAAAAAAGTACACTGTACTGTAATCGCTGTCCCTGATAACTATACTTTTAAGGAGCCCAAGGAGATTTTATTTCCTTCAGATTTTAAATTCTCAATGCAAAATGAAAATTTAAACTTGCTAAAGTCTATTTGCGAACTGCATAACTCCCGACTCAATATTTTAAATATATACTTGGGGCAGCCGTTGAGTAAGGCACAAGAAAATGTAAAAAATCAATTTGGAGAGTTTTTTAAAAATAACCCTCACGATTTTCATACCGCTGAAGATGTGGACTTAGTAGAAGCTATTGAGCAATTTCAAATAAAGCAAAGAATTGATTTTTTAGTGATGATTCAAAATAAACATTCCTTTTTTGAAAACTTACTTTTTAAGCCTGTAATTAGACAAATGGTATACCATACAAACATGCCAATAATGGTTATACCTTCAATTGAGTTTACTAATTAATAGTTCTATTAAAGGAAATAATTCAAAACAAGAGAAATTAATTAAATGTAAGAATTATGGATGTATCTATTTTTTTAGCGAAGTTTTGGGGTTGGTATTTAATATTCTTCTTTTTTATATTAAGCTATAACCCCAAGCGGATAAAACAAATTTTGTCATTCCTAGAAGATGAGAAGTTTTCAATACTTGTTGCCTTTATTGCTATTGTAATAGGTTTACTCAATATTCTTTTCCATAATGTTTGGGATTCTAGCGCCACGGTAATTGTTAGTTTGATAGGTTGGATAGCTTTATTTAAAGGATTAATGCTTTTCGCTTTTCCATCATTGGCATTAAAGGCAATTGATTTTATAAGCCTTAAATTAATTCAAGTTATTTATGTACTGTTATTTCTTATGGGCTTGTACTTATTAAATACTGGTTACGGATTAATTCAATATTAAATTTTCCACTAATTTTCTGTCGTTATTTAATAATGCTCAAACTACTGTGTAATTTTAAGAATGTAATTTAATAAATTGATAATGCGTTCGTATTCACTTTTTACAATTTTTTTATTGTGTGTAGTTATTGTGGGGGTTGAAGTGCTCACCTTTTACTGGCTGCAATCTATTACTCAGCTTTTAACCTCTCCATTGTTGAATACGATTATCAATATCTTGTTTTGGACATTTACAATTGGCTTAGTTTCAGCCATATTAATTCTAAAGATTAAAATGGATGCCTTGCCTGTAACTAAAAGGCAAATGTTAGTATCTTCATTGTATGGACTTACAATTTCTTCATTTACACCTAAAATATTATTCGTAATAATAATTAGCATTCTATATTTTTCAAACTATGTTTTCTCTGAAACAGAATCTCTAATCATTGTTCCTACAGTAGGATTACTTGCAGGGTTTCTTCCATTCTTCCTAATTGTTTACGCCATCTTTAAAGGAGCTTATAAATATAAAGTATATCGAATTGAAGTAGCTCATAAAGAGTTACCTGAAGCTTTTAACGGTTATAAAATTATTCATATTTCAGATCTACATCTTGGAAGTTTTAATTATCGTTATAGAATTTTAGAAAGAGCCGTTAATATTATAAATGAATTGGAAGCCGACATAATTTTTTTTACAGGAGATCTTGTAAATAACTATGCTTGGGAATTAAATGGATGGGATAAAGTCCTAAAAGAACTTTCGGCCAAAACTGGGAAATATGCTATTCTAGGAAATCACGATTATGGCGATTATAGCAAATGGGATTCCCCAGAAGCTAAAAGTGAAAATTTTGAAGAAATTAAATCTTTTTATGATAAAATAGACTTCAAACTTCTACTAAACGAAAGTGTTACACTTAAAAGAGATAATCAAGAAATTGCAATCGCAGGTGTTGAAAATTGGGGTCTTCCACCATTCAGGCAGGATGGTGATTTATTAAATGCGTTAAATAATATTGAGGATATACCTTTTAAAATACTTCTTTCTCACGATCCCACTCATTGGGATGAAGAGGTGATAAAATACACCGATGTGGCCCTTACACTTTCCGGGCACACCCACGGCATGCAAGCAGGAATTAATATTATGGGGAAGCAATGGAGTCCTATAAAATATAAATACAAACGCTGGGCAGGATTATATACTGTGGAAAATCAAAACTTATATGTTACTAGAGGGTTGGGATGGCTCGGTTTTCCAGGTAGGATGGGGATGCGTCCAGAAATTACCCTTATCACTTTAAAAAAATCGGAATAATTTTTCTTAAAAGTCAGGTTTGAAAATTAATGTCTGATAGAAATATCTTTTACATCTTTGTAAAAAGTCACCACTAATCTTAGCTCCAGTTGAAAATTCCGCTAAAAGACATATTATTTGTGCTGTTTCAATTCCTGTTGATTATAGCTTTTGCTTTCGATTTTGAAGTATTATCGATAATATTTCCGGAGGTATTATTTTGGATTGGGCTATTATTTTTTATTTCCGGAGCCTTTATAACGGTGGTTGCAGTCTTACATCTCAATATTCACCTATCACCATTTCCTAGCCCTTTACCTGGCGCCAAACTAGTCGAGACTGGTATTTATAAGTTGGTTCGTCATCCTATCTATACGGGGTTGATTTTAGCTTTCTACGGTTATGCTGTTATCACTGATTCTGGATACAGATTGCTTATCGCCACACTTCTTTTTGTACTGTTTTACATTAAAAGTTTATACGAAGAAAAACGTCTGATTGAAAAATTCCCGAACTACACTGAATATAAAAAACGATCAGGACGATTCTTTCCTGGGTTATAAAACGTATTTCAGTTTGATTCCACCAAACCAATTTCTAGGCATTCCTGGATAATAATACCGTGGTTTACTATTGCCAAAACCAGTTGCATTTATCAATATAGAAGAAGCGTATTTTTCATCTGTAAAGTTGTTGATGCCAACATTCATTTCTGCTGATAAAGCTTTAGAAAGCTCTTTTTTATAAGTTGCTTTTACATTTAGAACGGTATATTTTTCTGAATAAAGTTGGTTAGCGTCATTCATAGGCATTTCGCCTATATTAAGAAAATTGGTGTTTAAAATGAAATTTTTAAATCCAAAATTAATACCGCCATTCACTTTTCTATCAGGAACTCCTGTGAGTTGGTTGCCAGAAAAATCGCTGTCACCATCTACAAAATCAATGAATTTATGATTGTTGAATTCAGCATTGATATAGGGCGAAATATAACCAGAATTGCTTAATGGCTGGAGGTATGAGAGTTGCAATTCAATTCCTTTATGTTCTGTTTTTCCTGCGTTTCTACCGATATATTGGTCGTCGCCAACACGCTCTGCAACCAACAAATCGTCAATATCTAAAAGATAGGCGTTTACTTTAAAGTGAAGTTTCCTTTTTAATAGAAATACTTCACATCCTACTTCGTAATTATATCCTTTTTCAGGTCCGAGGTCTGGATTTATGACACCCTCTGGAGTTAGGGTTTCTTCAATGGAAGGATAATTAAATCCGCGACTGAAATTAAAATAAGCACTTAAGTTTTCATTAAATTGATAAAGCAGATTTATATTCGGTGCAAAAATAGGGTCGAAGTCTCGGTCTGCACTTTTATTTGCATCACCTAAATTAAACTCATCGGTAAAGCTGTAGTTTGTGTTGTTGAAATTCAACCCAAACTGTCCCTTAAGCTTTTCAGTAAATGGAATTGTTACAGTGGCAAAAATGTTCAGGTTTTCTCTGTTTTCAATATTATCGCTTAATAAATTTCCTTCTAAACTTCCATTGCCATTGTTGTCTTCGTAAAGGTTTTCTATGATTTTCCAGTTGTATTGATCTTTATAAAATTCTCCTCCAAAACTGAAATTTGCCTTGTTTTTCAAGAAGTGAAAGCCTTTATTAAAAACTGTTCTACCTCCAAATCCATTGGTGAATTCATCTAAAATATTAAAAGGTCGCGGTTCATAATGATCTAAATAGGTGTAAAATACGCTGGTGCTATTAGTAAAGTTATCCGACAAATGATGCGTAAAACTTAAACCAGTTAATAGAATTTTATTGTCTTCATAACCTTGTGCCATTTTCCAAGTAAATGCAGCTTGTGTGGGGTCTTCTTCAAAAGCAGTTTTGCCAATTGAACTAGGAATTTGAGCGTTATAGTCGATGTAATTTACTAAAAGTGAAATTTCACTTTTGGCATTTAGTTTATAGTTGGAAGTTAGTAGTAATCCATTTCTATTGTATTTATTATTTTCCCTGAAGCCATCGGTTTCGAGATGATCATAATTAATATTCAAAGAAAACTTTTCTGTAGCAGTTGCAGCGCTTACAGTATTCTTTATAAGGCCGAAGGAACCAAAACTTAGATTTGATTTCAGAAAAGTTTCTCCTACCGCAGCTTGCTTTGAATTTAATAAAAGCGTTCCCCCTAGATTGGTGCCGTATTGAGTAGCCTTTGGGCCTTTTATAACTTCTAGCGATTGTAAATCTTCTGGGTCAAACATATCAATGGTTGTTTCACCAATTCCGTTTGTAATTGGAATACCATTAAAATAAGCGCGAATTTTATTGCTGCCATAAAGTGTCCGTGACCCAACCCCGCGAATCGTAATTCTATTGGTGTTTAATGCACCACTTTGAATAAATACCCCAGGCGTTTCATTGATTACCGAAATAAGCTCAATAGGACTATACGCATCGAATTTCTCCGTCTTTATTTTTTCAGTTGGGATTATTATTTCTGCTGATGGTGAGGTTTGTTTCTGGGTAGTTGTTGTTAAGATAATTTCATCTAAATCTTCCGATTTTGAAAGTGGAGATAGCTTAAAAGTAGAGTTGTTTTCTGAAATTGTAATAGTACTAATATAATATTTAGGGTGTTCCAATCTCAAATTAATAGGAAGCTGATAAGCTTTCGAAAGACTAAAAACCCCTTCGCTATTTGTTTCCGTAAGCTTTTTACTATTCAAGAATACAGACACTCCGTTAATAGGTTTATTAGTATTTGAGTAAACTGTTCCTTGTATTTCTTGTGCATTCAAGGTGTTGGGAAAAACGCTCAAGAAAAAAAATGCTATTGCGATAATAGAAAATGATAGATTTGAATAGCGAGACTTAAAATAGGAGGAGGGTAAGTAAATTTTATTCATATCTAGTTTTTCGAATCTATTTAAAAATAAGCAATAAGAATACAATTGGCTAATTGAGGCAGAAAGTTTACCTAATTTTTAACTCAGCTGTTTCTATCTAAAAGTATAACAATTTGTTAAGAGAAATTTTTAATCTTATACAATATCTTCATTGGCATTAACTACTATTCAATACTTAATAGTTTAAAATATAAAAAATGAAAAAGTCCATTTCACTTTTAGCTTTAATTATAGTTCAATTTTCTGCCTTTGCACAAAAGGAAAAACCATTACCTAAACCTTTTGAAACAAAGTCGGTTTCCAATTATTCTAATGTAATAGGATGGAAAGATGGTGAAACTCCCAAAGCTCCTGAAGGTTTTCAGGTTACTAAATATGCAGATGGTTTTGAGAATCCACGTTGGATGTACGTATTGCCAAATGGAGATGTATTAGTAGCTGAAAGCAATAGCAATTACAGTTTTTTAAAGCGAATAGGTGCCGCGATTATCGGTGCAGGAGGTTCAAATAATTTAAAGCGCAGTGCCGATAGAATTACCCTACTTCGGGATACAAATAATGATGGACTCCCTGATTTTAGAGAAATATTACTAACTAAAAAAGAAGGTTTAAATCAGCCATTTGGGATGCTGGTAATAGGGGATTGTTTATATGTAGCAAATACCGACGCGATATTGAGTTTTCCATATGAAAAAGGACAGACAAAAATTAAGACCAAAGGGCAAAAAGTTGTAGACCTACCAGCTGGGAATGTGAATCAGCATTGGACTCGTAATATTATAGCCAATGAAGATAAATCTAAAATTTATATAGCAGTAGGTAGTGGCGATAATATTGGTGAAAAAGGAATGGAGCATGAAGTGATGAAAGCTAATATATTAGTTATGAATTCGGACGGTAGTGATCTTAGTATATTTGCTTCTGGCCTTAGAAATCCAGTAGGAATGGATTGGGAACCAACAACTCAAAGTCTTTGGACTACCGTAAATGAACGAGATGGCTTAGGCGATAATTTGGTGCCAGATTATTTAACTTCTGTTCAGGAAGATGGGTATTACGGATGGCCTTATTCATATTGGGGAAACAATTTTGATCCTAGAATGCCGGTACCACCCAATGTTAGACTAAAATCTGCTATAGTTCCAGATGTAGATCTTGGTTCGCATACTGCTTCTTTAGGCCTGGTGTTTTATACGGCAGATGCTTTTCCAAAGAAATACAAAAACGGAGCATTTGTAGTCCAACACGGTTCTTGGAATAGAGATATACTTTCAGGATATAAGGTGGTTTTTATTCCATTTAAAAATGGAAAGCCTTCAGGGAAAACTGAGGATTTTTTAACAGGTTTTATAGTTGAGCCAAAGAAAGATGAGGTGCGTGGCAGACCTGTAGGGGCAGTTGTTTTAGCAGATGGTTCTATGTTAATTACAGACGATAAAACACATCATATATGGAGAGTTAGTTATAAGGGGAATTAATTTTATTAAGGGTGTTTAATTTGCCAATCTAGTATCGTTCAAAGAGTTAATAATTAAATAGAATAATACAATAAAGCGCTAATAGCCTTTTTTTTACCTAAAGGTGGGGAATAAGATGATTGCAAAATATTGAAATTGCCATTTTTATTGTTAAAATTAATTGTTACGTTAGCGGATAAATTTTAAAATATTACTAATAATTTAAAAAATCTAACTTTTTAAAAACCCTTAAAATTCCCCTTTATTATTATTAAAAAAACATTACTTTTTGCACTAGTTGCGCTTTTATTTTTAAATACTTCTGTGCTTGTAGCGCAGTGGGAATCAACTAACTTTGAAAAAAATACTTGGGTATTATGCCAAGCTGCCAATGGAAATCTTATTGCAGCAGAAGATAATTATCCAGATATGGGAGGAATATACCTTTCACAAGATGAAGGCGATTCTTGGGTAAAAACTACTGCCACAGATTATTCATACACTGCCCATCTTGTAAAGGATGAAAGTATATATATGGGGGGCGTTGAGTGTAATGTAGCCATATCTCACGATAATGGAGAAACTTGGACCAATGTACATTTTAAGGATGTTCTCCCAAGTGCAACAGAAAACAATCCTATTTATGCAATGGAATATCACAATGGTAGAGTTTATGCTTCAGTATTAAGTATAGGTGTGGTTTATAGTGAAGATGATGGAGTAACCTGGAATCTGACAGACCAGGAATCTCTATGGGATGAGGACAATCCTGAAAATGGTGGACAATGGACTTATAATTTACGCTCTTTTAATGGAGCCTTATATAACGTTAGCGCATTCGGAATTTGGAAGTATGATGAAAATCAAGATTTATGGACGCAGGTAGATGATTACTGGTACGGCGGTAGTTCATTAGTTGTTAATGATACTTTTTATGTGGCTTACAATGCAGGTGGAATTCCAGATGCGATAAGATATACTACCGACTTTCAGAATTGGGAAACAATGCCAATTCCTGCTGGATTACAAACTACAGTTAGAATTTTAGAATACTACGAAGGAGCGTTCTTTATGGGGCATGTGCACGATGCAGTTTACTATACTGTAGATCACGGACAAACTTGGATTGATTATCGCGAAGAATTTCCTTCGTTTTCACCTGCTCCAGGGTTAGACCTTTACGGAGTTCCGATGAATTTTGTTTTCGACGGAGAAACTATGTACTGTGGAGTGTTTTCTAGCTTTGAAGATGTAGGAGGAGTTTATAAAGCTCCAGTTCCAGCTGAGGTGCTGAGTGTAAAAGAATTGCCATCAACATTAAAAGCAATTGTATATCCAAACCCTGCTAGTGATTTTGTTAACCTTCAGCTTCCAAAAGAACTAGGTAATAAAGCAACCTTAACAATTACCGATGTTATGGGTAGAGTACAGTACAATAAAGCTATTGAAAATGGAATAAATAGCGCCATTACAATTCCTACAAAAAACTGGGTTTCTGGAGTATATCTTTATAAGGTTGAGATAGGAGATTCAAAAACGACTGGAAAGTTTGTGATAAAGTAATACATCCAATCCTAAAGTTTTTAGTTAATTACTAACTATCAAAAATCACCCTCTTAAATCCAGGTTTGGAAGCAAGAGGGGATTCATTTTTATTTATAGTAAAGGAAATATAAATCTTTAAGAAATTTTATCTTCACTGTTCTTCTATATTTTTAGATGTTTTTCCAGTTGTATTTCACACCTACATTAATCCAACGTGTTGGCATTGGCACTGCTCCAGCTTCATTGTACGATGCGTTAAATATATTGGTCACTTCAGAATATAACAGAAAGTCTTTTAGGTGGTAATTTAGACGAACATCAGCAATATTGTACCCATTCGCTAACTCGCGCTTTAACCATCTATTTACTAGATTTAAGGAAATGTTTTTGTTGCGATAATGAAGTCCTGCAACAAACTGATGTTTTAAGGATTCTAAGGTGTATTTAGATTGATTATCCGATGAAGTCTCTAAAGAAGGGTTCAGATAATTATAACTCACTTGGTATCCTATAGATTGGTTGTTTCCTAATGTAAAATCTTGTTGAACTCTTCCGAAAATACCGTGCATTTTATTTTCACCGAAGTTAGTTGGTGAGTATGGCTCGGAAGGATCATTTCTCATCCAATCGATGAAATCTGTAATACTTCTATAAAAATAACCGACTTTAGCCTGAAAGTTATTTTTGGCGTATTGGATATTTCCTTCGTAATTCCAAGCATTTTCAGGTTGAAGTAATTCATTTCCGATATTCCCTGGGCGCTGATCTAAGTATAAATCGGTAAAAGAAGGGATTCGCTGTCCTGAACCAATACTTGTAGAAACCTTCCAATTGTCGTTAATAAGATAAGCCAAATCTATTCCCGGGTATAACTGCCATCCAAAATCGGTGTTGTAATTTGCATACGCCCCAACTGTTCCTTGCAATTTTTCACCTATACTGCTTTTTAATTCTCCATAAGCTCCGTGATTATTTCGCTTGTGTTCCCCAATATTTGAACTGTTTATTTGTTCTAATCTCGATTCCCATCCAAATCCAAAAGTTCCTATCCTAGTTTCAAGGCTACTATTTAATTCAAGCATCAAAGCGTTGGTGTAGTGTTGTGAACGACCTTTGCTTAAATCGTCTTTATAAAAACGGTAGTCGTCTTCTCCATATCTGTTGCTAATACGTGGAGAAAAGGTAAAGTTGCCGAGTTTATGTTTTGAAGAAATACTAAAAACAGACGATTCTACTAACTCCTCCGAATTTACATCGTGAGGCGCAGCATAGAATCCATTAGCCCCAAACAAACTTGTAATATAACCCGCCATTGCTTGAAGGCTGTTGTTTATGTTAATATCGTAATTTCCATTATAAAATAACCGAGTATTTTTTGAACCTGAATTGTATCGCTGTCCGTTGTAATTACTTTGGGAAAGAGAGATTAATTGGCTTTGTTTTTCAGTGCCATAAATTCCTGTAACCTCAACAGATCCACCTCCGTAAATTCCTGAACCATCACCTTCCTCTTTACTTTTGAAAGAACTTCCTGCTTTCACATCTGCAGTAACCGACGAATAATTTTGATTTTTAGTAACAATATTTACAGCTCCAGTAAGGGCGTTTATTCCGTATACTCTAGTTGCTGCGCCTCTTAATACTTCAATATGATCTATTGCATTTAATGGAATAGGAATATTCATCATATTATGCGCAGTTTGAGAATCAAGCATTTTTACTCCGTTAATAAGCACTAGCGTTTGTTCTGAAGTGCCACCGTCGATAGAAATATCTGTTTGTGTTCCAAACGGGCCACGCTGACGAATATCCACTCCGCTTATATAAGATAAAACTTCATTAAGGGATTTTGCTGGAAGTGCTTGAATTTGTTTTTGGGTTATTACTTGAATATCCCTACTTACTTTATTAAAAGGTGTTTCAAGACGATTTCCTCGAATAACAATTTCTTCTAAGGTGTTCTGCTGCAGTTTTGAATCTACAATACTATCATTCTCCTGAGTAAATCCAGTGATTGAAAATACTGACGTTAATCCTAAAGCAACTAATGTGTTTTTCATAAATTTTTTTTTAAACTATACTATTTCTAAAATTGGGCGCAAAGGTTCGGATTAAACCATTAATTTTGATAGTCCATATTGTAAATAATGAGTAGTCCAGTTAAAGTTCGATTTCAGTCAATAATAAAAATAGATCGCAGAAGTAAGGATGCAATCTATATGCAGTTTGTGTATCAGTTTATTAACGCAGTAAAACGCAATTATTTAGAGGCTGGAGATAAACTTCCTGGTAGCCGAAAAATAGCAGAAGAGCTACAGCTTCACCGAAAAACAATAGTAGCCGCTTTTACCGAACTTCAGGAGCAAGGTTGGGTGAAAACGCTTCCTGGTATTGGAACCTTTGTAAAAAATCCTGAAAATCCCGCAAGTAATGCCTTAAAGCAGAACGCTTTTAAGCAACCACCAAAAAAGGCTGATTTCCACTTCAGAAAAGATTTTATTTTAGATACTCCCTTGGAAGGAAATGTAGAAGAATATTATTTTACCGATGGCACACCGGATTATCGAGTGATTATTTCGGAAGAACTTGTTCGTTTTTATGCTTCTGTTTTAAAACGAAAGAATAAATTGAATCCACATTTTAATTCGACTGATGAAAATATATTCTTTAGAAACCAACTAAGCAATTATTTAAATCTGACTAGAGGCTTTCATCTTTCAAGAAATTTTCTTCTACCTGTTTCTGGCGTGGAGCAAGTACTTTCAATCTTATCGCGATTGTTAATTAATTCAGCCAATATTGTTTTGGTGGAAGAACTCAGCTATTTTCTCCCTAATATGATATTTAATCAAGCGGGTGCAAAAATGAAAACCATTCCTATTGATGAAAATGGAATGGATATAGACTTTATTCAAAATAACTTTAAAGCAGGAGAGATTCGTTTTGTTTATATAAATTCTAGGTGTCAATACCCTACCACCGTTAACCTTTCTGATAAACGAAAATCTCAGTTATTAAAATTAGCAGAAGAATATAATTTTATCATAATTGAAGATGACACCGATTTTGAATTTTCAATGGAGAAGAGTAAAAGAGATTCTCTTTTTGCTAAAAATGGTGGAAATCGTGTGATTTATTTGGGAAGTTTCGGGAAGTTCTTACACCCTGGATTTCAAATGAATTTCATAATCGGACCACAAGATTTACTTCAAGAAGGAGCGAAATACCTAAATGTCTTTGGAAAAAGCGATTTAATGAAGCAAAAAGCCTTAGGGGAAATTATTCATCAGGGTGACATTCACAGATATCAAAGAAAAACTAAAAAGATACTTACGGAAAGAAAAGAATTATTTGCAAACCTTTTAGCCCACCATTTCAAGAATAAAATTGAATTTAAAAATCCAGAGTCCGGTTTAGCTTTTTGGATTGAGTTTAAAGAAAATATATCACTTGTATTATTACAGAAACAAGCACGAGAAAAAGGCTTGTTAATTCCAAGTGTCTGTCTCTACCAAAACCGTGATTTAACTGCTTTAAGATTGTCTTATGCACATTTAAACGAATATGAAATGGAAAAGACAGTACTAATTCTTAAAGATGCTTTTTACGAGGTTGCTATTTCTAATTTAGCGCTATAACTTAATCCATTAAGAGTTAATTTTCTTGTTGAAATTCTGCTTTAAACATTAAACCTTACATTTACTAGAGTTTAATACTCATTATTGCAGCTCTGAATGTCCAAATTACCAAAAGAACATAAGTTTATTGATCTATCAGATTATGGAAGACCGATTGCTAAAGTTATTGCAAACGCTTTAAAGAATACCTCATTTACTCCAATTCACGTAACTATAAGTTTTATTATTTCTGGACTTTTTGCTGTTTACTGTATAGTTATAGAGAATTTTTGGTTGGCTGCTTTCTTTCTAATTTTAAAATCAATTTTAGATGCGGCCGATGGCGAATTAGCTCGAGTAAAAGAAAAGCCTTCATATACTGGCCGATATTTAGATTCTGTAGCCGATATTATATTGAATGCTATAATATTTATAGCCATCGCTTATATTAGTAATACCGCTTGGTATATTGGTGTTTTAGCTTTTCTAGGGTTACAATTACAAGGCACTCTTTACAATTATTACTACGTTATTCTACGGAATAAACTTGATGGAGATAGTACTAGCCGAGTGTTTGAAAATAAAACACCTACTGCCTTAGAAGGAGAAAAGCAGAAACATGTAAACATCCTTTTTGCATTATACAAATTCTGCTATGGTGTTTTTGATAAAATAATTTATGCTCTGGACAGAAAAGCGAGTGAAAGTAAATTATTTCCAAATTGGTTTATGACGGCAATTTCAACCTTCGGTCTCGGTTTTGAATTATTTTTAATAGCAGTAATGTTAATTTTAAATCTTAAAGAGTTTATTCTCCCGTTCTTTTTAGCTTATACTGTTATGGTTTTTGTTTTTATCGCAATTAGAAAACAGTTTTAATAAGCCTTGTGTTTTTGAGGGTTAAGATTTAGGGTGATTAAAAACTAGTGGTATTTGAAAGACTTTGAAGTTTAATAACAAAGTATTTATAATTATTGCATAAATTTTGGAAGTAGAATCTAATTCTTTTCGTGTTTTTTTAAGACCTTTACTATTAAGCAATTCACTAACAAAAATTTTTATAACCAATATAAATTTTCATCGACTCAATCAGTAACCTAAAAAAATAGCAAAATGACGTTTTCATTTCTTTTTAGTGTTATACAAACCACTGAAAAAGTACTTACAGGCATAGGAGAGGAGCCAGACTTTTCGTTTAGTCCGGATTTTCTATTTAAAATTCTGTTAGCCATTGTTGCAGGGCTTTTAATAGGTTTAGAACGAGAATATAAAGGCAAGGATGCTGGCTTAAAAACCAATATGCTTGTTGCGGTAGGTGCTTGTGCTTTTGTTATCCTATCCTTGGAATATCAAGGAGGGAAGTTTATAGATCTCACTCGAGTGCTAAGTCAGGTGGTAACTGGAATTGGCTTTTTAGGTGCAGGAGTAATTCTTAAAAAAGGAGGAACAGTACAAGGTTTAACTACAGCTGCCACAATTTGGTGCAGCGCAGCCGCAGGGTGTTTGGCGGCTTTATACTTGGTAACTGATCTGATTTTGTTTACGGTTGCAGTACTTCTTGTAAACCTAATCTTTGGAGTTATTGGAAAAAAAGTAGGTTGAATTTGCCCTTAAAACTCATTATCAGTTTTAAGTCCATCAACCTAAAATTATGTGAGTATTCTCATTATTGTTGTAGAAACTCATTTTATATTTTAAAAACCTTAATCCTTTTTATAAGGGGACTTCTTTATGTTTTCAGATTCACTATATCCAGCAGGGTCATTAGATTCTGGAACATCTTTAACATCACCTTTTTCTGGTTTTTTTACGGTATCAGGTTTTGAATTTGGTTCAGCAGGAGAGTCTTGCTTTTCTATATCTTGTTCATTTTTAACTTTTGGGTCGAGCATTGGCGTTTTCTTCTTCATAATACAGATATTTAATAGGTTAATAATTGCTTCAGTTACTGTCAATCAAATTTCTTTAGATGAAAATTGAAAGATTTATTGACTCGCCAAACTATTAAAACTTTTGCGTTTTCCGATATTAGCTAACATAATTTAACACCGATAAAGTGGAGATAGTTAATTTGTTAACTTTTAAAAATGAATAATTTATTTTGATACGGAACATTAATCATGAGCAGTTAGAAAGCTTCTATCTCGAACAACCCTTTTCTTCCAATAGCCTGTTTTGAAATAACTGAAAGCAACAATACCTGCTATTAGGTTTGAAATAGGGAAGGACCACCAAATACCTTCGGGGCCCATTTCCAATGTATATGAAAGCAAATAAGCTAATGGGAAACGTACCAACCACAAAC
Organism: Aequorivita sediminis; assembly: GCF_032080575.2. Taxonomy (NCBI): domain Bacteria; kingdom Pseudomonadati; phylum Bacteroidota; class Flavobacteriia; order Flavobacteriales; family Flavobacteriaceae; genus Aequorivita; species Aequorivita sediminis. The sequence goes on along the minus strand of NZ_JAVLSO020000001.1, from coordinate 16,677 downwards.
TCATTATAGAAATAAACATAGATGCTTTTGTAAATCCCGCTCCGTTAAAAGTACCGTTCATTACCTGCTGTAACCCGAGAAAACCAAAACTCAGCGACATTATCTTTATAAATAAAGTTCCATCTTGAATTACCTGAGGATCTTCTGGAATAAAAAAGGTTGTTAGCGGTTCGGCAACCAAAAACATTATTAATCCTAAAGCAGTAAAGCTAAAGAATGATACTTTAGCACTAAGGTTGGCGGCTTTTTCGGCACGTTTTATCTTTAAAGCTCCAATGTTTTGTCCTACCAAAGAGGTAGTTGCAATCCCAAGTCCCAAGGCGGGAATTACAATAAAGCTCAACATACGAGCGCCAATTCCGTAGGCAGCTACTATGTCACTTCCAAAACTTGTAACAATAACCATCATAAACGTCATTCCCAAGGCACGAGTAGATTGCTCGATACTCGCAGGAAAACCTATGTTAAAAGTTCGTTTTAAGTTCTCCATATTGAAGTACATAGACGAGAGCGAAATTTTAATTCCGTGCTTCCCTCTAAAGAGAATAATTAAACCAATTGTGGAAGCCATAGCCTGAGTAGCTACACTTGCCACAGCTGCTCCTGCTACGCCATATCCAGGCACAAACCCATAGCCATATATAAAAAGTGGATCTAAAACTGCGTTAAGTATTACCGTAAATAAAACGATATATACAGGTAGCATTACATTCCCAATTCCCCGCATTAGTGATTGGAAAATGAAGAACAGGAATAGAAAAACAAAACCTAAGGAGGATACTTTAAAGTACTGTATAGAATCGTCTATAATATCAGGACCGGCACCAATTAATTCCATTAAAGGAGCTGAAGCAAAATAACTGATAATTGCTAATACAATAGAAGTAAGAAAAATAAGGAAAACACTCTGAGATGAACTAAAATCTACCTGCTGTTGATTTTCGGCGCCTTTGTATCGCGCTACTAAAACAGTTCCAGCCAAAGTAAGTCCAGCACCTAACGATAGTACTAAGAAAAGCAATGGAAAACTTAAACTCACAGCCGCAACTGCATCGGCCCCTAATCGTCCTAACCAAAAGGTGTCAATAAGCTGATAAGCAGATTGAAGAATATTGGCGAAAATTATGGGCAGAGCTAAGCTTATAAGAGAGCTAAGAATTCTCCCTTCTGTAAACTTATTTTTTTTATTAGGAGTCATTACGGCAAAATTATAACAACCTTTCCGAAGTAATACCTAAATAACTCTTAATACTCATAAGATTATAGATTACAAAACCAAATTAGCTTGTTTCCATTTTCAGGATTTTCATTTATAGAAGAAGTAGTAAGAAATTGAAAGCCGTTTTTTTTGATATTTGATATTTAATTATTTGTAAAGATGGTTTATACAGTTACTTCTGGATAAAGACTTATTCTATATTATGGTTAAACTCTCGTTAGCAATAATTCTATTCACTAAACGAGTTCGTTATCAGCGTACATAATTCCGCATATTCTTTTCCATCGTAAACATCTGGGCTACTTCTGCTTACAAAATGATATCGGTCGTCGATTAAGATTTCTAAAATCCATTCTTCTCCGTCTAAAACCATATTGGGGTCGTGAGTTTCAATATTCCAAAAATCAATTTTATCGACTTTTTCTATGATTTGTTCCCATTTTTCCAAATCTACCTTCTTTGTTTTGTGTTTAATTCTCCTACCTGCTTTATAACCACCAAGTCCTCTTGTTTTATTGTAGGTTATTTTTACCACCTCATCTTCCTTCTCTAATCTATATGAATAAGGGTTGGACCAAGTGCCTAAATGCGTGAATCTTATAACCTTTTTCTTTTTATTCTTCTTGGTATGTAAGATTGGTTCCCCAAGACTATTAAGGTGTTTTGAGTACCACTGATTAGTAAATTCACTAAGAGAATCGTTAGGCCCTGTGGAATTCCACAGATTGATTTCTCCAGATTCTTTTTGTTTCTCCTTAAACTTCACTTCATCAAATTTGGGAAAGTAGTATGAACCAAACTTGATGGGCTCATATTTAATGTCAGGATATATTATTCTACAGCTCGAAAGTAATAGGAGCAATATGGAATACTTTAAAATGGAGTTTTTCATTCAAATTATGGGATGCGTATAATACAATCGCGCAGCAGCGCGGGTATTAATAATGGTTATTTATATAATTCCGACACTATATTTAAGTCCGTTGAATTATTTATTTCGTAAAAGTAATTTAACTGCCACTTTTGAGTTTTTTTAGCTTGCTTATTTTCTGCTTTGTCCCAGATAGGATAAACTCTAAACCCTCTTTTTCCGTCTTTTAGTTTTGTTGCTATTATTCCTGTATTAATTAATTCAGATTTTGGAAATACAAATTGCCCAAGATTATTTTCCGAATTTACATTTATTACATAATAGTCAATCTTGTCATTTTCGTTAAAAGGTTCTGTTATTCCATTATTATTTCGTTTCCAAAAAGTTACAAATTGTCCAATTTTTTTAGGTGTAATTTTAGAACTTCTACAAATAATATTCATTCCGTTAAGCTTGAATTGGCAAGCATCATATTCTTTTCCTTCTGGTTCTTTTTTTAAGTCCGAAATTTGAAGAGAACATTTGGCGTATATTTCTCTATCAATCTTTTTTAAATTGCTGTTCATTTTAATGTTCTCTCTATTTATTTGTATGGGATTGTTGGGTTTTATTGGGGTATGGTTTGGTAAATGCTAAGTCAGAATTTCGTGATGATGCTCTCGAAAGTTTCGGTTCTTAGGTAGCGGTGGTTTATGGCTAAATGATTTCACGGTGTTTTACTAATATGTATGAACATGGAATTGGGAGGGAACGCGATGCAATCGCGCACTAGCGAGGTAAGTAAGCAGAGAACGTTAAGGTAGCCCATTTATATCGATTTTTCGTAAGCCTCTTTAATCCATTTTTTTAGTTCACGGTCGATTTCTTTCAGTTCCGATATCTTTACTCTATGTGTACACATAGTTCCAAAAGGCCCGGAGTCCTCAAGTCTTTCAGTGGTAGGTTTGTCTTTTAATTTAAAACCTAAATCAATTCTAGTTTTAGTAGCAGGTTTAATTAAAACAAATTGTCTTTTCCGTATAATACTTACACTTCCTTTTTTTGGAGTTATAGTCACATCATCTCCTAATGATTTAATGTATGTAATGAGTTCCTTATAAATTGGAATTAAATTTTCTTTACCCTTATATTGATTTTCAATAAGGTCTTCGGAAGGAGTATTTTCATCCTTAGAAAGCGTTACAATAGTATTGGCAAATCCGTGAGTAACATTATGCTCAGTTTTTAGATATTTTACACCTTCTGAATGTTTGGTAAAGGATTTTTCTTTCAAGATTGCTTTCCATTCACTTAATGATTTTCCTGTTTTTTCAGGCATATTGTCAATCATTGTTTTGAGAGCTTTGTCCATAGGAATAGTGTTTTATGTTCTTCGGATTTTAGTGGGTCACGCTTTCCGGTAAGAGTGATTGCATGATTCTGCTACTAATTTAACCAATTCAAACCAAATAGACACGAGCGAAGTGGGCTGTATGAATCAAAAACTTGCGTCCCGATAACTACACATATTTTTAAGTAAGCTACAATAGACGATTAATTAGGCATGGTGTTGGCGCGTCACCTTTATTTTTTTACCAACTCAAACAAAAACTATTTTCACCATCATCTCGAGAAATTTCCATTGAACCTGCTTCTGCTCCATAGGTCCAATGTCCTGCGAAATTCAGTTTTATAGGGTCAGAGTTTTTAGTTACCATTACATTGCTTATTTTCCAAATTCGCGTCGATTCGTATCCTTTAGTGTTGCGTGTATCAGTGTCTAAAGTCCATTTAATAATTCCGTTTTCTTTTAAAGTTAGCGTTGGTGAGAGCGAGTCTGTTCGATTGTCCAAAATTAAGACTCCATTATTTTTCAATTCAAAGATTTCCGAATTTTCCGAAATTTGTGATTGCTTAATTAGGACTGCATTAAATGGTCCGTCATCCATTCCGCAACCACTCACAAAAGTATACATTACATAACCTACAAAACCTATGTATCCAATGATTCCAATTCCAAGAATCGAAAACGTCCAAATTAATATTTTTTTTGTGGTTTTATTCATTTTAAATGCACGCCGACACTTAAGCTATTAATCTGGGGTGGTTAAGTAATTAAATTAACAACAATTGTCCAACCATAAAAAATTGCGTCCCTAAGGCTTTTGAGATTGGTGAATAGATGAAAACCAATTATTATTTTGCAGAATTCATTTGATTAACTTCTGATAGAGTATAGGGTTTATAATCAATGCCCAAACTTTGGGCGTATTCTTCAACAGTATTTTTGTAACCGATTTCTTGTCTCAAAGTATTTACTGTCGCAGGGTTTTTAATAGGCCAAATTATAACTTTAGAATCTGTCTGTTTCCTAGGTGGCCATACAAAAAAAATCCTTTTTCCTTGGCTACCATATAATTGCTCTTCTCCCAAGTTCATTAGTAATCTATCCTTCATCATCGCAACCTTAACGAGGTCTAATTCTCCACTTTGTCCAGCTTTCTCAATGATAGGAAAATAATCCGCAATTTTACCTGAATGTTGAATAACAAACCACGCAGTTTCATTCTCAGGTTCTCCCACTAAAGATTTTCCTGGATACCCATATTTGTTGATGATTTTCTCAATTTTTATTAAATTAAGACTGTCGTTTTTTCGAAAAATATCACGTTCGTTTTCTAAAAAATCTGTTTCGCTTATTTCTAATAATTTTAAAAGCTCGGATTTTATTTTTTCTGTTATATTCCTATTAAATAATTCTCTAAAGCCTTGATCTCTTATTAAAATTGAAGATAATTCAGATTTTAATTCAGGATTAAATTTATCTTTTTTAAGACAAGATGAGAAAATAACAATTATAAGTAATACAAGTTTTTTCACAGTATTGGTTTTAATGTATTACATCACGTAAATATATCAAATAAAAACCACCAATCTTTAAGTCACAAAATTTTAAAGCAATCTGTTTATGTGTATGGAATCATGATGTTTGCTAATATGGATGAATAGGGGATTGTGAAAGGAACGCGATGTAATCGCGCACCATCGAAGTTCTGGGAGCGCACCACCAAAGTTGCGATTCATTTTTATTCTAACTCTCTTTTCACTTGACAAGGGTTTCCAAATGCTAAAACGTTATTAGGAATATCTTTAGTTATAACACTTCCTGCTCCAATTGTCACATTGTTACCAATAGTTACACCTGGCAAAATTATAGTATTCCCTCCAATCCAAACTTTATCGCCAATCTTAACTGGCTTTGTTGAAGTTAGATAACGAGATTCAATTCCTTTCTCAATTATTCGCTCAGATGCTTTTAAAGGGTGGCTTGCAGTATATATTTGGACATAGGGTCCAATTAATGCATTTCTTCCGATGCTTATTTTATTATTGTCCAAAAACATACAATTTGTATTGACAAATGTATTTTCTCCGATTGAAATATTTTCTCCATAATCACAGAAAAATGGGGCCTCAATCCAAACGCCTGAGCCTTTAAAATTAAAGAGCTCGCTTAAAATTCGTTCTCGTTCGTTGATTAACTCTGAATTGAGATTATTATATTCTTTTAATAATTTTCTTGCTTTATGATACATATCCATTAACTCCGAATCTCTGGAATCATAATAATTTCCTTTAAGCATTTTTTCTTTCTCGGTCACGAATATTTTTTCAAATGAATATCAACACGTAAATATATTAAATAAAAACAACCAACCTCTAAATCACAAAATTTTAAAGCTAACGCTTTGTACTACCTCGCTTTCCATTAAATACCACTAAATCACTTTTACTGTTAATATCTTTTATGTTGGATTATTTCCATTAGTTTGGAAATAATCCATAATTTTGTATTATTCAATTTATAATTTTAGCTAGTAGGAAATCAATGGAAAAGTCGATTTTACATTTAGATTTAGATACATTCTTTGTTTCGGTAGAGCGACTTTTAGATAGTCGTTTATTGAAGCGTCCTGTTCTAGTGGGGGGGATTGGGGATAGAGGAGTAGTTGCTGCTTGTAGTTACGAAACCAGAGGATTTGGAATACACTCGGGGATGTCGATGAAAATGGCAAGGCAGCTGTGTCCAGAAGCTATTGTTATAAAAGGGAATTCGGGTACCTATATGAAGTATTCAGATATGGTGACCGAGATTATAAAATCTCAAGTTCCCGTTTTTGAAAAAACGAGTGTAGATGAGTTTTATGCAGACTTAACAGGAATGGATCGTTTTTTTGGGAACTATAAATTTTCTAAAGAACTCCGACACACCATTATTAAAGAAACAGGCTTGCCAATTTCATTCGGTCTTTCCAAGAATAAAGTGGTTTCTAAAGTAGCTACTGGAGAGGCAAAGCCTAACAACCAAATTAAAATTGATTCTGGTTTTGAAAAAGATTTTTTAGCTCCTCTTTCTGTTCGTAAAATCCCAATGGTGGGAAAAGTTACAAGTCAACAATTGCGAAATTTAGGGATTCACGAAGTCCGCACCCTTCAAAATATGCCTGTAGAAATGTTGGTTTCGGTGTTGGGTAAAAATGGAAGACTTATTTGGAATAGAGCCAATGGTATTGATAAAACACCCGTAGTTCAATATAGCGAACGAAAATCTATATCTACCGAACGAACGTTTGATAAGGATACTATAGATATTAAAAAACTTGAAGCTAGTCTAACTGCTATGGGAGAGACGCTCGCTTATCAGTTGCGGTTGGGCAATAAACTTACAAGTTGTGTTTCGGTTAAAGTTCGGTATTCAGATTTTAGCACCTATAGCAAACAATTAAAAATTCCTTTTACAAGTGCCGATCATATTTTAATACCGCTTATTCACAATCTCTTTAATAAAATATACCAAAGGCGAATTTTGGTGCGATTAATTGGCGTTAATTTCTCACATCTTACTGGGGGGCATTATCAAATAAACTTGTTTGACGACGATTTAAAGAATTTGAATTTATATGCATCACTCGATAAAATTAGAAATCGATTTGGCAGCGGGGCCGTAATGAGAGCTTCTACGCTAGATGTAAAATCTATTCGTAGCAATCACAATCCTTTTAATGGCGAACCTCCTTTGTTGTTGGCACATAGAAAACAATAAATGTATACAAATTGTCACAGTTACTATTCATTACGTTACGGTACCATTTCAGAAATTGAGCTTCTGGAATTGGCGCAGCAAAATGATATTGACTCGTTTGCGCTTACCGATATTAACTCCACTTCTGCTTGCTTGAGTGTGCTTAAAAATGCTTCAACATATAATATTAAGGTTTCGGTAGGTGTCGATTTTCGAAATGGAATAAATCAGCAATACGTTGTAATTGCTAAAAGCAATTTAGGATTTCAATGTATAAACGAATATTTAACCGAATACTTACATCAAAAAAAAGAGTTTCCAGATTTATGTCCTAGTCTAAAGGATTGCACAATTATATATCCATTTGAAAAAGTAATGGAATTGGAAAAAACTTCATTTAAGGAGAATGAATATATAGGGGTGTCTGTTGTGGGGTTAAGAAAGCTGAAGTTTTCGAAATATCGGAATTATAAAAATTTAATTATTCAACAAACGGTTACATTTCGCGGGCAAAGGGATTATAACGCTCACAGATTATTGCGAGCAATTGGGTTAAACACTTTGTTAAGCAAACTTCCTGAAGAAGAACAAGGTTTAAAAACTGATAAGATGTTTTCAAAAGCAGAAATATTAAATCACTTTGAAGAATTTCCTCTTGCAATTGAAAACACTAAGAGACTACTTTCTGAAACAAATGTAGCTTTCAAATTCAATTCAGAAAGAGAGAATCAGAATCAACAGTGCTATTTGAAAGATAAAAATGCTGATTTTAATTTTCTAAGAAAATTGGTTTTTGAGAATCTCGAAAAACGATATCCAAACCCTGATCAAGTTGTTTATGATAGAATCGAAAAGGAGCTCAAAGCTATTAAGGAGATGGATTTTGTATCCTATTTTTTAATTAATTGGGATTTATTGCAATACGCAAAGTCGAAGAATTACCCCTATATAGGTCGTGGAAGTGGTGCTAATAGTGTGGTTGCTTATATTATAGAAATCACAAACGTTGACCCGATTGAACTCGATCTTTACTTTGAACGTTTCATCAACATATATAGGTCCTCGCCTCCCGATTTCGATTTAGATTTTTCCTGGCGTGATAGGGATGATATTACACGATATATCTTTGAGCGATTTCCGAATACTGCATTAATGGGGACTTATGTTACATTTAAATACCGGGCAGTAGTACGAGAGCTGGGAAAAGTTTTTGGAATTCCAAAACACGAAATAGATGCATTTCTACAAAGTGGGAAAACGGCTTCAAAAGCGGATGAATACTTTCAACTGATTGTGAAATACGGGAAATTAATAAGTGGGTTTCCAAATTATTTAAGTGTTCACTCCGGAGGGATTTTAATTACGAATAAACCTATCAACTATTTTGCTGCCACATTTATGCCGCCAAAGGGCTTTCAAACAGTTCAGATAGATATGAATATATCTGAAGATGTCGGCATTTTTAAATTTGATATTCTAGCGCAACGAGGACTTTCTAAGATAAAAGAATGTCTGGAAATTATAAAGTACAATCAGCCTGAAGCAGAAGTAGCAGATATAAATCAGGTTTATCAGTTTAAAAATGACCCTAATATCAATGAATTGTTGAAAACTGGAGATTGTATGGGCGTTTTTTATGTTGAGTCCCCTGCCATGCGTGTTTTAATGACCAAGTTGCGAACGCAAGATTATCTAGGTCTTGTAGCTGCAAGCTCGATTATTAGGCCTGGAGTAACCAATGGCGGAATGAAAAATGAATATATAATAAGGCACAAATTCCCCGAAAAGCGAAAGAACGGTCATCCTGTTTTATTAGAAATTCTTCACGAAACCTATGGTGTAATGGTTTATCAAGAAGATGTATTAAAAGTAGCGCATTATTTTGCAGGACTGGATTTGGGAGAAGCAGATGTATTAAGAAGAGGGATGAGTGGGAAGTCTAGATCTAAAGAGGAATTTATCGCTGTTGAGAAAAAGTTTAAGAGTAACTGTCTGCAAAAAGGGTATTCTGAAGAACTAACAATGGAGGTTTGGAATCAAGTAAGTGCTTTTGCGGGTTACGCTTTTGCCAAGGGCCATTCGGCATCCTATGCTGTAGAAAGTTATCAAAGCTTGTATTTAAAACGATATTTCCCTTTAGAGTTTATGGTTGCCGTACTCAATAATGGGGGTGGATTTTATTCTATAGAAACCTATGTTCAAGAAATTGTTTTACAGGGTGGAATTGTAGAAAAACCTTGTATAAATAATAGTTTTTATGAAACAATAATTCAAGGTAAAACCATCTACTTGGGATTTGTGTTAATACGCGATTTGGAGGAAAGGGTAGTGGAAAGGATATTAAAATCGAGGCGATTGTATGGCGATTTTGAGGACTTTGATGATTTTATAGAGCGTGTGCCCATTGGTATCGAACAATTAATAACATTAATTCGAATAGACTGTTTTAGGTTTACAGGAAAAGACAAGCATCAAATAATGTGGGAAGCACATCTTAAAGCTTCAAAAAACAAGCTTGATGATACTGCACTAGTGTTGTTTAAGCCTAAGCAAGTAAATTTTACACTGCCAGAAATACTTAGTAATCATTTAATTGATGCTTACGATGAATTGGAATTAATAGGGTTTCCATTAAAGGGGTATTTCAATCTAATTCAAAAAGACAACCTGCCTAATTGTTTGGCTAAAGACATCCCTTATAATATAGGGAAGCGTATCTCTATTTTTGGTAAGTTGATTACCGCCAAGCAGACCGGAACCAGTAATGGCGATATTATGATTTTCGGGACATTTATCGATTACGAAGGAGTGATTTTTGATACAGTTCACTTTCCTGAAATTGCGCGTAAATATTCTATAAGAACAAACGGGGTGTATTTGATTACTGGAAAAGTAGTAGACGATTTAGACTACTTATCTATAGTTGTTGAAAAAATAAAGTTTCAAAATCTTTTACCAGACCCACGGCAATCTGGAATTGAAAACTCTAGTAAGAATACTATTCTTTAGCGGATTAGTTATTCTTCTGAATCGATTTTCGTATTACCAATTTTCCCTGCTCTCTTATCTTTTCGATATTCTCTTTCTTGCGTAGCATTATTTTTCTCAGGATCAACAGGTCGTTGTTCGGGACGGGTATTATTTTCTTTATCATCCATGATTCTAGATTTTAAGTTCTTAATTGTTGAATATCCAAATAATTGAATACTATTTATGAAATATAAAAATACGAAATAAAGGATGTAAGAACAATTAAGAGGTTAAACTTCCGATTTATAGTACTAACCTGAAATTATTTTTACTAAAAAGATAAAGCGCGAGAGTTTACTATATTCTGAATCCTCTTTAGGTATGGAAATATTTAGATAGCTAATTTCACACTTGAAGAAAGTTTATCATAGTCGTTAAACAAGCTTTGAGGCCTAACCGAAATAAAAATTATTACGCGCTCTATAAAAATTTTGATTTCCTTCTAAGGGAAAGCAGGTACAAGTAGTTAAGAGCTAAAAGATATAATTTTTGTTATATGTTTTTTATGCCTATGGGTTTCCAACTGAAAGTAGAGGCGATTAATATAATTAAACTGGCTGTTTGATTTTTTTTCATCTATTTAGCTGCCTTATAATAGTAAGTCACAACCATTACTCTTGTTGAATCTATAAGAATTAAGTATTAAAAAATTGTTAGCATATTTTATTATTCCAACTGTGAACGCTAACTTTATAATAGGAAGGTTGTTACCCATAAAATTAATTTGTCAAGCTTGCAAACAATCGGCAAGACAATTGTGGATAAAGTTATAGTGGCGATAAACCTTGCTACCGCATGAAATATTCGTGTTTTGAGAAACAGATAAATTCAGAATCCATTATCACGATAAAGACATTCACCTAAAAAGTGAAGTCTAATTAGAAAAGAAAATAGGAATACTACTATTTTAATAATATTACTTAGATACATTAAAAGGAGAAATTATGAAATCAGAAGAATTAAAAACAACAGACAACCATACAACCATTAAAAATTGGGTTGAAGCGCGAGAAGGTGTACCTGCTATGACAGAAGGGATAGCCAATAAGTCTATGGCAGGGCAAATGTTAAGAATCAATTTTCACGAGAATAAAGAGTTTTTAAATAATATTTCCTGGGATGTTTTTTTTGAAATTTTTGATGAAAATAATTTTCAATTGCTGTATGATGAAAGAATCATCGATGGGAAAAAAAGTAATTACTACCAATTTGTCAAAAAGGGGGAGTTGTAATATTTTTTGCCATCGATTTCAAAATTAAAAAACCCTGTAAACCATATGATTTACAGGGCTTTAGTGTTGTTTGGTGTTTTTTCTTGTCGAGATGACAGGAAGAGAACCCTGTGTGTTACCCATTGATTATCAGTAAGTTAACTCTTTGTGTTTCAGAGGGGTGTCTGATTAGGGTATATATGATTTATTGTGCGTTGAATTGATTTACCTTCATATTCAATTGTAAAGATAAGAACTTTTGTCTAATGTCAGTCATAAGATTTAATGCAGATTAGTTGTTTTTAAGAAAGTCCTTTACTGTCTCAATATTGATACCTGTGAATTCTGCGAACTCATCCACGGTGATAAATTGATGAGGTTGTTTGTCGAAGTGTTTTCTGATTTGATGCAAAAGTAATCTACCATATCGCTCACTTCTTCCGGTGATGCGCTGGACGTCTTTAGGGAATATGCATACTCGATCTGACTTCATAATACTTCTTTCATACATTATCTATACTTCATCCGTACAGTATCTATACACTATCCACACTCGGCTGAGAGTTTATTTGGAATGTTTTACCGGAAGATTCGGTAAAAAGGTACTTGTTCGGAACGGGTGGAGGGTCAAAATCGTGTGGTGAGTTAAAAATACGGTGTTTTGTTGAGAACTTAAAATTTTATAGCAATGGCAAGACAAAGTGGAATTATTAAATTAAAAGGAACTATCGGCGATATTTCCTTTTATAAGACATCGGATGGACATTTAGCCCGAGAAAAGGGCGGTGTGGACAAGAACCGTATTATGAACGATCCTGCTTTTCAGAGAACTCGTGAGAATGGTGCTGAATTTGGACGTGCTGGCAAGGGTGGAAAGCTTGTTAGAAATGCGCTGCGTATTTTGATGCAGAATGCAAAAGACAAACGTGTTACTAGTAGATTAACCAAAGAGATGCTTGTAGTTGTGAAATCGGATACGGTAAATGAGAGGGGTTTACGAACTGTTCAGGATGGAAATCTTGATCTGATTAATGATTTTGATTTTAACATTCGCGGGAAGCTGGGAAACACTTTGTTTTCTCCTTACACTGCAGGTTTTGACCGAGTTACAGGTGAGTTTACTGCGGATTTGGCACCGTTTAGTCCAGTAGTTAGAATTGCGGCTCCAGGGGGAACGACTCATTTTAGAATGATTTCGGGTGCTGCTGAGTTGGATTTTGAAAACGATTTGTTTGTTTTTGATATGGACAGCTCTGGGATTTTACCATATACAGTACCTGATACGGCTGCATTGAACTTGGTTTCTACGCTTACTGCAAACTCAACACTTCCTGTTGTTGGGGTATTAGGAGTTGAGTTTTATCAGGAGGTAAATGGTGAGATGTATTCGCTGAAAAACGGAATGTATAACGCCTTGGCAATTGTGCTCACCGATAAGCAGTAGACTATGGAGTTGGTTTTAGAACGTAGTTATCATCAAGAGGGAACCAATGGCTCCCTCTTTTTGAATAATCGATTTTTGTGTTTTACCATTGAGCTTCCTTGGGTGGATAATCGGAAGATGGAATCTTGTATTCCTGAGGACTCTTATAAACTTGAGGCTAGATATTCAAAGAAGTTTGGTAATCATCTATTGGTTAAGAATGTACCTAATCGGCAGTTGATTTTGTTGCATTCAGCCAATTATGCAAAGAAAGAGCTACGTGGGTGTATTTCACCAGTTTCGGAGTTGGTAGGCATAGGAAGGGGAAGCAATTCCCGGGCGGCGATGCAAAAGGTCCTTTCGTTGTGCCACCAGGCCTTTGACCGAAAAGAGGAAGTTGTATTAACCATTAAAAACAGTTTGTATGAACATATTAGATCGATATAAGAAACCTACGCCAAAATTCTTTAAGATTTTGCGGAATGTTGGTATTGCCTTGGGTGCCTCGGGAGCTGCAATTTTGACGGCTCCTATCACGCTGCCTGCAACATTAATTTCTATTGCTTCTTATCTAACAGTGGCTGGAACTGTCGTTACGGCGGTGAGTCAGGCGGTGGTTAGTGATGGTGAAGAATTAAAAAATAAAGAAAATAATAATTGAGAAGATGTCGTTTAAATCGCTTTCAACAATTGCTGGTACTTGTGGTGGTACTTTTTTGGCTACGTGGCCGGTTATTGGGTCGGATGATTTAATTCGAACAGGGATTCTTGCATTTGTTGGTGCGGTAGTTAGTTTTTCGGTTTCGATATCTTTAAAAATTGTTGTCAAAAATTTCTTTTCTGCAAAATTCAAATCGGATGTAAGTTTTCGGAAAAAGAAAAATTCAGATGAGGTATAGATCTTCATCGTAATTATAATCAGAAGCCCAGGGAATTACTCCTGGGCTTTTTCGTTTGATAAATCGTTCAATCTCTATCCAGTTGGTAGGACTGCATCAGTAATAGTTTGTATTGGTTAATGCAGTTTTTTTGGTGCTGAAGAACTTTGATTAATTGCTCCAGTTTTTCAAGGGCTTGGAAGCGGCCGTACCAATGGTGTCCTTCATAATTTAAGATCATTCGTTCCAATAGTGATTGAACTTCGCCAATTCGGATAAATGGAATTACGGACCCGCATAATCTTGTACGAAAGTAGTGCCCAGTGTATAAGATGTTGCAAATCCAAAAGAGCTGATGGGCTTGTTTTTGAGTGTTTGCTGTAATTACAAATGAGTTTGTGAATTCAGAAACACTTGGTTTTCCGGCATTGTTTCCTTTGCTAAGGATGAAGAAATGTGGGGCATGGTAGGTTTGCCCTAGTCGATGTGTTTTGATTTTGAAAGCTTTCATAATGCATCAATTTTTAATTAAACTTTATTGAGAATCACTTTTCTGCTTTCATTTTTTTTCGGAAAAACGAAAAGTAGAAAAGAGAAAGCTTTAGACCAGGAGGGTTGCTAGGGTTGTCAAGGTTTTTGAATGAAAATACTACCCCAAGGGTGGAGATTTTCATAAAAACACAAAGTGCTTGACCTTGATAACCCGTTATGTGGCTGGTGCGAAGGAAGCAACCCTCCTAACTTTGCGCAGCTCTTTTGCTTTAAGGAATGAATATCTTTAGATGCTTGGTGTGTAGTGCATAAAGTTTTATTCTGTCCCTTTTTGAATTCAAAACACTTTTTATATTAAGTATAATTTAACTATGTTTGAGGTTGAAGCTTAGTGCTTTATTCTCTCCCCAATTAATTTAACCCTGAAGGCCTGTATTGGCTTTTGGGGTTTTGATGTCGCATTTAATAATATATAGAGGTTAATATTTGACGTGTGAATGTGTTATGCCTACATGTTGTGTGCTATAAAAAAGAAGATCTATGATATTAAACAAAATTAATAGAGAAAAACCCAATAAGTTATATCACTATTCAGATTTGACATCTTTTATAGGTATTATATCAAACAATGAATTTTGGCTATCTAATTTGTATTTTCAAAATGACAAGCACGAGTATCAATTAGGACTTAAGAGAGAAAAACTTGGACTTCATTTTTCATTACAGATAATAATCGATTTAATTCGGCAATCTTCGTTTTATTTGCTTAAAACCTTTTCACGAAACGATTAAAAAAAGAGCCCCCTAAAATGGGAGCTCTGTGAGGCAGCACTCTATCCAAAAAATGCGCAACGTATACTCCTTGAAGCCTACGTAATGCACACCTATAAAGAACGGTTTGCCCGAAGTGCGTATGCCCGCCAGCAACCACCGGCTGCCTAAACGGACTCTAAATAAAAACTTAAACATAATGCCAGTTAACACAGGATCGGTGCGACTGATGCAAGGGCTGGATGGAAAAATACTACCTGATAAGGTGGAGATTTTTTCATACAGGCGTAGTGAACCCTTGCAGCTCTCGCATCCGCACGCCTGTAACTTTGCCTTATGTTTGAGTTTTTACTTATTTCTAATGGAAGGTTAATGCAAAGCCGAATTTAAAGTGTGATTATTGCCTTTATGTAAATGGGGTGAATCTGAAGGGTTCTTGTTTGTAGAAGCCGGATAACAGTATGTTTCTATTAAATCTTGTTTTAGACATTTAACATGTTCATTTTTTCCATTGATGAAAAAACGAACCAAAAAAATCTAGGCTGACGAAAACTTATCTAAATTTTTCATTCGGCACCTAAACTTTAGGAACTCGCTTTAAAGCCTTTTGATCTGGTAAAAGACTTGGATTGCTCAAACAGCCTAAAGTTTTGACGGCGCTCTCATTTCAAATTATTACGATAAATTTTCGATAGGCCAAAAAAGAGGCTTTTATAAAACAACCTTGAAAATTGATAATATTGCATTAGGCAGGTAAACCAAAGCGGAGCTATAGTGGAAGCAAGGAATGGAGAGCAGCGGAATGGATTGCTGGAACTATAATGCGAGCCGCCTGCGAGCGGAGCAAGGGTGCTGGATGCAAAAGAACGAGCGTCGAGGGCGGCAGACAGCTACCGTTTACGGCAGGGCTGGCGCGATTTTTTGCTTTGGCGTTGGAAAAGACAAGGGTAGCCATATAGCGAAACGAAACGATGACATAGCGTGAATGGAGCATCGCCAGAGAGGTTTATTTATATGACTATTTTTAAGGAGTTGAGGTGTTTTTTTTAATTGCTTTTTCTGGCGTTGCGTATTGATTAGCTTAGTCTCGTTTGGTGTAGAGAAATGGCTACTCTTGTGCGCGTTGCTGGAGGTGGCTAAGTTGAGGGAATGAGGCACGAATGAGGGAAACTTAGTGACTGTAAGCATTGGCAATGCAAAAATCGTGACAGCCCGATTAGCCCGCAGCGACACGCAGGCTCGCCCAATTAACAAGTGGCGGCAGACCCCCAATTATTAAGTTGTGAGCTTGCGAACCCGCCTGCTGTCGGGCAGGCACCTTATTGGGGTTTGCGGTGCGCAACGTTGGCTGCGGTTCAGCAAAACTTCAGCGAGCTGAGTTTTGCGTTCACCTTGCGCACCGTTTGGGGGGATGGAGTAGCCACGGGTGAGGAAGGAGAGTAGCGTGTGAAGCAAAACAAATAAATAGCGCCAACGAGGACGTGTCGCCGCAGTGGTGCTAGTTATGGTCCCGACAAGGGCAGCTATTCCATTTAAAATATTAAGGTATAGCTGCTTTGTATACCCTTGTCGGGATGTTTTGCGGAACAAAGCGGAACGACTGACGAACACCTATTTACCTGCCTTCCCGAACTTTAATGTATTGCCGACTTGTCATCATAATGTCCTTAATTTCTTTTCTTATTATAATTATTTGTTTGTAACGTTTTTGGGGATTCTT